>CASIBD010000019.1:0-30746 GCA_949372825.1 uncultured Flavobacteriaceae bacterium | reverse complement strand
CACTATTCATCATTCAAAAAAATATCCTTCAAGTATAACATTACCAATTGTTAAAAATTAGATAATGAAAAAAACATCTAGAAGATCGTTTATAAAACGTTCATCTGCACTGTCCTCAGGGATACTCATTTTACCCAATTTATATGGTTTTTCGGCAAATAATAGATTAAATATTGCTGTTATTGGTGTAGGTGGAAGAGGAAGAGCAAATTGGAGCAGGGTTCCACAAGAAAACATAGTTGCTATGTGCGATGTTGATGATAATAGAGCGAAGGACGGCTATAAAATTCATCCTAATGTTAGAAAATTTAAAGATTTTAGAGTGATGTTTGACAAGATGCATAAGGAAATTGATGCAGTTATAATAAGTACACCTGATCATACACATTTTGCAGCTACAATGGCAGCAATGGAACTTGGGAAACATGTTTATGTTGAAAAGCCATTAGCTCACAATGTATGGGAATTAAGAGCCTTAAAAAAAGCGGCAAAATATTATAAAATTGTTTCTCAAATGGGAAATCAAGGCCATACTACAAATGGAATTAGATTGATTAAAGAATGGTATGAAGCTGGAGTATTGGGTGAAGTTAAGGAAGTCCACGCATGGATTGGTGCTTTTAATTTTAAGCCAGGGAATTATTGGACTAAACCAGAAAGTTTTCCTCCGCCTAAACATCCTATTCCTGATTATTTAGATTGGGATTTATGGTTAGGTCCTTCAAAATATAGGGATTTTAATACTGCATATGCTCCAAAATCTTGGAGAGGGTTTTATGATTTTGGGAATGGACAGTTAGGTGATTGGTCATGTCATACACTTGACGGTCCTTATTGGTCATTGAATTTGGGTATGCCAAAAAGTATTAATGCAAATGTAACTAACCCCATGACTAAACATAATTTTGTTTCTGAAAAATCTGTAGTAACCTATAATTTTGCAAAAAACCAAAATAGACCTAAAGTCACTTTAAAATGGTATGAAGGTGGTTTAAAACCTGAACTATATCATGATTTGGGTATTGATAAAATGAAACCTTACAATAGACAAGGTATGATAATGGTAGGAGATAAAAATACATTAATAACAGGTGGAAGACCTAACAATCCTCGTCTACTAATGTCTGATTCTGATTGGGCCGATTTTAATAAAAATGCTCCAGAAAAAACAATTCCTAGAATTAAAGATGAGACGCCAGTTGAAGAATGGGTTAATGCTATCAAAAACGATACATTACCTCTTTCTAATTTTGAATATAGTGCTGGTCTAACCGAAATGGCTTTATTAGGTTGTTTAGCTCAACGATTTAACGCAGATTTAGAATACAACGCAGATAAAATGAAAATCACTAATAGAGAAGACGTTGATGCTTTTTTAAAGCCACCCGTTAGAAAAGGTTGGTCATACGGAGAACAATTTTGAATTATATAATCACATTTATCTTATTTTAAAAATTATAAATAAGGACTTAAAAAATATTTTGTAAATGGAAACAAACTTTGATGCAATTGTTATTGGTACTGGAATAAGTGGAGGATGGGCTGCTAAGGAACTTTGCGAAAAAGGATTAAAAACTCTTGTTTTGGAAAGAGGAAGAATGATTAAGCATGTTGAAGATTATAAAACAGCGAACAATGAAGATTGGGAATTTCCAGCTGGAGATGTTATTACTCAAGAAATTAAAAAAAGACAACCTAAACAAAGTAGAACAGGATATGTAAACACAGAATCAACAAAAGATTTTTTTGTTGATGATATTGAACATCCTTATAATGAGAAAAAAAGATTTGACTGGATTCGAGGATATCATGTTGGAGGAAGGTCATTGCTTTGGGCAAGACAAAGTTACAGGTTAACTCCTTATGATTTTGTAGCTAATAAAAATGATGGATATGGAGTTGATTGGCCAATCAGGTATAATGATTTAGCACCATGGTATGACTATGTAGAAAATTATATTGGAGTTAGTGGCGAAAATTTAAACTTAAATCAGTTTCCAGATCAAAAGCTTCTCAAACCAATGGAATTAAATTGTGTTGAAAAAGTTTTGCAAAAGTCAATTTCAAAAAGATATTCCAATAGACATATGACTATCGGAAGGGTTGCACACATAACTGAAGGTTCTAAACCTGGACTTGGTAGATCAAGTTGTCAATTTAGAAACAGGTGTAGAAGAGGATGCCCATATGGAGCTTATTTTAGCAGTAATTCATCAACATTACCTGCAGCAGCAGATACTGGGAACATGACATTAAGACCAAATTCGGTAGTCTATGAAATAATTTATGATGAACATAAGAAAAAGGCAACTGGCGTAAAAATCATTGATTCAGAGACTAAGTTGACTTATGAATTTAAATCTAAAATTATTTTCATGTGTGCTTCAACTGTTCCTACTACTTCTATTTTAATGCAATCTAAATCTAGTAGATTTCCAAATGGACTTGGGAATGATTCTGGTGAGCTTGGACATAATATTATGGACCATCATTTTCAAATTGGAGCAGATGCAACTTATGAAGGTTTTGAGGATAAATATTATACAGGAAGAAGACCAAATGGTATTTATATTCCAAGATTTCAAAATATTGGTGGAAAAACTAATAGTAAAGATTTTCTCAGAGGCTACGGCTATCAAGGAGGAGCAAGTAGAACAGATTGGACTGAACTTGTTAAAGAGGCATCCTATGGTGAAAAACTAAAACAAGCTGTCATAAAACCAGGAAAATGGAAAATGGGTTTAAATGGTTTTGGGGAAGTTTTACCATACCATGAAAATAAAATGTATTTAAATTATGATAATACAGATAAATGGGGGCTTCCTACAGTCACTTTTGATGCAAAGCTTAGAGAGAATGAATTAAACATGAGAAAAGATATGCAATTAAAAGCTATGGAAATGTTGGATAATGCTGGCTTTAAAAATGTAAAACCATACGAAAGTTCATATGGTTTAGGATTAGGTATTCATGAAATGGGTACAGCTAGAATGGGAAGAGATCCAAAATCATCAGTTTTAAATGGTTTTAATCAAATTCATTCTGTTAAAAATGTATTTATTACAGACGGTTCCTCTATGGCTTCATCTGGTAATGTTAACCCTTCATTAACTTATATGGCATTAACTGCTAGAGCTGTTGATTACGCTGTTAAAGAACTTAAAAACAATAAACTGTAAAATGAATAGAAGAGATTTATTAAAAAAAGTTGGTTTAGGGATAGGTACATTAGCAGTAACTCCAGTAACTGTTAGTTTATTTCAATCATGCCAAAGTGATTTAGACTGGAATCCAATATTTTTTAAGGAAAATGAAATTAATTTTTTAATTGAATTATCAGATTTATTAATTCCAAGTTCTCAGGAAATCCCTGGAGCTAAGGAGCTGGATTTAATTAAATTTACAGATATTTACATTAGTAAAGTTTTAAGCTCACAGGAGCAAAAAGTATTCAAAGATTCATTCAATATTTTTAAATCAGAATACTTAAAAGATTCGGAAAAATTAAATTTAAATAGAATTGATTTAAACTCAATAACTAATTTATTAGATTATTATTTAGTGGATAATAAATCCAAGCATGATATTTGGACTAATGATTTTATGATATCCAATGATTCTTTATCTTATTTATTTTTAAACTCATTTAGAAAACTTGTGATAACAGCATTTAAAACAAATCAATATATTGGAGAAAATGTATTAGCGTTTAGTCCAATTCCTGGAGAACAAAAAGGCTGTGTTGATTTAAAAGAAGTCACTAATGGCAGAGCATGGACTATATAATATTGTAATATGATAAATAATTATTTTTTTTTATTTTTTTTTATTTTTTGTTCTTTTTCATTTTCTCAAGAAAAAGAGGATTTATTTAATATGATTGAACAGGAGAAGGAGCAAATTGAACTACTTCCTGAAAGAATTATTTTTACTCAAAGTCTACTTTGGGGTAAAAATGGGTTACTTAGAAAAACAGGAATTTCTCCACTAAATATTGAAAATAGAGAAAAAGAGCTTAAAATTAGAAAAACAATGCTGACCGCTCATCAAGCTATAGGATATCTTACATTAGCTTCAATGGTTGCACAAGGAATTATCGGCGGAAAGCTATACAATGGTCAAGATGATCTTTATAATACTCATAAAACAATGGGTAAAATTGTGAATATTGGATATTTTACCGGAGCAGGATTATCATTGTTCTCACCTCCTCCTTTAATAAATAAAAAGGTCAAGGGTCTGAATTCAATCAAAGCCCACAAGATGCTAGCCACTCTTCATTTTTCAGCAATGGTAGCTACAAATTATTATAAAGATAAAAATAAAAGTAATCACAAAGCTGCAGCTTACACCGCATTCGCTAGCTATGCAACCGCTGTTTTAGTTATTAAATTTTAATTATGTACAAATCTATATTCTTTTTAATATTTATTTCCATTTCTAATTTATCTGCTCAAAATGAAAATAAATGGATGTTAGATAGTAAAGAGTCTGTTATCGAGTATAACGCTAAGCATCTTCTTCATGCATGGTCAGGAATCAATAATGATGTAAAAGGAGTTTTTTTAGAAGAATTTAAAAGCAAGATTGCTATATCAGCTAATATAGCTGATTTTGACAGTGGAATTAGCAATAGAGATTCTAATGCGATCAGAGTTTTGAATGCATTAAATTTTCCTAATGTAAAGTTCTTTTCTGATGATATTTTAATTTCTTCAGATTCAATTGAATTGAACGGAGAGTTAGATTTTCATGGTAAAAAAATTAATAAGATCGTTAACGCATCTTATATTAAAGGAATTGACAATTTGACAATTGAAGGGGATTTTTCGATTATTTTGACAGATTTCGAGATCAAATTACCATCATTAATGCTTGTAAAAATGGACGACTTAGCAAAAATTAATTTTAAACTAATTTTCAAAAAAAGTAATTAATTTAATCTTGCCACTCAGCTATAAAAAGATTTGTGTCTCTAGTTCCGTTATTATTTCTATTTGATGAAAAAGCTAATTTCTTTCCGTTTCTAGAGAAAACAGGAAATGCATCAAAAGTTTCACTATGTGTAATTCTTTTTAAGTTTTTACCATCAATGTCAATCATATAAAGATTGAAAGGAAATCCTCTTTCTGCTTCAAAATTTGATGAAAATAGAATTTTTTCTCCAGAAGGATGGAATACAGGACTCCAATTTGCATTACCAAGATCTGTTAATTGACGAAGTTCACTTCCATCAGAATTACATATGTATAGTTCCATATTAGTAGGTTGTACTAATCCTTGTTTAAGTAAACCTTTATACTCTTCAATTTCTTTTTCAGTTTTTGGTCTTGAGGATCTGAAAATTAATTTTGAACCATCTGGCGAGAAGAATGCTCCACCATCATAACCTAAATCAAATGTTATTTGTTTGACGTCTGTTCCATCAATGTTCATTGTGTATAAATCTAAATCCCCATTTCTAGTAGATGTGAAAACTATTTTATCGCCCACTGGAGAAACAGTTGCTTCTGCATCATACCCGACTTGATCAGTTAGTTTGTTTTTGATTTCTCCATTTAAATCAGAAACATAAATATCAAATGAGTCATATATAGGCCAAACATATTTACCTTCTTTTCTTAAAGGAACCTCTGGACACTTTTCATTGTCTTCGTGAGTAGAGGCATAAAGGATGTGTTCATTGTCAGGAAGAAAATAAGAACATGTAGTTCTTCCAAGTCCAGTACTTACCATCTTAGGATCATTATTTTTAAATGTTTGATCAGCATTCATTAAAAACATTTGATCACACTCAACGTTCCAATTCTTATTGTTAGATTGAAAAATTAATTGTTTATCATCAAAACTCCAATAAGCTTCTGCATTATCGCCTCCGAAAGTAACTTGTCTTAAAGTTTTGAAATTCACTTCATCTTCAAAAATTAAAGGGTTTGAATTTTCTTTTTTTGTTTGACAAGAAAACAGTCCAAATAAAATTATAATTAGAGATAATTGTTTCATGTTTTAAAGTTGTAATTTGCGCAAAAATATACAAATTATGAGAAACCAGTTGACTTCTATCATTTTCTTATTAATTTTTTCAATTTCCTGTACATCAACTTCTAAATATTCTAATCAAATTAAATCAGATTTAACTTTTTTATCGTCTGATGATTTAGAAGGACGAGCCACTGGAAGTGAAGGAGAGAGAATTGCAGCAAAATATATTTCTGAGAGATTTCAGGACTTAAATATTGAAGCCAAAGGGATAGATAGTTATTTACATCCTTTTTCATTTAAACCAAAATCTCATCCACATGAAGAAATAAAGTTTAATGATTCTTTAAAAAATAATGGTATTACAGGAAATAACGTAATAGGTTTTTTGGATAATGGTTCATTAAATACAGTTGTCATTGGTGCACATTATGATCATCTAGGTTTTGGAGATCAAGGATCTTTGTATAGAGGAAGTGAAACTAAGATTCATAATGGTGCAGATGATAATGCAAGTGGTGTTTCACTAATGCTGGATTTGGCTGGAAAACTAGTTGATGTAAATAAGAATAATAATTATTTATTTATTGCTTTTTCAGGTGAAGAAATGGGTCTTTTGGGTTCAAATTTCTTTGTTAAAAATCCAACTGTTGATATTTCATCAATTAATTATATGATAAATATGGATATGGTAGGAAGATTGAATGAAGAAAAATCTCTTGCAGTTTATGGACTTGGAACTTCTCCTATATTTAAACAAACTATTAAATCTAATAATGAAGTTTTTAAAATAATTGAAAATGAGTCTGGAGTTGGACCATCTGATCACACATCATTTTATTTACAAGATATTCCTGTCTTACATTTTTTTACTGGACAGCATGAGAATTATCATAAGCCTAGTGATGACAGTGATTTGATTAATTATGAAGGTTTGGATTTGATCTCAAACTATATATTTTCTATAATTTCAGATCTCGATGATAATGGAAAGTTGCCATTTAGAAAAACTAAAAATGAAAGTCAAGAATCTCCGAGATTTAAAGTGTCGCTGGGTGTTATTCCTGATTATTTGTATGATGGTAAAGGAATGAGAATTGATGGAGTTTCATCTGGAAGACCTGCAGAAAAAGCAGGATTTATAAAAGGTGATATTATTACTAAATTAGGTGAATCTAAAATAGAAGACATGATGTCTTATATGAAAGCTCTGTCTAAATTAAAAAGTGGTGATTTAGTTAAGGTTGAATACAAAAGAGATAATACTATATCTTCAAAAAATGTTACTTTCTAGAATAATCTAGATTTAATATTTAAATAGTTTTCTTAACTTATAGTTTGATATGAAAAAACTATATTTTATAATTTCACTCCTTTTTTTTTCGTGTTCCGAAAATAAAGTATCGATTGATATTCCAACTCTCTCCAAGTATAATATCATTTCAGATTATTCCGATGTTGCAGATACATTAAATGTTTATTTAAACAAATCTGTAGGAATAAGTTTAGAGATATCGGATAAGCAGAAAAAAAGATCAATAATTTTAGTTGAAAAAACTGATTTAAATAAAGATTTTATTTCTATTGATTATAAAGATTCTTTAATTACAATTTCGGCTAATAATAAGAGAAATTTATATTATGCTACATATGATTTCATAGAAAAATTTTTGAATGTCAATTGGTTGTCAACTGATTTTACCTACTATGAAGATTTAAAATCAATAAATTTCCCAAAAAACTATTCATATTATTTTGAGCCTCCTGTTTTGACAAGAACAGTTCATTCAAAACTATTTTATAAAGATTCGGTTTTTGCAGATAAACTAAAAGTTACTAATGAAGCTTTTCCAAGATATGTACCATCTGCTAGAGTTCATACTTTTCATCGTTTTCTTCCCTACGAAGTTTTTTACGATAAAAATCCGGAATACTATGCTTTAAGAAATGGCAAAAGATTACCAACTCAACTATGTTTGACAAATACTGACGTTTTAAAAATTGTTAAGGACAGTGTAAACTCTTTTTTTAATAAATCCCCAAATTCAGATGTAATTTCTGTAAGTCAAGATGATAACACACAATATTGTCAATGCGATAAGTGTTCAAAAATTGATAATCAGGAAGGAAGTCCAGCTGGAACTATGATACACTTTGTTAATGCCGTAGCTGAATCATTTCCCAACAAAACAATATCTACACTAGCTTATCAATACACTAGGAAACCTCCTAAAGTTAAGCCTATTGAAAATGTTTTAATAACATTATGCTCTATTGAATGTAATAGAAGTGTTCCAATAGAATTAGGCTGTAAAGATTTTAGTTCTGATTTGAAAGGTTGGTCACAATTAACGGATAATATTAGAATTTGGGATTATACAACTCAGTTTACAAATTTTTTGGCACCTTTTCCTAATTGGGGAACTATAAAACCAAATATAAATTTGTTTGTTGATAATAATGCTAAATGGATTTTTGAACAACATTCAAATAATGATAGTGAGCTATTTGAACTTAGAAGTTATATTATGGCAAAGCTACTTTGGAATCCAAATTTAGATTTCCAGACGTTGTTAAATGAATTCAATAATAAATATTATGGTAATGGTGGTAAGTATATTTCTGAATACGTAAATAGTATACAAAATCAAATTGATAATACTTCTTTTTTTCTTTTTTTATATGGAGATCCTTCTCAAGGGTTTGATTCTTTTTTAAGTCCTGAAAATCTTTTAAACTATGACATATTGTTTAACAAAGCTCTTAGCAGTGTTGAGTTAGATTCAGAATATTACAAAAGAATTCTAAGATCAAAAATTTCTATTGATTATGCAGTTTTAGAATCTTACAGAAAAAATTTTTCTGATTTATATCAATTAACCAAAACAGAAAATGATATAAAAAGTATAAATCCTAAATTGATAAGGAGACTTAATGCTTTTAGTAAGACTTGCAACGATAATGATATAACTTTAATGAATGAAATGGGTTTCACTGTTTCTGATTATATCGTTAACTATAGAAAGGCCTTAAAAACTGCAATTAAAGAAAATCTGGCAAGTTTTAAGGATGTTACATTACTTACAGTTCCTAAAAAATATGCAAATGAAGATCCTAAGGTATTAACTGATGGTGCTTTGGGCGGAAATAGTTTTTATTCTAATTGGTTAGGTTTTGAGGGGAATAATTTAAATGCTGTAGTAGATTTGGGTGAGTTAAAAGAAATAAAATCACTAAGCATGAATTTTCTTCAGGTGACGAATCATATTGTCTTTTTTCCAGTACAGGTAGAATTCTTTTATTCTGATGACAATTTAAAATGGAAAAGTTTAGGAAAAGTTTCTAACAAATCTGATCTGTCTCCAAAAAGTAAAGTAAATGATATCCAAACATTTTCGATTAATGCAGGGGAATTAAAAGCCAGGTATATAAAAGTAATTGCAGACAACATGAGTAAAGCACCTATATGGCACCATGGCGCTGATTTGCCTTCTTGGATATTTGCAGATGAATTAATAATCGAATAATTAAAATACTATGAAAAAATATATATTATCCATTGATGCTGGTACAACTAGTTCAAGAGCTATTTTATTTGATAAAAACGGAAAACAAATTTCAATATCACAATTTGAATTTACTCAGATTTTCCCCAAAGAATCTTGGGTTGAGCACGATCCAATTGAAATCTGGAATACTCAATTGAAAGCAATCCATGATGTAATTAATAAATCTAAGATCAGCATTGATGAAATTGATTCAATTGGTATTACAAACCAAAGAGAAACAACAGTTGTATGGAATAAACATACTGGAAAACCTGTATATAATGCTATAGTTTGGCAAGATAGAAGAACTGCTCCTTTTTGTGATGAATTAGAGGATTTAGGAAAAGCGAATACTTTTTATAACAAAACAGGATTACTATTGGATGCTTATTTTTCTGGAACAAAAATTAAATGGATTTTAGATTCAGATTTATCTATAAGACAAGCTGCTGATAATGGGGACCTTTTATTTGGTACAATTGATACATGGCTTATTTGGAACTTAACTAACAAAAAAATACATGCCACTGACTGTACAAATGCTAGTAGGACATTGCTTTTTAATATTCATACTTTAAGTTGGGATAATGAGTTGTTATCACTTTTAAATGTTCCAAAAAAAATGCTTGCTAAAGTATTTGATAGTTCAGAGAAAATTGGAACTACTGATTTAGATATTTTAGGCTTTGAAATTCCCATTTGTGGAATTGCAGGTGATCAACAAGCTGCATTATTTGGTCAAATGTGTATTGAACCAGGAGATGTAAAAAATACATATGGAACAGGCTGTTTTTGTATGATGAATACTGGAAATAAACCAGTTAAATCAAATAATAGAATGTTAACCACTATTGGTTGGAAAATTGGTAATAATACGGTTTATGCTTTAGAAGGCAGTGTGTTTATTGCAGGAGCAATAGTTCAATGGTTAAGAGATCAATTAAATATTATTGATGATGCTTCTGAAATTGAAGATTTAGCACAGACAGTAGATAATAATGGAGGCGTTACTTTTATCTCTGCTTTGTCTGGACTTGGTGCTCCGTATTGGAATCCTAATGCCACAGGTGCGATTATGGGAATAACCAGAGGAACAAAAAAAGGACATATTGCAAGAGCAGCTTTGGAGGCAATTGCTTTGAGATCTAGGGAAATAATAATTGAAATGCAAAAAGATTCAGGAACTACTTTTGATAAATTAAAAGTTGACGGAGGAGCAAGTAATAATAATCTTTTAATGCAAATCCAATCTAACTTGTTACAAGCTCAAGTAATTAGACCTAAAATAACTGAGACCACTGCTTTAGGAGTCGCTTTCTTTTCAGGATTAGCAACAGGATTTTGGAGTTCGATTGATGAGATAAAAAACATTTGGGAGGTAGAAAAGAAATTTGATCCTCAATTGCTAGAATATGATAAAAAAGTTGTTTCAAATTGGGAAAGTAGAATTAAAAAAGTTCTTTAGAATTGAATAGATCCTCGAACATTAAACTATTAAATTATAATAAAAAATATGATTTTATTATAATTGGTGGTGGTGCTTCTGGACTGGGATGTGCTTTAGATGCCTCATCAAGAGGGTATTCTGTCGTTTTACTAGAAAAATTTGATTTTTGTAAAGGTACATCCTCAAGAAGTACTAAACTTATTCACGGAGGAGTTAGGTATTTAGAGAAGGGGCAAATTGGATTAGTATATGAAGCTTTAAAAGAAAGAGATATATTGAAAAAAAACGCTTCTCATCTAGTTAAACAAATTGGTTTTTTAATTCCTGTTTATAATTATTTTATTAAATTTTATTATTATTTGGGATTAAAAGTATATGATTTTATTTCTGGAAATTTAAGTTTTAAAAAATCAAAAATAGTTAATAGAAATAGTGCAATTGAATTAGTGCCTAATGTAGCTAAGGAAAAATTAAAAGGAGGAGTTGTTTATTTTGATGGTCAATTTGATGATTCAAGATTAGGAATTGATATAGCTCTAACCTGTGAGTCACATAATGCTATCCTTCTTAACTACATGTCAGTTGAGTCATTAATCAAAAAAAACAGAAAAATTAAAGGCGTAGTTGTAAATGACTCTGTTAATAATAATACATTTTCTGTTTTAGGTGAGAATGTTATTAATGCAACTGGAGTTTTTTCTAAATCAATAATGAATATGGATTCTATTAAATTAGAATCTGTTATAAGACCTAGTCAAGGGGTTCACTTGGTAATTGACAAAAGCTTTTTAAAAGGTAGTTTTGGAATATTAGTTCCAAAAACCTCAGACGGAAGAGTATTATTTGCTATCCCATGGTTGGACCATGTAATTATAGGAACTACAGATTCTATTGTTGATAAACCTTCATTTAATCCACTAGCAACTCAAAATGAAATTAATTTTATTTTAGAAAATATTAAAAATTATTTAGAAGTTTATCCGAATAAAAATGACATTAAAAGTGTATTTGTTGGTCTTAGACCATTAGTAGCTAGTAATTCTAACTCAAAATCAAAAGATTTATCACGAAAACATAAAATATTAGTAAGCGACTCAGGTTTGGTAAGTGTTATTGGAGGTAAATGGACAACATATAGAAAAATGGCAGAGAAAGTAATTGATTTAACGCTGAAAAATACAGATTTACCATTTGTAAAATGTAATACTTCTAATTTGAAAATTAAGAACGGATTAAGTAATATAGATTTTTCAAAAGAATCTTTAAGTGACGATTTTTTCCTGTCTAAGGAACTGATAATTCATTATGTTGAAAATGAAATGGCATTAAATTTAGACGATATTATGTCACGTCGATCTAGATGCTTATTTTTAAATATCAAGGAAAGTATTAGAATTGCTCCAAAGGTTGTTCAGATCATGTCAAAGGAACTTTTTAAAGATGAAGTTTGGGTAAAAGATCAACTTCAATCTTTTTATAAATTAACAAATATTAATAAAATATAATATGGACTCTATTTTAGCTGAATTTATTGGAACATCAATTCTTCTATTACTTGGGATTGGAGTAAATGCAAATACTAGTTTAAAAAAAACAATTGGCAGTGATAATTCGAATTGGATTTTAGTTAGTATGGCCTGGGGACTTTCGGTATTTGTTGCTGTTTTTATTACAGGTCAATTTAGTGGAGCTCATTTAAATCCAGCGGTGACTCTAGGGTTAGCAATTGCAGGGAAATTTTCTTGGTCATTAGTTCCAGGATATATACTAATTCAACTTATTGGAGCAATGTTTGGTAGTTGGTTAGCTTATATTGTTTATATAGACCATTTCAGAGTCACAAAAGATGAGGATAAAGTAAGAGGTTCGTTTTGTACTGGACCTGCGATTAGAAATTATAAAAACAATTTTTTTAGTGAAACTATTGCAACCTTTATTTTAGTTTTTGCCATATTTTATATAGTTGAACCTAATTTAAAAATTGAAGGTGAAGTTGTTAATTTTGGATTAGGAGCTCTTGATGCTCTTCCAGTTGGTATTCTGGTTTGGGTTATAGGAATGACACTTGGTGGAACCACTGGTTTTGCTATAAATCCAGCTAGAGATTTTGGCCCTAGATTAGTTTACTCATTACTTCCAAGAAAGAACAAAAATGCTGATTGGTCTTACAGTTGGATCCCTGTTATGGGACCTTTTGTTGGAGCAATCTGCGCAGGTCTATTATATAACTTTATAATGTAATGGTTAATCAAAAACATATCCCTTGTATTGCAGGATCTACAGGTTTGGTTGGTTCTCATTTATTAAAAAACTTATCAAATATTTACCCAAGAGTTATTTCTTTAACTAGAAAAAAAGTTAATTATTCAAAACCTAATATTCAAAATATTATAGTTGATTTTGATGATCTTAAAATTGAAAGTGTTTTTAAAGATGTTGATCATCTATACATAGCTTTAGGAACAACAAGAAAAAAAGCAGGAAGTGCTTATAATTTTAAAAAAGTAGATTATCATTATTGCATCAATTTAGCGAGGATTGCAAATGATTGTGGAGTGAAAAGTATTTCTATAATATCATCTGTAGGATCAGATCCTAATTCATCTTTTTTATACCCAATGACTAAAGGATTGATTGAAAAAGACATATCCAAAATTTCGTTACACCACTTAAGTATTGTAAGGCCAGGAATAATTTTAGGTAAAAGAAATGAAAGTAGAATTGGAGAGAAAATTGGAAAAGTTATATTTTCTTTAATTGATAAACTTCTTTTTGGAAAGCTTTCTAAGTATAAAAGCATCTCTGCTGACAATATTTCAAAAGCAATGATTTATCAAGTTGTTAATTCTTCACCTGGTGTAAATATTCTTGAATATAAGGAGTTAATAAATAGTTCAAATAGTTTTGATGATCTTATAAAACTTGATTGATAGAATTATTTACATTTGCCAGAAATTTTAGTTGATGCTAAACATACATAATCTTTCTGTTTCTTTTTCAGGCGAATATTTATTTAAAGAAATTTCATTCAAATTAATATCTGGTGATAGAGTAGGCCTAATTGGAAAAAATGGAGCTGGAAAATCAACATTATTAAAACTTTTATCTAAAGAAACTGAGATGGATTCAGGTTCTATAGCCTATGAAAAAGATTTAAAAATCGGATTTCTAAAACAAGATATTGATTTTGATAAAGGGAGAACGGTCTTAGAAGAGGCTTATCAAGCTTTTAGTGAAATCAAAAGCCTTGAACAAAAGCAAAATGAAATTAACACTCAGTTAAGTGAAAGAACAGACTATGAAAGTGATTCATACTTAGAGTTAATTAATGATTTAAGTGATGTTAATGATAGATATGAATTAGTAGGAGGATATAATTATCAAGGACATACTGAAAAAATATTACAAGGTCTTGGGTTTAAAAGAGATGATTTTCAAAAAAGTACAGATACTTTTTCAGGTGGTTGGAGAATGAGAATAGAATTAGCTAAGTTATTGCTTCAAAGCAATGATTTACTATTGTTAGATGAGCCTACAAATCATTTGGATATAGAATCAATAATATGGCTTGAAAACTTTCTTAAATCATTTATAGGAGCAGTAGTTATTGTTTCTCATGATAAGATGTTTTTAAACAATGTTACTAATAGAACTATTGATATTTCCTTGGGAAGGATTTATGACTTTAATAAACCTTATTCAAAATATTTAGTTTTAAGAGAAGAAATCAAATCTCAACAAATTAGTGCTCAAAAAAATCAAGAAAAACATATTCAACATACAGAGAAATTGATTCAAAAGTTTAAAGCCAAAGCTTCCAAGGCATCAATGGCTCAATCTCTTATGAAAAAGATTGATAAAATTGATAGAATTGAAGTAGATCAAGATGACAATAGTGTCATGAAATTAAACTTTAATATTTCAATAAATCCAGGAAAAGTTGTAACTGAAATTGAAAATCTATCAAAGAGTTATGATGATAATAAAGTATTGTCTAACGTTAATTTACTTATTGAAAGAAAAAGTAAAATTGCATTTGTTGGACAAAATGGACAGGGTAAATCAACTTTAGCTAAAATTATGGTGGGAGAGCTTGCACCATCCGCAGGAAATTCAAAATTAGGTCATAATGTTCAAATTGGATATTTTGCTCAAAATCAAGCTGAATATTTAGATGGTACTAAAACTGTTTTACAAACAATGATAGATTCCGCAAATGAAACAAATAGATCTAAAGTAAGAGATGTATTGGGATCTTTTTTGTTTAAAGGTGATGATGTTGAAAAATATGTAAGAGTACTGTCTGGTGGCGAAAGAAACAGATTAGCACTTGCTAAACTTCTTTTACAGCCTTTTAATGTGTTGGTTATGGATGAACCAACTAATCATTTAGATATTAAATCTAAAAGTGTTTTAAAACAAGCACTTATTAAGTTTGATGGCACTCTTATTTTAGTATCACATGATAGAGATTTTTTGCAAAATTTAACTAATAAAGTTTACGAATTTAAAAGTCAAAACATTAAGGAGTATTTAGGTGATATTGATTTTTACTTAAATCAAAGAAAAATTGAGGATTTCAGAGAAATTGAAAAGAAAGATAAAGTAGTCATTATAAAAAAGAATAAGAACGTTGATAATTCAATTGATAGGGAACTGAAAAAAAGAATTAGCAATATTGAAAGTAAAATTTCTAGATTAGAAAATGAAATTTCAATTATCGATAAAGATCTTCATGATGATTATGAGAAAACAATTTCCAGAGATAATTTCTTTACAAAGTATGAAAAGAAAAAATCTGATTTAGATTCTTTAATGAAAAAATGGGAAAAACTAAGTTTGTCTTAAAATTATTAACTTTATAGTTAATCTAATTAAAATTAAATGTGTGAATTAACTAGTGAAGAGCTATGGCTTGTGGTTAGACTCTATGCTTTTGCTTTATCTCCCGTTTTTTTGGGTTTATATTATTTAATTAAAAAAAACATTTCTTATAATACAGCTTTAATTTTATGCTCAACTTTCTTTATCTGTGCGGCTGGATTTGAATTATGGCTTACTTATGGTCTATTTGATGGTCTACCCGTTAGTGAAAGAAGATCAGAGGCATTAAACTGTGCTATTCCTCAAGATTTAAATTGGGTTTTAAATTCATTGGGTGATGTTTTTATTGTTTGGATTGGATTGTTTCTAGTTAAGAAAATATTTAATAAAACCATTAATCCATTTATAAAATGGAATTGGTCTGTTTTTCTTGTTCTACTTGTTTGGTTTGTAGCACAAAACATTTATGTTGAAGTATTTATTTATCATTTGCAACTTGGTACAAGTGGAGATTTGTCGTGGGGACCCTTAATGCCATTTGGTTCGTATTTTAATCCAACTCTTTTTGAAATCTCTGGAAGACCTGTTACTTTTCAATCTCAATTAACTTGGGTGCTAATGACTCCTATAATATATTTTTTAACACTATATTTTAATAACAAAACTGCTAATTCAAATGTTTAAACGTTTACTTTTTTTGTGTTTTGTAATTTTAGTATCCTGTTCAAAAGATGATTCTTTTGAAGAAGAAATAATTACTATTGATAAATCAGCAAGAGTAGTTGGCTATTTGCCCTCTTACAGATTTGAATCAAATGAAAAGATTGATTATTGTAAATTAACTCATTTAAACCTTGCATTTGCTAATCCTGGTTCTAATGGTAAACTAATTATTAATGATTTCAGCGGAGTAGTGGTAAGAGCTAGAAATGAAAACAATAATATAAAAATTTACATTTCCATTGGTGGTGGGTATTTGACAGATGAACAAGCTTTAATCTGGTCTAATTCAATTGATATTAAAGACAATAGACCTATTATAATTAATGAGATTGTTAGTTTTGTTGTTGACAATAGTTTAGATGGTGTTGATGTTGATTTGGAGTGGCAATATGTTACATCTGGATATAGTAATTTTGTGATTGAACTTAAAAGTGCTTTATCAGCAAAAGGAAAGGGTATGACAGCTGCACTGCCTGGAACAACTAAATTTGATAATATAACTCAAGAGGCTTTACAAACATTTGACTTTATTAATATAATGGCGTATGATTTTACTGGTCCGTGGAATCCAACTGCTTCAGGGCAACATAGTTCATATAATAATGCTGTTGAGTCAATAAATTTTTGGAAAAACACTGGAATTTCTCAAAGTAAATTAACATTGGGAGTTCCTTTTTACGGTTATGATTTTTCTAATTCTTCAAATGTTACATCATTTACTTTTGGACAAATGGTTTCAACTAACAACTCGTATTCCGAAATTGACAATGTTGGTATGAAATTCTACAATGGAAGACCTACTATAAAATCAAAAGTAAAACTTGCTAGTGAACAAGTTTCTGGGATCATGATTTGGGAACTTGGTCAGGATTCTTTTTCTGATTATTCCTTGCTTAAAACTATTCATGAAGAATATAATAATCTTGGTTTTAAAACTAGTGGCCTCTGTTTAGATTAGTTTTTATGTAACTTGAGATTTACTTTTATCGATTTTTAAATATTCTTTGTTTTCTAAAATATCTTTAATAGTTTGTATTGTTTCATAAAGATCAATAAAACTCACATATAGAGGGGAAAACCCTAATCTAATATTATTTTCTGGTCTAAAATCTGGAATTATTTTTTTTCTTTTTTGTCCTCCTTTAACAAGAAGTTTACAAATCCTCCAAGCTTCTTTATGTTGAATTGTAATGTGAGAACCTCTAGAGCTAGATTCAATTGGAGACGCTATTTTTACATCAAATTTATATAGCTCATTATTTATTGTTTTAATTAAATACTCTCCTAATTCAATACTTTTATTTCTAATATTTTTTATTCCTGCTTCAAGTACAATATCCAGTCCAGTATTTACAGGAATTAATGAAAGTACAGACGGAGTTCCGGCGTTAAATTTATTTATATTGTCAGCAGGTTTATATTTGTTTTCAAAATTAAAAGGTTTTGAATGTCCAAACCATCCTTTTATAGGATTTTGCATATGATTCAATAAGTCTTTAGATACATATAGGAACGATGGTGAACCTGGCCCACCATTTAAAAACTTATACGTACAACCAATAGCAGTTTTTGTTTTAGATGCTTTAACATCAATATCTATAACTCCAATTGCATGACTACAATCCCAAACAATTATACTTTTATTTCTTTCAGCAAATTCATTTAGTTCTTTTATGGGGTACAAGAATGAGCTTTTGTATGTCACAAGACTTAAACAGTATATCCCAGGATTTTCTTGAATTGTTTTTTTTAAAATATTAATATCACAGCTTAAATTACTTTCATAATCTATTATAGTAATTTCATTCTTTTCTGTGTATTCTTTTAATCCTTCAATTATGTAAATATCACTAGGAAAGTTTAAATTGTCAGTTACTAGATTTTTTTTGAATTGATTGCTTTTTAAAAGAGAGTATAATATTTTATATAAATTCACTGAAGTTGATTCGCCGACTAAAACTTCATCATTATCAGAGTTAATTAATTTTGACATTTTTAAATTAATTTTTTCAGACATTTTTAACCAAGTATCATTCCAGCTTCGTATTAAATTCTGACCCCATTGCTTATTAATTACTTCATTTAAGTTTTCAATACTTTTAAGAGGAAGTTTTCCTAGAGAATTTCCGTCTAGATATATTTCGTTTAAATTATTTAAAAACTTTGATTTAAAATTTTTTAAATCATCATGACTATCTTTTTCTAATGCAATTTTTCTGAAATCCATTTTTAAAAATTTTTAAAGTAAGGTTTGATGATTTTAACCCATCGTTTATACATTTTTTTACTAGGGTGTAATCCGTCTTTAGCTATTAATGAATTATCATTTAGAGCCTTTCTTGATATTTCTGTTATATTAAAAAATGTAATATTATTTTTTTTGCACTCATCAAAAATTATTTCATTAAATGCATCAATCTCTTCACTAATTATATTTCTATCTCTGTCTTTTGCAAAAGGAGTAACTCCCCAGTCAGGAATTGAAACAACAATAACTCTTTCCTTTTTGTAATTAGCGTACTTAATTGATTTATTTAAAAGGATAATAAATCCTTCCTTAAAATTTTTTACACTTCTTCCCCTGTATTGATTATTTACACCAATTAATAACGATACAAAGTCAAATTTTTTATTAAAATCTGTTTTATTTAAAGTATCAATTAATTGATCAGTAGTCCATCCAGATTTTGCTATAATAACAGGTTTGTTTAATTTATTTTTTAAAGAATTAGATAATTGAACTGGCCACCTTTCAGTTTCTTTAACGCTTTCTCCAATAGTATAGCTATCGCCTAAAGCTAAATAAGAATAATTTAAATCCTTAGTTTGACTAAACGATATTAAAGGAATTGTTAAAATTAATATTAAAAACTTTTTCATCAAATTTCTATTACTTTGAGTTTTTCAAGTTAACAAGAAATGATTTTTGTTCATCATTAAGTCCATCAGCAGTAAAAATAGAAATACCACTTGCTCCATTTTCTTTAGAAATATTGTAGGCTTTTTCAAAATCACCAGGGTTTTTTAATGCTCCGCTGTAAAGTCCAGAATGAATTGGGAAGTCTACATCACTAACGCCTTGTTTTGTCGCAAATCCGATCCAGTTAATATTTTCTCTGTAGAAATTATTATATAACATTGGATATGCAGAATCTAAATTCCAATCATCCCAAGCTTGTCTTACCATTTGTCTAGACATTTCTGGAAAAGGGAATACAGCTGCACTAACTTTTTTATTTTTTAAATGTGCTATTTCTACAATTTCATTTACTAAACTAGTTATAGCGTTTAATCTAAACTGTCTCCACTCGTTGGATAACTCAGGGTTTTTAATATCTATAGGATCTTTATCAAAGATCTCTTTAAATTTTTTTCTAGCAATAGGATGGTAGCCATAATCGTATTCAGGCAGCTCAACTTCTTGCACAATGTTATATTTTGGTTGCAAGTCTGCACCCAAAATAACGTCAGGATATCTTACGTAATCTAAATGGACTGAAGCAAGACCATCGACCTCCATTAGTTTTTTTGCATTATTTATAATATGATTTCTTGCATCGGGATGAAATGGACTTAGCCATTGATAATAATTAACATAAGCCCTGTATTCTAATGAATTATCACCATTTCTGTTAACTTGATACCATTCAGGATTTTTGTTGGCAATCGTATCACCAGGTCTATTTACAGTCCACATCCATCCGTGAATTTTTATTTTCTTTTTGTTGGCTATTGGTATGATTTTTCTTAGAACATCCGCTGATCCGTGAACTAAAACTTCTGTTATACCTAAAGAATCATAATAATTTATTTTTTTCTCCCAACTTTCTTGAACAAACTTATTACCTGCTCCAGTCCAAGTACTTATTGTAAAAGTATTTTCTTTAATTTCATTATCACAATTAACTAATAAAATTGTAATAGTTAGAAGTAGTAGTCTCTTAATCATAATTTACATATTAATTTTTCCTGATTCATTTATTGAAAATTTTATATTGCCATCAGTTATAGACAAAACAAACCCATTCTTAGTTTTTAAAAAATTACAAGAATTTTCTTTATTGTCAAATTCTTTTATTTTAAAATTTATAAAAGTGTCACTCTTTGAATTTTTTAAATACTTTAAATTACCAAAAGACACTTCTCTAAACAATGCATAGAGCATCTGTTTTGTAATTTCTTCTTCTGGTATAGTGTACTTATAATTATTCTCAGAAAAAACTAGATAACCCCAATTCTCAGGAAGATGCATGTTTATGGTTCCTTGTTGAGACCAAACCCAATTATATTCTGGAAGATATTCGTTATTTATCTTCTTTCTAGAATATTTACCATTGTTTAATTCGTAATCCCAATTTACTCTTGAAAAATTTATCCTCCAAACGTCCCCTGATTTTGGATAATCATAATCTAATGGTCTTTTTAATTGTGATATTTCAACAAGTGGAATAGCCATTTCAACAGTCCAGTAATTGTCAATATTGTTAGGATCATTGATTGTTCCATTTATATTTACTGCTGATTTTAATTCTTTAATGTTCCAGCTGTTATCTGCTTTACCTTTTAGTCTGTAAGGTCTATTTAAGTATAAATCCCAAATTGTTCCCAACGCATTTATTTCTATTTCACCATAACTAAACACATTATTATTAGGGTTGATAAAGATTTCAAAGTCGTTATTATAGTAGATTACAGCATCTCTTTTAGTAATGTCTCCCCAAATATGATTTTCGTATAGTTTAGCAAAAACATATAAATAGTTTTCATCCCATAGTAATTTTACGTTTGTTTTTTGTTTTGGAATTTTTATTCCTTCAATATCAATAAAATCATCACTATAGTTAGCGTTTTCCCATATTTTTTCTTCGTCCTTACCATCAATTAAAATTGACTCAGATATTTTGCTCACAACATAATGCTTAGGGATAATTATTTTATTACTTAAGTCAACTTCAATAGTTTGATCCTTTTGGCATCCAAAAAAAATAATTGATAAAATCAATAAAAAAAATATCCTCATTTAATTAAAAATATAAATATGTATTAGTAATTTAAAGTTATTAAATATTACTTATTATTATGAGAATCTTTCTTTTTATATATTTTTTATTGTTGAGTTTAGTTTCAGAAGAAGTAAAAGTAATTTCTTATAACATTAGATACAATAACCCAAATGACGGTAAAGATATATGGGAAAATAGAAGAACTACAATCGTTGATTTTATTAAAAACGAAAACCCTGACTTTTTAGGTTTACAAGAGGTAAATCATTCACAATTACTGTTTTTAAATTCGAATCTAATAAATTACTCTTATGTTGGTGTTGGAAGAGATGACGGAAAAACAAAAGGTGAGTACAGTCCGATATTTTACAATAAAAATTTATTTGAATTAATAAAGTCAGACACTTTTTGGCTTTCTTCAACTCCAGACGAAATTTCTGTTGGGTGGGATGCTTCTATGGAGAGGATTTGCACCTACGCATTGTTTCAGTCTAAATCAAATAACAAAAGTATTTGGGTTTTTAATACTCATTTTGATCATATTGGAGTCAAGGCTAGAGAAAAATCAGCGGATCTTATAATTAATATGATTAGTAAGTTAACTGATTCAGAAGATTATATTGTTCTTACGGGAGATTTTAATTTATCAGATAATTCAAGGCCGATAATAAATCTTCAAAGCAATTTTAATGACACAAATAAATCTTTAAAAAAAACCGATAAATCTTACGGAACATTTAACAGTTTTAAACTAAACTTTGTTTCAAAAAATAGAATAGATTATGTTTTTGAAAAAAACTTTAAACTTATAGATTCACGTCATATTTTAGTTAAAACCCCTGATGGTCGCTGGGCTTCTGATCATAATCCTGTTTTAGCCAAACTTAAATTTTAATTAAATGAATGAACCACTAGCAGAAAGGTTAAGACCAAAAAAACTAGAAGATTACATTAGTCAATCTCATTTAGTTGGAGAAAAAGGAATTTTAACTCAGCACATTAAAAGAGGGTTAATTCCTTCTATTATATTTTGGGGACCACCTGGAATAGGGAAAACTACACTGGCTAATATTATAGCAATTGAATCTGAAAGACCATTTTATACTCTAAGTGCTATAAATTCGGGAGTAAAAGATATTCGTGAAGTAATTAATAAAGCAAAACAGAGTGGGGGATTATTTACAGCAAAAAATCCAATATTATTTATTGACGAAATCCATAGATTTAGTAAATCACAACAAGATTCGTTATTGCAAGCAGTAGAAAAAGGCTGGGTTACTTTAATTGGTGCGACTACTGAAAATCCAAGTTTTGAGGTTATCTCGGCCTTATTATCAAGATGTCAAGTTTATACCCTGAATTCATTTAATAAAAACGATTTAGAATCTCTTTTAGAGCGAGCTGTGTTGAAAGACGAAGTATTGTCTAAAAAATCAATTAAACTTAAAGAAACTAATGCTTTATTAAAATTTTCTGGGGGTGATGCTAGAAAACTTCTAAATATCTTTGAATTGATAATAAACGCTCACGAAAGTAAAGAGATAATTATAACAAATGATATAGTTACTAGCATGATTCAGAATGACACTATTCATTATGATAAATCTGGTGATCAACATTATGATATTATTTCAGCTTTTATTAAATCGATAAGAGGAAGTGATCCCAATGCTGCGGTGTATTGGTTAGCTAGAATGATTCAGGGTGGGGAAGATGTCAAGTTTATAGCTCGAAGATTGATTATTCTTGCCAGTGAGGATATTGGTAATGCTAATCCTACGGCCTTGGTAATTGCTAATAATACATTTCAAGCTGTTTCTATAATTGGGAACCCTGAATCTAGAATAATTTTAAGTCAATGCGCTACTTATCTTGCATGTTCAGTAAAAAGTAATGCTTCATACAATGCAATAAATAAAGCCCAGCAAAATATTGAAGAAACTGGAAACATGTCTGTCCCGTTAGAAATAAGAAATGCACCAACTAAACTAATGAAAGAGCTAGGGTATGGCGAAAATTATAAATACGCTCACAATTTCAAAAATAATTTTGTAGATCAAGAGTTCTTACCTGAAAAAATTAAAGGGACTAAGTTCTATGACCCAGGAAATAACACAAGAGAAAATATACAAAGGGATTTTTTAAAGAATAATTGGAAAGATAAATATGATTATTAAATATAAATGACATTAAAAATGCCCCAATAAATTTAGAGGGGCATTTTTATGTTATTAAGTAAGCTGTATTTTATTATTTCAGGAATTCCTGATCCTCCAAATGGAGCCCAGTTAGCGTGAACCATTTTCCACCCGTCACCTGTTGAAATCCAGACTGCAGAAGCTCTTGTGCTGTAATCTACTTTCTCATTAGTTTCAGTGAAAGTGTATGCACCGTTTGCATAAAATCTTAAAACTGCTGTGTTCATGTCAGGAGAAAAATCAACTTCAATGTCTCTTAAATCAAAACTATCCCAAGTAAAATTTCTTTTTGCTAAAAACTGCTCTTCAGTTTGTACGTAAAATTCTGATAAACTTGAATCTCCAGAAGTAACCATCATGTCTTCAGAAATATATTTTTTCCATTCTTCAAGATTTTGATCTTCAATTGCTTTTTGTACTGTTGTTTGAGCTTCTTTTAAATCATTAATTAATGTTTCTTTATTTAAGTTTCTCCAATAAGTAACCAGTTTTGGTTGATATGGTGATGCAAAAGGAGCTACGTCATAAGCTTTTAATTGATTATTAAATGCTTTTTGGTAATCTCCTTCCATTACTGCAATTTCAGCTCTTGAGTCTAAAGCATTTGGGCCATCGTGTAATCTTATAGAATAGTCAAGTGCTTTGTACGCTGTTTCATAATCACCTTCTCTTGCAAATGCATATGCCATTGTGTTAAATGCACCAGCTGCAAGTGCAGGGAATTTTAGTGCAGAAAGCTTCATTTGCTTCCAGTGTCTTGTCCAGAGTTTAACCAGTGTATTAATGGCGCTATTTGGGTGATTTTTTAAAGCTTTTTCAGCAGCTTCGTTGAAATTTTCATTTGGATGTTGAAAGTAAGCGTATACCATGCTTTTTCAACATCTGAAAGTTGTTTGACATTGACATCTTTCTCAAGCTTTTCAGCTCTAGTTCCGCTCTCATTATTTCCAGCAGCAGCAGCAATAACTAAGTTTGCACATTCGCAATCATTATCTACAACTAAAGCAGCTTTAGCCATTCCAATTGCTGTTAAGTGTTCTAAATTTGAAAGAGATGTAATCGCTTCATTTACAATTTCTGAAGCTTTTTTGTTACATGATGTGTCTTCAATCCATTGTTGTGCATTTGCATTTACTAAAAATGCTAATGACATAAGTGTTGTAAGTATAGTTTTTTTCATAAATTATTTTTTTTAAAATTACTTAAAAATACTTTACTTACATACTTTAAGGTATGTTTTTTTAAATATTTTGTTTTAAAATTTAATTCATTAGCATTTAGTAGGGATGCAATTGGGTAATGTGTAATTTCACCAAATATTAGAAATTAATTATGGCAAATAGTATAAAAGAACAACAGGATATTTTAGAAAAACTAAATATACATGTGCTAAATCCTATGCAAGAGGAAGCTATTTCTGTAATTAATAATACCACTAATACAATTCTTCTTTCTCCGACAGGAACTGGAAAAACATTAGCTTTTTTACTGCCTATTATTAAAATTTTAGATCCGGATTGTGAAGATGTTCAAGCACTAATTTTAGTTCCATCTAGAGAACTAGCAATACAAATCGAACAAGTTGTTCGTAGTATGGGTTCTGGTTTTAAAGTAAATGCTGTTTATGGTGGACGTGCAATGTCTAAAGATAAAATTGAAATTAAACATGTCCCGTCTATTTTAATTGGAACACCAGGAAGAATAGCGGATCATTTTAGAACTGATCGGTTTTCAAAAAAAAATATAAAAACCTTAATATTAGATGAGTTTGATAAATCATTAGAAGTTGGTTTTGAACAAGAGATGAGTGAAATCATAAATCAGTTACCTCATTTAAATAAACGGGTTATGACCTCAGCAACTCAAAATATTGAAATCCCTGGTTTTGTTAGATTAAATAATCCAACTACTGTGAATTATTTAGATCAAAAAGTAGTCGCAAAACTAGAAATTAAGACAGTGAAATTATCTTCTAACAATAAACTACAAGCTTTATTAGATTTGATAAATTATCTAGGAAATCAACCTGGAATTGTGTTTTGTAATTTGAGAGATAGTATAGATCAAGTAAGTCGTTTTTTAGATAAAAATAAAATAAAACACAGTTGTTTTTCGGGGGGTATGGAACAAAAAGATAGGGAACGTTCATTGATAAAGTTCAGAAACGGAACCAGCCAGGTTTTAATCGCTACTGATTTAGCATCAAGAGGAATAGATATTCCAGAACTGAAATTTGTTATTCATTTTGAAATGTCTAGAACTGTTGAAGAATTTACTCATAGAAACGGAAGAGTAGCTAGAGTGAATTCTAAGGGAACTGCATATGTAATGAAATTAGAAAAAAAGGATCTGCCTGAGTTTATTAAAAACTCTAAAGTGATTAATATTTCAAAAAATTCAATTAGAAAACCTCAGTTTTGGGAGACATTATTTATATCTGGTGGAAGGAAAGATAAAATTTCGAAAGGAGATATAGCAGGACTCTTTTTTAAGCAAGGTATGATCACAAAAGATCAGCTAGGAGTAATTGAATTAAAACGTGATTGCGCTTTTGTAGCTGTACCTAAATCAATTTCTAAGCAATTAGCAGAAAAGTTAAACAATACAAAACTAAAAAAGAAAAAAGTTCGAGTGACTGTTTTGGATTAAATTTAATCAATAAATAAAAGTATGAATAATAAAAAAGTTTCCTTCAATTGGGCTTTTAAAGAATTTATTTGGCCTAGAAGAAAAGTAGTTTCTTTTGGATTAGTTTTAATAATCTTTAGAAGTATTTCAGGATTAGTATTACCATATGCTAGTAAATCCCTTATTGATGATGTAATTCCTTCAAAAGATGTTGATTCTCTTATTCTGTTATTGATAATTGTTTGTTCTGCATTATTGTTCCAGTCTATTAGTTCCTTTTCATTAACCCGTATTTTAAGTGTAGAGGCACAGCACTTAATTTCTGTTTTACGTGCAAAAGTTCAAAAAAAATTACTTACTCTACCAGTAAGTTTTTTTGATAATAATAAATCGGGTGCTTTAGTCTCAAGAGTGATGACAGATGTTGAAGGTGTTCGAAATTTAGTTGGCACTGGGTTAGTTCAATTAATAGGTGGATGTATTAGTGCACTTATTTCATTATTCATATTAATTAATATAAATGCACAAATGACTTTGTTTGTTCTTGTGCCAGTTTCAATTTTCGCCTTAATTGCTTTGAAAGCTTTTGGTTATATACGTCCTATTTTTAGAGTCAGAGGAAAGATTAATGCTGAAGTTACAGGTCGTTTAACTGAAACTTTAAATGGAATTCGTGTGATAAAAGGTTTTAATGCAGAAAAACAGGAACATAAGGTCTTTGAAAGTGGGGTAGATGAGTTATTTCAAAATGTAAAAAAAAGTTTAACTGCTACGGCATTTATTACTAGCTCCTCTACTTTTTTACTTGGACTAGCCTCAGCTGGTATTATGGGAATGGGAGGTTATTTTATAATGAACAACAGTATGACTTATGGTGAGTTCGTATCCTTTACACTTTTTTTAGGCTTTATGATTGCACCAATTGTTCAGATGAGTAATATAGGGAGTCAACTTACCGAAGCTTTTGCTGGTTTAGACAGGACTCAGGAATTAATGAACTTGCCTGAGGAGAATGATCCTAAAAATCGCAAAATAGTTCTTGGAAAAATTGAAGGAAATCTTTCATTTAAAAATGTTTCTTTTGCTTATAATGATAAAGTAAATGTATTACACGATATTTCATTTGAAGCTTCTAAAGGTAGTGTAATTGCTATGGTAGGTTCTTCTGGTTCTGGGAAATCAACTATCGCAGGATTAGTTACAGCATTTTTAAATCCAAATTCAGGACAAGTGTTAATTGATGGGGTAGATTTATCTAAGGTTGATCTTCGAAGCTATAGAAATCAACTAGGTGTCGTGCTTCAAGATGATTTTTTGTATGAGGGAACAATAAGAGAAAACATTCTGTTTCCGCGTCCTGATGCAACTCAGAAGGAACTTGAGGAAGCTATACAAGGAGCATACGTTAATGAATTCACTGATCGTTTTGAAAAGGGTATAGATACTCTTATTGGAGAACGTGGTGTTAAATTATCCGGAGGTCAAAGACAACGAATTTCTATTGCTCGAGCGTTATTAGCGAAACCTAAGATTGTTATTTTAGATGAGGCTACATCGAATCTAGATACTCAAAGCGAGGCGTTTATTCAAAAAAGTCTTAGTTTGTTAATGAGGGATAGAACTACTTTTGTAATCGCTCACCGACTTAGTACAATTCAAAAAGCAGATCAAATTTTAGTAATCGAAAATGGCGATATCGTTGAACGTGGAAAACATAAAGAATTACTTGCTTCAAAAGGAAGATATTACGAACTATATACATATCAAACTAGAATATAAAAACTCTTATTACCTTTCCGACTTTAATTATATATAAAATTTATGCCTAAACATATTTATTATTCAATATTTACTTTTTTAATTCTACTGAGTTTTTCATGCAATAACAATGAAGTAAATAATGATGTTTCTAAAAACAACAACAATGAAGTTAAATATTACGGAAAAGATTTTTTTAGAATTGAAGGAACAATAATCTCAGATTCATTGAAAGAAAGTCCTTATGATAGACTTCCTCTTTCTTATAAAGATAGTGTTAGAAAACCTGTTTGGGATTTATCAAAATCATCTGCTGGTTTATCAATTAGGTTTCTATCTAATTCCTCTACTATAAGTGCAAAATGGGAAGTTTTAAATGACTTTAAAATGAACCATATGGCAGATACAGGTATTAAGGGAATTGATCTTTACTTTAAGAATGAAAATCAATGGCAGTACCTTGCTACTGGTCGTCCTGAAGGTTTTTTTAATGAATATACCCTTGTTCAAAACATGAATAATGAATTAAGAGAGTATAAAATATTTTTACCTCTTTATGATGGCGTTAAAAATATTGAGATTGGTATAGATTCAACTAGTATAATTAAAAAGTCTAAAGAAAACTTAAAGAAACCCATAATTTTTTATGGGACAAGTATTACACAAGGAGGATGTGCCACTAGACCAGGAATGGCACATACTAACATTATTTCTAGAAATCTTGATATTGATGTAGTCAATTTTGGATTTAGTGGTAATGGACGTATGGAACAGCCTATAGCCGAATTAATTTCGGAAAAAGAGCCATTATTCTATGTTATTGAATGTATGCCGAATATGCTAAGTGCAGAAAATATTATTGAAAGCTACAATTCCACTTGTAAATACAATTAAGAAAAAAAACCCTGACACTCCTATTATATTTGTTGATCATTTTGATTTTTCTTTTTCAGTGTTAGATAATCAAGTAATGAGAGATATAGATTTAATGAACGAAGCTCTAAAAACTGAGTTCGATAAAATGGTAGATGATGGTTATGAAAATATTTTTTACCTAGAGAGTAAGAATGCGTTAGGCTCCGATTATGAAGGAACAGTTGATGGAGTTCACTTTACAGATCTTGGTTTTATTAGATATGCTGATTTTTTAATGAAAAAGTTTAAAGAACTTAAGTTAATAGATTAAACCTTCTTATATATTAATACCATTATTATACCGCTCAAACATACTTATCAAAACACCTTTTGTCAAAAGGAAACTGATATTATTTGAGTAGCGTATGAAAAAATTAAAAATTACTATCTAGATTTTTCGTTTTAATTAATATTTCTCAAACCCTCATAAACTACAATACTTACAGCATTTGCTAAGTTTAAACTTCTAACATGATTACTGTGATATTGGAATTTTATAAAGTTTATCTGAGTTTTTAGTTATTATATCTTTTGATAAACCAACAGACTCTTTTCCAAAAACAAGAAACATATCATCTTTATAGTCAATAGAATAATAACTCTTTTCTGCAGAGCTTGATAGATAGACCATGTTTTTATCATTATTTATTGACATAAAATCATTTATATTTTCATAAATCTTTACAGAAATGTGTTTCCAGTAATCTAGTCCAGCTCTTTTTAATCTAGTGTCATTTATTTCAAATCCAAATGGTTTTACTAAATGTAAAATTGATCCTGATGCTAAGGTTAGACGACCAATATTTCCAGTATTATTAGGTATTTCAGGCTCTATAAGTACAATGTTAAACCCCATTTTATTTTATATTTTTAATTTTAAATTCTAGACTTTAATATAGTTAAAAGTAGTAAAGGGAACGATTCAGGCAGCCAAAAATAAAAACCCTTGTAAATCAATGACTTACACGGCTTATTGTAGAGAAGAAGGGAGCTATTTTGATTGCACTAAGAATTGAGTTAAATTTAAGAATATGAAAAAACTCATTACTCTAGAGCTGTTTATTCCACTTGTAGATTTTGAGACGCACCAAGAAAAAAAAGTTTTGATAAATGAATAATCGTATTATTTTATTTTTAATTGTTTTAATAATTTTCTCTTGTGATAGAAACAAATATGCTCCTGTAGATTTAAAGACCGAATATTCAGTAAATCCTTTAGGAATTGATACAGATTTTCCTCGTTTTTCTTGGAAACTTCCCGAAAACTCTAATGTAAAGACCCAATTATTTTATCAAGTTTTGGTGACTGAAAATATTATGGATTTAAAAAAAAATAAATCAATAGTATGGGATAGTGGTAAAATAAAATCAGACTTAAATTTGGTAGTCTTTGATGGAAAAAAATTATTATCAAATACTCGCTATCACTGGGTCGTAAAAGTTTGGGATGATAAGGGAAATGAAAGTCCTTATTCAAAATATTCCTCCTTTCAGACTGGAATTAAAGATAATTGGAATGCAAAATGGATTACTGATAAAGAAGATATAGATGAAAAAAGAGCTCCGTATTTTAAAAAAGAATTTAAAACTCATTCTGCAGTCCAACAGGCAACTGTATACATAGGTTCAGCTGGTTTACATAATTTTGAACTTAATGGAAAGAAAGTAGGAGATGAGTTTATGAATCCTATTTACACACGTTTTGATAAAAGAATTTTATACA
>CASIBD010000018.1:0-25404 GCA_949372825.1 uncultured Flavobacteriaceae bacterium | reverse complement strand
AACCTCAAATAGCTATTATGATTATACCTACTTTGATTTATGGATATCTATTTTTAAAAGAAGAATTTCCCGAAACAGAACATATTGAATCAGATACCGTTCTAAATTTAAAATCTTTATTTACCCCGCTATTTATTTTTATAGCTATTTGCATGACATTAACTGCAACGGCGGAATTAGGAACACAACAGTGGCTTAATCCACTTCTTGAAAAGTCAGGAGCAAGTCCAATGTTAATTTTAGCTCTTATTACTGGAATTATGGCCGTTGGAAGATATTTTGCTGGGCCTATTATACACAAGTTTAATCCAATTGGTGTATTGTTTTTGTCAGCAATAGTGACAACAATAGCGATTTTTATGATGTCACAAGTTGACGGACAAATGCTTTATGTAGCTTCTGTATTATTTGCTTTTGGAGTTTGCTATTTCTGGCCAACAATGATCGGATTTGTTTCTGAATATTTGCCAAAAACTGGAGCTTTAGGCATGTCACTTGTTGGTGGAGCAGGAATGCTAGCTACTGGAATGTGGAATCCTGTAATTGGATCATGGCTTGATGAGGAAAAACAAATTGCATTAAACTCTGGTGTTGCAGAAGATGCTGCTGAAGTTATAGCTGGTCAAGCTGCTTTAGGTAATATGGTATATTTTCCGCTTGCTTTAGTTGTTTTATTTGGAATCTTATTTGCCTTTAGAAACAAGTTAGAGGCAAGTAGAGTTTCACAATCTGTTTAATAAATTATAAAATGAGTAAAAAAATTAAATTAGGAATATTAGGTGGTGGTGGTGATTCGTTAATTGGGATTCTCCATAGAGTCGCTTCAAGCATGTTTGACAGGTATGAAATTATTGGAGGTGTTTTTAATCCAAATTATAAGGACAATTTAGAGTTTGCTAAAAAAATAGGATTAAAAGAATCGAGAATATATAAAGATTTTGAAACTATGATTGTTGAAGAATCTAAGCTCGATAAGTCAGAAAGAATTGAAGTAGTTTCGGTTTTAACACCAAATTTTCTTCACTATCCAATGGCTAAAAAATTACTTGAAAATAATTTTAATGTTATTTGCGAGAAACCGCTTACAACTACTTACAAAGAAGCTCTTGATTTAAAGAAAATTCAACAAGAAAAAAATCTTGTTTTCGCTGTCACTTACACCTACACTGGGTATCCAATGGTGAGACAAATGACTAAAATGATTTCAAACGGAACAATTGGAAAAATTCAAAAAGTTGATGCTCAGTATTTACAAGGATGGCTAAATCCTGTTATTCATCAAAAAGAAAAAAGAAATTCAACATGGAGACTAGATCCGGAAAAATCTGGAATAAGTTGTTGTGTTGGAGATATTGGAACACATGCTTTTAATATGGTTGAACTTGTTACTGGTATGAAGGTGAAAAAAGTTTTAGCTGACTTGAATATGCTTTATGAAGATAACCCTATGGATATAGACGCAAATATTTTGATTCATTTTGCAACTAATGCGAAAGGGACCATTAGATCAAGTCAAATTGCAACGGGTGAAGAAAATAATTTAAGAATAAATGTATATGGAGAAAAAGGTGCTTTAAAATGGGAGCAGGAAAATCCAAACTATTTATACCACTTAACAGATGATGCTCCAATGCAAGTATTAAAATCCGGTAACGCATATAATGATTACATTTCGCTTGATGGAACTAAGCTTCCCCCTGGTCATCCTGAGGGAATTTTCGACTCCATGGGGAATATTTATAAAGGTGTGGCTAGAGCAATTAGGAACGAAGCTTTTCACGCTGCAGAATTTCCATCAATTGATGATGGAGTCAGAGGAATGGATTTTATTGAAAAAACTGTAGAGTCAAATTCGAAAGGAAACGTTTGGGTTGAACTGAATAACTAATATTATGAAAACAATAAAAGGACCAGGAATTTTTTTAGCTCAATTTGTTGGTAAGGACAAACCTTTCGATAACTTAAAAAATATTTGTGACTGGGCAAACAATCTAGGATATAAATCAGTCCAAATTCCTACTTGGGAGAAAGGATTAATTGATCTTAAAAAAGCTGGAGAAAGTAAAACATATTGTGACGAGATAAAAGGAATAGTTAACGAAGCTGGAATGGAAATTTCAGAGCTTTCAACACATTTGCAAGGACAATTAGTAGCTTCTCATTATTCATATGATAAAATGTTTGATGCTTTTGCACCTGAAAATCTTCATGGCAATGTAAAAGACAGAACACTTTGGGCAATTGATCAATTAAAATTAGCCTCTGACGCCAGTAAACATTTAGGGCTTACTGAAATGGCTACATTTTCAGGATCTTTACTGTTTCATACAATGTATCCATGGCCACAAAGACCAAAAGGACTTGTCGAAGCTGGTTTTAAAGAGCTCGCAAAAAGGTGGACTCCTATTTTAGATCATTTTGATAATAATGGAATAGATGTCTGTTATGAAATTCATCCTGGTGAAGATCTGCACGACGGAGTCACTTTTGAAAGGTTTTTAAAAGCAACAAACAATCACTCAAGAGTCAAAATATTATACGATCCAAGTCATTTTGTTTTACAACAAATGGACTACTTAAAATACATAGACTATTATCATCAATACATAAAAATGTTTCATGTAAAAGATGCTGAGTTTAATCCATCTGGAAAATCTGGTGTTTACGGCGGGTATCAAGAATGGATAGACAGACCTGGAAGATTCAGATCTCTTGGAGATGGACAAGTTGATTTTAAAAGTATTTTTTCTAAATTAAGTCAATACGGCTTTGATGGATGGGCTGTTTTAGAATGGGAATGTTGCATTAAATCTCAGGAACAAGGAGCGAAAGAAGGATCTAAGTTTATAAGTGATCATATCATTGAAGTTTCAGACAAAGCTTTTGACGATTTTGCTTCTGGAAGTACAGATCAAAATCATATAAATAATATTTTAGGACTATAAAAAATGAATAAGTTTTTAATTGTAACGTTTAGCTTTTTTTTATTTGGATGTAATGGATCGGCAAACGATTGCGGGGAAATTTATACAAAATATATTAAAGACGCAGAATATTTTTTGGTTGTAAATCTTAGTAATTCAAGACCTTATGAAAACGGAGACGATGACAGTCCTGGTGGACAATTACTTTCAGATGCTAAGGTTTCTAAATCTGTTTACGATTCAAAAAAAATTGGAGATGAATTTTGTTTTGAAAACTAAAAGTTAATTATTAAAAACATTGTTATGAAAAAACTATTTCACTTTCTATTTACTTTAACAGTTCTTTCTTCTTACTCTCAACAAAACGTAATTCCTGATTATGATTTAGCTGCAAAATTTTCGCCAAAAAAAATAGCAAAACTGGTTCATTCAACTTCAGTAAATCCACATTGGTTAAAAGCAGGAGACAAATTTTGGTATCAATATAAAACTACTGAGGGATCCGGCTACTATTTAGTTGACCCTAATAAAAAGGTTAAAAAAAAACTGTTCGATAATGATAAAATGGCTGCTTGGCTTACTGAGTTTACAAAAGATCCATACGACGCAAAGCACCTGCCTAAGTTTAATTTTAAATTTATAGAAAACGAAACCGCAATTCAATTTAGAGTCACTTCAAAATATGAAGATGAAGATGAAGATGAGAAGGAAGATAAAAACAGCGACAAAGACATCTCTAAAAAAGACAAGAAAAAGAAAAAAGTATTTCTTTTTAAATATGTACTAGGAACTAATAATCTTACATTACTAAGCAACAAAAGAGCTCCAAAAGAGGATTGGAAAAAATGGGCAAATATTGCTCCTGATAGCACTGTTGTATTCTATTCAAAAAAGTTCAATTTATATTGGATGAACAAAGAAAACTTTCTTAAAGCAGTAAAAAATGAAAAAGATTCTACAATAGTTGAGAATCAATGGACTAAAGATGGAGTCCAGCACTTTGGATACGGGGGATATGGTAGAGGAATGGACAATGAAGAAATTGAAAAAAGAAAAAATGACAAGTTTCCTGTTAGAGGCTATTGGTCTTCTGATTCAAAAAAATTCGTTTATCAAAAAACAGATAGTAGAGAAATTAAAGATTTATGGGTTATAAATTCTATCGCTAAAAAAAGACCAACATTAGAAACCTATAAGTACCACATGCCTGGTGAAAAAGAATATTTTAAAAGAGAGGTTCTGATTTTTGATATTCCATCAAAAGAAATCAAAAAAGTTGAGCTAGACATTGATAAACAACAATACATATCAATTTTTAGTAAGCCTAGAAAACCTTCAGATTATGACAATGACTTTAAGCCTACACTTCTTCTTTCTGAAAAGAATAAAATTTATTTTAATACAATAAGTAGAGATAGAAAAAAACTTGATATCTGTGTCGCTGATTTAAATACCGGAAAGGTTAAAGTTTTGATTGAAGATAGAACTAACACTTACTTTTATGAAACTAAGCCAGTTTATCTTATAAAAAATGAATCTGAAATGATTCATTGGTCTGAAAATGATGGATGGGGTCATTTTTACAGATACGATTCTAATGGAAATTTAATTAATAGGATTACATCTGGAAGTTTTCATAGTTTTAATATAAAGCATATTGATTCAAAATCTAATACTTTGTATTTTTCAGCACACGGTTTAGATAAAAATATTGATCCCTATTACGAACACACATATAAAGTTTCATTAAACGGAGGCAAGCCTAAGCCGTTAAATAAAGGAGATTATAACACATCAACAAGTCCCTCTGATAATCATAGATTTTTTGTAAATAATTTTTCGAGAGTAAACACAGTCCCTAAATCTGAACTTAGAAATTCAGATGGTTCATTAGTTCTAAATTTAGAGGAAGCTGATTTGAGCGAGTTGTTTAATAGTGGATATCAATTTCCTGAACCGTTCAAAACAAAAGCTGATGATGGAATAACAGATTTATATGGAGTTATGTATAAGCCTTTTAATTTTGACAATAAAAAGAAATATCCTCTTCTTGAGTATGTTTATCCTGGCCCTCAAACTGAGTCTGTGAACAAGTCTTTTTCAGTCCGTATGGATAGGTTAGATCGAATGGCACAACTAGGCTTTGTAGTTATAACTTTAGGTAACAGAGGAGGGCATCCTCATAGATCAAAATGGTATCATAATTATGGTTATGGAAACTTAAGAGATTACGGTTTAGCAGACAAGAAATATGTAGCCGAACAGTTAGCGGATAGACATAAGTTTATTGACATAAGTAAGGTTGGTATATACGGACACTCTGGCGGTGGATTTATGTCAACTGCAGCAATTTTGGTGTATCCTGATTTTTTTAAAGCAGCCTACTCACAGGCTGGAAACCATGATAATTCAATGTATAATAGCTGGTGGAGCGAAACACATCATGGGGTTAAAGAAAAAATTGAAGATGACGGAACAATGAGTTATTTGTATGAAATTGAAAAAAATCAATCTTTAGCTAATAATTTAAAAGGGAAACTATTTTTAGTAACAGGTGACATGGATAACAATGTACATCCGGGAGCTACAATTAGAGTTGCTAACGCTCTAATTAAGGCAAACAAAAGATTTGATTTAATGATTTTACCCACTCAAAGACATGGATTTGGAAATATGTCAGAATATAATTTTTGGCTCAGAGCAGATCATTTTTCTAAACATTTATTAGGATTAGAAAATAATGAAGTAGATATTAAAATGATTCAAAAGGATCTTCCTAAAACAAAATAAAAAGATATTGGTGAAGAGCACTGTATAGAAAATTAATTTTTAAAATTTAAATATGAAAAGAAAAGTAGTTGCAGTTTGGAAAGGTGATGGCGCAGATGGAAGTGGAGTTTTGACAGCTCAAAGCGGGGCATTTAATAATATGCCTTATAGTTTTAAAACTAGGTTTGAAAATGACAATGGAAAACTTGGGACTAACCCAGAAGAGCTAATAGCCGCTGCTCACGCTGGTTGCTTTAATATGAAGCTGAGTTTTGTTTTAAATGAAGCAAATTTTAACCCTGAAGAACTCAATACTGAGGCTGTTCTAACATTTGTCGATGGAAAAATTATCTCAATTCAATTGAATCTAAAAGCTAAAGTACCCGGCATTAATCAAAAAAAGTTTGAAGAATTAGCAGAAGATGCTAAAGCAAACTGTCCAATCTCTGGAGTTTTAAACTGTGAAATAATTTTAAATTCCGTACTGGTTTAGAGTTCTAATTCCAATCCTTCAACCGCTACATTATAACCATTTGATACTACATGTTGGTACTCTTTTGATTCAAAATTTAGCAAAGGATTTGTATGATTCAAGTGTATATAATATATTTTATTCCTGTCAGATTCTTTTAAATCTTTAAATAACTCCAAACTTTCAATAATAAAAGGATGTGGAATTTCTGAAATATCTCTATTATTTATTTCTTTAGAGTCATAAAAAGTCCCATCCAAAAAGGCGTAATCAACTTCTGTAATTAGATTTTTAATTGACTTATCCCATTTATCCCATTTGTCAATGTCTGGGATAAAAAGTGCTGATTTTTTAGGACCAATAATTTTAAACCCAACTGTCTCAGAATATTCATCCCTATGAGGAACTCTAAAAGGGATTATTGATAAACCTTCGGTTAATTTAATAGATTTTTCATTAAAAATCTTTTTTAAATCGACATTTTTTAGTTTAACCAACTGGTTCCAAGGCCCATTTTTTGAGATAAACTCTGTCATTTTGGGCATTAAGAAAAGAGGTGTTTTTGAAGAATTTAAAACCTCTCGACCTAGATTAATCAAGCCAGAATAATGCCCTATATGAGCATGAGTAATAAATATTCCGTTAAGATTTTTAGATTCGTTTTTTAAAAAATTATTTAATTGAAATGAAATATCAGGGGAAGCCTCTATTAAATAATTTTTTTTTTCTTTTAAGTCAGAAATACCTAAACTAACCACTCGTTTTTTAGAATATCCTTTTTTAAAATAATCCTTGCAACATTTTTTATTACAACCCAAATGCGGAATACCACCATCTTGAATCGTCCCTAAAACCTTTAAATAAATGCCGTTTGAATTTATTTCTTTTTCCTTTGACTCAGGGTTACATCCAATTAACAACAAACACAAGAAAAGAGGAATAGTAAGTTTTATATATTTTATGAGGATCATTTATATTTATTCAAAAAGAGCTTTTAGTTCAGTAGCTTCTTTAGCGGATAATTTACCTGCTAAAACTAAACTTAATTGTCTTCTTCTTAATGCTCCGGCATACCTCTCTTTTTCTAGTTTAGATTCTGGAAGAATTGGTGGAACTTTTACTGTTTTTCCTTCCTTACTTAAAGCAACAAAAGTAAAAATAGCCTCATTAACTTTAGTCTTTTTTGGATTGGTTTTATTTTGTTTCCATACATCAATGAAAACTTCCATTGAAGAATTAAATGCTCTTGAAACTTTAGCTTCAATGGTTAAAATACTTCCAACAGGAACAGGTTCTCCAAACGCAACATTATTGACAGATGCTGTAACAACAATTTGTTCTGAGTGTTTAATGGCAGCTATACTAGCAACTCTATCCATTCTTGCCAACAACTCTCCCCCAAACAAACTGTTTAGACTGTTTGTATCCCCGGGTAATACAAGATCTGTTTGAACTGCTTTAGAATTTTCTGGTGTTTTGGACTGCATTTTTATTTCTGACTATTAATGTCTAAAAGCCAAGCATCTTTATTTTCTTTTTTTTGAATAGATCTAAGACCTTTCACAGCCTCAACTCTATTAGAAAAGCCTTCAAATGCTACAGGGTTTAAACCTTTTTCATTTAATGGTAAAACCTTTGAATTATATCCCTTTTCTTTTAAAGTTGCAACAAGATTTTCAGCGTTTTGAGAAACTCTAAATGCTCCGGCAATAACATAAAACTGAGAAGCTTTTCTTTTTACATTAATTGTAAGGGAGGGTAATGATCCTAAGTCGAAAACTGCTTTTTGAACTTTAGAAAAGGATTCATCTCTTAAGTCTTGTTCGTAAGCTAATTTTTGCTCTAAAAGATCATTATTAACATTATAATAAATGGAACTTGCTCCAAAAATTATACAGGCCCAAACAGCTGCTGTTTGATAAAATTTAGACCTTTTAATTGATCTAACTTTTGGCTCAAAAACAAATTCTTTTTTATTTTCTTCTTGACTTAATTCTTTAATGTAAATTGGGGACAGTCCAAAAGAATCTTTCAAAAAATTCTTAGTTTGGAATGGAGTAAAAACCATATTCCCCTCATTATTTAAATTTAGCTCGCCTATATCCTTTAAAACAACTAAACCTTTTTTAAGATTAAGAGTGATTTTTAAAACTTCTTGATGTATTTCTTTTAACGCATAATCATAATCAGATCCTGATTTTTCAGACATAAATTTAGCTAAAAGGCCATCATTTACTTTTATTTGAGAATTAAAAGAAATCTGTTTTGAAGGCGGATAAAACTTTTCATTTTCTAAGTCGTAGTGAGCTGACTTAAAATTGCCTAAAAAGCTTCCTAATCCTGGAACAGTAACACAATCGTGTTCAATAAGTAGTTCGCTGATGAGTTTAGAAAGTTGCATATACTCAAAAATACATTTTTTTGATTTAATTTCTAAACTAAAGTCCTTCTAATTATAGCCTAGCTTTTCTCTAACCCTATTTAAGACCTCTTGAGCTACTTTATTTGCTTTTACAGCTCCTGTTTTTAAAACTTTATCAAGTTCTTCTTTGTTAGACATATAATAATTAAAACTATCTCTTTCTTTGGAAAATTTTGTAAGTATATAATTAAAAAGTTCCGTTTTAGCATGGCCATAACCAAATCCACCACCTAAATAATTTTCTTTCAATGAATTTATCGAATTTTGATCTGCAATTAAGCTATAAAGTTTGAATACATTACAGTTTTCATAATCTTTAGGCTCGTCAATTGGAGTGCTATTAGTTTGAATTCCCATAATTTGCTTTTTTAAAGCTTTTACTGGCAGAAATATATCAATTATATTCCCTTTAGATTTACTCATTTTCTCACCATTTGTTCCACTAATTAATTGAGTTTCTTTATTAACTTTTGCAATTGGCAAAACAAACGTTTCTCCGTATATATTGTTAAATCTAGACGCAACATCTCTTGTCATTTCCAAATGCTGTTGTTGATCTTTTCCCACTGGCACTTCCTCTGCATCATACAATAAAATATCTGCTGCCATTAGCATTGGATAGGTGAAAATCCCTGCATTAACATCACTTAATCTGTCCGATTTATCTTTAAAAGAATGTGCCAATGTAAGTCTTTGATATGGGAAATAACATGATAATATCCAAGATAGCTCAGTGGCTTGAGGGACATCACTTTGTCTATAAAAAATCGTTTTTTCAGTACTTAACCCAAACGCTAGCCATGCAGCTGCAGTTGCATAAGTATTGTTTCTAAGAATCTCCTTGTCTTTAATTTGGGTTAAAGAATGCATGTCTGCAATAAACAAAAATGATTCGTTTTTAGATTCGTTTGACATTTTTATCGCAGGTACTATGGCTCCCAAAATATTTCCTAAATGAGGAGTTCCTGTGCTTTGTATTCCTGTTAGAATTCTTGACATTTATCTTAGATTAATAACAAAAGTAATAGTTTTAAAAATTATATCACTCATTTAATTACTTTTACAATTATGATTAGGTATCTAAAAATAGGTTTGTGTGGATTATACAACATATGGTTTTACTCTTTAGCTGCTGCTGGAATTATAATATGCCTTCCACTTTTTTTTCTATTTAGTTTTAAAGAAGAATGGTATCCTCAATTTTACTGGGTTGCTAGAAATATATGGGCGAAACTTATTTTGTTAGGAATGGGGTTATTACCAAAAATTGAATTTTCAGAACCGCTTTTAAAAGGAGAAAACTATATGCTAACAGCGAATCATAAAAGTATGATTGATGTTATGCTTATGTTACAGATTAGTAAAAATCCAATTGTTTTTGTTGGGAAAAAAGAATTAGTAGTTCTTCCTGTTTTTGGCTTTTTTTATAAAAGAGTTTGTATAATGGTCGATAGAGAAGATCCTAATAGTCGAAAAGCCGTTTATGGTCATGCTCAAAGAAAATTAAAACAGGGTTTAAGCCTTTGTATTTTTGCTGAAGGACTAGTTACATCTCCTGAAATAAAGTTAGCGCCTTTTAAAAATGGTGTTTTTAGATTTTCTATACACTGTCAGATACCTATCGTTCCAATGTCGTTTTATGATTGTGAAAGACGATATCCTTATCACTTTTCTTACAATCATTTTGTTGGAGGTCCAGGGCTTTTAAGGGCTAAGGTTCATAAACATATAGACACTAAAGGTCTTGAAGAAAAGGATATGGAAAACTTAAAGCAAAAAGTTTACGATTTTATGCTAAATGATTTAGCGCCTAGGCTTTAATTATTTCAATAATTTTAGCTTCGATTTCATCTGATAACTCTGGATTATCTGTCAAAATAGTCTTAACAGAATCCCTTCCTTGTCCCAATTTAGTGTCTCCATAACTAAACCATGATCCGCTTTTGTCAATTATATCATGTTCAACTCCCAAATCAATGATTTCACCTAATTTAGAAATTCCCTTGCCGTACATAATGTCGAACTCACTTACTTTGAAAGGGGGAGCAACTTTATTTTTTACAACCTTCACTCTAGTTTTGTTACCTAAAACGTTTCCGCTATTGTCTTTTATTTGAGTTGATCTTCTTATGTCTAATCTAACTGAAGCATAAAATTTAAGTGCATTTCCACCAGTTGTAGTTTCAGGGTTTCCAAACATAACTCCAATTTTTTCACGAAGTTGGTTTATAAAAATAACAGTACAGTTTGTTTTGCTAATATGAGAAGTTAATTTTCTTAAAGCTTGAGACATTAATCTTGCGTGAAGACCCATTTTTGAATCTCCCATTTCACCTTCAATTTCACTTCTTGGAGTAAGAGCAGCAACAGAATCAATAACTATAATATCAATTGCTCCTGATCTAATTAAATTATCTGCAATTTCAAGTCCTTGTTCACCATTATCAGGCTGAGAAATTATTAGTTCATCTATGTTAATTCCTAAATTTTGAGCATAAAATCTGTCAAAAGCATGTTCCGCATCAATAAAAGCAGCAATCCCTCCCGCTTTTTGACACTCGGCAATTGCGTGAAGAGTCAAAGTTGTTTTACCAGAGGACTCTGGGCCATATATTTCAATAACTCTTCCTTTTGGATATCCTCCAACACCCAGCGCATTGTCCAATGTCAAAGATCCACTAGAAATTGAATCAATTTCTACAATTTCTGCATCTCCCATTTTCATTACAGTTCCCTTGCCGTAAGTTTTGTCTAATTTATCTAAGGTTAATTGTAATGCTTTTAGTTTTGAATCTTTTTCTTTACTCATAAAATTGTGGAATTAAATTACATGTCTAAAGTACAATATATTTAATTTAAGTCATAACGTAATATGGTTGATTTTTTTGCTAATTTTTAAAATATTATTTTCGCTTCTAGTTAAGATAAATGATGCAATTATATAATAAGCTTAGTGCTATAGAAAGATCAAGTCTAATAGAGAAAGCAGGCAAGAGGCGAATTACATTATCTTTTTACAAATACCATCAAATTAAAAACACCTCTCTTTTTAGAGATCATCTTTACCTAATGTGGGAAAGGCTTGATGTATTGGGAAGGATTTATATAGCTAGTGAAGGAATTAATGCTCAACTTTCTGTCCCTTCACAAAATTTTAAAGCATTTAAAACAAAATTAGATACTGTAGAGTTTTTAAAAGAAATCAGGTTAAATGTTGCTGTAGAGCAAGATAATTTTTCATTTTTAAAACTTAAAGTAAAAATTAGAAAAAATATTGTTGCAGATGGACTGTCTGAAAATAGTTTTGATTTATCAAATAACGGCATACATGTTAATGCCTCTGAATTTAATTCACTAATCGATGATCCTAACACGCTACTTGTCGACATGCGAAATCACTATGAAAGTGAAATAGGTCATTTTGAAGGCGCAATTTTACCTGATGTTGACAGTTTTAGAGAATCCTTGCCAATTATTGAAAAGAAATTTGAGAAACATAAAAAATCCAAAAACATAGTAATGTACTGTACTGGGGGAATTCGTTGTGAAAAAGCTAGTGCATTTTTAAAACACAAAGGTTATGAAAAGGTATATCAACTAAATGGGGGGATAATTGAATACGCTAGGCAAGTTGATCAACATAAAATAAATAATAAATTTATAGGAAAAAATTTTGTTTTCGATCACAGAAGAAGCGAAACAGTCTCAGAAAAAATAATAGCTAATTGTCATCAATGCGGAGAAAAGTGTGACACGCATATTAACTGTGAAAACGAGGCTTGTCATTTACTCTTTATTCAATGCGAAAAATGTGCTAAAGAATATAATAATTGCTGTTCTGAAGAATGTTATAATGTTAATTCCCTTTCAATTGAAGATCAGAAGAAATTAAGAAAAGGACAAAAGAATAGTAACCAAATTTTTAAAAAAGGAAGGTCAGAGGTTTTAAAGTTTAAAAAAACATCTTCTTAATTGTTTTAAATCGCGTCTATATTTAGTTAACTTTAAACTTTATTAATAATTTATAATAATGAGTTGTACTAGTTGTTCTTCATCAAATGGTGAGCCTAAGGGCTGTAAAAATAATGGTACTTGCGGAACGGACGGTTGTAATAAACTTACAGTTTTTGATTGGTTAGAAAACATGGAACCTTTATCTGATCAAAAATTGAATAATATTTTTGAAATAAGATTTAAAAACGGAAGAAAAAACTATTTCAAAAATTCTAAAGATTTATCAATTTCTATTGGTGATTTGGTTGTTGTTGGAGCAGAAAGAGGATATGACGTTGGGTTTGTGACTTTAAAAGGTGGTTTAATCCCTATTCAGTTAAAAAGAAAAAAAATTAACTCCGAAACAACAGAGTTTTTCAATATTCAAAGGATTGCATCTCAAAGTGATATTGATAAATGGACAAGAGCAAGAGAAAAAGAAGAAACAATTAAAAAAAAGGCAAGAGAATTAGCTATCTCTTTAAGTCTAAAGATGAAAATTTCTGATGTTGAGTTTCAGGGCGATGCATCAAAAGCAACGTTTTATTATACGGCTGCTGGAAGAGTAGATTTTAGACAGCTTATAAGAAATATGGCCCGAGAGTTTAGTACTCGAATAGAAATGAAGCAAATCGGTTTAAGAGAAGAGGCGTCAAGGCTTGGAGGAATAGGTTCGTGCGGAAGAGAACTTTGCTGCTCAACCTGGCTTACAGATTTTAGATCAGTTTCTACATCTGCTGCTAGATATCAACAGCTTTCACTAAATCCTCAAAAACTAGCTGGACAATGTGGAAAGCTAAAATGCTGTTTGAACTATGAATTGGACTTTTATCAAGATGCACTAAAAGATTTTCCTAAGTCTAATACCAAACTGTTAACTGAAAAAGGTATTGCATATTGCCAAAAAATAGACATTTTCAAAAAGATTCTATGGTTTGTTTACAAAAACGACAGTATCAATTGGCATCAAATAAGTGAAGAAAATGTAAAAAAGATTATCAAAATAAACGAAACTGGCAAAAAAATTGAAAGCCTTGAAGATTATACAATTTCAGAAATATCTTCAGACATAAGTTTTGAAAATGTAGTTGGACAGGACAGTTTAACCAGGTTTGATAAAAGAAAGAAAAAGAAAAAAAGAAAATTCTCAAAAAGAGTCTAATTTAAATTATGTTAAATAGATTTCTAATTATTGTTTTAGCAATTATGCTAAATTCATGTGAAACTACTGAGTTTTTAAAATTTCATAATTTTAAGTTAGGTTGGGGAAACTCTGAAATAGTGGAATTTGATTTTCATGGTGAAAAACAGGACGCAATAAAAAACATTGATTTTGTAATAAGGCATAATAATGATTATCCTTTCGCTAATATTTTTTTAATTGCTGAACTTCTTTCTGTAAGTAATGAAACCCTAATTGATACTTTAGAATTTAAATTAGCTGAGTCAAACGGGAAATGGCTTGGAGACACAAAAATAAGTGTTGTTGAACATAAGCTTCCTTACAAAACTGATTTTGTTTTAAAAAAGGGAGAAACTTTTAAATTAAAAGTTAGAACTTCAATGAGATTAAATAACGAAATTAAAGAAATTGAAAATTTGGATGGAGTTCTTAACTTTGGATTATTAATTGAATAATACAATGGCGAAAAAGAAAAAAATTATGCCAAAAAAATTCAGACTATACTTCTATGGTTTTTGGATTCTCTTTTTTTCTGGTGTTTCTATTTTTACTGCTATTTTTTATGCTGCCTCACTGGGTTATTTAGGAGACATGCCTGATTTTAGACAGCTTGAAAACCCTAATACTAATCTAGCTTCTCAAATTATTTCTTCTGACAATAAAATTTTAGGCAAATTCCATTTTGGTGAAAACAGAATCCCTGTTCAGTTTGATGATTTACCTAAAAACTTAGTAGATGCGCTTATTGCAACTGAAGACGAGAGATTTTACAGTCATTCAGGAATTGATTTTAAAGGGACCCTTCGAGCAATAGTGTTTTTAGGTAGTCAAGGAGGCGCAAGCACTATAACACAACAGCTTGCCAGGCAACTTTTTGTTGGCGTAAGGTCTAGAAATATCTTTCAAGCTCTAGCACAAAAATTTAAAGAATATGTAATTGCTGTTAGGCTCGAAAGACAATACACTAAGCGAGAAATAGTAGCCATGTATTTAAACATTTATGATTTTGGCTATAACGGAGATGGCATAAAATCAGCTTCAAGTATATATTTTGACAAAGAACTAGATAGCTTAAAAATTGAAGAGTCTGCAGTACTTGTTGGAATGCTTAAAAACTCTTCCTATTACAATCCTTTAAGGCGGCCTGAAATTGTAAAAAACAGAAGAAATGTTGTTTTTAATCAAATGAAAAGAAATGGTCATATAGACCAACAAGCAGTAGATTCTCTTACTAAAATTCCGCTTTCAATAAATTACACTCCTCAATCTCACAGAGAAGGACTTGCAACATATTTTAGAGCCTACTTGCAAGATTTCCTTAAAGGATGGACTGCCAATAATACAAAAAATGACGGATCAAAATATAACATCTATTTAGATGGCTTAAGAATTTATACTACTCTAAACTATGATATGCAACAATACGCTGAAGAGTCCGTAAAGTTGCATATGGCTAACCTACAAGAAGAATTTTTTAAACAAAATACCCCGGAATTAAATCCAACCGCTCCTTTTTTAGATCTAGAATCGGAAGATTCGATACAGATTTTTAAAAGAGCCATGAAAAGATCCGAAAGGTGGAGAAAAATGAAAGGAACAGGCAAGACAGAGGAAGAAATGTTTGAAGCTTTCCAAAAAGAAGTTCCTATGTCTATTTTCTCTTGGAAAGGCGAAATAGATACAATTATGAAGCCTATTGATTCTATTCGTTATTATAAGCATTTTATGCAAGCCGGAATGATGTCTATGGAACCTCAAACAGGACATGTAAAAGCTTGGGTAGGCGGCATTAATTTTAAACACTTTCAGTACGATCACGTAAAACAAGGTAAAAGACAAATCGGATCCACTTTTAAACCCTTTTTATATGCCACAGCGATAGATCAATTAAAGCTATCTCCATGTGATTCACTTCCTGATGCTATTTATTGTATTGAACCTTATAAGTATGGAAACCCCGAACCGTGGTGCCCTACTAATTCCAGTGATAAATACGGTGGATTTAGAACATTACAAAACGCACTAGCAAACTCAAAAAACACAATCAGTGCACAGTTAATGGACAAAGTGGGGCCAAAACCTGTTGCTGATTTGGCCAGAAACTTAGGAATAGAATCTTACATTCCAGATGTTCCTGCAATCGCTCTTGGAACACCAGATTTAAGTGTTTTTGAAATGGTTGGTGCTTATGGTGCTTTTGCAAATCAAGGTATTTACGTAAAGCCTACTATGATTACTCGAATTGAGGATAAAAACGGGACGCTACTTTATCAATCAGCTCCTGAAACTAAGGATGTTATAAGTGCTGAATCTGCTTATGTTACTGTTAATTTACTTGAAGGGGTAACTAAATTTGGGTCAGGTGCTAGATTAAGACATAATATCCCAGAAGAAGATAGAAATCCCGTCTACAGAGACGTTGTTACAGGATATCCTTATAGTTTTGATAACGCTATTGCTGGTAAAACTGGAACTACTCAAAATCAAAGCGACGGTTGGTTTATGGGTATGGTTCCCAATTTAGTCACTGGTGTTTGGGTAGGTGCCGAGGATAGGGCAACTCATTTTGAAACTATCGCTTACGGACAAGGGGCAACTATGGCACTTCCGATTTGGGGAATGTTTATGAAAAAATGCTACGAAAACGAAGGATTAGGAATTTCAAAAGAGGATTTTTTAGCTCCTGAGGAGCTTTCAATTCCTATTGATTGTGAAGTTATAAAACCTGCTGAAGAAGACAACTCTGAGGCGGAGGATCTTGAAGGGTTAGGATTATAAATAATTTGTAACTTGAATAAATGAATTCAAGGTTACTTTCATTAGATTTTTTTAGAGGACTAACAATTGCTGCTATGATTGTGGTGAATGATCCTGGAAGTTGGTCATCATGTTTACCCTCCGTTAAGACACGCGGATTGGCATGGCGCTACTCCTACCGATCTTAGTTTTTCCTTTCTTTTTATTTATTGTAGGTGTCTCAATTGTTCTTGCGCTTTCAAAAGTTAAAAAGACAAAATCTTCTATTTATTTTAAGATAATAAAAAGAACCATAATTATTTTTTCAATAGGGTTGTTTTTAGCTTTATTTCCAAATTTTGATTTTGAAAATTTACGAATAGCTGGAGTTCTTCAAAGAATCGCATTAGTCTACCTTTTCTGTTCCGTAATTTATCTTGAATTCCTCGTTTTTAGTTCAGGTTTGGATTGGTGTTATTTTACTTATTCTGTATTGGGTTTTTATGACAAAAGTTCCTTTTGGAGATTCATTGGCTGGCACACTAGAACCTGGAAATAACTTTGCTGCTTGGGTTGATCAGTTTATAACACCTGGAAGAATGTATCAAAAAACTTGGGATCCTGAAGGTTTCTTTAGCACAATTCCAGCGATAGCTACTGGGATAACAGGTATGTTCTGTGGTCATGTAATTTTGAACAAATCAAAAGATTTAAAAGATAAAATAATATTAATTTTTGTAGCTGGATTTAGTGCAATTTGTTTGGGAATGTTATGGGATTATAGCTTTCCTATGAACAAGCACATATGGACAAGCTCATATGTTTTATTTAGCTCTGGTCTAGCTATGCTATTCTTGGCCTCTTGTATCTGGATTATCGATTTAAAAAAGAAAACAAAGCCATTTCATTTTGGAATTGTTTTTGGATCAAATGCAATCTTTGCTTATGTGCTTCATTCAATGCTTGGAAGGCTTTTTCAGATTCCTGTAATTTCTGGAAAAGGTATTCAGCAAAGTTGGATGGATTTTGGAATTTCAACAGGAATTGATCCTCAATTAATCTCGCTTATTTGGGCTCTATTTTATACATTTTTTATTTACTTGATTGTTAAGGAAATGTATAAAAGAAAGATTTTTATTAAAATTTAATGAATTTATTAAGAAATATAAGGAAGAGAAGAATGATGAAGGTTAATTTTTAAATTCTTTTTTTCGTGTAAAAAATATCCAAAAGTATACTCCACTTTAACCTCGTTACCATTATTTTCTGGGTAAAAAAATAGTTCCCCATTGCAAGAGCGTTATTATCATTTAAAATTACTGAAGCATTTTCAAACCTTACGTTTGTCCATGGTTGTAAAGCAAATCCACTATCTTCGGAAAAATCATTATTTTCACCAATAAAATAAGATTTAGCTCCTTCGAATGTTGGGCGGAACTGATCATCTTTTGCTTTTGTGGGCTTGAAAAGAACAGTGCCGTTTTTATATCCATAAAGTTTGTTTATTAAAAGCTCTACTTCTTTTTCACAAGCAACTCTGTTGTTTTTTAAACTTCCTAGCTTAACTAAACTATCTCCCCATTCTTTTTGAATATTTTCAATGTCTTTTAAAGAAATCATATTTTTTAAGTTTAATATGTTTCAAATTTAATTATTTGCTTTTTAATTAATATCATAGATTTACAATTAAAATTATTTGAATGTACAGAAACTATCTAGATGTAACCAAAAGAGCAAAATATTATCAAATTGGAGAGGCAAACTCGTCAGTAAAAAAAGTTTGGATGGTTTTTCATGGTTACGCTATGTTAAGTGAGTTTTTTATTAAAAAATTTGAAGTTCTTAATGATAATGAAACCTTAATAATTGCTCCTGAAGCTCTAAATCGATTTTATATTACAGAAAACTTCAGCCGTGTTGGAGCTAGTTGGATGACAAAAGAAGATAGAGAGAATGATATAATTGAAAACAATCAATATATTGAATCTCTTTACCAAAACATAGTTAGTCAGATTGGGCATTCTGATTTCCAATTAAATGTTCTTGGGTTTTCCCAAGGAAGTCCAACGGCGTGTCGTTGGATTTTTTCTTCAATATTAAATGTGAAAAATCTAATAGTTTGGGCCGGAGATATCCCAAAAGACACTTTAATTGGACAAAACAAAGCACAATGGAACTCTTTTAACACTTATTTGGTAATGGGAGAAAAAGATCAGTTAATAACAGAAGAATTAAGTCTGGGATTTCAAAAAATAATTTCTGATTTTAAATTAAACTATTCTCTTGTTAAATACGATGGTGATCATAGAATCTTTCCCGATGTATTAAAAAATATCTCAGATAAATTTTAGATATGGATTATATAAAAAGATTAAAAAATTTAGATTCTAAAACTTCAAAGTTATTTAAAAAACTAGAATTTTTTTCATATAATAAATTATCTTTCTCAGATGAAAAATGGTCTGTTTTACAAATACTTTATCATGTGTGGCTTGCGGAAATTTCTTCAGAAAAATATATTAGAACGAAAATTCAATACCCTGAAACAATTATAAAAACTCCTGTTTCATCATACATTAAAGCTTTTCTAACAAAATATTTTCTATTGCTTGGGTTCACCATTAATGCTCCAAAGGTTACAGCTGAATTTCCTGATAAAATATCTTTGAAAGAACTTCAAAATAATTGGAAAAATTCAAGATCTTCTTTTTCTAAATTAATCGAAGAGCTTAATCAAAAGAATCTTTCGGAAAAAGCCATTTTTAGGCATGCCTTAATGGGTCGAATAAACTTATCGCTAACTTTATTTTTCTTTGAATTACACTTTAATCATCACCTAAAGCAAATAAATAAAAGAATAAACTCTTTTACTTAGAAGAAGTTCCGTCTCGATTTGGCTTTCTAATAGACGGCCATCCTCTTGATCTCATCATTTTTCCAGTTCTAGGATTTTTTACTCTTTCTGGAATTACTCTTTTTTCTCTAGATGCTGTATCCGGATCCTCACTCGCTTTGTAAGCAAGTATTGCAGTCAAAATAACATTGTTTTTTAGATCATCAAAAACAATTTTATCATGAGTATCAAGATTGGTATGCCAAGTATAATTCCAGTATGCCCAGTCCAAAGCACTTAAATTAAATGCTGGCACTCCTGCAGCTACAAATGATGCGTGATCAGTTCCACCTCCACCTGGATTTCCAGGAAATTCTGTTTCAATATGCTTTTTTACATCTTGAGGAACTTCAGATAACCAGTCAGATAAATAATCATACGAATTTAAAAAACCTTGACCGTTTATATTAACAACTCTACCGGTTCCGTTATCCTGGTTAAAAACTGCTTGAGTATTTTCAATTATTTTTGGAAAATCTTCAACAAAAGCTCTTGATCCGTTTAAACCCTGTTCCTCGCTTCCCCAATGACCAACCATGATAGTTCTTTTTGGATTTGGATAAATTTTCTTAAGAATTCTCATTGCTTCCATCATAACAAGTGACCCAGTACCATTATCTGTTGTTCCTTGTCCTCCGTCCCAAGAGTCAAAATGTGCAGAAAGTATAACATACTCCTCTGGTTTTTCAACTCCTTTTATTTGCGCAATAGTATTAAATGTAGGCATCTCTCCAAGTTCTTTTGAAGTTGAGATAATTTTAACTTTAGGCGTTGTTCCGTTCTCAACCATTCTGTACAACATTGTATAGTCCTCAAGATTTAAATCTACATTAGGTATTTTTTCTGTTCTTGCACTAAAAATTTTATTTGCACCAAAAGCTTTTGACCAATAACTTGAAATTAAACCAACTGCACCAGCATCTTCAAAAGCCTGGTTGATGTCTCTATAACCATACCCCGTCTTTCTAACATTCCCAAACCATTTTTCAGACATTTTATCACGGTCTTCTTTCATTTTTTCGAAAGATTCAGGCGTTGCATATTCTTCCCATTGGTAATCAGGTCTTCCTGTTATTTGATTTTGACTAACTAAAACAAATTTGCCTTTTATGGTTTTTAACCACTGGTCAAATTCAGACTTATCGTTTATTTCAGGAACTTTTACTACATCAGCAGTAATACCTCTTTTTGAAGTTGATGGACTCCAGGCAAGCTGTCTTCCTGCAAGGGTTCTAATTCTTGGCTCTAACATATCGATATGTGTAATTCCTCTTTCCCATCCTCTCCAAACACCCCACTGATGAAGTCTAGCTGTCATTCCCCATGTTTCATACTTTGCTTTTGCCCAGTCATGAGCATTTTTCATTTGTGGAGTTCCCACTAATCTAGGACCGATTAAATCAAAAAGTTCATGAGCCAATAACTCGAGTTGAGAGTTATCAGTAGCTTCTTCAATTATTTTATCTACCGTTTCGGACTGATAGTAAGAATAAGAATTAATTGAAATTAAACACAAGAATAGTATTAAAAAATTTTTCATATTGGAGTTTTTAAAGCTTAAATTTAGTAAAATAAAATTGTTGCATGACTATTAAAAAAAACATTGTTCTTGAAAAAGAAGGGAATAAACCAATTTTAGTAGATTTTTTTTATAATTCTAGCAATAATAAAATGCCTGTGATAATTTTTTGTCACGGATATAAAGGTTACAAAGATTGGGGAGCCTGGAATTTAGTTGCTAAAGAATTTGCAAACAATAATTTTTTCTTTTTAAAATTTAACTTTTCACACAATGGAGGGACTGTAGAAAATCCAATAGATTTTCCTGATTTAAATGCTTTTGGGAACAACAACTTCACACATGAATTAAATGATATAGAAAGAGTTCTTTCTTTTATCTCTGAAAATACTGAATTTTCTAAAAATATTGATCTAACTAATATTTTTTTGATAGGTCACAGCAGGGGTGGCGGGTTATGTGCAATAAAAGCTTCTGAAAACAAACAAATAAAAGGTCTTATCACTTGGGCAGGAGTTAGTAATTTTAAAATTAGATTTAACGAAGGTTCTCAGGAATTTAAAGAATGGAAAGACAAAGGAGTCAAATATGTCGAAAACAAAAGAACAAAACAGCAAATGCCTCATTTTTTTCAATTCTATCTTGATTTCAAAGAAAACGAGAAACGATTTAACATACAATCTGCTGTTCAGAGTCTTAAAATTCCGTTTCTAGTAATACATGGTGATAATGACAAGTCAGTTCTTCAAAATGAGGGAAGAGATTTACATTCGTGGAATAAAAACAGTAAATTTTTTAGTGTGAAAAACGGAACTCATACTTTTTCATCAATGCATCCTTGGCAAGAATTAAAACTTCCTAAAGGATTACAATCAGTAACCGAAACCTCAATTAATTTTATTAAAAGCTTTATCTAGGCTTTTAATAACGACATGTACTGAAAGTTATCTTTCGCAGATTCCAGTTGAGTTGTTCCTGTATAGGCTTCTTGTTCTACAATGTAATTATTAAGTCCTTTACTTTTTCCGTGTGCTAATATTTTTTCAAAATCAATTGAGCCTGTTCCAAGAGTACATGATTCAAACTTGCCATCAGGCAAAGTTGTGTAATCTTTTACGTGACAATATGTAAACCTATTAGGGTATTTGTCAAACCACTCGATGGGATCTTCCCCTGCAGCAACTACCCAATAAATATCCATTTCAAAATCGACCAGTTCTTTATCTGTGTTATTCATTAGAATATCTTGAAGAAAAACTCCATCCGTTTTTTCAAAAGAATAAGCATGATTATGATACGCAAATTTTATTCCATTATCTTTTGCTATTTGACCACATTTATTAAATGTTTCTGCAATAGCTTCAAAACCTTTAATTGATCTCTCTCCTTCTGCCCACGGACAAATTAAATATTCCACACCAATCTCAGATGCTTGAGCACATTTTATTTTAAAGCTAGGAAGGTCGTTTGTATTTCCACAATGACTAGCTATCATTTTCAAACCTAAACTGTCTAAATAATCTTTGAATTCTAAATTGGTCATCCCCCAAAACAAACCTTGATCACCTTCGTAGCCTTCAATAAATTTATAGCCATAAGATGCTACTTGGGCTAAAGTTTCTTTAGGGTTTTTATTCATTTCGTCTCTTAAAGAATACAGCTGTATTCCAATTCTATTCATTTGGTTTACTGAATTTAAAGTGCAGGAGCTAATTGACATTGGAGCTAATATTGTGGTGGTTAGTAATGAACTTTTTAAAACAAACTCTCTTCTTTTCATATGTTTAGTTGTTGAATTATTTAGAGTTTTAATTTAGGCAAAATGATTGAATCTATAAAATTACTTTAATGTGTTTTATTACCTTTATTAAAAAAAATAAAATATTATGAAAAAATTATCACTATTATTTACACTATTAATCATGGTATCGTGTAACAATACTGCCGTGCAAAAAGTTGCTGACTCTATATCTCCAGATGCAGAGATCATAGAAGTTGAGGTTAATAACCCTGCTGGCTATTTATCTACAGCCGATGGTAAGGTTAATGCCTTTGATGGAAATCCTGAAAATTTAGATATTTGGGACACCTATATAGAAGCTCACAATAACCGGGATTTAGATGTTATTCGTGAGATGAATGCTGATTCAACAAAACAGATGGGTGCTTTTAAAATTTACGATCCTATGGGTGATGTTGTGAATGGCTCAGATGAACATATTCAGCGATTAGCAGGATGGTTTGAGGCTGAAAACCCAAAATGGAATACATTCTTTTCTTACACTATGAAGGTTGAGGGTCAAGTTGGAGAATGGGTAATTTCTGGTCACGGTATGACAACAACTGTTGATGGAGTAGAACAGAACAGATATGATTTAATTGACGCCTATATTGAAGACGGAAAAATAGGTGCTTTTTGGATTTATACTAGGGCATCTGTTCCTCCTTCTGAATAAGTTTTAAATACTTTTTAAATTAAAAAAGCCCTAATTCAAAAATTAGGGCTTTTTATTTAGAATGAGGTTAATATTAACTAGATTTAAAAGGTAAATAAGGGCTTTTAATCCAATTAAAGAATGTGTTTAAAACTCCCCAGAAAAAATGGTAAAAAGCTAAAACTACATAAAGTTTGGCAAGAATTATTACTACTTGAACAAACTCCCAGCCAACTGCAAGAGCTCCATCAACTGTATATCCACTAGCTTCTGAACCAGTAACATCCCAACTTAGAAATCCTTCAATTACTCCTCCAACAAATTCTAGTCCTAACATCCCCATAAAAGCAGCCATAGCACTCGCAGGAAGGCCATATAAATAAGGGAACACCTCGTGTAAATCAACTCCACCCATCATTCCTGAAGATCCAAGAATCCAACCAACCAATGAGCAAATCGCTCCAAATAATGCAGTTAATGCGGCAATATGTCCAAACAGCTTAATGCTTTCGACTACAACATCTTTAAATACAAAATCTACCATAGCGCTCTTTGACGAGGCCAAAGAATCTCCTGCAGATCTTACAACTTGAGCAATTGGAAATGCTGCATATATAAGAATTAATGCACAAAGTCCTGCGGAGACTTTCCCAATGCCTTCAGCACCACTTACGGCTTCCATTCCATCGTTGAAAACTGAAACCAACATTCCTACAAGAACCACTAAAGCTCCGACTTTGAATATTTTTCCTGTCCAGTCACTAACTGACCCTTCGGAATTATCCATCATCTCATTAAAGCAATTCTTTGGAAGTTTTTGATTTAACATCTGAGGTAAATCAAGAATTTGATTAATAATTTTTTCCATAATATATTTTTTAGTTATATCCTTAAAGTACAATAAATATGATCAATTATTAAGAATATGATAAATATTTTGTTAAATTATTATCAACTTTTTGGTTATTTTGTTAAAATCTTACAAACTTTTTAATGATAAAAAATATCAATTTCATATATGATAAAAAACTTAATTATTAGTAAGTTTGCCATTCATTATTATAAATAATGAAACGGTCCTATAGCTCAGTTGGTTAGAGTAGCTGACTCATAATCAGTTGGTCCCTGGTTCGAGCCCAGGTGGGACCACCCTTAAAACCCCTCGATAAGAGGGGTTTTTTGTTTTTATACTAAATAATATTAGCGGATAATTTTCCTGTACTGTATTACAAAACTTTTTATTTTATAAAATTATTAAAACATTTTTAATGAAGGTTTATATAGTTGTTATATTAGAGTATGAAAAAACTAATTCTGTCGTTTTTAATTCTATCTGCGTGCTCTCCGTTAAAAGAATATGCAGACACAAAAGCTGTTTTTGAAAAAGAGGTTTCAGCCCTTGAAAAATTAGACGTCGCGTCTACAGCTTCAAAAAACGAACTTTTATTTGTAGGAAGTTCAAGCGTTAGGCTCTGGGATAATATTAAAAATGACATGTCACCATATAAATCGGTTAAAAGAGGGTATGGCGGGGCTCATTACTATGATTTAATCCATTTTAGCGATAGACTAGTTACAAGTCACAACCCAAAGGCAATATTACTTTTTGTGGCTAACGACATTACAGGGCCTAATGACATATTTAAGCCTAGAGATGATTTGTCCCCCAAAGAGGTTAAAAGGCTGTTTAAATATTGTTATAATTCCATAAGAAAAATACATACTGATGTTCCGATTTTCGTTATTGAAACTACTCCCACACCTAGCAGATGGGGTGTTTGGGGAAAAATTTCTGAGGCTAATGATTTAATAAAATCCTATTGTGACTTTACTCCAAACCTGTATTTCATTGATACAAGAGAGAAGTTTCTTAAAAACGATAAACCGATTAGTTCGTTATTTGTTTCGGACGAACTACATTTAAATAAAACGGGGTATAATTTGTGGGGTAAAATTATTAAGACTAAACTCAAAGAGTCTGGACTGTAAATAAGGTAAGGAAATTTTCATTTAAACAATTTCTCAGACTGCTTGATGCAGTTCCCTCATCATACGTGT
>CASIBD010000017.1:0-22607 GCA_949372825.1 uncultured Flavobacteriaceae bacterium | reverse complement strand
TTATAATTGGGACCGAATTAGGAGTTTGGTTTACAAATAATTTTAGTGCTGAAAATCCATCTTGGAATCAAGCAAATTCCGGAATGAAAGATGTAAGAGTTACTGATATGGATTTAAGAAAGGGAGATAATAAAGTTTTTATATCGACCTATGGTCTTGGGATTTATTCAGGTATTTTTCAAGATACAGAGCCTACATTTACAATGAATTCATCTACGAAATCTTTAGAAATTTTAGTAGGAGAAAAAAAGAGTTTTGATGTTGATTATAAAGTTTATAATAATTTTAATGAAGAAATTGTATTTTCTCTTGAGGGTGCACCTGAAAATTCTAATGTTATCTATGATCCAGCAAAGAAATTAGTTGTTAATAGTGATGGTAAATTAAAAGTTGAATTAAAAATTGATCAAAACTCAGATGTTGGTAGTTATGGTTTAACCCTAAAAGCAGCTTCAACCAGCAAATCAAGAGAATTAAAAATTGATTTAAAAGTAACTTCAGACATTGATAAAGATGGCATTTTATACGATGTGGACAATTGTCCAAATACAGCTAATGCTGATCAATCCGATTTTGATGGTGATGGAATAGGGGATGTTTGTGATGATGATGTAGACGGAGATGGCGTATTAAATGCAGACGATAATTGCCCTAACACGCCTGATGGAACTAATGTTGATGTTAACGGTTGCGCCGTTTTCACTTTGCCTTTAGATAATAACAAGGTATCGGTTACTAGTGCGAGTTGTATTGGTACTACTGACGGATCGATTGGACTTAGTATTGAGGATGCTAGTTATGCTTATTCAGTTACTGTTACAGGCCAAGACGATCCAATTACTCTTGGCGGCGAGACTAAGACGGCTTCAGTGACAGGACTTGGAACAGGTACTTACACGGTTTGTTTTAAAGTTGACGGACAAGACACTTACGAGCAGTGTTTTGAAGTTAACATAGGCGAGCCTAAAGCGTTAAGCGTGTTTATCGATGTTGATAACGACAACAGAACTACTAGCATACAATTAAGCGGTTCTTCTAGTTACAACGTAGAAGTAAACGGACAGCGTTACAACGTTAAAGGAGATAGGTTTACAACTAATCTTCCTTCGGGACTTAGTATTATTAAGATAAGCACAGACTTAGACTGTCAAGGTATAATAGAAAGAGAGATCTTTATCTCAGAAGACATATTGTATTACCCTAATCCAACACCAGGAGACGTTAACGTGTATGTTAATGGAGAAGACAGTAAAGTAACAATGAGCGTGTTTAGTTCAAAAGGAGATTTAATCTTTACAAAAGAACAAGAGATACAAACGACAAGAAAAACAGATTTAGACCTGGGTGGTGTTCCAGCAGGTACTTACTTAGTTACTCTTGAAGGACCAACAGTTAGAAAAACATTTAAAATAGTAAAACGATGAAAAAACTAATTCTACTATTACTGTTAATTCCACTTGTTTCTTTTGGACAAAATGATTTTATTGGGTCTGTTGAGAGAATATCAAATGAAATAGATGATTTTATTTCTAAAGATTCAAAAATTGAAATTATTGCAAAAGGGTTTAGTTGGTCAGAAGGTCCAGTATGGTCTAAAAAACTAAATGCTGTTCTTTTTTCAGATGTTCCTAATAATATTATTTATAAATGGGACGAAATAAATGGTTTGGATGTTTTTTTAAACGAAATTGGATACTCAGGAATTGTTACTAATTCAAAAAAAGATGGTACAAATGGATTAACAATTGATCAGCAAGGAAACTTAATAATCTGTATGCATGGTGATAGGAGAATAGTAAAACTTGAAGATTGGCAAAGCAATAAAGTTATTCCTATAGCAACATCATTTAATAAGAAACTGTTTAACAGCCCGAACGATTTAGTATATAATAGCAAAAACGAGTTATTTTTCACTGATCCACCATATGGGTTTAAAAATGGGGATAATGACAAATTAAAAGAATTACAATTCAACGGAGTTTTTAGACTTAGCCCAAATGGTGACTTAAAGCTTTTAATTAAAAACTTATCACGACCTAATGGTATTGCTATTTCAAAAGATGAAAAAACTTTATATGTTGCAAATTCTGATTCAAAAAGTCCTATAATTATGAAATATCAAATCACTGATTATGGAGTAGGAAATCCTGAAATATTTTTTGATGGCTCTGTTTTATCGAAAAATAATATTGGGGCATTTGATGGTTTAAAAATACATCCATCAGGTACTATTTTTGCAACGGGTCCTGGTGGAGTTTTGTTGATTAAGAGCGACGGAAACCATATTGGTACAATTCGAACTGAAGTCAGAAGTGCAAATTGTGCTTTTGATGACAAATATGAATATCTGTATATGACTTCTCATCAGTACTTAACTAGAATAAAATTGATAAACTAATAGGATAAGGAGCTAAGACCCTCATTATTATACATGCTTATACAAACACCATACGATATATTAAATCATTTATGGTTTAAATTAAATGTAAAAAGTATTTAATAAACATACTCTTGAGTATTTAAGTTTGGTCTAATATTTGCTTCATAGTAATAAAAAATATATATGAAAAATTTAATTTTACTATTATCAATCTTTTTTATTACGTCTTGTCAGATGTCTAAAAAAAGTCAAGAACCATCAAATCCTACAGAGTCTGTTGAAATGAAAGCTGAAACTCCTGTAGCTCTAGGAACAATTGTAGATGTAGCAGTGAGTAACAGTGACTTTTCAACTCTAGTTGTGGCATTAAAAGCTGCTAATTTAGTTGAAGCGTTACAAGCAGATGGTCCTTTTACTGTTTTTGCACCAACCAATGAGGCTTTTGGTAAAATTGATGAACAAACGTTAGCATCGCTTCTTGAAGAAGAAAATCAACAAGCATTAGCAAATATTTTAACTTATCACGTTGTACAAGGAAAGCTAACTGCAACTGATGTTGTATCTGCCCTGGAAAGTGGTAATGGTTCGGTTGATTTAACTGCATTAAACGGTCAAGTAATTAATGTTATGCAAAAAGATGGAAAAATTTGGTTGAAAGATTTAAATGGAAATTACAGCGAAATTGTTGCAACGGATGTAATGGGTAGTAATGGTGTTATACATGTAATTAATACAGTTGTTATGCCTAAATAATCATTGTAAAAGAATTATTTAAATTACTGAAGCCCTCTATTTAATTAGAGGGTTTTTTTTTATTTAAATTTTCCGTAATTAAGATTTATTGTTCTCAAACCACCACAACACATAACGTCCTTTTTTATTACCTAAACTCGCGGGAATTATATAAAAATTTGCTTTTGCTTTATTTAGTTGTTTTTCTATTATAATTAAGCTATTTGCTTTAGCCACAAGTGTAGAAAATACTTTCACTTGATGTTTAAACATCAGACTCTCTTTTATTAACCTTTTAATAAAGAGTACTTCTCCTCCGTTACACCAAAGTTCATTTGCTTGTCCCTCAAAATTAAGTTTGAATTCTGTATTAATACTTTTGCTACCTAAATTGTTAAGTTTTCTAAGTGACCCTTTTATGGCCTCTTCTTTAGAAATATGAAAAGGTGGATTACAAACTATAAAATCAAATAGATCACAAGATTTAATAATATTTTTAAATAAAAAACTCTTATTTTCTTGATGATACAACTTAACCTTATTTTTTAATTCATCGTTACGTTGGATATTATTATTTGCTATTTCTATTGCTTTTTCATCACTATCAATTCCAATCATTTTCCAGTTAAAATATTGAGCACCCAAAATACAATAGATTCCATTAGCTCCAGTACCTATGTCTAACCCCCTTAGTTGCTGGTCTTGAGATGTATTGAATTTTTCTGAAATAAAATCACGTATATGTAGTAAGTAATCTAACCTTCCGGGAATAGGCGGAATTAGATAACCAATAGGTAAATCATAATTCTCAAGTTTGAAATCAGCAAGTAGGATAGCCTTGTTCAATGCATAGACTGCAACTGAAGAACTGAAATCGATTGTTTCTTCATTAGAGGGATTTAAAATAATATGTTTTTCTAATAAAGGGTGGAATTTGATTAATCTTTCAATATTGTAGCGATTATAATATGGATTTAGTGGATGCATTATTTACGAAGTTAACGTTTTGATTAAAAATTACTATTGAGATTTTTTGACTTTTTGTTATAACTTAGTGATTGTTAATGAAAAAATTAATATTTACCGTTTTAAGTAAGTCTATGCTTCAGATTTCATATAAATAGAAACTTAATTCATTAACAAATTTACACATGAGAAAAAAAATATTTTTAGGCACACTTCTTTCAGGGTTAATTCTTTTGGGAATCTATCTTTATAATTTGGGAGCTAGACCAGATAGAGAATACCCGACGTTTACACTTCATCCTGAAAAAAAAGCCGCAACAGTTCATGACAGTATCCCTTTACAGGATGTTGTGCTTGCTGGAAATAATTGGGATGGGGTTATTACCATTTTTGATCCAAATACTTTTAAAATCATAAAAAAAGTAAGTGCCATGCCCGATCGAGAAGAAAGGTTTGAAGAAATCTATTCAGGCCTAAGAAGTCTTGCTTCAGGTTTTATCAGGGAATATATCGGTGAAGGCAATGATCAATTGGTTGACGACATGTTTACGTCAAATGATGGTAGGTATATTTATGTATCAAGACCAAGTTTCGCAGACGTTGTTGCTATCGATGTCAATTCTGGGGAAATTGTTTGGCGAACACCTATTGAAGGTTTTAGATCTGACCATTCGGCTATATCTCCAGATGGTAAAACTTTTTTAGTTTCTGCCTCAACCGCCCGAAAGGTACAAGCTATTGATGTTTCAACAGGTGAAATCATTGGTAGTTTTGAATCTGGAGATCAACCCCATGAAAATATATACTCCGAAGATGGTAAAAAAATATACCATGCCAGTATCGGCAAAGTCTTTTTCGCGTCGCCAAATCTCGACTTTTTGAAGGGCGATCGTTGGTTTCAGATTGTTGACGCTAATAACTATGAAGTGATACGCCGTGTGGATATGAAGCAAAAATTGGAAGAAGCCGGTTTTGATTGGATTGATCGAGCAGTTCGTCCAATGGCCATTACCAAAGATGAAAAATTTGCTTATTTGCAAATTTCGCTGTTTCATGGTTTTTTTGAATACGATATAGAGAATGATAAAATAACTCGAAAATTAGATTTACCTATTCCTAAAACAAATAAAAATCTAACGCCTGGAGACCACCTTTTAGCTTCAGGACATCATGGCATTTCTCTTAGCGGAGATGATAAAACTATATGTGTAGCGGGTACTATGGATGGCTATATTGCCATAGTTGATAGGGAAACCTTTAAATATAGCACCATTAAACTTTCTGATGATCCAAAAGAAGCAAAGCCATACTGGGCAACTTCAAGCAAAGATGGCACAAAGGCTTATGTATCTATAAGTGGGCTTGATAAAGTTTCAGTAGTTGATTATGTTACAGCAAAAGTAGTTGCCGAAGTTCCAGTTGGGAACCATCCTCAAAGGGTTCGAAATGGACAACTGCGTTTAAAATACTAGTACAGCAAAGAATACTATTTAATAGAAATTAATTATTATTTTTAAAAAAATGCAACAATTAAAATTATATCTAGATAAAATAACTTCAATATCTAGCTCCGATTGGAGTTTTTTTATTTCAAAACTACAGCGAAGAGTAATTACAAAGAAATCAGTTTTTATAAAAGTGAATCAAATAGAAAATCATATATCATTTATAGAATCTGGTATTGTTCGTTTATTTATTCCTAAGGATAATCCAGAAAAAGAAATAACCTTTGGTTTTAGTTTTGAAAATCAGTTTGTTAGTGCTTATGATTCTTTTTTAACTCAATCACCTTCAAATTATCAATTACAGGCTTTAACAGAAACTACCGTGTTGAGTATTTCTTATAAAGACTTACAATCAGTTTATAAATCAACTCAAATAGGAAATCTTATTGGAAGATTAACAGCTGAAGATCTTTTTTTAATTAAATCTAAACGAGAACAAAATTTGTTAAATCTTAACGCAGAGCAGCGTTACTTACAATTATTTAAAGAAAGACCAGAGTTGTTAAAATTTGTTCCTTTAAAATATATAAGTTCCTATATTGGTGTAACTGCACAAGCTTTAAGTAGAATAAGAAAACGTTTGGTACATAAAATTTATTGATCTAAGTTCATTGCCTAACTTGGTTTGTGAAACTATATTTAAATAAAAATTATGGAAATTTTTATTTTTATTTTTGTTCTTTGGTATGGTGGTTTGTTCTTTCAATCCTTCTTTCTACATCGTTATTCAGCTCATCAAGTTTTTACAATGTCTAAAACGATTGAGCGTATCACATTTATTTTAACTTGGATTTTCCAAGGTCCTAGCTACTTAAGTGCTTATGGTTATGGAATCATGCACCGAATGCATCATGCATTCACAGATACAGAAAAAGACCCCCATTCTCCATCTCATGATGCTAGTCTATTTGCAATGATGTGGAAAACCAAAACAATTTATCACGATATTAATGAACAACGTATTGAAGTTGATCAGCGTTTTGTTAAAAATGTTCCGCAGTGGAAAAGTTTTGACCAAATGGCAAGTTCTAATTTATCTCGCATATTGTGGATTTTATCTTACTTCTTGTTTTTTTTACTTTTTGTAACATCTTGGTGGCAATGGTTATTGTTTCCTGTAACTTTTTTAATGGCTCCAATTCATGGTGCGATTATCAACTGGTTTGGTCATATTTATGGATATGAAAACTATAAAATGAAAAACACAAGCAAAAACCTTTTTCCTTTTGATTTTTTAATGATGGGTGAAGGATATCATAATAATCATCATAAGCATTCAAGTAATGCTAATTTTGGTGTAAAGTGGCACGAAATAGATATTACATTTTTGATTATTAAAATATTGGATGCTTTAGGTTTAATAAAGCTAAAAGAAATTAGATCTAATATTTAATTGAGTAAAATTATTAGAATGTAACTTAGAGATATTGGACTACACATCATTAAACAAACACCTCCCGTCAAAAGAAAACCGATATTATATGAGTAGGGTAGCAGCAATTAAAATTCCTAAGTTTTAAATTATTAAATTGCACTAGGTTTACTAAATTTTTAAAATAATCCTATGAAAACTCCATTAACAACTTTATTAGTTTTACTAATCTTTTTTACTTCTTGCAACGAAAAAAATACTGATCCAATTAAAATGATTCCAATCTCAACAGAATATGGTGATTTTAATGTGTGGACAAAACGTGTTGGCAACAATCCGTCTAAAAAAGTTTTATTACTCCACGGAGGTCCAGGAGCTAATCACCAATATTTTAAAGGATTTGAATCTTATTTTCCAGGTGAAGAAATAGAATACTACTATTATGATCAATTAGGTTCTACGTTAAGTGATAATCCACAAATCGATAATTTATGGACAATAGAACATTATGTAGAGGAAGTTGAACAAGTTAGAAAAGCATTAGGGTTAAATAAAGATAACTTCATATTGTTGGGTCACTCCTGGGGAGGTATTTTGGGAATTGAATATGCTTTAAAATATCAACAAAACCTCAAAGCTTTAATAGTTTCCAATATGGTGCCATCTGTTCCTGATTACAATGATTATGCTAAAAATGTACTAGCTCTTAAACTAGATCCTGAAATATTAAAAGAAATTCGATCATATGAAGCAGTCGAAGATTATACAAATGAAACTTATCTGAAATTAATTCATGATAATTACTATCCTGAACATGTCTTAAGAATACCTGCCGAAGATTGGCCTGAAGATGTTTCTAATGCATTTGCAGAAATTAATTTTCCAATATATTTAAAAATGCAAGGTCCATCTGAATTTGGAATAGTTGGAAATGCGAGCTTAAAAGATTGGGATGTAACCCAAGAGTTAAATAAAATAAATGTTCCTTTTCTATCCATTGGAGCAGAACACGATACTATGGATCCAAAACAAATGGAATGGATGGCTAACGAAGTTCAGAACGGATCATACTTGCACTGTCCAAACGGAAGTCATATGGCTATGTGGGATGATTCAGAAAATTATTTTAATGGATTAATAAGCTATATAAAAAATCTATAAATAATTTCTCAACTAATTAAAATATTAAACAAATAAATTTGGATAGGGTTTTTGATAAGTTTAGCAGAAACCAATTAAGTATTCCAATTACTTTTAGATTAATGTAATCAATGCCAATACTATCAAATGATTATAAGCCTCCTTTTCTATTTAAGTATAGACATATTAATACTATTTACAGTTCATTATTTAGAAAAACAAAACCTGTTTTTTATAAACGAAAGCGTATTGAAACTTTGGATGACGATTTTTTAGACATTGATTTTATTGAAAATTCAAGTAAAAAGATTGTAATATTATGTCATGGTCTTGAGGGCAGTAGTGATTCAAAATATATTCAAGCCACAGCAAAATTATTATCCTTAAATGGATATTCAGTCGCTGCTATGAATTATCGCTTTTGTAGTGGAGAAATCAATCGTCAATTGGTCACATATCATAGTGGAAAAACTGATGATTTGCATGCGGTGATTAATTATGTGCTTCCAAATTATGAATCTATATATTTAGTAGGTTTTAGTTTGGGCGGAAACCTTGTATTAAAGTATAATGGGGATAGTTTATTTTCTTTAAGTTCTAAAATTAAGGCTAATGTGGCCATTTCTGTTCCAGTTGATTTAAAGGGTTCTTCAATTGCTCTGAGGCGCAGTGAAAATACACTATATAGTTGGCGTTTTTTACGAACCCTATCAAAAAAAATGCATTTAAAGCATCATCAATTTCCTGAAAATTTGGATATAAGACAATTAAAAAAAGTAAAAACATTAACTGATTTTGACGATTATTTCACTAGTAAAATAAATGGTTTTGAAGATGCTGAGGATTATTATTTAAAGGCAAGTAGCAAGCAATTTATTCCCAATATCTCTAAACCTACTCTTTTAATTAATGCATTAGATGATCCCTTTTTGTCTGAATCCTGTTTTCCAGTTCGAGAGGCTAACGAAAGTTCAAATTTTTACTTGATGACTCCTTTGCATGGTGGACATGTGGGTTTTATTTCAAAAGGAGATTTTTATTGGTCAGAATATCAAATTTTAAATTTTCTTGACAGAAATTAATAATTACTATTGAGATTTTTTGGGTTTTTTCTTTTAAACCAGCAACTTCTAATCCTCGTAAGTAGGTTAAACTCACATTTAAACTGGATTGACCCATCGCTTTTTGTAGTTTGGTTAATGAATCAGTTCTTTTAAAGACTTCTATAGCTCCAGAATGTCTGAATGAGTATAGTGCTTGTCCATGTTCAAGGGTGTTAGATTTCCTCTTAAAACGACTCCAAAGAGTCTTAAAGTAATCTATATTTAAAGGTTTAGGCTTGTCAGAAAACATATTCAAATGAAACAAAATATATTATTCCAATTAGAAAAAGACCGGTTGCTATTTTTTGTTTAATCCCCAAGTTTTCGTGAACTTTCCACTTTGTACAACTTGTTTTCTTTTTTCTATCCAATTATTATGGTTATACTTTGGTAAATTAGGAATAGTATCTAAAGATTCTTTTAAAGTATTATAAATTTCATTTTCATTCTCAGTAAGGTCACTAATTATTATTTGTTTTTTTTCATACAAATCTTCTGAATATTTAAAAAAATCTCCTCTTTTGTATAATTTGTATTCTTTATTTTGGGCATAAACTCCTTTTGAAATATCAGGGTTTTTTGCCCCCCACATTGGATTATAATAGGTGATTAAAACCTCTCTTTCGTTGTAGTCTTTATTATTAAACAAAGGCAATAAACTTTTTCCATATGACTCTGTTTTTTTAACATTTAAAATATCTTCAAATGTTGCATAAAAATCTGTAAAATCAATTAATGCATCACTTTTAAAACCTTTTTTTATATTTTTTTTCCAATTTACTATCATTGGAACATTTGAAGCATATTTAATTGTAGAGCCTTTAGCTCCTCTAATTTCATTATCATTATTTAGAGTTACAACTTGTGTGTCAGTTCCATTATCTCCAATAAAAATTAAAATTGTATTATCTAAATTATTTTTTTTCAAAGTAGCGGCTATTTTACCCACAATTTTATCAGTATAATTTATGTAATCAGGAAAATAGATTTCATTATTACCATTATTTCTGTCTTCTCTATTTTTCCAATCATCAGAATAAGGTGTTGGACGAAATGGATCATGAACTAAAGCCATTGGATAATAGATAAAAAAAGGATCATCTTTACTGTTTTCAATAAAATTAATTATATAATCAGTAAAAATATCAGGTCCATAATCATCAATATCTTTTTTTAGTTCTATACCATTTTGAACAATTAAAGGATTAGCAAACCTTTGATTTTGTTCTCTTAACCACCACAAACAATACTCATCAAAACCACTTTTGTGAGGTCTATCCAAATCTTGATTATTATCCAAATCATATTGGACACCATTTAATTGCCATTTTCCAACTACAGTTGTTTTGTATCCATTATCCTGAAAAAGATTTCCAAAAGTTTTTTCATTTGGATTTAAATAGGTAAAATATTCATAGTTTAGATAATTAGGCTTTCCAGTCATGATTTTTACTCTCGATGGTGTACACAACGGCTGAGAATATGCATTATTAAAGTTAATTCCATTTCTAGCCAAAGAATCTAAAACAGGAGTTTTATATTCATTAGCTCCATTAATACCAATAGCTTCATAACCAAGGTCATCAGACATAATTAAAATTACATTAGGCTTATCAATATTATTTGATTTATTACAGGATATAAAACCTAAAAAAAGTGTAAAATATATAAGAAATTTGAAATTCATTTTAAAACATAATAATTTATATTAATATATATATTATTAATTAAATAATATTTATATACTAAGAAGTTAAGGGTAGAACCTCAACGATCAAATTAATTCCTAAACATTTTAGGGTTAATATTTATTCAAATTTTTACTAAATTGTATTAAACTTATTTATGAATTTTAACGATAGTATAATACAGTATTTAAAAGAGGGTCTTTCTGATTCTGAAATTATCTCAAATATATATTCAAAGTATGCTATTGTTTTAAATAAAAAAACTCTTCTAAACAAAAGGTTAATGGAATACTTTTTATGCGACGACGTAGGGGGAAGCATAAAGTGTGTGGAATGGAAAAATTAAACGGAAAAGTGAGATTTTAGAATTATCCACTAAAAATTTGTAGGAGAATATGCTAAATAAATTATTGCCTAACGATTTTAATTTTGTTTACAATATTTGTTTATTTAATTATCGCAGATAATTCATTATAAAAATTATATTCCGAATAGAATTCATTTTTAAATATTTTAATCGAATATATATATAGTTTTGCCTTGTAAATATGAATTTAAATAATTACAAATGGTAAAAATAGTATATGTAGGATTTGGTGTTGTATCACAAGGATTAGCTGAAATTATTTTAGGAAACAACTCAGTATTACCAGTAGTTGAGAACGTAGAAATACAAACAGTAGGAATATTGGATATAATGAAAGGTAGTAAGATTGATGCTAATGGTATTAATATGCGTGATGTGCTTTTAAATGCTAAAAAAGGTGATTATAGCGCGCTTACAGAAACTATAATTGATATTCCTAAAGCAATACAAGAAATTAATGCAGATATCATTATTGAGGCTAGTTTTACAGATATTAAAACAGGACAACCAGCAATATCTCACATGGAATCTGCACTAAAAACTGATAAGCATATTGTCACTACTAACAAAGGACCATTCGCTGTAGCTTATAAACAAATTTTCAATTTAGCCTCATTAATGAAAAAAAATGTAGCAATTGAAGGAACTGTAATGAGTGGTACACCAATAATAAATGTATTAAATAATGGTCTTTTAGGTTCAGATATAACTGCTGTAAGTGGAATTATGAACGGAACATCTAATTATATTTTGTCTAAAATGGAATTAGGAATGTCTTATAGTGATGCACTTTCACAAGCACAAAAACTTGGATATGCAGAAGCCAACCCAACAAGTGATGTTGAAGGTCTAGACACATTGGCCAAAGTAATGATTTTGGCAAATGTTGTTTTTGATGAGCAATTAATTCAAGAAGATATTAAGGTTAGTGGAATATCAGAAATTACACTTTCAGATGTAAAAGAAGCATCATCAAATAATGAGAGATGGAAACTAATTGGAAGCGTTTGGAAAGATAATAAAGGTAAAGTACATGGTTCAGTAAGTCCTAAGCTTATCCCAATTAACGATTCATTATATGGTATTTCAGATGCTACTAATGCTTTAAAAATAACATCTAACATTTTGGGAGATACCACAATTGTTGGAGAAGGAGCAGGGAAAATAGAAACAGGTTTTGCACTGTATAATGATATTATATCCATAGCTAACCGTTAAAATTTTAAATATGGTTATAGAAAAAACACACGCAAGTACAGTATCAGTTTATAATAGTTTTACTGGAGATAAAATTGGAACTGTTCCTCAGTCTTCCAAGCAAGATGTATTGGATGCGCTTAATCTTGCAAAAAAAGGTGAGGCAATTGGTAGAAAAATGCCTGCGTCAAAAAGAATAGCAATTCTTAAGATAGCTGTTATAATAATGGAGCGAGAATTTGATGTATTATCTAATCTTATTGCAACCGAAGGGATTAAGACATTAGTTCAGGCAAGAAAAGAAGTTACTAGAGCTATAAATACCATGCAGCTTTCTGCTGAGGAAGCAGGAAGAATAATTGGTGCAACAATTCCATTTAATGCAGTTTCAGGTTCAGAAGACAGAGTTGGGTACGAAATAAAAGTACCAATTGGTATTGTTGTTGCTATTACACCTTTTAATGATCCTTTAAACTTGGTTTGCCACAAACTAGGACCAGCAATTGCAGCTGGAAACCCTGTTATATTAAAACCGAGTGATTATACACCTTTAGTAGCCATTAAGTTTGAAGAAATTCTTTCTGAAGCAGGTTTACCAAAAGAAATGCTAAGCATAATTACAGGTTCTCCAGAATATTTTGGCGATGCGCTCATTAGCGATGATAGAATAAGATTGATAAGTTTTACGGGTGGAGTGGAAGCAGCAAAAATTATCCAGAGCAAAGCAGGTTTAAAGAAAATAGTGATGGAACTTGGATCTAATTCTCCTGTAATCGTTTTATCTGACGCTGATTTAGAAGACACTGTTCAATCTTGTGTTTCAGGCGCATTTTTTGCAAGTGGTCAAAATTGTGTCGGTGTAAAAAGAATTTTTGTTGAAGCCGGTATTTACGATTCATTTCTAAACAATTTTAAGCAATTAACTGCTACTTTAAAGATGGGTTCACCATTATCTGAAGATATAGATATTGGACCAATTATAAGTAAAGAATCGATTCATCAAATTGATAAATTTATTAACGAAAGTATTGAGCATGGAGCTAAGATAATTAGTGGTGGAAAAACAATTGGTAACTGCTATACACCAACCATATTAGAGGCTGATTGCAATAATGATATTGCCAATTGCAAAGAAGTTTTTGGGCCTGTGGTAACTATTTCAAAAGTAAAAAACTTAGACCAAGCTATAGAGAACTGTAATAAGTCTCCTTTTGGATTACATACGGCAATTTTTACGAATGATATTAATAATGCACATACAGCAATTAATGAACTAGAGTGTGCTGGTGTAATGATTAACGATTCTACAGATTATAGAATAGATGCAATGCCTTTTGGTGGCGTTAAAAGCAGCGGGATAGGTAGAGAAGGCGTAAAGGCCGCTATTGAAGCGATGTCTGAAACCAAAGTTGTTTGTTTCAAATTAAAAATATAAACAAAATTTATTTTTTCAATTAGTAATTATAGAGGAGAAGAACCAATTAGATCTTCTCTCTATTTATGATCTAAATAAATAGGAAATAATGGGTTTTGTGAAAAATCATAAATCAAAGAGGTTTCTAAACTTTTTACATAATCTTTTGTAACATGATCCATTACAAAATCTCTTAAATGATTTTTATCTCTTACTGCAATGTAAAGTAGAAAATCTATTTGACCAGCTAAGTGATAAACATTTACAACCTCTGGCAATAAAGACATTGAATTTTTAAAATCTTCAACTTCATCTTTTGTGTTTTTGGTTAATTTTATAGCAACCATTGCTTCTATATTAGCACCAAGTTTTGAAGAATCAACAAAAGCGTGAAACCCGAAGAATATTTTTTTTCTCTCTAATTTCCGCATCCTTTCAGAGCAAGTAGATTCAGCAATACCAGCTTCTGCAGCAATTTGCTTATTAGATAATCTAGCATTTTTCTGTAAAAGTTTAATTATTTGCTCATCAGTTTTGTCTAATTCGTTATAAGAGTTGTTTTTTCGAATATTCTCCATTTTTTTAATATTTTATTGTTTATATCAATGCTAATAAATAATAATACAAAATTATATCTAATTAAAGTACATGTCGTTAATAAATTAAAATATAGTAGTATTTATGGAGTAATTGTAAACAAGATTTCTAAAGGAGAATAATTAAGTTTAGTTGAAATATATCAAGCTAGTCATTATTATAAGAAGCAATCATAATATGGAATACGAATATATAATAGTGCAAAGCATTTTAAAAAATGAGAAAAGATAGTTTATTTGGAAAAGTTGGATTGAAATTCACAAAAATAGATATCGAGTCTGTGTTAGATTTTTGTGCTACAAAATCCTATGAATTACCATTAAATGCAGGTTTTGTGGAAAGATTCCTAGTTAATCACATTGTTTAGTCAACCATTCTTCATATTCAATAATCTTTGAAGCTGTAATTTTTGAAGTTTTGAAACCATCTAATCCACCATTGCCAATTGGCAATGGATCACCTTCACCACTTTCTTTAAGACTTACAATATTTGGCTCATTGTAATTAACTTCAATAGTTCTATTTTTATAAATCAAAACTATTTGCCTTTCAGTTTCTTCGACGATTGTTATTTCGTCCAACGGTATTTGTTCATACCATTTTTTATACCGACAACGATCTTCCCAATTTCGAGTGCATAGCACTCTATATACAACTCCATTTTGAAACCATTTATAAACACATTCTGTATTCTGGTAAACAGATTTAGGGTCTGACTTTTTCCAGAACATATCTTCGTTAGAAGTTAATTGTGAGAGTTTTTGTCTTATTAATTCTTCTTCTTCTTCAGATGATGAACAAGAACTAATTACAAATAATAAAGAAATAAGAAATAATAATTTTTTCATAATATTTATTTTTATGGTTTAATTTTGAATTGTTATTGTTCCAACCATTCCTGAATGTGCAGAACATTGGTAATAATAAGTTCCAGCTTCAGATGGCGTCCATACTACATTTCCATTTGTAGTTCCGTTATTTGTAACACCACTAATTTGATTACCAGTTCCTGTTCCTGCTGCAGTTTTTAAATAAAAAGGATGATTAGCTGCATTTACTGAAAAAGTAACTTCATCTCCAACTTTAAAAGTCAAGTTAGGGTCATTTCCAGACACATCTCCATTTCTGTCTTCTCCTGATAAAGTGTAGTCAGCGTTACTACTTGCGGTAACAGCAATTGCATAAGAATTACCTGGACAAGTTCCCCAAATAGGTTTGTTCGCTTCTGTTAAAGCAGATTCAAAAGAAAAATATTCAGGTTCTTCAGTAATAGTTGTAACACACCATTTAGTTAAATCTTGATTAAATAAAGTTGACAAACTAAACATATAACTCATTTCAGTTACACTACTTGTATCCCAGCTTCCTATATCTTGATTGAAAGCTAGTGCTTCAGTAAACATCTCTTTCATAGTAGTTACATTACTAACGTCCCAATTTCCAATATCTTGATTAAATTCTTTTGCCCCCTTAAACATATAACTCATTTCAGTTACACTACTTGTATCCCAGCCATTTAGTGACTGATTAAAAACTGACGCTCCATCAAACATAAACGACATATCAGTAACACTACTTGTATCCCAAGCAGTATAAGTTTGCCCATTAACAGTAACTTCTTTAGTATTTATAGGTTGATTAAAAGGTGCTTCAAAAAACATAGACAACATATCGGTAACACTACTTGTATTCCAGTTACTTATATCTCCATTGAAAACTCCATATGCAAACATATAAGACATATCTGTCACTTTACTAATATCCCAATGACCAATGTCTTGATTAAATTCCCTTGCATTTAAAAACATCGTCTCCATAGTAGTTACATTACTAACGTCCCAATTTCCAATATCTTGATTAAAAGCATGATCGCCGACAAACATTCTGGACATATTAGTTACATTACCAACATCCCAACTACTTATATCTTGATTAAAACTACGTGCTTTATCAAACATCCCACTCATATTAGTAACATTACTAACATCCCAACTACCAATATCTTGGTTAAAAGTTTCTTTACGATCAAAAAGATATGTCATATTAGTTACTAGTGAAGTGACTACTTTAGTCAAATCTTTACTGTTATCTGCCATTGATTTTAAAGTAGTGTTATCCACAGCAGTGTATGTAACACCATTTAACGCACCAGTTGTTCCTGCTGAAACCCCATCTTTAGCTTTAATAGTTATACCATTATCATCTAAATAAAAAGGAGGTGATGATTCAAAAACTGCTTTTACGGTTTTGGCTTTATCAATTGTAATTTGAATAGGGTTGTCTGTGCCTGTTATATCACCTTGCCACTCTTTAAATCCCCAACCTGTTGATGGAGTAGCAGTTAGTTCAACTACAGTTCCGCTATTATAATCTGTGGCAGCGCCTGCTTTGATTACTTTTTCAGTTACTGTTCCTTCTCCTTCAACAGTTGTAGTTAGAGCGTATTTCTTTTTTACAAAATTAGCTGTCACTGTTTTATTAGAGTTCATTACAATACTTGCAGTGGCAGTTGTTCCAGTTGCTCCTGTCCAACTTGAAAAAAGATATTCACCTGCTGGAGTCGCAGTAATACTTACAGTAGCATCTTCATTATATTGTCCACTTGCTGGAGTTACTGTTCCTCCAGTTGTAGGGTTAGCAGAAGTTGTTAAAGTGTATTTTATTGGTGCTGGTGGAAGATCTTCCTCGCCAGATGAACAAGAATTAATTAGTGAAATACTGAATAAGAGCAGGAATATTTTTTTCATATTATAGTTTTTTTTCACAGTAAAATGCTTAAAGACATTAGTAAAAAAAATAAAATTAAGTTTTTCATAATAAAAATATTTAGTTTACTATTCTTTACAAATCTTAATTAAAGTCTAGCACAATTCTCATCCACATTCCCGATAAAGAATTACCTGGGTCATCTTCGGTACTCAAAATAGGAAAATTATAAACAGCCGATGTCATCCCTGTGCTTTCATTGGCAAATACCTCTACACCTAATTCACCTAAAGATGAATAATATTGTTCACGATATTCTTCGCTAAACACATCAATATCACTCATTCGCACATATTCGCCATTGTAATTCATATCAATACCAATAACATCTTCACCTGTAAACGTGTGGGTTGCAATTGTAGAGGAGCCATTCGAGTACAATTGGTTCAGTGTTTGCCAACCACAGTTAGGACGATCATTACAAAGGAACACTTGGGTAATCTCGAAGTCATCCATGTTGCAATCATCGCAGGGAACCATTTGCCCATCCTCTACCTTAAAAACGGTTGAATTCAAATTATCCGATACCTCATGAGATATCCTTTTAATTTCACCTGTTTTAGGTAAATCAGATCCTGCATCCAATTGAACAAAATCTTCTCATTGTTACAGCCGTGTCTCCCTCCATGTTATCCTCTGAACAACTAGTAAGAAAGAAACTAGCAGTAAGAATTAATACACTTGTCAATTTTAATAAATTTTTCATATATATTTTTGTAGATTTTATAAATTTAATTTAAGTCAAATGTAATAGCGTTTTCAATACTAAATTGGAAAATGTTCTGAATGTCAAAGTAATGATTCAAACGTCAAGGTAAATATTGTCTATGCTAGTATTAGATGTTTCAAAGCATGAAGCAATTACGAATTCTTTTGAAAAAATTCCTTGACAATGGGTATATATTTTCTAGATACAGGAATTATTTCTGAATGGTTTATAAGCTCAAGTTTTAAGCCTTGTGCATTTCCGGAGACATTTTTCACTTTATTTAGGTTTACCATATAAGAACGATGGCATCTTACTAAACTAGAAACTTCTTTTAGTTGTATTTCAAATGATGAAAGTGTAACTCGATGAGTTACTTTTTTCAATTTGTTTTCATCTAAAAAACATATATCAGTGTAGTTTCCGTCTGCTATTGCATAATTAAAATCGTTCTCTATAAAAGAGAAAGTTTCATTTTTTAAATCTGTTGAAATTTGATGTGTAACATGTCTGGAATCCTTTAGAAACTCTTTTTTATTTTTTAGAATATTAGACGCTAAATTAAGGTTAGATTTAAGTTTTTGGTTATAATCAAGGAATGTAATAAATGCTGTTGGAAAAATACCTAGAACACATGTTCTACTTAACATTAACAAATAGATATCCCAACTAAAAGGGATTGAATTCCTATAAATCGAATAAATGCTATTAAAGGTTGCAATTACAAGTATAATTAGTAGTATCAATATTATTTGATATCCTACTTTCCAATTCTTATCAGAAAATAGATTAGGAAGCAATAATGGGGAAACATATAAAAAAAACACTAAAATAATAGTCGTAATACATCCAAAAAATGATAATTGAAACACCTTATTTTCATTAGTATCTAAATGGAGATTAAAAGGCTCAAAGTATATTAAAAATAGAGCTATAAAAAGCCCGGATAATACTGCAATAATCAAATTTTTTAAAACTGGTCTTGGTGCTGGATATTCTTGGGCAAGTATTCTTAACATTCAATTTTTTATATTATATGAAAAACAAACGTCCTGTTTATGGGTCTACGTTTCCGAATAACAGGAACTTTTACTTTCGTTTATAATTGTAAATATAATAAACTAAATTCTGAACCTTGTAAGTAAATTTTTATTAATTTTTAAATTCAAAATCCAACAAACCTATTTGGGAAACTTGTACAGATTAGACATATCTTCTTCTTTTAAGACACCCAGAACCTTAGTATTATACATACTTATACAAACACCTCCCGTCAAAAGAAAACCGATCTTATTTGAGTAGGGTAGTACCAATTAAAAATTACTATTGAGATTTTTTGACTTTTTGTTATAACTTAGTGATAGTTAAAAGTAGTAAAGGCAACGATTCAGGCAACCAAAATTAAAAACCCCTGTAAATCAATGACTTACAAGGGCTTTTGCGGAGAAGAAGGGAGGTGATTTAGAATCCCAATGATCATTCTGATCCCAAACAAAACAGGGTATCTTTAAATCGAACTACTATTTTTTTAAAATATTGATTTAAAATATGTTAGGGTTAATACTTCTTTAATTTTTAACTAAATTGTATGTGATAATTAATCATTGAATTATATGAAAAAGTTTAATTTAATTCTTCTATTATTAATAACTAGTTTATGTTACTCACAGACTAGATCTCCTTCAGATGATTTAATGAATTTTGAACCAGGACAGCTTATAGTCAAGTTCAAGGACGATTACAGAGTTAATATCACTTACGATTCTAAAGGAGTTGGAACAACCAAACTAGATCTCAATACTGTTCTTGGAATAAAGGCAGAACTTAAAACTTCTAAGGTTATGTTTTTTGAAGAGTCTGTAAAGCTGAGTGTCGCTAGAAAAGAAGCTCAGGATATTCGTTTAAAAATGTCCTTAGCTAATGGCGTCACTACAAATAACGGATTTAAAGAACCAGAGATTACTACTTTAAAAAACATATTTAAGTTAGAGTTTGAAAATAAAGATGAAAATGTTTTTGGTCTTATTGAAAAGATAAAGAGTAATCCTAATGTAGAATATGTAGAACCTAATTACGTCTACAGCATTAATGATTATGAAATTGCTTCGGAGATTACTTACGATGATCCTTTGTATGAGCCTAACAATGAATTAGGACTTGCCACGCCTGATGATCCGTTGTATTCAACCCAATCAAATATTGTTTCAACTAATATTGATGATGTATGGACAGACTATAATACTGGTGACGGTACTCAGGTTATTGCCATTATCGATACAGGTGTGGATTACACTCATCCTGATTTAGAGGCTAATATTTGGATTAACACAGCAGAACAAAATGGAGTAGAAGGATTTGATGATGATGGAAATGGATATATCGATGATATAAGAGGATGGGATTTTATAAACAACGACAATGCTCCACTGGATGATAACATGCATGGCACTCACGTAGCTGGAATTGCTGGCGCTGTTGGAAATAATGGTTTGGGTATTAGTGGTGCTGCATGGAATGTAAAGTTAATGCCAATAAAAGTTTTTCAAAGTAGTGGTAGAGGAAACAGTGCTGATATTGCCAAAGCAGTTGAGTATGCCACTAGCAATGGAGCGACTATTCAAAACATGAGCTTTGGAAGCTATGCTGAGTCTTCTACATTAAAAGCAGCTTTGGATTTAGCCTACGCAAGTTCATTACTTGTAGCCGCTGCTGGTAATGATGGTATACCAATTGGACCATGTAATGGTTGTGCTCCCTTTTTTCCTGCAGCCTATTCCTATGTTTTAGGAGTAGAAGATTATAAACCAGTTTACGATAACTATGATCAAGACGGTCCTTTGTTCTCTAAATATGAGTTTTTGTGGAATTATGAATTGAGTGCTCCTAGCACTGGAATAAACAGCACAGTTCCTAATGGTGGCTATAGATTATTAACAGGAACTTCAATGGCTACTCCGCTTGTAGCTGGTGCTATGGCTTTATACCATAAAGAAAAACCTAGCGATAGTAAAGAGCTTATTTTTGGAAATTTAATTAACTCCTCTGGGTCTACTTATGTTGATTTTAAAGCCGCAATTGAAATAACACCAACCCCTTTATTAAAATTCATTTCTGCTGAAAACAAAGATGATAGTGACAGTCAAAATGGTAATGGCTTTTGGGAACCTGGTGAAACCATAGAGATTTTCCCATTAATTAAAAATTATTGGGGACCTACAACAGATGTTAGAGTAGGTATTGAGTTTGCAGAGTTTGAGGATACTTCTAAAGCTACTATTGTGGAAAGTGAAATTGCAATTGGATCTATTTCTGCTTATGCTAATTTAAAACATGTTACTAAATCACTAAAAATTAAACTAGCGGATAATGTTGCCAATGATGTGGATATAAAATTTAAAATTAGTGTTTGGTCAGGCCCTGATAAGGAGTATTTATCATCAGATGAATATATTGTAAATGTTAAAAATTCAATTTTACTTTATGGCGTGTACGATGAAGACATGACTTTAAAAGCTGATAAAGAATATCTTGTTACTAATAACTTAATTTTTATGAGTGATGCAGTTTTAACCATTGAACCTGGCACTACTCTAACCTTTTCAGATCAAGCAGCTTTAAAAATGCAAGAAAACTCTCAATTAATTGCAATAGGAAAAAAGGATTCATTAATTACTTTTACAGGTGAAAATACTAAGTGGGCAGGTTTTGTTTTCCCTAGTAAAACAAGATCTAAAATAAGCTTTTCAATTATTGAATATATTAGTTTAAATGGTGGTAATTCTGGGTATCTATTTGGCAATAATAATGGGGATAATGTTGAACTTGAAGATATATTGTTTAGAGATATGAATGTATATACTTTTGATGCTGGTGGTTCGGGCCAATTTGGAAATGAACCACGTGCGGGATATACCAGGTTAAATTTATATCGAAATTTTTTCTATCATACTGTACTTCAGTTTGACAGAGTTCAATCGTATAGTGAGAGTTCTGATGACTTAAATATAATAAACAATGAGACAAAAGGATATCACAATCGTTTTGGGATGCTATCATTTGGAGTTACAGCAGAAACAACGCCTGATATGAGAATTAATGTATTAAACTCTTGGACTTCAGAATCATCAAATAATGCATATGAATTATCAAGCTACGAAAATGATGTTATTTCTGGTGTTGAAGCTTATATTGGTACATAGCGATACAGATAAAATAAACGATTTAATCCTTGATGGGTACAACTCATCTACATCATCATTAATTAATAGATCTTATTTAAGTACTGTTCCTTATGAGGGAGCTCACGGTTTTGTTTGGAAAGTTTTAGTAAACGGCAAGGATGCTCAGGATGAGTACGATCAAATGGATGCTATTGGAGTGGGTAATCACGAGTTCAAAGTCTATTTCAATCGCCAAATGGATACTCTTGTAAAACCAATTGTTGGCTATGGAGTTAGAGAGCCTTACACTCAAACAACAATCTCTGAGACTGGGGCTTGGTCATCAGATGGTAAAATTTATACCGTCACCCATGATCTTAATATTGGAGCTGCTGATGGAATCAATAGAATTAGAGTGTCTGGAGCTCGTGATTTGGACTTGTTTGAAATTCCCGTTGAGGCTTCTCGTTTTAATATGAATGTTCAGTCTGCTGGATCTGCTTCTACAGGTTTT
>CASIBD010000016.1:0-23059 GCA_949372825.1 uncultured Flavobacteriaceae bacterium | reverse complement strand
TATCTCTTTTAAATTTTTTACAAATAGATTTTTTCAAATCAACATATCCATCTACAGGAGTATATGAATTATAATTATCTTCTATTGCTTTAATAGCAGCATTTTTGATAAAATCAGGCGTATTAAAGTCTGGTTCTCCTAGGCTTAAGCCAATTATGTCTATACCATTTTCCTTTAATTCTCTTGCTTTTGCAGCCATTGCGAGTGTTGCAGAAACAGGTAAATTATTAATTCTTTTAGAAAGTTTATTTATCATTTAAATTAAGCATTTTGAGGTTTTACACCCATGGTTTTAAGAAATTTAAAGTGAGCTTTTATTGCATCAAAAAATGTGTTAAACTCGTTGTAGGGAAGGTTGAAATCGCTAGAAGTTTTTTTAACAATTTTAGCAATTTTATCATAATGTACATGAGAAATATTTGGAAAAATATGATGCTCTACTTGATAATTTAAACCTCCTGTAAACCAATTCACTAATTTACTTTTTGCAGCAAAATTAACAGTAGTGTTTAGTTGGTGAATTGCCCAGCTATTTTTTATATTCCCATTTGAATCAGGTAATGGCATATCAGCCTCATCCATAATATGAGCTAATTGAAAAACTAAACTTAATATTAGTCCTGCAGTGTAGTGCATTATGAGAAATGATAATAAAACCTTCCACCAAACTACATTGAAAATTAAAATTGGAATAAAAATCCAGAACAAAAAATAAAGTATTTTAGATACTATCAGTTTCGTCCAATTTACAAATGGGTTCGGGAATTTACCATGTGATAATTTTTTTTTCATATATCTTTTCATTTGAAGAAAATCTGTGGTAATTGCCCAGTTTATTGTCAATAATCCATATAGTAAAACAGAATAATAATGTTGGAATTTATGAAACCATCTCCATTCTGAGTGCCTTGAGAATCTTATAATTCTTCCTGCTTCTAAATCTTCATCATGACCGTGAATATTAGTGTATGTATGATGTAAAACATTATGTTGAACTTGCCAGTTATACCTGTTTCCAGCTAATAAATATATACTACCTCCCATTAGTCTATTTATCCATTTTTTATTAGAAAATGAACCATGATTTCCATCATGCATTACATTCATTCCAATACCAGCTAAGCCAATGCCCATAACAATTGAAAATAATATCTGAAGCCAGCTTGGAATTGTTAAAACGGAAATCAAAACGTAAGGAGTTATGAGTAAACTAAACATAACAATTGTTTTTACCCAAAGTTTCCAATTACCATTTTTTGTAATATTTTTTTCTTTGAAATAATTATTAACTCTTTTATTTAAAGTTTTAAAAAATTCTTTAGAATCATTTCTTGAGAATTTAATTGCATTTACATTATTGATCATAAATATCTTTATTTAAAATAAAGATATATTTTTTGATAAAAATATTGATGTAATTTTGAATAAATTAAAAAAAGTTTTGAACATCATAAAATCTAATTTTCCTGACCTAACAAATTATCAAATTACACAATTTAATGATTTGACAATGCTGTATAAAAACTGGAATAATAAAATAAATGTTATTTCTAGAAAAGATATTTCAGAACTAAATACTAGACATGTTTTGCATTCTTTAAGTATTGCCAAAGTAATCAATTTTTTGCCTGAGACTAAAATACTTGACGTTGGTACTGGAGGAGGGTTCCCAGGAATTCCTTTAGCAATTATGTTTCCTGAAGTTTCATTTCATCTAACTGACTCAATTGGAAAAAAAATTAAAGTAGTTCAAGCGATTGCTAATGCCCTTGGTCTTAAAAATGTTATAGCTGAAAAAATTAGGTCAGAGAATGTTAATCAGCAATACGATTTTATTATTAGTAGAGCTGTTACAAATATGTCAAATTTTGTTAAAATAGTTGATGGTAAATTTTCATTTGAAAACAAACATCAAATGAAAAACGGAATTTTATATTTAAAGGGAGGTGATTTAACAAAAGAATTAAAGGATTTTAAACATGTAAAATCCTTTAAAATCAATAGCTATTTTAACGATACTTTTTTTGATACTAAAAAAATAGTTTACTTACCTATGCCATATACGGATAAGGATATTCACTAGGAGGATTAAAATTTTCCTTAATTAATCTAGGAGAAACCCATCTTAAAAGGTTTAGTTTTGATCCTGCTTTATCATTAGTTCCTGATGCTCTTGCTCCGCCAAACGGCTGTTGGCCTACAACAGCTCCAGATGGTTTATCATTGATGTAAAAATTACCAGCACTATATCTTAAAGTTTTTAACGCATAATCAATTGTTTCTCTGTCATTAGAAATAAAAGCTCCTGTTAAAGCATACATTGATGTTTTGTCTACTAATGATAATGTTTCCTTCCAGTCATTATCTTCGTAGATATAAATTGTTACAACAGGTCCAAATATTTCCTTTTCCATTGTTATGAAATTTGGATTAGATGTTAGGATTATTGTAGGTGAAATAAAATACCCCTTAGATTTATCATAATCTCCTCCAATAATAATTTCTGCGTCACTAGAATTTTTAGTTGTTTCAATGTACTTAACTATTTTATCAAAAGAATTTTCGTGAATTACTGCAGTCATAAAATGCTCAAAATCTCTGGGAGAACCCATAGTGATAGTACTAATTTGATTTTCTAAATTTTGAATAATTTCTTTAGATTTTGATTTAGGTATATAAACTCTTGATGCTGCTGAACATTTTTGCCCTTGATATTCAAATCCACCTCTAACTATCGCTGTTGAAACTATTTTTGAATCAGCTGTTGGATGTGAAAAGATAAAATCTTTTCCACCAGTTTCTCCAACAATTCTAGGATAGTCTCTATAAATGTTAATATTGGATCCCACTTTTGACCAAAGAGATTTAAACACATCTGTTGACCCTGTAAAATGAATACCAGAAAGATTTGGGTTTTTTAATGCAATATCAGAAATCATTACTGGATCGCCAGTAACAAGATTTATAACTCCTTTTGGAAGACCTGCCTCTTTAAAAACATCCATAATTATCTTAGCACTGTAAACTTGATGGTCGCTAGGTTTCCATAAAACAACATTACCCATAAGAGCAGCACTAGCACATAAGTTTCCGCCAATAGCTGTAAAGTTAAAAGGTGTGATAGCATAAACAAACCCTTCTAATGGTCTGTATTCTAATCTATTTGAAACTTCCCCAACAGTAATAGGCTGTTCTTGATAAATATCGTTCATATAAACTATATTAAGTTTAAGAAAATCTACAAGTTCACACGCAGCATCAATTTCTGCCTGAAAAATTGTTTTTGATTGACCGATCATAGTTGCAGCATTTATTTTTGATCTATATGGTCCAGCTATTAGTTCTGCGGCTTTTAAAAATATTGAAGCTCTTTCTTGCCATGATGTTTCTGTCCATTTGGTTTTAACACTTAATGAATTGTTTATTGCATCTTTTACATGTTGTTTGTTGCAGACAGAAAAACTTCCGACTACTATTTTATGATCATGAGGTGGGGTAATATTTTTTCTTTCATCAGTATATATTTCATTTTCACCAATGTAAAGTGGAATTTTTATATTTTGACTATACATCGAATCGTAGGTGTTTTCAACTTCAATTCTTTCAATAGAATTTTTTAAATAATCTTTAATATCTTCATTTTTTAATTCTGGGATCTTAAACATAGAATTTTTCATTATTATTTGTATTTTTAATTGAGGGCTTGTGGAGAATTTAATTTAAAAGTTGGAATATATGCTCTAAATTTTTTACCTGTATTTATATCTATCATATTATAAAATCCTCTCATAGCACCAACAGTTGATTTAATTAAGCAACCTGATGAATATTCATGAGAATCTCCAGGCTTAATAATTGGTTTTTCACCAATCACACCTTTTCCATCTATTATTATATCACTATTTAAAGAATCAAAAATCCTCCAATGTCTTGATTTAAGTTGGACTGAATTTTTACTTTGATTTACTATAGAAATTGTATAACTAAAAGAGTAGTTCAAAATATAGTTTTTGAAATAAGAGCCATCAAAAAAAACTTTGACAGAAATATTAATTCCTCTAGTAACGTGATTAATCATTGTGGCTAAGTTATATATTTAAAATAAGAATTTAAATAGTTCATTTAATTTTTAATATTAACACTAGAACTCTCACTAATTGAAATTAATTTATAATATTTTTCAGTAAATTTTTTATGAAAAACTAGCGCGGTATAATTATTTTCAGTTTCCCAAAAATTTCCTGAATAAAACATTAATTCTTCACCTGGTCCAATAAAGCAATAAGTATAGTTGTAAAACCCTTGCTTAAATTTAAATTCCCCAATAAATCTATCGTTTATAAGCTTTAGTTCATACTTTTTTGATAAAGTAAAATCATTAAATTCACCAATAATAAATACTCTGTCTTTTTTGGTTAGCAACTTAGGCTTAAAACTAAATTTTACAAGCGAATAATCATTTTCAATTTCCGGGTTATCAAATTTATTATTAATTACAAATGAACCATTGATGTCAGGGTTGTATTGGTAGATACCATTCCTTCTATCAACATCAGTTCTTAAAAAAGTTTCATAAACATCGTTTAGTTCAGTTTTGTAAACATTGATGTTTGTAGAATTTATTTTAGAATTATCGAAATTTAGAAATTCATTTCCGGCTTCAAACAAAATATTTTTAAAAATCAGGGTGTTGTTTAAGAAATAATCAGGTTTTTGAATTACTTTAAAATTATTCCAGTTATTATTTTTGATAAGTACTAGTTTTAAATCAGATGAATTACCATTGAATTCGTTACAATTATCGCACTTAAGGGAGATGTCAATGCTTTGATGACTTTCGATTTTTTTCAGATCATTGGATCTTTTTATTTTAATACTTGTTGAAATCAATTGATTTAAAACAGAAAATTTTTTTTCAAATAGAAAATCTCCATTACTTTCATGAATACTGATTGAGTAATTTCCTGAAACCTTCAATTTAAGATCTTGATTTGGAATTGAAATTTGATAATGAGTGTAATCAATTAATGTATTGTAAGAATTTTCAAAACCCTCAATTAAATTATCATCATAACCATCAATATATTCAGATTTTAAAATTCTTGAGGGATTCCATTTATAGTCAAAATGATTTATTTTGTAATAATAACTTGATTTTTTTATGTTTAAATCATCAAATGAAAAAGATATTTTATCATTCAGATTAAACACTGGATAATTTAATCTTGATCCATGAATATTAACATTGTATATGTTTTCAGGTATTTTTTTAGTTTGACTAAAGTTTATAGTGAACGATAGTGAAAAAAGCGTAATACTAATTAAAATTTTATTCATTTTTATAAAAAAATAAAGTTATGTTTTTTTATATACTTCACTTATTTGTATTATATTATTTAGAATGAATATAAATAAAAAACATTATCCTAAATCAGCTTTTAAAAATAGCTTTTAATTGATAAATTTGCGCTCTATTTTACAGCAAATAATTATGTCAAATGACATCCAAATTAAGAATGGTTTAACCATCAATTTAAAAGGAGCTCCTGAAAACATCGTAAAAAAAGCTTCGTTTCCTAAATCTGTTTCAATTAATCCGTTAAATTTCCATCTTATAACTCCTAAACTGGTTGTTAAAGTTGGTGATAAAGTTAAAATGGGTGATGTCGTTTTTTATTCAAAAAAGAATCCTGAAATTAAATTTTGTTCACCTGTTTCTGGAACTATTTCCGATATAGTTAGAGGTGCCAAAAGAAAGATTTTAGAAATTCTTATTGATAGTGATAATAATCAAAATATAAAAAAACATAAAATTTCAAAAATAGATTCTTACTTAAGAAACGATGTGTTAGATCTTTTGTTAAATTCGGGTTGTTGGCCATTTATTAAGCAAAGACCTTATGATATTATAGCAAATCCAAATGATACTCCTAAATCTATTTTTATTTCGGCCGTTAGTTCTGCACCTATTGCAGCAGACATTGAAATTATTTTAAATGATCAAAAAGAAGAATTTAAAGCAGGTTTAAATGTTTTAAATAAATTAACCGACGGGGATTTAAATGTTTGTATTGAAAAAAATCATAATTCATTTATTCAAGAAATAGATAATATTTCCATTCACAATGTTTCAGGATTACATCCTGCTGGAAATGTTGGTGTACAAATTCATCACATCGACCCTGTTAATAGTGGTGAAAAAGTTTGGATACTCGGAGCCGAAGATGTAGCAATAATTGGTAAATTATTTTTAACTGGAATCTACGAACCAACAAGAACAATAGCTGTCTCTGGCCCCCCTGTAAAGTATCCTCAATATTATAAAACAATTGTTGGTTCTAAACTATCAAACATTATTAGTGATGCTGGTATAAGTGCCAAAGATAATTTAAGGTTTATTAATGGAGATGTTTTGACAGGATACTCTGTAGATAAAGATAGTTATCTAGGATTTTATAATAACACTCTATCGGTTTTGAGAGAAGGTAATCATTACAGGATGTTTGGATGGATTCCTTTTATTAATAACAAAGTTCCTAGTATTTATAAAACATCTTTTTCTTGGTTATTTTCTAATAAAAAATATGATTTAGACACTAACTTAAATGGTGAGGAAAGAGCTTTTGTAGTTACCGGTGAAATGGAAGATGTTTTTCCAATGGATATTTTTCCAATGCAATTATTGAAAGAATGTATGTCTGGTAACATAGAAAAAATGGAAAATTTAGGAATTTATGAAGTTGCACCCGAAGATTTCGCATTAATTGATTATTCGTCATCTTCTAAAATTGAAGCTCAAAAAATAATAAGAGAGGGATTAGATTTAATGGTTTCAGAAGTTGGATAAAATAAATAGTAATAAATAAATGAATATTAGAAAAATTTTAGATACTGTAAAAAAACCTTTTGGTAAGGGTGAGAAATTTGAAAAGTATGCACCAGCTGTAAATGCTTTTGACACTTTTTTATTTGTTCCTAATCACACTACTAAACACGGAGCACATATTAGAGATGCTGTTGATTTAAAAAGAACAATGATCACAGTTATTTTAGCACTTTTGCCTGCTCTGTTTTACGGAATATATAATACTGGATTCCAGTATTATTCACAGTTAGACACTTCTTTTACTACAATTGATGCCATTATTCATGGATCTATTAAAATAGTTCCAATGATAGCTGTTTCTTATATTGTAGGACTAGCTATTGAATTTGCTTTTGCTATATACAGAGGTCACGAGGTTAATGAGGGTTACTTGGTAACAGGTCTTTTAATTCCTATGATTATGCCAGTTGATATTCCTTTGTGGATGGTCGGACTTTCTGTAGCTTTTGCTGTTTTAATAGGTAAAGAAGCATTTGGTGGTACAGGGATGAATATTCTAAATCCTGCTCTAACAGCTAGAGCTTTTGCTTTTTTTGCTTATCCTACTTATATGTCAGGCAATAAAGTATGGGTTTCTGAAGCTTCAAATATTGACGGTGTTTCCGGTGAAACTATATTAGGGATGTTAGCTTCAGGTGAAAGTACAATTCCATACGACGTTTCTCAGATGTTTTATGGTGCTATTCCTGGTTCAATTGCAGAAACTTCTACTCTCATGGTTGTGATAGGTGCTTTTATTTTAATTTTTACCGGAGTTGGAAGTTGGAGAATAATGTTAGGAAGTGTTATAGGTGCTGCTGTAACGGGACTTTTATTTAATCTATGGGGAGCGAATGAATTAATGAATTTTAGTTGGTTCAATCATCTAATTGTTGGTGGCTTTGCTTTTGGTGTAGTTTTTATGGCTACTGATCCTGTTTCTGCAGCTCAAACAACAAAAGGAAAATGGATTTACGGAATTCTAGTTGGTTTGTTTTGTATTCTAATACGAGTTTTTAACCCGGCTTATCCTGAAGGAGTTATGTTAGCAATTTTACTTATGAATGTATTTGCACCAACAATTGATCATTATGTTATTGAATCTAACATCAAAAAAAGATTAAACAGAAAATTAAATTCTAATTTAAATGTAGCTTAATATGAATAGAGACTCAAACGTTTACACTTTTACATTTGCTGCTTTAATGGTTTTTGTTGTAGCATCAGTATTGGCATTCACTTCTTTTTCTTTAAAAGATTTACAAAATGAAAATGTAAGAAAGGAAAAAATGCAAAATATTCTTTCAACTGTTGGAATTCAGACAGATAGGGAAGGAGCTGAAAAACTTTTTGATCAATATATTAAAGAACAATTAGCTGTTCAAAGTGATGGTTCAATAGATAATTCAGTTAATGTTTTCAAAGAAGTTAAACTTGCATTAGAATTAAAAAAATCTCCTGATTCTCAAGATTTCCCTTTATATGTAGCTGAAATTGATTCTGAGAAATTCTATATAATTCCAATTAGAGGAAATGGCCTTTGGAATGCGATTTTTGGATATATTTCCTTAAAAGAAGATTTAAATACCATTAAAGGAGTAGTCTTTGATCACGTTGGCGAAACAGCAGGACTTGGCGCTGAAATTACCCAAGATTGGTTTATAGAAAGATTTATCGATGAAAAATTATTTGATGCTAACAGAAATCTTATGGGTATAACTGTTTCAAAAACTAATAATGACCCTTCAAATCTTGACAAAACTGATCACGAAGTTGATGCAATTTCTGGGGCTACAATTACAGGAGATGGAGTTACTGATATGATAAAAGAAAGAATAACACATTATGTTCCTTATTTTGAGTTTATAAAGTCAACTAATAGCATTGCTGTTATGTCAGGCAATAACTTAAACCTTAACTAATATGTCTAAAAATAAAGTTTTACTTACTGATCCTTTAGATGATAATAACCCAATTACTGTTCAAGTTTTAGGAATATGTTCAGCTCTAGCAATTACTGTTCAACTTAAAGCAGCTATTGTAATGAGTTTATCTGTGGTTGCAGTAATGGCAGCTAGTAATGTCACTATTTCAATTTTAAGAGATTTAATTCCAAATAGAATAAGAATTATAGTTCAACTTGTGGTAGTAGCTTCTATGGTTGTATTGGTTGATCAAGTTTTAAGAGCATATGCGTATGATGTTAGTAAAGAACTATCAATTTTTATTGGACTTATTATTACAAATTGTATTGTAATGGGAAGACTAGAAGCTTTTGCACTTGGTAATGGAGTTTGGAGATCGTTTTTGGATGGTGTTGGAAATGCATTTGGATATGCATGGATTTTGATATTGGTTGCCTTTTTTAGAGAACTTTTAGGATCTGGCAAATTATTAGGGATCCAAGTTATTCCTGATTTTATTTATGAAATGGGTTATATAGATAATGGTCTTATGCTATTATCTCCAATGGCATTGATAACAGTTGGTCTAATTATTTGGGTACAAAGATCAAGAAATAGAAAACTTATTGAACAAGGATAAAAAATAACATAATGGATTACGCAAATTTATTTATTAAAAGCATTTTTATAGAAAACATGGTTTTTGCATATTTCTTAGGAATGTGTTCTTATTTAGCTGTTTCTAAAACTGTTAAAACATCTATTGGAATGGGTTTTGCAGTAATTTTTGTATTAACCATTACTGTCCCTTTAAACTTTTTAATTGATCAATATCTTTTACAAGCCGGAGCATTAAAATGGATAGGTCCAGAATATGCAGAACTTGATTTAAGTTTTTTAAGTTTTATTATGTTTATAGCCGTTATTGCTTCTATGGTTCAGTTAGTTGAAATGATTGTTGAAAAATTCTCTCCAGCTTTATATGGAGCTCTTGGAATATTTTTACCATTAATTGCTGTTAATTGTGCTATTCTAGGAGGATCACTTTTTATGCAGATTAAAAATTTTTCAGGTATTACTGAATCAGCTATTTATGGATTTGGATCAGGAATAGGTTGGCTTTTAGCTATTGTTGCTATTGCTGCTATTCGTGAAAAAATAGCGTACTCTAATGTTCCTGCTCCTTTAAAGGGATTAGGAATAACATTTATTATAACTGGACTAATGGCCATTGGTTTTATGAGCTTTATGGGAATTAAACTTTAATTTTTTTTATGACAATTTCAACTTATATTTTATTTAGTATTATAATTTTTTTAGGAATTATTTTTCTTTTGGTAGGTATGTTACTTGGTGTTAAGGCTAAATTAGTTCCATCAGGTCCTGTTAGTTTATTAGTTAATGGTGAAAATGAAGTTGAGGTAAACTCTGGAGATACACTTCTTTCAACCTTAAGTAATAATAAAATTTTCTTACCCTCAGCCTGTGGAGGGGGTGGTACTTGTGTACAATGTAAGTGTATTATAAGTGAGGGTGGTGGTGAAATATTACCAACAGAAACACCTCATTTTTCTAGAAAAGAAATTGCAGAAGGATGGAGATTAGGATGTCAAGTTAAAGTTAAACAAGACATGGTCATTCAAGTTCCTGAAGAAGTTTTTGGAATTAAAAAATGGGAAGGTACTGTTGTAAGAAATTGGAATGTAGCATCATTCATCAAAGAATTTGTTGTTAAAATACCTGAAGATATGGGTTATAAAGCAGGTGGCTATATTCAAATCGAAATTCCAGAATGTGATATAGATTTTAAAGACATGAACATCGAGTCTCACCCTGAAGAACATCCAGGTGAGCCAAATAAATTCCAATTAGAATGGGACAAGTTTAAGCTTTGGGATTTAAAAATGAAAAATACTGAATCAGTCGAAAGGGCTTACTCTATGGCTTCTTACCCTGCTGAAGGTAAAGAAATAATGTTAAACGTAAGAATTGCTACTCCACCTTGGGACAGAGCTACTAATAATTGGATGGACGTAAATCCAGGTGTTGCTTCATCCTATATTTTTTCTAAAAAACCTGGAGATAAAGTAACTATTTCAGGTCCTTTTGGAGAGTTTTTTATCAATGAATCTGATTCTGAAATGTTATATGTTGGTGGTGGGGCAGGAATGGCTCCAATGAGATCTCATTTATATCATCTTTTCAGAACACTAAAGACTGGTAGAAAGGTTAGTTTTTGGTATGGTGGAAGATCTAAAAGAGAGTTATTCTATGTAGATCACTTTAAAGCATTGGAAAAGGATTTTCCTAATTTCAAATTTTATATAGCTCTTTCAGAACCATCTGAAGAAGATGGTTGGAAAGTGAAAGAAGGTTTAGAAGGAGAAGGCGACGGGTTTACTGGATTTGTTCATCAAACTGTTATAGATAATTATTTGAACCATCACGAAAACCCTGAAGATATAGAAGTGTACTTTTGTGGCCCCCCTCTTATGAATCAAGCAATTGAAAAAATGGCTGATGATTTTGGCGTTCCGCCAGAAAATGTCAGATTTGACGACTTTGGAGGATAATTTATTACCAGTTCCGTTAGGCAAAGAAGAGCTTCACAGATTAGCAATGAATATCATTGGTAAGGAACTAGAAAAAGATAATTATGAATTTCTATCTATTAATAGTTCTTTAGAAAAAAATCCACAGTTTGTATGCACAAAAAATAAGCAGCTTTATTTTATTATAGTAAAAGCAATTTTATATCCTGAAAACCCAAAAACTTTTGAGATCAAAAATCTTAATAAAATTTTAGATCACTGTACTAAATTTGAAGCTAAATTATTATGTGCAAAAGTTGGATTAGCAAATTCTGATGATTATGAATTACCTTTGTTTAAGAATTCAAGTTATATTGTAAATTATGCGGGTATTCAGGAAATTAATTAGTTCTTTATTCTTTATTTGTTTTTTATCTAGTTGTACGGATTCGTATAATACTTATTCCTACTCAGGATATGCATTAGGAACAAAGTTTAATATTATATATAATTCAACAGAACCATTTACGGATTTAGAATTCATAGCAGATTCTATTTTTTTTGATTTAAACAAATCACTTTCAACCTATATTCCTAATTCGGATATTTCTAAAATTAATAATGGGGATAATTCAGTTCAAGTCGATGATAATTTTATTACTGTATTTAATAAATCAAAATCAATTTGGAAGCATACTAAGGGCTATTTCGATCCAACAGCTGGGATTCTTGCTAATGCTTATGGCTTAGGACCTAATACCGTTCCTAAATACTATGTAAATAACGATAGTATTATGAATTTTATTGGTTTTGAAAAGGTGTTTCTTGAAAATAGATCAGTCAAAATTAGTAAAGGAATGTTTCTTGATTTCAATGCAATTGCTAAAGGCTATTGTGTAGATTTATTATCAAAAGCTTTAAAGGAAAATGATATAAAAAATCATTTAATAGAAATAGGAGGAGAAATGTATGCTAGTGGAATAAATAATATTACCAATACTAATTGGAAAGTTGGAATTTCTGATCCATTACAACCTGAAATTAATAAACAAAAGATTTTTTTAAATAATAATGCACTTGCTAGTTCAGGAAATTACAGAAAATTTTTAATTGAACCTGACACAGGTTTTAAAATAGTTCATACAATCAACCCTAATAACGGTAGAGCAGATCAAACTAATATTTTAGCAACTTCTGTAATAGCGAAAAATTGTATGACTGCTGACGCATATGCAACAGCATTTATGGCTATGCCTCTAGAAAAATCTATAAATTTAATTAATACTGATGAGTCTTTAGATGGTATGATTATTTATCTTGATGTAAACAACGAAATCCAAACCTTTTACAGCTTAGGTTTTAAAAACTCAATTTTTAATTAATTTTTTACATACAGGTATAATTTCATCTTCAATTATTCCAAATTTTTCAATTTCTTTTTTAGTGAAATTTGAAGAGTATTTTATTGGACTAACTTTGAAACCAGCTTTTTTAAGTCTTTCAAAGTAATCTAAACCATATAATCTAACATGGTCATATTGTCCGAATTTTTCAATTCTTTCTTTCTTGTTTGTAATCAAATTGTCTTCTAATGTTTTTTTTGAATTTTCATTTATTGGAACTTGAAGAATTGCTGTTCCATTAATATTTAGTACTCTATATATCTCACTTATTGCTTTTTGATCATCTTCAATATGTTCAAGCACATGATTACACAATAAAAAATCAAAGGAATTGTCCTTAAAAGGCATATCACATATATCTCCTTTTATTGATGCAAGCGGAGAATTTAAATCATAAGTTGTGTAAGTTATATTTTTCTGTTTTTTAAAAATTTTATAGAAAGATTGTTCAGGAGCTATGTGTAATACTTTAATTTTTTCTTTAAAAAAAACTGTTTCATTTTTTAAAAACATCCATAGTAATCGATGTCTCTCAAGGGATAAAGTTCCTGGACTTAATGCGTTTTCTCTTTGTTTTACATATCCGTAAGGAAGGAATTTTCTGTAAGATTTACCATTTATAGGATCGCTAAATTTACTTCCCCTATAATAAATATCTAAAATTGGACTAAAAAAGTTACTCCACCATATTAAATAAGGTCTAGGTATAGTATTTATTAAAAATTTAATTAATTTTTTCAATCTATTTATTTAAAAGGAAATTCTTCATCACTTTTAATTCCTAATGCTTTATGAACGTAATCGAAGGTTGATAATAGTTTTGGCTTTCCATTTACTATTGCAATATTATGTTCAAAATGAGCGCTAGGTTTATTATCTCTAGTTAGAATAGTCCAGCCATCATTTAATTGATTGATTTTAGAGCTGCCAAGATTAATCATAGGTTCAATAGCAACGACCATTCCTTCCATAAATTTCTTTCCTGATCCTCTTTTACCGTAATTAGGCATCTCAGGTTTTTCGTGCATTTCTTTTCCAAGCCCATGACCAACTAATTCCTTTACAACACCATAACCCCTAGATTCATTATGGTTTTGAATAGCATAGCCTACATCACCAACCCTATTCCCGGTTTTAAATTGTTCAATCCCTACATAAAGAGATTCTTTTGTGGTTTGTAACAATTTTTCAACCTCTGGATCTATTTCCCCAACACCAAAAGTATATGCGTGATCCCCATAATATCCATTTTTTAAGACACCACAATCAATTGATAGTATGTCTCCCTCATTTACAATATCCTTGTTTGGAATTCCATGAACAACTTGAGAATTAGGGCTTATGCAAAGCGTGTTAGGAAAATCATATAAACCTAAAAAACCAGGTTCAGCATTATGATCCCTAATGAAAGTCTCAGCTAAGTTGTCAAGAAACAAAGTGTTTATCCCTGGCTTGATTTCTTTAGCAAGCATACCTAAGGTCTTAGAAACTAGTTGAGCACTTTCTTTAATTAACTCTATTTCTTCAAGGCTTTTTATTAAACTCATCTTAAAAATCGTATGGATTTTGATAATTGTTTGTGGTTAAAATTTCCAATATATCTTTTTCAATTGTTTCTAACGGAAACTCTACTATTCTATTGATCTCTTTACCATCTTTTTTAAATATAAAAGTCGGAACATTTATTAAGTTTTGATTTAGTTCTAAACTATCAGGTGTGGTTTTTTCCAATGTCATTCCAATTAATTCAATTGAATTTTCATTAATTCTAAGTTTGTCAATTAATTTAAAAAATACAGGTATTTCTTTTCTACTATCAGAACACCATGTACCCATAAAAACAGTTATTTCTATATCTTCAAATAACGGTTTTAGTTTATCTAAAGTTTTCTTATCAAGATTATAATCTGAATAATTTTGATTAAACCATTCTGCGTGTGGATTATTTGAGAGCTCTTTTCTTTCAAATATCCCAATTATGTCAGTATATTCTTCAGGTTCAGAATTTTTTTTATTTATTGAATTATTACAGCTAAAAATCATTGCTGTAAGTATAAGGAATATGAATTTTTTCATTCTTTTATAATTAATGATTTACAAGTCATTTTTTCAGGAATTTCAATATTCATGATATCTAAAATAGTAGGCGCGATATCTCCAAGGACTCCATTTTGAATTTCTTTTATCTTATTATCAATTAAGATTAAAGGAACCATATTTGTGGTATGCGCAGTATTGGGTGATCCGTCTTTATTTATCATTATATCGGAGTTTCCGTGATCAGCTATTACCAAAATAGAATAATTTTTTGTTTGTGCTTTTTCAATTATGCGTTTAGAACAAATATCAACAGTTTCACAAGCTTTAATAGCTGCAGACATAACTCCAGTATGTCCAACCATATCTGGATTTGCAAAATTTAAACAAATAAAATCAACATCTCCTTTTTCAATCTCTGGAATAATAGAGTCGGTTATCTCAAAAGCACTCATTTCTGGTTTTAAATCATATGTGGCTACTTTAGGAGATTGACAAAGTATTCTCCTTTCGTTTGTGTAAGCTTCTTCTCTTCCCCCATTAAAAAAAAATGTAACGTGTGGATACTTTTCAGTTTCTGCAATCCTGATTTGTTTCTTTTTATTTTTTGAAAGAACTTCTCCTAAAGTATCATTCAAATTATCCTTTTCATATATTTTTTTAATCCCTTGGAAATTTTCATTATAGTTGGTCATTGTTATAAACTCTAAATTGAGTTTAGTCATTCCATTTTCTAAGAAATCATTTTGAGACAAGACTTCTGTAAGTTGTCTTCCTCTATCTGTTCTAAAATTAAAGAATATAACATAATCACCATTTTCAATAATCCCTTTTGGATTATTATTATTGTCAATAGCTACTATTGGTTCTATAAATTCGTCACTAATATTATTTTGATAAGAATCGCTTATTGATTTTGTAATGTTCGAGGATTTGATTCCAGTTCCATTAACCAGAAGATCATAACATTTTTTTGTTCTTTCCCATCTTTTGTCCCTGTCCATAGCATAATATCTTCCAATAACACTTGCTAAAGTAGCTCCGTTAGATTGACTACTTTTTTCAATTCTTTCAATAAAGCCCTTTCCTGATTTTGGATCTACATCTCTTCCGTCAGTAAAAGCATGAACAAAAACTTTATCAAGATTCATTTTCCCAGTTAATTTTAAAATAGCTTCTAAATGATTGATATGAGAGTGTACTCCACCATCAGAAACTAGTCCAATCAGATGTAGTTTTTTTTTATTTTTTTGAAGTTTTTTTAAAGGGTTTTTTAAATTTTCTAAATCATTAAATCTATTTTCATCAATATCTAAATTTATTTTTGCAAAATCTTGATATACAATTCTTCCAGCACCAAGATTCATGTGACCTACCTCACTATTCCCCATTTGTCCATCGGGAAGACCAACACCAGCTCCATAAGTTATCAACTTTGAATTGGCATGTTTTTCGTATAAAGAATCAATGTATGGTGTTCTAGCCTTGTTTATAGCTGAAACAGAGGGGTCTTTAGCTATTCCCCATCCATCTAGAATCATTAAAAGAACTTTCTTTTTATTTGTCAAAGTGAATTACTTATTTGTTACTTTACAAATATAATTATAATCTAATGATCGTTTATTTTAAATCAGGATTAATATCCATTATGTTTTCTAAGATGTATTTATCAATAAATTTTTTGTCAAAGTATTGATAGCCGTTAAGTTCGTGTTTATTAAAAACTTTTTTTAAATCAGAACTAATTAAAGCTTTTAAATATTTTTTAGAACTTGATTTATAACTGTAATGCCATGGTTCAAATTCAAAACCTTTTCTTTTAGGATCATTATTATAGGTTAAGTAAAAGCCATATTTCTCAGAATTATTTGATAACCATTTTTTTAAATCATAAAAAACTCCTCCCTCAAGATATTTTTCTGAAATTAAAACATTCTTTTCATCTGGGTATTTTCCGTCAATAATATCTATATCAGTCCCCCAATGGTGTCTAGATGTTCCAGGAATTGTAGAAAAACGTATAATTTCATTTATTGCATCAACTGGATTTAGCGAATACTCTTTAGTGAATTTGTCATATTTTTTGTTCCAAATAAAACTTTGTCTTTCAAAAGATCTGTGAGCTGAAACAATTTTTAAAATAATTCCATCTTTTTTTGCTGCTTCTTTCATTTTTTTAAAAGCAAAAAATGTTTTTGATTCAAGTTTTAAACTATCTCCAATTAAATCATTGTGATCAATTCCTGTAACAAAGTCTATATTCATAATTTTTTGAGAGTAATTCTTAATACAAATTAAAAAAAATAAGAGAAATAAAAATTTAATATCCTTTATCATTTTACTTTTTTATATAAAAAATAGTGTTTGCCAATTCCTTCAATATTAAAACTTTTTTCGGTTTTTATATAACCATTTTTTAAATAAAATTTTATTGCCTCTGATCTTGCATTCATCCATATGAAATCAACGCTATTATTAATACAATATGATTCGACTTTTTTAAGTAATACGGACCCTAATTTATTTTTTTGATAATCTTTATAAACTGCCATCCCTCTAAGTTGAATATTACTTAAAGATTTGATTTTATTAGTACTGTTTTTAATTAGAGATACTCCAGCGACGGTTGTATTATTTTTAATTACGGCAAAATGAACTGTATCCTCATTTTTATCTCCTTCAAATTTACAGTACTGAATTCCTTTGTTATTTCTTAAGACTTTATTTCTTAATTGATACAAATCTATACTTTTAACTTTTTTTATAATCAAACTCATATAAGTTAAAATTAATAATATATTTAGTTGTTTTTAATACATATTAACAATTCATTAATTTTATATTTGTATTAATGCGGGAGTAGCTCAGTTGGTAGAGCGTCAGCCTTCCAAGCTGAATGTCGCCGGTTCGAACCCGGTCTCCCGCTCAATTTTATTTCAATGAGATACGTTTTTATATTATTTTTTATTTCTAATTTCATTTATTCTCAATCTGAGAATAGAACATGGATAAGAGGAAAAGTATTATATAAAAACAGTAACGTAGTTTCAGCTAATGTTGTCAATAATACGAGCCGAAACGCTACAATAACAAATAACGAAGGAGAGTTTGAGATGCTGGTTAAATTAAATGATAGACTCGTTTTTTCGTCTGTACAGTATCAAATACGATCAGTTGTAATAAATAAAGAAATTCTTCAAAAAAGCAGACTAGTTATTGACGTCAACGAAAAAGTTACTGTATTAGATGAAGTTGTTGTTGGGCCAGAGAATACAGAAAAGTTTTTAGACTTGAAGGAAGAAGAGTTTAAAAGAACTTATTATAATTTTGATAAATCATCAAAAATTGAAAATCAAATTCTAAAAGCAGGTACATTTAATAATGGGTTAAATTTTATAAACCTTTATAAAATGATTGCAAAATCAGCGAATAAAAGTGAGGAAATCGATAAAAAATTTAGTAATGTTAATTATAAACCAAGTGATTTGATTAGAGAGGTGTATGATGACGCTTTTTTTGTTAAAAGTCTTGGATTGAAAAAACAAAATATTTCTGAGTTTTTATTGTACTGTGATGATAAATTTCCTTCAAAATTTTTATTCAAAAAAAGCAATGAATTTCAGTTGTTAGATTTTCTAATTAAACAAAGTGATAAATTTAAAAAAATACTTGAAAGGAGTTAGTTTTATATTTTGGTTTTTTTTAGGAATTCTTTCTGTTTTTTCTCAAACCAAACCAAACTTTAAAACTTTAAAAGGTGAAATTGTTAACGATTCCGTCAGTATTAGTGGAATTCACATTATAAATAAGACCAGTGGTTCTAAAACAATAACTGATATTAATGGAGTATTTGAAATTGGGGTTAAAAAACAAGACACGATTATAATATCTTCAGTTCAAATAATACCACGTGTTATTGTAATGGAAAATGAGATGTTAAATCAAACTTATTTAAAAATTTACGTAGATCAATTTATTAACGAGTTAAGTAATGTAGTGGTTAGATCTAATAGTTTATCAGGGAATATATTAAAAGATATGGCAAACTCTAATGTTAAGGTTCCTATAAACTTTGATGATGTTGGTATCCCCGGATTTAAAGGTATTAGAGAAGAAAAAATTGAAAAAATTGTACCTTTTATCGGCTTACCAATAATGTCTATAAATATTGAGGCTTTGTATAAAAATCTAAGCGGATATTATAAGCGTTTGAAAAAAAGAAGGGTTTGGGATAAACAAAATATAACTACAGTTGATGTAATTGAATTCTATGGTGTTAGCTTTTTTACTAGGTCATACAATTTAACCCAAGATGAAGTTTATGAATTTGTTTTAGGAGCTATAGAAAACAGTTCAATTCAAAATGATTTTAAATTATCTAACCACGGATTAGTTTTAGAATCATTCGATAAATTTTATAAAAGCAGAAATGAATAAATTAAAATTAATTCTAATAGTTTTTTGTTTTGGGTTTTCAACTCATAAATACTATGTGAGTACTTCACTTTTTAATTTTACTGATTCAAATTCTCTTCAAATTACTGTAAGATTATTCAAAGATGATTTTAAAGATGCTTTTAAAAAAAAATATTTAGTAAATGACATAATAACTGACGAGATGCTTATTGATTCTTTGTATCATAATAATATCAATAATTATTTTAATTCATATCTTATTGTTTTATTGGATGACGTTAAAAATAAATTAAACTTTATAGGTTTAGAAAATAAAAATGACATGTATGTGTTTTATTTAGAAATTGAAAATCTTCCAGATTTTTATAATCTTAGTATTGATAATAAACTTTTATTTGATCTTTATTCTGAACAACAGAATATTATTCATGTTAAAAAAAATGGTAATAAAAAGAGTTTTATATCTAGGGTTAATAATTCAATACTTTCTCTAGATATTTAAACATTTTCATTAAATTTAAAGTATAAAAAATAATTATGAATTATAAAAAAATAGTATTATTTGTTCTCGGTTTACTAGTTTCATTCACTGGTTTGTCTCAGGAAGCAAAAGAAAGAAACCAGGAAAATATAAATGTAAATAAGTTTAGACAACTTTATCAAGAATTTTCTTCTCCTAATATGTTTAGAACTGCTTCTGGTGCACCAGGTCCAGCATATTATCAACAGCAAGCTGATTATAAAATGGATATTGAATTAGATGATGAAAACAAGAGGGTATATGGCTCTGAAACTATAACTTACACTAATAACTCTCCCGATAATTTGGAGTATTTGTGGGTACAATTAGATCAGAATATTAGAAAAAAAGATTCTCCTTCTCTTCTTATTGATGGAGGTGGTGTTTCTCCAGCATATCTTCCATCTGGATTTACAAAAGAATTTTTAACTGATCCGTTTGATGGAGGTTTTAACATTGAATATGTTTTAGATATAAATAAGAAACCTCTGAAACATTTTGTAAATCAAACTATGATGAGAGTTGATTTACCTAATGTCCTTAAAAGTGGTGAAAGTTATTCTTTTTCAATTAAGTGGTGGTATAATATTCAAGATCATGTAAACCAAGATGGAAGATCTGGTTATGAATCTTTTGATAAGGATGGTAATAGAGTTTATATTATAGCTCAATTTTTTCCAAGAATGGCTGTTTATAATGAGGTTGAAGGTTGGCAAAATTATCAATTTTGGGGAGATGGTGAGTTTGCTTTACCATTTGGAAACTATGATGTAAAAATAACTGTTCCCTCTGATCATATATTAGATGCAACTGGAGAACTTCAAAATAGAAAGAGTGTCTTTTCTAAAGAAATGATCAAACGTTATAATAAAGCCAAAAAAACATATGATAAACCTGTAATGATAGTAACTCAATCGGAAGCTGAAGAAGTTGAAAAGGGTTTTTCAAAAAAGAAAAAAACATGGCACTTTGTTGCTGAAAATGTTAGAGATTTTGCTTTTGCATCATCTAGAAAATTTATATGGGATATGATGGCTGTTAAGATAGGTGATAGGGATGTTATGGCAGTATCTATGTACCCAAAAGAAGGTAATCCTTTATGGGAAGATTACTCTACTGTCGTAGTAGCTGAAACATTAAAAACATATTCAGATTATACTTTTGATTACCCTTATCATAAGGCAATATCAGTTCATGCAAAACAAATTGGCATGGAATACCCTATGATATGTTTTAATTTTGGAAGACCTAATTTAGATGGATCTTATTCTGATGATGTAAAATTTGGAATGATTGGTGTTATTATTCATGAGGTTGGACATAATTGGTTTCCAATGATTGTGAATAACGATGAAAGACAATGGGCTTGGATGGATGAAGGAATAAATACTTTTGTTCAATACATTACCGAACAAAAATTAGGCAAAGATATTCCTGAAATTATTTATCCACTAGAAAATTTCCCATCTGATAGAGGACCTGCCAATATGATTACAAACTATATGAGTGTAGATCAAAATTTTTTAGCACCAATCATGAGTAATCCCGAAAACGTATATAGCTTAGGACCTAATGCATATGGAAAGCCTGCTACAGCTCTTAACATTTTAAGAGAAACAGTTATGGGTAAAGAACTTTTTGACCACGCCTTTAAAACTTATTCAAAACGTTGGATGTTTAAGCATCCTAGTCCAGAAGATTTTTTTAGAACTATGGAGGATGCATCAGCAGTAGATTTAGATTGGTTTTGGAGAGGATGGTTTTATACAACAGATTATGTAGATATTGGAATAAAGGAAGTAAATCAATATTTTGTTTCTAATGAACCTAGTGTTGCGGTGAAAAAAATAATGGAAGAACGAGGAATTACCAAATTAAGACCTTTAGTGTTTTTAGAAAATTTTGAAAATGATACAAATAGTATAAAAGATAATGATCCTCTGGAAAATTCAAAATTACTTAACAATTATCTTAATGAAAATCAAGTTTCTAATAAAGAAGTCCCCAAATTCTTTTATGAAGTTATTTTTGAAAAACCAGGAGGTTTGGTTATGCCTATTATTGTTGACTACGAGTATGAAGATGGAACGATTGAAAGAATTACTTATCCTGCTCAAATATGGAGAAAAAATGATAATGAAGTAAAGAAATTAATTGCTTCTAATAAAAAAATTATAAATATCAATTTAGATCCAGATTTAGAAACTGCTGATATTGATACATCAAATAATTCATGGCCAAAAAAGCAAGATGAGTCTGAGTTTGACAAATTTAAATCAAAAGTAAAAGGTTAATTTACAAAAGGTCAATTTTTTAATTGACCTTTTTTTTATCTTTACATCAAATAAATTTTTTTATGATCTTATTTATTAGTGGTCCCGAAATTCTTTTTATTGGATTAATTATTTTGTTAGTCTTCGGAGCTGATAAAATCCCTGAAATAGCCAAAGGATTAGGAAAGGGTATTCGCCAAGTTAAAGATGCAACAGAAGACATTAAGTCAGAAATAAAGAAAAGTGCTGAAAATCAAGGAATTGATACCGATTCAATAAAAAAAGAGATTGATGATGTGAAAGAAAAAATGGATGATTTAGGAGGATCAATTAAAAGAAAATTCTAAATTTTTCTAATTATTGAAATGCCATCTCTAACAGGAAGTAAAATAGTTTCTACTCTACTATCATTATTTACCATATCATTAAATCTTCTTAATATATTTGTTGTATTATCTTGTTGATTCTTATCAATTACTTTTCCACTCCACAGAACATTATCTGCCAAAATCACACCACTTTTATTTAATTTATTTATTATGCAATTAAAATAATTTATATAATTCTCTTTATCTGCATCTAGAAAAATCAAATCAAAAGTTTCGTTGATTTCAGGAATTATATCAAGCGCAATTCCAGTATGTTGAACAAATTTTTCAACATCTCCAGTTTTTTTAAAATATTTTTTTTGAATTTCAACTAATTCTTCATTTTTATCAATAGTATGAATTACACCTTTTTCGTCTAATCCTTCATAAATACATAATGCAGAATATCCAGTATAGGTTCCAATTTCTAAAACTTTTTTAGGATTAATTAATTTGGAGATTAATGATATTAATCTGCCCTGAAATGCACCACTTAACATTCTAGGGTTTAAAACTTTTAAGTGAGTTTCTCTATTAAGTTCCTTAAGTAAAGAAGGTTCTTCTTGAGAGTTGTATTCAGAATATTCTAATATTCCTGTTTTTATGAAATTATTCATTTTTAGGTTTAGCATATTCAAATCTTTGTACTAAGCTAGGTAGAGCATAACCATCAAGTCCATTAACAGTTACAGTTTTTGCAATATCTAAATTTAGCCAGCCATCATTTTGGATAATATCTTCA
>CASIBD010000015.1:0-36235 GCA_949372825.1 uncultured Flavobacteriaceae bacterium | reverse complement strand
AGTGATTAATAAGGTTTAGATAATTGTTATATTGTAGGTATGAAAATACTATTACTTGTATTAGTGTTAATATTAGTTGGTTTTATTAATGCCTTACGATACAAGCACCTATGGAAAGATGTTCCAGAACTTTTTAAAGATTTAAAAAAGAAAAAAAATAAATGAAAAAACTAATTCTACTATTACTGTTTATTCCACTTGTATCTTTTGGGCAAAATGAAGATGTAAACACTCTTCCAGCTTATAAAATATTAGCATCAGTACATAAATTACAAGAGCCTTATAATCCTTTTTTAGATTGTGATATAAATGATAATGAATGTTTTCAAAACACACTTAACAAGCACGTTTCTGATAATTTTTACTATCCACAATTAGGTAATTATTTCGACATTCAAGCGATGGTTAATGTAAATTACACAATTGATAAAAATGGAGTTGTCAAAAATGTGAGCTCCAATGCTGCTTTAATTGGTGTTGCTTTTGAGGATGCTGATTCTAAGAAAATTATTTCAGATGCCTTTGAAAAAGCAGCAAATTCAATAATAGAAAGTCTTCCTAAAACAAATCCTTCAATTGTAGGCGGTATAGCTGTAGACAAAAAGTTCAGAACCCCTATTCTTTATAGATTAAGTGATATAGAAAAAGGTTCTATGATTTCAATAAATATTAATAAAATTGATAATGGGTTGGATTTTCTTAGTAAACTAAACAAAGGAATTTTCAGTCTAGTTCCTGTTTTCCCAGGGTGTGAGAAATTATCTGAAATTAAAAAAAGAGGATGTTTTCAAGAAAAAATGAATAGACATATTGCTAAACATTTTAGATATCCTGAAATTGCTCAGAAACAGGGTATTCAAGGAAGAGTTATTATTCAATTCGTGGTTGGAAAAGATGGAAATGTTAGTGGGATTAGAACTCGTGGTCCTGACCCAATATTAGAAAAAGAAGCCGTACGAATCATATCGCTTCTTCCTAAAATAAAACCAGCAGAAATTGAAGGTCGTAAAGTAAGAGTTCCTTTCAGACTTCAATTACTTTTAGATTAAATAACTAAACCATAGGCATATCTTTTCTTAATTCAGCAACTTCTAATCCATGTAAGTAGGTTAAACTAACACAGTCCTCTTACAAGGGAAAATAAGTTTTATATAATTATTATATTACATTCTTTTTTGAATGTTTTTTTGTATATTATATAAATGAGAAATTATAAATCAGTTGGTTTTAATTATACTTATATTTTATTATATCTAACCGTAATCGGCATTATTTATGAGTCTAATGGGGATTCTAGTTTTGCTTATGAGAATATGTATTATCTCATAGTTTTTTTACTTATGATAATTATAATTTCTATTAACGAAATAATAGTTGATAGAGCAGGAATAATTAAAAAATTTTATCTATTCCCTCTTAAAATTAAACAGTTAACTTGGAAAGAAATTAAATATTATGTGGAAGTTGATGAAGAATATAGTGGAAATGGAACAACCATCGATAAAAGAATTTGGTTTATTGATGAAAATGATAAAGTTTGCTTAAGAATCAAAAGAGGTTTTCGATATAATTTTGAAGAAGTTTTAGATGCTATCGATAAATACGAAGATAAAGCTGAAAACAAACTCACAATATCTAATCCTTATTTTATGAGTCGAGGATGGACTAAAGTGAATGAATACATTAAAATAAAGGATAATTAAATCAACGTTTATGAAAAAACTAATTCTACTATTACTGTTTATTCCACTTGTGTCTTGTGATATAAGTTCTCTTTTTGCTCCATCTCTAAATATGGATGATTTTCCATTTAAAATTGAACCATTTAATCAGAAATCTGAACTTATGGAAACTTCTAAAAATGACCCATTATGCGGAACTTTTAAATATTACTCAGGTGAAAGTGAAAATGGTGTAGTTGATATTTTTAAGTATAATAAAGTTTATTATTTACATTATCAAAGAGATGATAATGCTCAGTATGTTGGTATTGGAATTAAAAATGAAAATAACTTTACTGTTACCTACTATTATCCAAATGGCACTGATTTTGGAATTGTATATTATAAGATTGATGAAAATAATTTATTGAAAGGCTTTTGGTCAAGTTTTAATACCCCAGGGGAATTAATAAAAGAAGGTACAACACAAAAATTATGAAAAAATTTAGATTTATAATTATAGTTATAATTATTCTTATTGCTTTCAATGAAATTTTAGATTATCAAAATGAAAAAACTCGTGAAACACTTAAACAAGACAGAGTCAAAGCTGAAAAAAGGTTAGAAAAATCTAAAGATACCATTCCTCAAATTCTTTTAGTTCCTGCAAAAAAAATTGATAGTTTATGAAAAAATTATTAAAACTGAATCCAGAACATTTAATTGGTATTTGAATTATTATTAGTAGCATAGGAGGTGTTTTTTTTGATACATCAAGCGATATTAGACTTGGGTTAATTTTCTAAGGTGGTTCATATGTACTGCTAAATCTTCTACATAACCTCAAGCTTAAAGGTTCACATAAAAAAGCTAATAAAAAATTAGAAAAACTTAATTTAAGCAATAGTGTATTGTCCCAGAAAGAAAAAGAACTTATATATAAAATTCGCTCTTAACCATACATATTTCTTATTGTTTAATCTAGTTTCATTCTAAAGTGTCTTAATATTATATTTGTTTTAAATATTAATTATGTCAGATAAACCTAAATGTGGATGTGGAAACACTCAAAATCCTGATGGATTTTGTGATGGTTCTCACAATAATCAAGTAGATTAAATAAATGCATTCTATTTCGAATGTTTTTGTATCTTAATTTTATGAAAAAAATCATCTTTTTATTATTAACTTCAATTTTATTCCAAAGTTGTTCTAGTTACCAATCAGTTGACTTCAATAATATTGTAATTGAAAAAAAACGAAAGTTTGAAATTGAAAAGATTGATAGCTCCAAGCTAAAAGGACGATTAGTTTCTAAAAACGAAAACTCAATTGTTTTAGAAAATAATAAGGGTATCCAAACAATTCAAAAAAGCGAAATTCAAGAATTAAAAGTTAAAAAGTTTTCAATTTTAAAAACAGCTACTGGAGCTCTTGGTACTTATTTTCTCTTATTAATAGGAGCCGTTGCCGTTATATTATTAGGTGGTGGTTTAATATTTTAACGATACTTTTTTTGTTCAATCTTGGTGGAGATTCTCTGTCACAAGAAAAAAAGATGGTAAAGAAATAGTTTTCCCTGTAATGTTTAACCACACTTTTAATGATGATGGAAAAATAGTAAGACATTGGGAGTCGTGGAATGAAGCTAAATTACAATAGTTAGATTCTTATTTTAAAAAAAACCTGCTTTGGCAGGTTTTTTTTACATATAATTAATTCATTATAGATATATACATATCTAATGATGTTGCTACTATCAGCCAAATGAAATATGGTAATCCTAGCCAGGCATATTTCCAACCATACATTTTACGATTAGAATCAACGATTGCATATATAAAGTATGATAATAGTACTAATACTACTAAACCTGTCCATACCCACTGTAGTCCAAAGAAATATAGGGTTCCACATAATATTTAAAAGAAGAGCAGGAAAAAATAATTTTAATGATTTAACACTGTTTTTTAAATAAAAAGAAGTCATTAATATAGAAAATGTAATAGCTATCGTTGTCCAAGCTAGTCCAAATACCCAACCTGGAGGAGTCCAAGGTGCTTGATTTAATGATGTGTACCAATTTGAGGTAACTCCATCTCCTGTCCAAACTTGACCAATAGCTAACCCTCCAAAGTTAATAGTTAAAAAAACTATTAATGTTGTGATATATTTTTTCATTACTTATGATTATTCTTCTGTTTTAATGGCTGTCGCATTATCCATTATATAAACACCACTACTTACATCTTCTCTTTTTAATCTAAGTATCCCGGTAACAGTAACTAGTTCATCCATTAAATAATCGTCATAGCCTGGATTTAATCTTAGCTCTATTGCTGATTCAGGGCCTCCAAAACCACAGAAAAAACAATCGGCATAAGGGTTTTCAGAAAGAACAAAAACACCTTCATCAGGCGAAAGAGTAAGCATGTATCCAGTTATTTTAACCTCTTTATTGTCTAGTGGTTCAACTGCTTCACCAAAATATGGAATTTGAACATAACCATACATGTCTTCAGCATATTCAGATTTATAATAAACATCTCTTAATTTAAGCCAATCAATTTCTACTTGTGAAAACAAACTAGTTGATATAAAAAAAACCATTATGAAAGTCAATTTATGCATCTGCTAATATTTTTGAAATGTTCATTTTATATACTTGAACAGCTGGAATTAAAGAAGATATTATACCAATTAAAATAGATAAACCTAATAACCAATATTCTTCATTTAAAATTTTAAAAGAATTTAAGTTATAATTTATACTTTCTTCCATCAACGAAGATACAAACATCACTCCAAATCTACTAAATAATAGTCCTAATACAAATCCTGAAATTGTTAGAACTAAGCTTTCAAAAATGATCATTGTAGATAATTGAAATCTTGAAGCACCCAGTGTTCTAATTAGTGCCATTTCGTATTTTCTTTCTCTCATTGAATTAAATAAATTAATAAATAAACTGAATCCAGAAACAATTATAATTAAATAGGCTAAATAGCTTAAGGTTTCAATACCAAATCCAAAAAGTTTAAATAATCTTGAAATTTCATAAGATGGTACTGCTGCTTGAAGATTTGTGTTTTCATTAATTTGTCTAGGAAATTGAATAATGTTCATTGGGCTTTTGAACTTTATTAGCATTGCAGTTATTTCTCTATCATCATGTGCATGTTCGTTTTCATGATCATGTTCATCATCATTTTTGTGGTTATGAGTATCGTGAATATCCCAAACACTTTCAGGAGATGTAATAATTAATTGATCAATTACAGAGTTTGAAGGCTCTAATAATCCTACTACTTTAAAAGTTCCTTCATCGTGGGATTGCCCAGTTTCTCTTAAACCGTGTGAGCTAACTAAATTATCTCCTAAATTGATTTTTAATTTTTCATATACTTTTGAACCAACCAAAACTTCATAAGGGCTATTCCATTCTTTTCCCTCTTTTATAACTCCTTTATATAACTCAATAAATTTTTTCTCAGCACCAACAATTCTAAATCCTTTATGATTGTCTCCATAAAGGATTTTAATACTTGAGCCTACCATTCTATTTTTACTAATATTCTCAGCATCTTCTAGAGAAATATTTCCAGTTGGAGAGTCAATATGATAAACAGATGAAAGGATCAGCTGTAGAGGACTTCCTTTTGCTCCTACAACCATATCAATTCCTCTCAAATTATTATCCATTTGATCTTTTATCAAAGTGTTTAACTGAAGTAAAAGAGATATTATTCCTATACCAAGGATTAATAAGGATAAACTTATAAATGAGCTTAAAGGTTTATTGAAAATGTTTTTAATACTTAATTTAAATATATTCACAATTCAATGGATTTTTTAAAATGTTCTTTTAGTCTACTATCATGAGTTATAACAATTAATTGAGCTCCAAAATCTGTAGCTTGTTTTTTTAATAGTTTAATAACCTTTGAACAATTAGTATCATCTAAACTAGAAGTAGGTTCATCTGCTAAAATCAATTTAGGTGAATTTACAATTGCCAAAGCTATAGAAGCTCTTTGTTTTTCTCCTTGACTTAACTGATTTGTTTTTTTATTTGACTTGTCAAAAATATTTAACTTTTTAAGAATACTCTCAATTCTATTATTGTCTTTTTTGTTTGCTATATACTGAGCAAGCTGTAAGTTCTCTTTAACTGTAAGAGAGTTAACAAAATGAGATCTTTGAAATACAATTCCGATATTATTTTTTCTAAATCTATCAAGCTGATGTGATGACAACTGACTAAGTTCTTGGTCAAATAATTTAATTGATCCTGAGTTTGACTTAAGTAGTCCTGCAAGAAGATGCATTAGTGTAGTTTTTCCTACACCTGAGTTTCCAATAATTAATAAGTTTTCATTACTTTTTAAATCAATATTCTGAAATTTAAAAAATATTTGATTATCGTAATTAAACTCAACCTCTTTGGTTATTAGCATTTTTTAAATATAAGATATTATAAACATTTGAGAAAAAGTAAATACTCTAAATTATAATATTTTAATAATCAAACTATTTATTTTTAAGCAATTGTATGTGGAACTTTAATTTTAGTTAAATTTATGTTTATATGATAAAGAATTTCTTTTTTTTTCTATCAATTTTTTGTTTTGTTTCTTGTTCCTCTAGTAAAGAAGAAACTAATATTGTTACTGATTTAGCTTATTGTAAAGCTTGGAATGACATTGAAGTATTTGCTAACTCGGCTGAAATGGATTCTAAATCAGATTGGGATAAAAGAATACAATTAATAGAAAGTTTAATTTTAAAACTACCTGATGATTGGAAGGGACAAGGGCAAACTTATTTGAAAATTGTTAAAGCAAGAGCAGAACTACTTGGACAATACAATTATATACCTCCTCAAGAACTACCAAATGATGTTTTAAAAGCTTTTATTGATAAATATTATGAAGAGCAAAAGCAAGCGGATAAGCTTATAGATTATCTTAAAACTGTATGTTAATTCTTTTTTGAAATATTTTATTTTTTCCAAGTACCACCATATTTGTAAAATTGATTGTCTTTTTTTACTATACTTAGACAGTCTTTACAAGAAAAGATCCATTCTTTAATTGATTTATATTGAATTCTATACATTACAGAAAAATCTTTTTTACAGATATCACAATGTTTTATTCTTGAATTATTCTTGCTCAAAATAGAACAGTTTTTCAATTTTAATATTAAGTTTCTGCGCTAATTTCATAGCTAATTCTAGTGTAGGTTTATATCTGTATCTTTCTATAGATATAATGGTTTGGCGACTTACTCCTACATCAGTTCCTAATTCTTCTTGTGTGAATCTATTTTTTTGTCTTATTTCTTTTAGGTTATTTTTTAATATCATTTTAAACTGTTCTGTGTAAGTAAAACTGATACAATGACTTTATGATTGATATAAATGCAAGCAGAACAAGAACAAAAAAAACAATTCCGCCATCAGTTAATTGAAAGTTGTTATATAATTCCTGGTTTCCAGTGAGGTTTAATAATTCTTTATTTTGAAATTTAGAACACACATATCCAATAAAAATGAATAATGAGAATTCATAGAGTAAATAACCTAATTTATACGATTTTGAATTTATCATATCATCTCTCTCATCTTTATTTTCTTTCTTTTTATAAACAACTTCTAAAACAGAATAAGCTATGGAAAAATAAATTATTGTAAATATTAAAATTTCAATTATTTTTCCGATTAAATCATCCATTAAAATCAAGTTGATCTCTTGATTTTCATAAAAATAAGGAAGGAAAATAAAAACAAATACTATTGAAAATATAATCTCAATTAAGATTGATATTTCTTTTTTAGATAGTCCCATAATTTTATTTTTGAATTATTCGAAGTATTAGTATGGCAAGTTTAGAAACTGAAAAAGTAAAAAGTCCAAAAAGAGGAGATAATAATGCGACCTTTAAACCTCCAGCTATTATAGAAGGATTCGCTTCTCCAGTTGCTTCAAGAACATCAAAAGCAGTTATAAGTCCTATAAAGGCCCCCGTGACACCTAAAGCTAAACCAAGGGTGCCACTATCATTTATATGTTTAAGCATTTTTTTTGAAATTTCAATATTTGTTTTGATATTCAAAAGAGATTTTACTATAAAGTAAATTGAAATTAATAAACAGACAAGAACAAGAGACATAAATAAAGCTCCTCCCTCCAAAAATCTATTAAACAAAGTTGTTCCAATTAATCCTGTTATTATTGCCATAATTCTTAATATTTTTAGTTTCATTTTTATTTATATGTTAAGTTAACTTTACAAATATATATAAAAAAATGTTAAGTTAGCTTAACATGTTTGTTTTTTTTCATTTTCGTATATTGTATGAATGTGTTTATCTAAATTATTTCATGTCTTAACTCTTTTTTTATTTATTTCTTGTAATAATTCAAATGAAATTAGTAAGCCTAATATCGTTTTATTTATGGTAGATGATTTAGGTTGGCAAGATACTTCTGTTCCATTTTGGAATAATAAAACGGAGTATAATAAACTATATAATACACCTAACATGGAACTCTTGGCTGAGATGGGTGTGAAATTCACTAATGCTTATGCAACTCCCGTTTGTTCTCCATCTAGAATAAGCTTAATGACAGGAATGAATGCTGCAAAACATAGAGTTACTAACTGGACTCTACATCCAAACAAAAAGAAACCAGCTGAAATTAATCATAAATCTTTTGAATTTCCTGATTGGAACTATAATGGGTTATCAACTTCAGATTCAATTAATAATTCAGTTTATGCTACACCTCTTCCTCAAGTTTTAAAAGATAATGGTTATTATACAATTCATGCAGGTAAAGCTCATTTAGGAGCAATTGGATACCCATCTTCAGACCCTTTAAACATTGGTTTTGACATTAATATAGCCGGGCATGCCGCTGGAGCTCCGCAGAGTTACTTAGGTCTAGATAATTTTGGAAATAACGATCCAGCAAAGAAAATATGGGCTGTTCCTGGTCTTGAAAAATATTACGGAGAGGATATTTTTTTGACTCAAGCACTTAGTGAAGAAGTTTTAAATAAATTACAAAAACCTATTAATTCAAAGTCTCCATTTTTCCTTTACTTTTCTTTATATAATGTTCATGCCCCCTTAATGGAAGATAATCGTTTTGTTGAGAAATATAAAAATATTGGTTTAAAAAACTCTGAAATTAAATATGCTTCTATGGTTGAAAGTATGGATCATGCTTTAGGTGTTGTGTTGGATGAACTTAAAAAGAATAATATTTTAGAAAATACAATTGTTGTATTTATGTCTGATAATGGAGGTTTAAGTGCAGTTGCTAGAGATGGAGAAAGACACCAACACAATTACCCTCTAAAAAGTGGTAAAGGATCTATTTATGAAGGAGGAATAAGAGTTCCTATGATAGTTTATTCACCATTTCATAAGACGAATGTTAAAGAAATAAATCACCCAGTTATAATTGATGATTTCTTTCCTTCGATCTTAGAATTTGCTAATTCAGGAAATAGTAATTTAGTTCAAGAAATAGACGGTCAAAGTTTTGTACCCCTGTTGAAAAACGAAGTCATAGAAAATAAACCATTGTTTTGGCATTATCCTAACTGGTGGGGACCAATTGGGCCTGGAATTGGTAGTTACAGTGCTATTAGACAAGGTAAATGGAAATTTATTTATTTTCATGATACTCAAATCGTTGAATTGTATAATTTGGAGAAGGATATTTCTGAAAATAATAATTTAATTTCTGTAAACAATTCAAAATCTCAGTTATTAGCTAATGTTTTGACAAAATATTTAAAATCAGTTGATGCGCAAATGCCTCTAAATAAAATCACCAATTCAATAGTGCCCTGGCCAGATGAACATCCTTTGTTTAATTAATGAAAAAATCCAATCTTCCTCAAAAGACTTGTCCTATTTGTAATTTTTCATTTTCTTGGAGAAAAAAATGGGAAAAAAATTGGGATAATGTTGTTTATTGTAGCAAGAAATGTAGAATGTCAAGCAAGAAAAAGATATGATTGAAAAGTGGTGGAAGGAACAGACTATCTATCAGATTTATCCAAGATCTTTTTACGATTCAAATAACGATGGAATAGGGGATTTGAATGGAATCATTTTAAAACTAGATTATTTAAAATTACTGGGTATCGACACGATATGGTTAAGCCCTCATTTTGATTCTCCCAATGACGATAACGGTTATGACATAAGAAATTACAAGAAAGTAATGGAGGAATTTGGAAGTATGCAGGACTTTGATCAATTGTTGAAAGAAGTGCATATTCGAAAAATGAAGTTAATAATAGATTTAGTTGTTAACCATACAAGTGATGAGCATGACTGGTTTATTCAAAGTAAATCATCACAAAACAATAAATTTAGAGACTATTATATTTGGAGTGAAGGAGATAAAAAAAATCCACCAAATAACTGGACTTCTTTTTTTGGAGGTTCTGCTTGGGAAAAAGATTCAATTTCTAACGATTATTATTTACATTACTTTTCTAAAAAACAACCTGATTTAAATTGGGAAAATAATAAAGTCAGAGAAGAAGTTCATGAACTAATGAAATTTTGGTTAGAAAAAGGGATTGATGGTTTTAGAATGGATGTTATCCCTTTTATTTCCAAAGATCAAGACTTTAATAACTTATCAAAAAAAGAACTTTTGAATCCAGAGAAAGTATATGCTTCAGGACCAAGGCTACATGAATTCTTGAAAGAAATGAATTCAAAGGTTCTTTCTAAATATGATATTGTATCAATTGGTGAAGCTTTTGGTATTAGTGAGGATACAATGATTAAATTATCTGATGAAAGAGAAAAGGAACTAGATTTAGTTTTTCTATTTGATATTGTAAGAATTGGCCGTGATAATTGGATTCAAAACAAATGGAATTTAGTTCAGTTAAAAAAATTATTTAAAACCCAGTCGAATGTAGACGAGTTTCACTGGCCTACAGTTTTTTTAAATAATCATGACAATCCAAGAAGTGTAAGTAAATATGGAAATGATAAGGATTTTAGAATTAAATCTGCAAAATTATTAGCAATGCTAACTTTAACTCAAAGAGGAACCTCTGTATTATATCAAGGTGAGGAAATAGGTATGACAAATTATAATTTTGAAAACTTAAATCAATTTGATGATTTAGAGGTTCTAGGTAATCTAGATAAAGCAATGGGTTCAGGAATTAGTAAAAAAGATTACATAAGTCATCTAAATAATACGTCAAGAGACCATTCCAGAACTACAATGCAATGGAACAGTGGCCCCCAAGGTGGTTTTGGTAGTGGAAATAATAATTGGTTTTTATCAAATCCAAATCATGATAGAATCAACGTTGAAAATGACTTGAACAATGAAGATTCAGTTTTTCATTTTTACAGGAACCTTATAAAGATAAGAAAAGAGTCAAAAGATCTTATTTATGGAGATTATTTTGATTTAGATCCTAATCACCAAAACATCTTTATGTATCAAAGAGTTGGACTCAAAACAACATATTTAATAATTTTAAACATGTCAGATAGTTCAGTAAATTATAATTTTAATAATTTAACAGAATACAGTTTTGAGTTTTCTAATAGAAATACGAAACCAAAAATTTCATCTAATTACATAGAATTACTTGCTTGGGATGCTTTAATGTTTAAAAAATAAAATATTATGATAAATGATGTAGAAATTTCTTGGTTTGCTCCGATATGTGATGGAGATGATGACATTTTAGGGTCAAGAAATCCAAAGTATAAAAGTACATGGGAAAATACATCAAGAATTATTAAAACAGCAGATGAGTTAGGTTATACTAATGTTTTGTGTCCTTCATCATACCAGGTAGGTCAGGATACTCTAACATATGTTTCTGCAATGGCCACCTTGACTAAACAAATAAATTTTTTGGCAGCAATAAGATGTGGTGAAGTTCACCCTCCAATGCTGGCAAGAGCTATTGCAACGTTAGACCATATTTTAAAAGGAAGACTGACTATAAATATAATATCCTCTGATTTGCCAGGAAATAAACTTGAATCTTCAAAGCGATACGCAAGATCGAGAGAAGTGATAGAAATATTAAAACAAGCTTGGACAAAGGACGAAATTAACTTTCAAGGAGATTTCTATAAAATTAATTTGCCTTCTGCTCCAGTAAAGCCCTATCAACAAAATGGTGGTCCTTTACTTTATTTCGGAGGTTATTCACCAGATGGAGTTGATTTGTGCGCAGAGCATTGTGATGTATATTTAATGTGGCCAGATACAGAAGATAAATTACAAATTTTGATGTCTAATATGAGATCTAAGGCCCTTGTTTACAACAGAACAGTAGAGTTTGGGCTTAGAGTTCATGTTATAGTTAGAGAATCTCAAATGGAAGCTAGAGATTTTGCAAATAAATTAATTTCAAATTTAGATTTTGAAATAGGTGAAGATATTAAAAACAGGGCTCAAGATGCAAAATCACTTGGTGTTTCTATGCAATCTTCATTAAGAATTAGAGCTGATAAAGATTATTATGTAGAGTCTAACCTTTGGACTGGAATAGGATTAGCTAGGTCTGGATGTGGAGCTGCAATTGTTGGAGATCCAGATCAGGTTTATAATAAATTAAAGAGATATGTAGATATGGGTATTAAATCATTTATTCTGTCCGGATATCCGCATCAAGATGAATGTGAATTATTTGCTAAATATGTTTTACCAAGATTCAATAATATTCATTTTTCAAAAAAATTTAACAGAACACCTAAATCGAATCCAGATAGTCCATTAGGAAACGGATTAAGAAAATAAATATTTATGATAGATTTCGCTATAGTTATATTCTATTTTATTTTAATTTTTTTCGTCGCAGTTAGAGGAAAGGTTAATAAAAAAAGTACAGCTGACGAATATTTTCTTAGTAATAGAAATCTTAAATGGTACTCTGTTGCATTGTCCACAATTGCTACTAACATTCAAGGCTACCAATTTCTTGGTATGATGGGATCTGCATATTTATATGGACTAGCTCAAGCAAATCTTGAAATAAATGCTGTTCAGGGTATTTTAATTGCCACATTTATTTTTGTTCCCCTTTTTTTAAAAGAAAGAATTACAACAATAACACAGTTTATAAAAATTAAATTAGGAGAGGAAATTGCTCTTTTTTATTCATTAAGTAATATTGCGTTATTTTCTACTATTACACTTGGAGCTGCTCTTTTTTGGGGAGCATATGCTGCCGAAATGGTCTTTGGAGAACAGCTTTCTTTTCTACATGAAAATAGAATTTTAAGAATAGCAATACTTATTTGTATTTTAGGAATATTCTCAGCAATTTATACTTATTTAGGTGGATTGAATGCTGTTGTTAAAACTGATATAATTCAGTTTTCCATATTACTAATTGGTGGAATTATAGTGTGTTTTATTGCTGTTAACCAATTAGGTGGATGGGAACAATTATATGTTAAAACCCCTGAAAAAATGCACCTTCATCTACCAGCTAGTCATTCTACACTACCATGGACTCATTTGCTGGGGTTGTTTTTTTTAAATATAAATTACTGGTGTGCTAACCAGACTGTTATGCAAAGAGCTCTTGCTGCAAAAAGTATTACCCATGCTCAATCTGGTTTAATGATAGGTGGATTAATTAAATATCTTATGGCTGTTATTATAGTTATTCCTGGAATTGCTTTGTATGGTATTCTTGGAGATAGTTTAGCAGAACCTGACTTAGCATTTCCATATTTAGTAAAAACATATTTACCAATTGGGCTAAAGGGAATTGTTTTATGTGGTTTGTTCGCATCATTAATGAGTACTGTCGATTCAACTTTTAATTCATTAGCTACCTTATGGTCGGTCGATATATATTCAAAATACATTAACAAAAAGGCTAATGATTTCCAAAAAATAAGATCTGGAAGAAGAGCTATTGTGTTTAGTTTATTTACAGCTCTTATAATGGCGATGATCTTACTTTATTTAAAATTTGATGATCCTGATTCTGCCTTCACTCATACTTTAAATAATCTTAGATATTACATTAATTGTGGAGTTGTAGTTTTAATATGTAGTGCTGTTTTACTTTTAAAACCATCGAAAAAATCAATTTTAATTGCATTTATCTTAACCCTTCCTTTAAATATATTTCTTCAGTTTTTATTCCCTGAGATGAATTATTTTCTTAGAGCTTTTTGGGTTATTTTCTCTGGTCTTTTTATAGCAATAGTTTTTAATTTTAATCGAGTTAAAAATATATTTAAGTTGATTCATATATCCTCTGAAAGAAATAAAATATTGGGCTGGGTTCTTCTAATAAGTTTAATACTAATTCATATTATTTTTCATTAATTTTAATTCTTTATGACAGATCTCAAAAGATATTTTTTTTTAATAATACTAGTTTTCACATCCTTTAGTTCATTAGATAACTTATTAGTTTGGGGAAGTATTGGACATAAGGTTGTTGGAGAAATTGCTGAGAGAAAACTTAACCCTAGCGTAAAACTTATTGTAAATGATTTGTTAGATGGAGAATCTATGTCAAGTGCTAGTACTTGGGCTGATGAAATCAAATCAGATCCTAAATACCAAAAATATAGTCCATGGCATTATGTAAATATGCCATTAGATAAAGAATATACTGATATTCAAAAAAATCCAAATGGAGATATTGTTACGACTTTAAAAAAATGTATAAGAGTCTTAAAAGATCCTGAATCAGATAAAAATGACAAAGCTTTTTATTTAAAGTTTTTAATTCATTTAGTTGGAGATATCCATCAGCCATTACATACTGGTATGTTTGAGGACAGGGGAGGTAATGATATAAAACTTTCGTTTCTTGGAAAGCCTACAAATTTTCATATTGTTTGGGATGTCCATGTTATTGAATCTTTAAACATGGATTATCTTCAGCTGACAGATGAATTAATGTATATGAAAGACGTTGATTATTCATTAAGTCCTGATGACTGGGTTTATGAAACTCATCAAGATGTTAAAGTTCTATATGCTGAAATTAAGAATATTGATAATATTGATAATAATTATATAAATAATAAAATCCCTTTTATAAAACACAAATTATTTAAAGCTGGCTCAACTTTAGCAGGTGTTATAAATGATATTTTTTCATAAAAAAACGCCCATGAAGGACGTTTTTTTTTGTAAATATAATTCGAATTTTATTCAATATCAGTACCTTCAGCATCTTTTGGAACAGAAGGGACAGCTTTAAAACTAATTTCTCTTCCTTGCATTTTTAACTTCAAAGCGCCTTCACTAAACGAAACTTCCATCCCTGCCATTTCTTGTTTAAAAGTGTTTTCTGATGTTGCTTCAAGAACTAATTCTTGATCCATTCCAACAGGATTCATAGCTAAGTTTCCGTCTTTAGTGTAAACTTCAAACTTAAGTGGCATCAAATCTGAAGCATATAAACCATGAAACTTTTTAAGATCATCTTCTGAAATAGAAAAAGATGTTTTTTCTTCCTTAGGATCTACTACTAATCTTTTGTCTCTGTTGGCAATGTTCCAAGCAGTATAGAAAATTAGTTTTGATCTCATTTCTAGTAAATCGTATTCAATTTTGTCAGGAGTGTCACTTGGTTGGTGATAATCAGCGTGAGTTCCAGTAAAATAAAATATAATCGGAATCCCGTTTTTTGCAAAATTATAATGATCACTTCTGTAATAGAATCTATTAGGATCATTTTTATCATTAAACCTGTAATCAAGTGTCATATTCACTGATTCTGTATTAGTTTGTTCAGATAAATTATGAAGATCAACACTGTCGTGATCTGATCCAATTAAATAAATATAATCTCTATTTTTTTCTCTTCTTGTTGGATCAATTCTTCCAATCATATCTACATTTAAATTCACTACTGTATTTGCTAATGGATACACAGGATTATCTGTATAATAAGCAGATCCTAATAACCCTTTCTCTTCACCCGTAACATGTAAAAAAACAACTGATCTTTTTGGTCCTTTACCTTTATCAGCAGCTTTTTTGAAAGCTTCAGCAATTTCTAGTAAAGCAACAGTTCCAGAACCATCATCGTCTGCACCATTATAAATTTCACCATCAGTAATACCAACATGATCTAAATGTGCTGTTATTATTACATATTCATCTGGTTTTTCAGATCCTTTTATTATAGCTATTACGTTTTCAGTTTCTACAGTTTTAGGTTTTTGACCTCTTCTTCCCCTCATTGTCAGGGTCATTTCTTGAAAATAGTCCCCTTCTAAATCTCCTGGTTCAATTCCAATTGATTTGTAATAATTTCTAATATATTCTACAGCTTTTTTTTGTCCTGGAGCACCAGTATCTCTTCCTTCAAATTCATCTGAAGCATAAGTGTATAAATGTTCGCTTAATTCTTTCTCAGTAATTGTTTTAGCAAATCTTTTAGCTTTTGACGTTTGAAAAGCAAATGAAAAGTTGATAGTAATTATTGATATAATAACTAATGATAAAAATGTTTTATTCATAATTTATAAATTTTAGGAATCGCCAAGGTAAAAAAAATAAGTTATTATTATAATATTATTATCTAAATTCGAATAAATTTAAGAGTTATGATGTTTAACCGTTTTACATGTTTTTTTGCTTTTTTTTTATTTAGTTTATTTTCTTTTGGAATTCAGAAAAATCAAAAGCTAAACTTTATAATTGTTTTTGTAGATGACATGGGTTATGGTGATTTAGGAGTTTTTGGAAATCCGACTATTTCTACACCTAGTCTAGATAAAATGGCCTATGAAGGTCAAAAATGGACTCAGTTTTATTCTGCTTCATCAGTTTGTACGCCTAGTAGAGCTGCTCTTCTTACAGGAAGGCTTCCAGTCAGAAGTGGTATGACTGGAGTTCTCTTTCCTAACTCTTTAAATGGTCTTCCGTCAAGTGAATTTACAATAGCTGAGAAACTAAAAGAAAATAAATATAAGACAGCTATTGTGGGTAAGTGGCATCTTGGTCATAAAAAGAAATATTTGCCTTTAAATCATGGCTTTGATTATTATTATGGTATTCCATATTCTAATGATATGGATAAGATTAACAATAATAATTATTGGTCAGAGTATGAAAGAAATGAACTTGATTCTAAAAGTTATAATGTGCCATTGATTGAGAATTTTGATATAATTGAGCGTCCCGTAGATCAAACTACAATTACTGATAGATACACTAAAAAAACTATTGAACTAATTAATGAGTATAAAGACGATAGGTTTTTTATTTTTTTATCTCACAATCTTCCACATATTCCACTTTATGCTTCAAAAGATTTTTTAGGAAAAAGTAAAAGAGGATTGTATGGTGATGTTATCGAAGAAATTGACCACGGAGTAGGTTTAATAACTGAGGAATTAAAGAAGCTTAATCTTGATAAAAACACTATAGTTGTTTTTACGTCTGATAACGGTCCTTGGCTGGTGTATAAAAATCATTCTGGATCAGCTGGTCTATTAAGAAATGGAAAAGGAACAACTTGGGAAGGAGGAATGAGGGTACCAGCTATTTTTTGGGGTTCTAATATTAAACCAGGTGTTATTGATGATATAGGCTCAACACTTGACATTTATTCTACTTTTCTTAGTATTTCAGGAATTGAACAAGAAAAAAATATGCTCGTAGATGGTCTTGACTTATCTAAAACTTTATTTGAAAGTAAGGAAAGTCCAAGAAAAGATATGTTTTTTTATAAGGGTGATGAGTTGTACGCGGCAAGGCTAGGAAATTTTAAATTACATTTAAAAACTTCAGATTGGTTTAAAGAACCAAAAACACATGATCCCCCTTTATTATTTAATTTAAATAACGATCCCTCTGAAAAGTTTAATATTGCTAAAGATAATCCTGAAAAAATTCATGAAATTCTTAATCTAATTGAACATCATAATTCAGAACTAATTAGAGGAAAAGATCGGTTAAAGGATAGACTTTAGCTAATTTTATTTTCAATGTAATTCCAAAGTTTAATTCTCATTTCAAGAGCTTTTTTTGATGCAATTTCAGCTTCTTTCCATTTTTCCTTATCTTCTCCACATAACTCTTCAATCATTTTAAGTGCCATTGGACCATGTTCGTCAGCGTCAATTTCAATATGTCTTTCTAAATAATAAATTAAATTATCTGATTTTATTTCATCATTAAAAGAGAGTTTTTTTACAATTTCAATAAACATATCAGGAATTAAATCTTCTCTTCCAAATGTGAAAACACTTGCAATTACGTGATTTTTATTAGTATCAATAATATTAAATGTGAAATCCATAAATTCTTTAACAATCGGATTGATATTTATTTTTTCAACAGATTTAGTGTAAGATTTTGAATTTTTAATTTCAGAAATAAAATCTTCTATAATTTTTGTACTTGCGCCTATTTGAATCATGGATTCTAGGTAAAGTTCAAAATGACTTTTTGGATCTCCTTTTAAATCTACATCACTTTCTTCTGCTAAAACTATTTCATTTACTAGTCTTCCAGCAAGTCGATTTTCGTTAGGAACCCAGGGAATATCTACGCATGTTAGGTTTTTCTGTAGAGCTTTTATCAATGACATAAAATCCCAAACAGCAAAAACATGATTTTCCATAAACTCAACAAGCTTTTGTTTTGAATCAAGTTTAGAATACAGGTTATGATTTACAAGTGATTTCCTTGTGCTCGATAAATTTTTCTCTAAATTTTGGATATATGACATTTTAATAAATTTTGAGCAAAAATAATTTATAAACCTTAAATTACAATCTTAAAATCAATAAATTATTTATGGAGATTGATATTTTAATGACTTTCTTTTTGACATCGTTATTGTTGACACTATCACCTGGTCCTGATATTATATATGTTATTTCACAAAGTATATCAAAAGGACTGAAATCTGCTGTAATGACCTCTCTTGGTTTAACTTCTGGTTTATTAGTTCATACTTTTTTTGTTACAATAGGTTTGTCATTAATAATTTCTCAAAATGAATATATTTTTAATTTTATAAAATTATTAGGAGTATTGTACTTTTCTTATTTAATTACTTTAACATTTATTAACAGGAACAAAAAAAAGGAATTAAATACTGAAAATAAATCAAGAAATGATTTTTTTAAAGGGTTTGTAATGAACTTGTTAAATCCTAAGGTTAGTTTATTTTTTATTGCTTTTTTTCCAAGTTTTTTATTTCATTCAAATCTTAGTAATGAAATTCAGTTTTTGATACTTGGTGGTATTTTTTGGATACAAGCTACTTTAGTTTTTATATTGGTTTCTCTTTTTTCTTCAAAACTCAACTCACTTTCAAGTTGTTACAGTTTAATTAGCAATAATATATATTTATTGGAGATAGGTGTATATATCTTTATTGTATACTGGATAGTTAGTTAATAAAAACTAATTTTATACTATGTCTTCAATTAAAATAGTTGAATGTTCTAGAGATGCAATGCAAGGAATAAAGCAATGGATTCCATCTAAAATTAAATTAGATTATTTACAATCAGTTTTATCAGTAGGTTTTGATGTTGTTGATTTTGGCAGTTTTGTTTCAAAAAGAGCAATTCCTCAAATGAGTGATTCAGCTTTTATAATTGATAATTTAGATTTATCAGATACAAAATCTAAATTATTGGCTATTGTTGCTAATGAAAGAGGAGCGATTGAAGCTTGTAGTTATTCATCATTAAGTTTTCTAGGATTTCCTTTCTCAATCTCAGAAATTTTTCAAATGAGAAATACTAATAAAAGTATTGATGAATCTTTTGAAGAGTTAAAAAGAATTAAGTCAATTGCAGAAAAATATAATAAACAATTAGTTGTTTATTTATCTATGGGTTTTGGAAATCCATACGGAGAACCTTGGAATTATGAAATTGTTGAAATGTGGATTGAAAAACTTAGTCATTTAAAAATCCAAATAATATCGCTTTCCGACACCATTGGCTCTGCTGATTCACATGATATTTTTAATATATTTTCTAATATAATCCCAAAGTATAATCAAATTGAATTTGGAGCTCATTTCCATACTAAACCAGATGAATGGTTTAAAAAAATTGATTCAGCTTATAATGCTGGATGTAGAAGATTTGATGGTGCAATACAAGGTTTTGGAGGCTGTCCCATGGCTAAAGATGAGTTAACAGGAAATTTACCTACAGAAAAATTGATTTCTTATTTTAACTCTATCGATCAAAAAATCAATATCAATTCACTTAATTTTGAGTCTTGTTATAATCATGCTAAAAGTTTATTTGAATCTTATAAATAAATATTTTAACAATTAATTTAGAATAATTATAAATAAGCTTGTTTTGTAAGTTTTTATCAATTATGTTTGTTCTTTATTTATAATCAATCTAAATAATGAATTAGTACATTGAACTGTGTAGTAATAAATAAATTGGAGATTTGTTTTTATATATATTTTGTAGTAATGCTATACAGTTCTCTTACTAATTTTTAGATTAGTTTAATTTTAAAAGTTCCTAATTTATCTAAGGTTAAAATTTAGTATATTTGCATGCAATTAATTAATAAGTTAATTGCTATGAAAATCTCACAACAAAAATTTACTGGAACTGGACTTACCTACGATGATGTATTATTAGTACCCTCGTATTCAGAATTTCTTCCAAATCAAGTTGATTTAACAACTAAATTCTCTAGAAATATTAATTTAAATATTCCTATTGTTTCCGCTGCCATGGACACGGTAACAGAAAGTAAAATGGCTATAGCTATGGCTCAAGAAGGTGGTTTGGGAGTTTTGCATAAGAGCATGACTATTGAACAGCAAGCTGATAAAGTGAAAAAAGTTAAAAGATCAGAATCTGGAATGATATTAGATCCTGTAACATTGAATGAAAATTCTTTAGTTGCTGAAGCTAAGCATTGTATGAAGGAATATAGTATTGGAGGAATCCCTATTGTTAATCAAGACAATTTATTCATTGGTATTGTTACCAACAGAGATTTAAGATTTGAAAATGATAATAACAAGAAATTGTCAGAAGTAATGACCAAGTCTAATTTAATTACAGCTAATGAAGGAGTTACAATGGATGAAGCTGAAATAATTTTACAAAAACATAAAATTGAGAAACTTCCTGTTTTAGACAAACAAAATAAATTAATGGGATTAATAACATTTAGAGATATTCAAAAAATATTTTTAAAACCTAAATCAAATAAAGATTCCTATGGAAGATTAAAAGTTGCAGCTGCAATTGGTGTTTCAACTGATTCAATAAAAAGATGTGAGGCTTTATGTAACGCTGGTGTTGATGCAATTGTAATTGATACAGCTCATGGTCATTCAAAAGGAGTGCTAAATATTCTCAAAAAAATAAAAGAAAAGTTTACCAATATTGATGTTATAGTAGGAAATATTGCAACTGCTGAAGCTGCAAAGTTTTTAGTTAAGGCTGGAGCTGATGGAGTTAAGGTAGGAATCGGACCTGGTTCAATATGTACAACAAGAATAATTGCTGGAGTTGGATATCCACAATTGTCTGCTATTTATGAGGTTTCTCAAGCAATTAAAGGATCTGGTGTTTCAGTAATCGCCGACGGAGGGATTAAATATACCGGAGATATTACTAAAGCAATTGCTGCGGGGGCTGACTCTGTAATGTTAGGTTCTTTATTAGCAGGAACTAAAGAATCACCTGGTGAAACGATTATTTTCGAGGGAAGAAAATTTAAGTCATACAGAGGAATGGGTTCAATTGAGGCTATGCAAAAAGGAAGCAAGGATAGATATTTTCAAGATTCAGTAAATGAATCAAATAAGTTGGTACCCGAAGGTGTAGTGGGTAGAGTTCCTTATAAAGGAGATTTGGTAGAAAGTATTCATCAATTTGTGGGTGGAATTAGATCCGGTATGGGATACTGTGGAAGTAAAAACATTGAAGAACTTAAGGATGACGGAAAGTTTGTTCAAATAACAGGTGCTGGTATAAAAGAAAGTCATCCTCATAATGTGATGATAACAAACGAATCACCAAATTATTCTAGATAATTTTATTTTGAAAGTATATTTATTTTTAATTAGTTTACTGTTTATTGGTTGTGATTTTATTGAAAAAAAACCCGATCAAGTTTTAGCTAGATTAGGAGATGATTTTTTTTATAAATCAGATTTAAAAATCGTTTTACCAACTGGACTATCCAAAGAAGATAGTGTCATTTTTGTTAAAAATCATATTAATAATTGGGCAAAAAGAAAAATACTTTTTAATAAAGCTCTTGTAAATTTAGGAGATAAAAAGCAAGAGAGTTTAAAACAATTAATTGAGTCATATAAAAACGAATTATTTTCATATGCATATCAAGAAAAAATAGTAAAATCTTCAATAGATACTTTTATTTCTGAAAATTCAATAAAAGATTATTATGATAAAAACAAACTCAATTTTAAACTTAACCAGGAAATTGTAAATGCTAGATATTTAAAAATAAATAGTGAAAATTATAATTTGAAAGATGTTATTAATCGATTTCGCAGGTTTAAAAAGAGTGATAAGATTTTTTTAGACTCTATTTCTCTCCAATTTTCATCTTATTATTTTAATGACTCTTTATGGATTAATAAAGAAGTTTTTTTTAATAAATTACCAGAGATAAATGATAGATTAAAACAAAACATTGTTAAAAACAAATTATTTTATAGAATACAAGACTCTTTGGAACTATATTTGATTAATATAAAAGATTATAAACTCAAAAATGATATAGCACCATTTGATTTCATTAAATCAACATTAAAACAAGTGCTTTTAAATAAAAAGAAATTAGAGTTTATTAGTAAATTTGAAAAAGAATTAATAGAAGATGCTCTTCAACAAAATGAATTTGAATTTTATGAAACCAATTTATAATTACCTCTTAATAATTTTATTTTCCACAACTTACGGCTATAGTCAGGAAATAGAAAACACCAATTTTAAAACTAAAATAAAAATTGATGGAGTTTCGGCAGTTGTTGGAGATTACGTTATTTTAGAATCAGACGTTGATAAAACTCTTATTGACCTTCAATCTCAAGGTGTTTCAACTCAAAATATTACAAGATGTAGTCTATTAGGAAAATTAATGGAAGATAAACTCTACGCACATCATGCAGAACAAGATAGTTTACAAGTTGATAGTAATTCCATTTATTCTTATGTGGATAGAACCATAGATTATTTTGTTGATCAAATTGGAAGTTTGGAGAAAGTACTTGAATTTTATAAAAAAAATGATGAACAGGTTTTTCGATCTGAATTATTTGAAATAAATAAAGTTAGACAGCTTTCAGAGTTAATGCAAAATAAAATTGTTGAGGAAATTGAAATCACACCAGATGAAGTTCGTCAATTCTTTTATTCTATACCAAAATATGAGAGGCCAGTTTTTGGAGCAGAATTAGAGTTAGCTCAAATAGTGATAAATCCAGAGGTTTCTGAAGAAGAAGAAAAAAAAGTAATAAGAAGGTTAGAAACTATTAAGAATGATATAGTTGTTAATGGTTCTTCATTTGCTACAAAGGCAATTTTATATTCTCAGGATCCAGGATCTAGATCAACTGGTGGCATGTATACTTTGAATAGAAATAGACCTACAATGCATAAAGAATTTAGAGATGCAGTATATAGACTAAGAGAAGGTGAGGTTTCAGATCCTTTTGAAACCGAAAGCGGTTGGCATATTGCAAAAGTTGAAAAAATTAGAGGACAAGAAGTAGATGCTAGACATATTCTTTTAATTCCAGAGATTACAAATGAAGCTATAGTTGATGCGAAAAGAACAATTGACTTAATTAGAAAAAGAATTATTGATGGCGAATTATCTTTTTCAGATGCAGCAAAAGAACTTTCAGATGAAGTTGAAACTAAAGCTAACGGAGGGGTTCTAATTAATCCAACAACTGGAGACACACGTTTTGAATTAACAAAAATGGATCCAGTACTTTATAGTCAAGCTCAAAGAATAAAAGATAATGAAATATCAATGCCTTTATTGGATGAAGATCAGAGAGGATTAAAAAAATATAAAATAATAAAAGTTAGCAATAGATTTGATGAGCATATTGCGGATTATTCAAAGGATTTTATTAAAATTAAAGAATTAGCCTTGAAAGAAAAACAACTTAAAAGAATTCAAAGTTGGATGATAGAAAAAATTGAGGATACATACATTAATATAAACAAAGACAATCAAGACTGTAATTTTACTAATAAATGGGTGAAAAATTAATTTCCTTTCTAGTTTCAACTCGACTTACTGCTATTTTATTTATTGTTTTTGCTTTAGCTATGGCAATAGGGACATTCATAGAAAATGACTATGGTACAGTAACTGCGAAAATTTTAATTTATAATGCTACATGGTTCGAACTTATTTTAGGTGTATTTGTATTAAATTTTTTATTTAATATTAAAAGATACAATCTTTTAAAGTTTAATAAATGGCCAGTTTTAATGCTTCACCTATCATGGATACTTATTATACTTGGTGCTTTTGTAACTAGATATATTGGATATGAAGGAGTAATGCCAATTAGAGAAAACACTTCTTCAAACACTTTTCTTTCTGAAAAAACTTATTTAACTGTTTTAGTAGATGGAGAACATCAGGGTCAGCCTGCACGTAAGACAATACAGGATGATTTACTTTTATCTGAACATACTAATAATTATTTTGAGTTGAATTATGAGTTTTCAGGTCAAGATTTTACTATTGAATATTTAGATTTTATTGAAGATGCAACAGAAGGATTGGTTGAAGCTTCAACTGGTGAAAAATATTTAAAAATAGTTGAGGCAAGTAAAGGTAATCGACACGAGCACTATTTAAGATCAGGCGAAGTTACAAGTATACATAACATTTTATTCTCATTAAATAGTCCAACAGAGGGTGCTATAAATATTACAGAGAATGAAGGAGAATTATTTATAAGTAGTCCTTTTGATGGAGATTTTATGCGAATGGCTGATCAGTTCCAAGGAACTCTCAATAAAGATGAAAATCAACCTCTACTATTAAGATCACTTTATAATTCTGCAGGTCTTCAGTTTGTTTTTCCAGACCATGTTGTTGAAGGAAAATTTGAAATAGTAAAATCTGAAGATATAACACAACAAGATGGCTTATTTGTAAAGATATCCTCAGAAAATGAATCAAAAATTTTAGGTTTGTTAGGAGCAAAAGGGATTGCTAATGACCCAAAAAAAATAAGTCTTGCAGGCTTAGATTTTCAACTTACATATGGATCGCTTGAAAACAAGTTACCGTTTGAAATTAAGCTAAATGATTTTATAGCTGAAAAATATCCTGGTACTGAAAAAAGCTACAGTAGCTTTATGAGTAGAGTAACAGTAATTGATGATGAAACATTTGACTATGATATTTATATGAATCATATTTTGAATCACTCTGGTTACAGATTTTTTCAAGCTAGTTTTGATCCAGATGAAAAAGGTACAGTTCTATCAGTAAATCATGATTATTTTGGAACATTAATTACTTACATTGGCTATTTTTTACTTTATATAGGTTTGTTAGGAATCATGTTCTTTGGAAAAACACGATTTAAAGATTTAGCCAAGCAATTAGAAAAAGTAAAAATAAAAAAACAAAATTTAACACTAATATTAATTTTATTTTCAGGACTAGTTTATTCACAGGATTCACATGATCATCAAGCAAAAAATTAATCTAAAACAGTTAGATTCTATTATCATTAATAACCCAGTTGATGAATTACATGCATTAAAATTTGGTAGCTTGGTTATACAAGATTCTGGTGGAAGAATGAAACCTTTAAATACTTTTGCTTCTGAACTTTTAAGAAAGGTTAGTAGTTCTGATTCTTACAAGAATTTAAATGCTGATCAAGTTTTATTATCTATCACTAAAGATCCTTTGCTTTGGTATAATGTTCCTATCATCTATTTAAAAAGAGGAAACGATAGTATAAGAAAAATTGCTGGTAGAAACAGTAAAGAAAAGTATGCAGCTTTTACTGATTTTTTTGATAAAAACGGAAATTATAAGCTTGCTAGTCAGTTAGAAAGTTCTTATAAATCTTCTCTACCTAACCAATTTGAAAAAGACTTTATAGATGTGGATAGAAAAATTAATTTATTGTTTTCTGCATTGGACGGTAAAATTTTAAAAATATTTCCAATCCCAAATGACATTGGTAATAAATGGGTTTCATTTTCAGAAATAAACACAACTGATTTTAAAGGTATAGATTCATTATATGTTAAAAATATTTTACCACTTTATTTAGGCTCCATAAAGAATGACATAGTAACTAATGATTATACAAATTCAACTAAAATTTTAGAGAGTATAAAGGGATTTCAAAATAAATATGGTTCATCTATCTTACCTGATGAAAATAAAATTAAAGCTGAAATTTTATATAATAAATATGATATTTTTAAAAAATTGTTCAGTTGGTACATGTATGTTGGTACACTTATGTTTGCCTTTTTAATATTTCAAATATTTTACGATAATAAGTTCGTTAATTACCTTGTTTCAATCTCTAAGTTTCTAATTGTTTTCTTATTTATTTTACATACCCTAGGTCTTGTGGCCAGAGGATTCATTGCTGGTCATGCTCCTTGGAGTGATGCTTATGAATCTATGATATTTGTTGCATGGGCAACAGTGGGTATTGGCTTAGCATTTGGAAGGAAATCTGATTTGACTATAGCTGCAACATCATTTGTCGCTTCAATGATTCTAATGATTGCTCATTGGAGTTGGATGGACCCTGAAATTGCAAATTTAGTTCCTGTTTTAGATAGTTATTGGTTGATGATTCATGTTTCAGTTATAGTTGGAAGTTATGGTCCATTAACACTTGGAATGATACTTGGAATAGTTTCGTTGTTTCTAATTTTAATTACTAATGAAAAAAATAAGAAAAAAATTGGTTTAAATTTAAAAGAGTTGACAATCATTAACGAGTTAACGATAACTGTAGGTTTAATAATGCTTACAATTGGTAATTTTTTAGGAGGACAATGGGCTAATGAAAGCTGGGGAAGATATTGGGGGTGGGATCCAAAGGAAACTTGGGCATTAATTAGTATTATGATTTATGCATTTATTTTACATATGCGTTTAATCCCTGGTTTAAGGAGTAAATGGATATTTAATTTAATGTCAATAATCGCTTATGCCAGTATATTAATGACCTATTTTGGTGTCAATTTTTACTTATCAGGATTACATTCTTATGCAAGTGGAGATAAAGTGATTACTCCTGATTTTGTATATTATTCTAGTGTTTTTGTATTTATTTTAGGTTTTGCTTCATATTTTAAATACAAAAAGTATTTTAAGTAATTTAACTTTACTTTTAGATTGTATTATTTAAAAAGGCATCATATTTGCCTGTAATAAATTATGAAATTTAATTTTTTTGTAAATAGATTTAAATCATTTAGAAATAATATTTTATTTTTTCTATTGTTTTCTCTAGTTGGATTTTCTCAAATTGAAAATTCGAACAGAAAAATTGAGCTTTTACCTCCAACTTCTGCAGCTTTAAAAAAATTAGATATAACTCCAAAAAACCCTAATTATTTTTCACTAAAAAAAAAGGAAAAATCTTTAGCATCTAATAGATTAGATAAAAAAGAGAATTTTTTAAATCCTGGGGATATTTATTTAAAAAAATTAAATAGAGAAAAAGATAAAAAACCTAACGATTACAATAAGGGTGCATATCTTGGTGATGTTTCGACTGGATCTAGTTATGTAAACATATTGTGTAGAGATTTTGAATATGTTGATGGAGATAGAGTTAGAATCTCGGTTAACGATTCTATTGTGATATACAATTTGTATTTAGAGTCTAGCTTTTCAGGTTTTAAATTACCACTATCCAAAGGATTTAATAAAATTGATTTTACCGCACTAAATCAAGGTAGTTCAGGACCAAATACAGCAGAATTAAGAGTATTTGATGATTCTAACTCTTTGATATCCTCTAATCAGTGGAATCTTTCCACTGGAGCAAAAGCTACTTTTATTGTAGTTAAAAAATAGCCAAAAAATTACACATACTCAATAGTATGTTTTATCAATTTTTATTATATTTATTTTTAATTCTAAAAATATTATGAAAAAAATTACTTTTATGTTGATAGCACTTATTACATTTTCTGTTAGTGCTCAGAAGAAAAAAAATGGAACTGTATTTGTTGACCATCCAGGAATTGATTTAGTTAATTCATTTAATAACGCATGGACTAGTGGAGAGATTGAAAAAGCAGCATCTTATTTATCTGAAGATTTTAAAGTTAAAAACGGAAATAGTAAGGATAAAGATAATGAAGGAGCTAATAAAGCTCAGATGGTTGGAAATATGACATGGTGGTATAACAATAATGATTACTTAAAGTTAACTACATCAGAAGGGACATATCCTGATGCGATTGAATATAAAGAAGGTGGTCAACTTTGGGTTCAAACATGGGATCATTTATACGCTGTTAATAAGCAAACTGGAGTAGAATTTGACGATCCAATACATAGATTGTATTTACTTAATAAAGATGCTAGTAAAATTGTTTATATAGCTGAATATAATAATCAAAACACCTACAGAACAAGAAATAATGCTTGGCCAGGAAATGATAGAGAAAATGGAACAATTTACAGTAATCACAAAAATATTAATACAGTAAGACATAGTATTTATTCATTTCTAAATGGTGATTATGAAAAATCTTATTCTTACTGGGATGAAAATGCAGAAGTTAACGATATAAATTTATCAGAACCAATAACATTGTCAGATGCAAAAAAAGCTAATGAAGAATTGATGAAAAATTTTACTTTTGATGCTGCTGATGAAGTAGGTTACCCTGATTATTTAGAATATGACTTATGGGAAAGTAAAGATGTATTGTCTTGGTGGAAATTTAGAATGACAAGAAAGTCAGATGGCAAGAAAATCGTTTTACCAATTCACTACATTCATGGATTCGACAATGAAGGAAAGATAATAAATGTTACTATGTATTTTAATGCTTCATTAATGCAATAGTTAACTTTTACCTAATTAAAAAGCCTCGTAAAATCGAGGCTTTTTTTATTACCAAGAGTCAATAATTTTTTTTCTACTTTCTTCTTTAGAGCAATAACTATTTAGAGCAGTTAAAATTCTATCTCTAGTATGTAAAGGATCAATAACTTCATCAATTTCCATAGTTGATGCTGCATTTATGGCTTTTCCTCTTTCGTAGGCCTCTTTAACTAATTTATTATATAGGTTGTCTCTTTCTTTTTTAGTTTTTACACTCTCTAATTCCTTTTTAAACCCTAGCTCTACGCTTGCTTCAAGACCCATAGGGCCAAATTCTCCAGTTTGCCAGCTAAGTGTCATATAGGATTCATGAAAATTCCCACCAGCCATCGCCATTGCACCAAGTCCATAAGCTTTTCTAAGTATTATTGTAATAATAGGAACATTTAAGTTAGCTCCATTAATAAAAAATCTTGATGTCTTTCTCACTAGTGCTAGTTTTTCGTGAGTTGGTCCTACCATAAACCCAGGAGTATCACAAAATGATACTAATGGAAGATTAAAAGCATCACATAACTGCATAAATCTTGAAGCTTTTTCAGATGCATCACTATCAATTGCCCCTCCAAGATGTTTAGTACTATTTGCAATTATACCAACTGGTTTACCGTCAATTCTAGCAAATGATGTAATCATATTTTTCGCAAAGCCTCCTCTTAATTCTAAAACTGAATTTTGATCAAAAATTAAATCAAGAATTTTAGTTACATCATATGCATATTTTCTATCCTCGGGAATTAAATTATGTAATTTATTTTGATCTCCAACTTTCCACTTTGGGTTATTACCTTGAAAATAAGATAGATATTGTTTGGCTTTTTCTACTGCATCTTTTTCGTTTTCAACCAATATATCTATTACTCCGTTTTCGTATTGAATTTTTGATGGTCCGATTTCACTAGCTTTAAAATCTCCCAAACCTCCCTCTTTTATCATAGCAGGACCTGCCATTCCAATAGAACTGTTTTTAGTTGCTATTATCACGTCTGAACAGCCTGCTATTGCTGCGTTTCCTGCAAAGCAATTTCCTGAAACAATTGAAATTCTAGGTACTTTTCCACTTAATTTTGCATATTCACACCAAGTGGGTAGATCTAAACCACCCGAATTAATTGCATCAAAATCTACATCTCCTGGTCTTCCACCACCACCTTCAACAAAAAATATAATTGGTAGATTCCCTTTTTTGGCAATTGAAATAAGTCTGTCAGTTTTTTTATGATTAAAGCCTCCTTGAGTACCAGCAAGAACCATGTAATCATAGCTCATTACACAACATTTTGAAATTTCTTCTCCAAATATTTTGCCGTTAATATTTCCAATACCAGCAACTAGACCATCAGCGGGAGTTTTTTTAATCAATTCTTCTTTAGAAAATCTTTTAGTTTGACCTGCTGTTATTAAAGATCCTAATTCATTAAAAGAGTTTTTATCACATAAATCCATGATATTTTCTCTTGCAGTTCTGCTTCCTTTATTGTGTCTTTTTTTTACAGATTCAGATCTGTTTTCATCTTTTAAAAATTCTTTTCTTTTATAAAATTCACTTAGATCTTTTCTCATATAAAATAATATTAAACAAAGGTTATCATTTCTTCTTTTAAGTGAGGTAATTCATTAAATGATAAAAGATTGATTTCATCATTTGAGTAGAGTAGAGTAGAGTAGGACGTGTTTCTTACAGAAAAATTTAAATCAGCAATTTTAATTTCATCCTTTAGTTGAAGCACTTCACCAATTATAGAGCTTATTGTGCCGCCTGAAGAAAATACTGCTATTTGCTCCCCTTTTTCAATTTCAGATATAATTGTTTTTAATGCATTTATTGAATTTAGATCTAAATTCTTTCCATGAAATAATTCCCTCAACAATAATTTCATTTTTAACCCATTTGTGTAAAAAATATTTAAATCCTAACATCATATATGAATGTTGTTTTTCAGGATTATTTTCTATTTTATTTTTTAAAGACTTTAGATAAGGATCATTTAATAATTTGGGAAACTCAGATTTCATTGCTTCAGTTGCTTGATGCTCATTAAGACCTTCTAAAATAGTAGGTAAAGGCATGTTTAATCCAATATCTTTATATTGTTTGGCTACAATTTCTTGAGTATGTTTTTGCCTTTGCAAGTTACCAACGTAAACTTTATCAAAAACTAGTTTTTCTTTACATAAAAATTTGCCTAATTCTGCGGCTTGTGATTCACCCTTTGGAGATAAAACATCATAATTTGCTTTTCCTATCGAAGCTTGAGCGTGTCTAAATAAATATATTTTACTCATTAAAAAAGATTTTCAATTCTGTTTTTCTGAACAGATTGCCAACCTATTTTACATAATATTTCAGCAATCTTATTTAAATTTTTAAATTTTTCATTTGTCGTTAATCCTTTACTATATCTATAATATATTTGTTGAACAATCACAGCTATTTTAAAAAGTCCAAAAACATAATAGAAAATTAAATTATTTACAGGGTCTCCAGTCTTTTTTTCATACATTTCTACAACTTCTAATCTTGACGGATTCCCCTCTAATGAAGTAGGGTAGTCAAAAGCAGCTTTTAGTCCCTTGGGATCAGATGCCATAGCCCAGTAGGCTATAGAGGTTCCTAAATCCATTAATGGGTCTCCAATAGTACACATTTCCCAATCTAAAATTGAGTTGATCTTTGTCCAAGAATCTAAACTAAAAACAACATTGTCGTATTTATAGTCATTGTGTATTAAACTGTGTTTGTATTGTTTAGGTTGATTTTTATTTAGCCAGTTCATTATTAACTTAGCTTCTTTTATATCATCTGTTGCTGCTTTTAAATACTGTTTTCCCCAATTTCTAACTTGTCTTTCTACGTAACCCTCAGGTTTTCCAAGATCAGATAGTCCCAATTTGTTGTAGTTTAGATGATGTAACTCCACCATTGTATTTAACCAGGTTTTCGAAATAGTTGAATAATCTTTAGATGGAATTGTTTTTTCATTTAGTTCTTTAGGAGTTATTATTCTTCCATTAACTTTTTCCATTATATAAAATGGAGTGCCTATAATATTGTTGTCATTAGAAAATGCATAAACTAAGGGAGCTTTGTCAAATCCGTTGTTAAGACCTTTTAAAACTTTATATTCTCTAGCCATATCATGTCCGTAAACTGCACCTTTTGGCGGTTTTCTTATAACATATTCTTTTTCCTCTATATTTAATTGATAAGTTAGATTTGAAAAGCCATTGGAAAATTGTAAAACTCCTAAATCACTTTTTAACTCAGAAATTAAATCGTTTTCTTTTAGAAATTTTTTAAGATTAATTTCATTTAATTCGTCGCCCTTTCTTACTTTTTGCTCCATATTATTGACTAAGCTGTTATTCCCCCATCAACCGAAATGGCTTGACCTGTTATAAAACTTGCTTCACTTGAGCAAAGCCATAGCATTGAATTAACTTGTTCCATAACATCAGCAAAGCGTTTCATCGGGATGTTGGCTTTTAACTTGTCTGAAATACCAGATTTTAGTTTATCCATTGCCTCCGGATCGAACATCGGAGTTACAGTAAATACAGGGCATATAGCATTTACTCTTATATTATTTTTTGCATATTCCATTGCAACTGTTTTAGTGATACCAATTACCGCATGTTTACTTGCAGAATAGGCTGTAGCATTCGGTAATCCTCTAATACCTGCAATTGAGGATGTATTAAGTATAACACCACCACCTTGCTTTAACATTATGGGTATTTGATTTTTTACACAATAAAAAACGCCAGAAGAATTAACTGACATTGTTTTATTCCAAGATTCAATGGTAAGATCTGTAATCTTTGCAAAGTCACCTCCAACGCCTGCATTGTTAATAGCCACATCTAATCTTCCATGTTTTTCAACAATGAAGTTCATTAAATTTTCAACCATATTATGGTCTGACACATCTGCTTTGAAAAATGAAGCTTTTCCTGCGTTACTTTTTATTTCTAAAACTGTTTCTAGTCCGTTTTTTTCATTTATATCAGAAACTATAATAGTACCGCCTTCTTTAGAGAAGGCAATTGCTGCAGCCTTACCAATTCCAGATCCACTTCCTGTAATTAAAATTATTTTATCTTTATATCTCATGTTGTTTTGCTAAATTTCTACCTAATTGAAACATATGAACCTCATCAGGTCCGTCTGCTAATCTAATACATCTTGCGTATACGTAAAATCCTGCTAATGGAGAATCTTGACTTACACCCATTCCACCATGAACTTGTATTGATCTGTCAATAACATTACATGCCATTTGAGGAACTTGAATTTTTATCATTGCAATTAAGTTTTTGGCTTCCTTAATTCCAAACTTATCGATCTTATCTGCAGCTGCAAGAGTTAGTAATCTTGCCTGTTGAATTTCACATTCTGATTTAGCAATGTCTTGACGAATACTGCTGAATTTTATTAAGTTTCTACCAAAAGCTGTTCTTTCATTAGCTCTTTTACACATTAGATCAAGAGCTCTTTGAGCTGCTCCAATTAGTCTCATGCAGTGATGAATTCTTCCAGGGCCTAATCTACCTTGAGCTATTTCAAATCCTCTCCCTTCGCCAAGTAAAATATTACTAGCAGGGACTCTAACATTAGTTAGCTCAATCTCAGCGTGACCCTCAGGAGAATCTACACTTCCGAAAACCTCCATAGGTCTTAATATCTTAACACCAGGTGTGTTAGCAGGGACCAGGATCATACTTTGTTGTTGATGTTTTTGTGCACTAAAATCTGTTTTACCCATTAAAATATAAATCTTGCAATGTGGATTCATAGCTCCTGATGACCACCATTTTCTACCATTTATAATATAGTCCTCTCCGTCTTTGACAATTGAAGTTTGAATATTAGTTGCATCTGAAGATGCAACAGCTGGTTCTGTCATTAAGAAAGCAGATCTTATTTCACCGTTCATAATTGGTTTAAGCCATTCTTCTTTTTGTTTATCAGTACCATATTTTGCAATTGTTTCCATATTCCCTGTATCTGGTGCCGAACAATTAAAAACTTCAGATGCCCATCCTAAACTTCCCATTTTCTCAGCAAGTGGAGCATATTCTAAATTAGTCAGGCCTGGACTTAAATCTCCATAATTTGAAGGAAGAAATAAATTCCATAATCCTTCTTTTTTAGCAAGTTTCTTCCAATTATCTAGTTCAGGATAATTTTCCCAAAGATTAGTTTTACTAAACTCATATACTTTTTTTTCATGCGGAAAAAGATGTTTTTCCATAAAATCATCTACTTTTTTAATTAAATCTTGGGTTTTTTGTGGGTATTCAAAGTTCATAGAATTATAATTTATTGCATTGATATTTGTGGAGCGTTCATTAGCCCTCCATCGTTAATTATTGTTGTTCCTGTCATGTATGAGCTTGCATCTGACGCTAAAAATACCGCCAATCCTGCCATTTCATCAGGTGTTGAAGCTCTTCCTAATGGACAGTTTTTTAAAAAACTATTTCTTGAAACCTCGTTTTCTAATAGTGCTGCACTTAATTTAGTTTTTACATACCCAGGGCAAATTGAATTTACTCTAATGTTATGTCTACCCCATTCTATAGATTGATTTTTTCCAGCCATAATTAATGCAGTTTTACTAATATTATAAGCGGCCATAAATGCACTAGGGTGAAGACCTTCAATTGAACTAATGTGTATAATACTTCCTCCACCTTGTTTTTTCATATAAGGATAAACTAAGTTACTAAGTTCTATAGCTGAATTAACATTGATATCCATTGTTTTTTGATAAAGGTCAACAGGCATTTTACTAATTGGTCCAAAATATGGATTAGTACCAGCATTGTTTATTAATATGTCAATACGGCCATATTTTTCAATTACCTTATCAACAAGTTTTACTCTATCATCGTGTTTAGCAACATGACATTCAATAGAATCAGTTTTTAATCCAAGTTCGGTGAATTCTTTAGCTACCTGATCAACAGCCTCTTGTTTTCTGCTGCTTACTATGACTGTAGCTCCAAATTCTGCTAATCCTTGTGCCATTGCCTTACCAATTCCTTTAGAAGATCCTGTAATTACAGCCACTTTATTATTTAAATCAAATTTTTCTTTAATCATGTTATTATTTTTTAATTAGCCCAAAATATATATTCGTCAGTTTTATTTACTTTTTCATCCAAAGTTTTATCTATAAAAATAGGCCAGTCAAGCAAACTAGGCCATATAGGTTTAACTTGTTCAGATAATTTATTACTCAATATTAATTCAAGTTCATTTAGTTTTTCAATATTTGATTTCAATTAAGTTTATTTTTTCTATCGGATCTTGGTTTAAATTATACAACCATTTTTTATTTTGAACTAAATCGACTTGCAGTTTCCATCCATCTTTTATTAAAAACGAATAATCTCCAGATTTATTAAATAGAATTCTTTCAGGCTCTCCTTCATTTGCTCCACTTAAATAAGGAAGTATATTAACTCCATCAAACTTTATCTCTCTGAGATCATTCCTGTTCAAGTCAACACCTGCTACACTTGCCACAGTTGAGAATATATCTAAATTTGAAACTCTTCCATCATATATTTTCCCTTTAGGGATTTTGTTTGGGTAACTAACTATGTATGGAATATGAACCCCACCTTCAAAATGGGTTAATTTCCAACCTCTATAAGGTTTGTTTAAATCTGGTAATCCAATATAACCCGGTGCCCCATTGTCACTTGTGAAAATAATTATTGTATTGTCGTCAATATTATTCTTTTTTAGAACATCTCTAATTTTACCAACTCCTCTGTCAACTGTCATAACCATAGATGCTAAAACTCTTTCTTCATGATTTTCAATAAAAGATAATTTTTCATAATCTTCTTTTTTAGCTTGTAATGGACTGTGAACTGCCCAATAGGCTAAGTATAAAAAGAACGGTCTGTTTTTGTTTTTTTCAATAGCTTTTACAGCTTCATTTGTTAAATAATCGGTCAAATGTCCTTCAGGCTTTATTCTTGTTCCTTCATTAAAATTAACTGCATATGGCAGATTACCCCAAAGAAGTTTATCAATTGGATCAAAGTCAATTTTTGCATTTACAACATCATCATCATCTTCAGGTAAAAATAAAGAGCCTTGATCCATTCTAAGACTTTCATCAAATCCGTGACGTCTAGGTAAAAAGTCTTTTGCATGACCTAGATGCCATTTTCCAATATGAATGTTATGATAACCCTCAGGTTTTAGCATTTCTGCAATAGTTCTTTCAGACTGAGGTATTCCCATTTGTTCAATGTCAATAATATTTTCTGATCTGTCGTTATGATAAATACCATCAACAACTTCATTTTTTTTTGAAAAAATATTAACTGCTTTCATCATACTAGAAGTGGTTGGAGTAAACTCATATCCAAATCTAGTAGCGAATCTTCCAGTTAAAAGAGATGCTCTTGAAGGTGAACA
>CASIBD010000014.1:0-42762 GCA_949372825.1 uncultured Flavobacteriaceae bacterium | reverse complement strand
AATACATTTTATTACGAACTGGGATTTGGAATTGACTTTTACTTACAATATTTTAAATTTTCTCCATCAATCAGAGGAGTTTTTTCTTTAAAGAATGAACTAATTCCAGATAATACGTCAACTAGTATTTATACAGGCAACATTGATAAAATGTCTGCTAGAGCAATTTTTATAAACTTTTCTTTTCATTAAACTTCCTTGAAAACTCTGATAAAACAATGCCTACTGAATTTGAAAGGTTTAAACTTTCAGGATAACTTTCATTATTGAATCTTGGAATTGTTAACTTAACATCAAACAAAACCCTAAGATCATCAGAAATACCATTTGCCTCGTTTCCAAAAACTACAATTCCTTTATCTACACTAATTTTATTTTCAAAAACAGATTCACCATCAATAAAAGTTCCAAATTTTTTTAACGATTTTGATTTTAAAAACTTTGTCAAATCTAAGTATGTGATATTAATTCTAGATAAAGAACCCATTGCGGATTGAACAACCTTTGGGTTGTAACAATCTACTGAATCTAAAGAACATACTATATCTTTAATTCCAAACCACTCACATGTTCTTATAATAGTTCCTAGATTACCGGGGTCGTTTATTGATTCTAAACCAACTAATAAATAATTTTCATTTAAAGGCTTTTCGTCTGGCATTTTAAAAATTGCTAAATGATCATCTGGATTAGTTAAAAAACTAATTTTTCCTAGTTCAGATTTTGATATTTGATTTACATCAATCATATTAAAATCATTAATATTGATTGAAAACAATTTATGTAAATCAAATGATGAATTAATAAATTCAGAAACTGATTTTCTCCCTTCTACAACAAACATTTTATTCAAATGACGTTGTTTTTTATTTTTTAAACTTTTAATCAGCTTAATTTCGTTTTTGCTAAGCATTAATAATGATGTATTTTTGAATTATAATTGTAATGTGAAAAAATTTATAACAAAAATAACATTATTTGTAACTATCAGTCTTTCAATTTTTAGCTGTAGTATAACAAAAGATCTAAATCAAGGTGATTTAATTCTAAGATCAAATGAGATTTTTGTAAATGGTTTACAAATTTCAGCTGACTCATTGTCTCCCCTTTTAGCTCAAAAAAAAAATACTTACTTAATTGGATTTCCTTTAGCAGGCAAACTATATCAATCATCAAAAAAAAATAGTGATTCAATATTTAATACTTGGATTAACAAGAGAGTTTACAGAGAAAAAAAACTTAATTCAGTACTTTCTAAAAAACAAGTTTCACAATTAAACAAATATTATAAAGACTTAAACAATTGGAAAAAAAAGAATGGAGAAAAATTAGAAATTATTGATTCTGTAAAAACAAAAATTTCAATTGAAAATTTAAAATCATACTATAAAAATAATGGATATTTTAATTCTAAAATATCTTCAAAAGTAATTATTGATCAAAATAATAAAAAATTTGGTAAAGTTATATACGATGTAAAGACTGGTAATCAATATATATTAGACAGTATCTCAACAAATATTGAATCGGAAATTTTAGATTCTATATATAATTTAAACATAGAAAAATCAATATTAAAATCAAATACAATTTTTAATACTAAGAAGTTTGAATTAGAAAGAAACAGAATTGATAATTTATTTAAAAATTCTGGAATTTACGATTTTCAAATAAATTCTATTTCTTTTAAAATAAATCTAGATACAACAAATTTAAATTTCAATATTCCAGTTGAAATTATTATTAAAGAAAAAGGTTTAAATAAAATTTATAAAAAACATACTGTAAACAAAATTAATTTATTCATAGAAAAAGAAGAGTTAATCAATGAAACTAAAAAATTATTTAAATACGATTCTATTAATTTTTTCTCTAATTCTACTTTAGATTATAACCCTAAGGTATTATCAGATTTGATTTTGGTAAAGGAAAATGATTTTTACAATGATTCTAAAAGATCCGAAACAATAAATCAGTTAAATAATTTTGATAATTTTCAATACCCATCAATTAATTATAGTTATGTAAACGAAACGGATAAACAATTGGAGGCTAATATATTTTTAGTACCTAAAAAAAAATATTCGTTTAGATTTGGTTTAGACCTGAAACACTCAAATATTGAGGATATTGGAATAGCTTTTGAAACTTCATTAATCAATAGAAACATTTTTAAATCTGGAGAAAAATTAGAATTTACCACTAGAGGAACTGTTGGAAAATCAGCAAATACTACTATTTCAGAATACGGATTTGACTTAAGGCTAAAATTCCCAAGACTTTTTCCAACAATTAACTTGAAAAAAATTATTAAGACAGAAAACAAACCAATTACATATTTGAATATTGGAACATCAAATCAAACAAATATTGGTCTAGATAGACAAAATTTTAAATTTGATTTGAATTATGAATGGACAGATAAAAAATCTAGAAGAAACAATTTTAGTTTAATAAATATTGAATTTGTAAATAATAAAAACATCATTAATTACTATAATATATACTCAAATTCATTTAAATCTATTAACGATATTGCCAAAGCCTATAATACTCCCTCAAATTATTTTGATATAAATAACAACTTAATTATTCCTGATGGAATTAATTCATTTATCAATGATGTTGTTTTAGAAGAATTTTCGGTATCAAAAGATGATTTCAATAGGGTTAATTACACAAATGACAGAAAAAACAGGTTAACATCTAATAATCTAATTATAGGTTCTAGTTTTTCTTATTCAAATAAGTTAAGACAAAATATCTTTGACAACAAGTTTTCGGAATTTAAATTAAAAGTAGAGCTCTCAGGAAATATTGCTAATATTGCTAGTAATCTTTTAAATGTTTCTAAAGATGAATTTGGTAAGAACAAATTATTAGGACTAGCCTACTCTCAATTTATCAAAACTGAGATGGGTTACATTAAACATTGGTCAATTGGATTAAACTCGAAAATAGCTTTCAGATCATTTTTCGGAATAGCGATCCCTTTTGGAAACTCAAATAATATTCCTTTTTCAAAATCCTTTTTTGCAGGGGGATCAAATGATAACAGAGCATGGGAAGTTTATAGACTTGGACCTGGAAGTAGTGAAGCTTTAAGTGAATTTAACGAAGCTAATATGAAAATAGCTATGAACATTGAATATAGATTTAAAATTCTAGGCAAATTAGATGGCGCCGTTTTCGGAGATTTTGGAAATATATGGAATGTATTTGATGATACTGATAATTCTAAAAGAACATTTGATAGTTTTAAAGATTTTGATGAAATAGCTATTGGAAGTGGATTAGGATTACGATATAACCTTGGATATTTTATTTTGAGACTAGACATGGGGCTAAAAACCTATAATCCTATACTCGAAGCCAAAGATAGATGGTTCACTGATTTTAGTTTACAAAAGGCTGTATTCAACATTGGTTTAAATTATCCTTTTTAGGATCAATAATTCTTTTTATTTTAGCGCACTAATAAAAACTCAAAATGAATAATAAAATCAAAGGTGGTGTTGCTACGGGAGACGAAGTTCAAGAAATTTTTAAACTAGCAAAAGCGAAAAAATTTGCGCTTCCTGCAGTAAATGTAATAGGATCAAATTCAATTAATGGAGTTTTAGAAACAGCATCAAAATTAAATGCTCCAGTAATTATACAGTTTTCAAACGGTGGAGCCATATTTAATGCAGGAAAGGGACTGTCAAACGAAAATCAAAATGCTGCAATTAAAGGAGCTATAGCTGGTGCAAAGCATGTTCACGAACTTTCAGAAGCGTACAATGTTCCGGTAATTTTACATACAGATCATGCAGCAAAAAAACTTTTACCTTGGATTGACGGATTACTTTTAGCAAGTGAAGAACACTTTGAGAAAACAGGTAAATCTCTATTTAGTTCTCATATGATAGATCTTTCTGAAGAACCAATTGAAGAAAATATTTCTATTTGTAAAGAATATTTAAAGAGAATGAGTAAAATTGGTATGACTTTAGAAATAGAATTAGGAATTACAGGTGGTGAAGAAGATGGAGTAGATAACACTGATGTAGATGACTCAAAACTTTATACTCAACCTGAAGAAGTTGCATATGCATATGAAGAATTATCTAAAATAAGTGATAAATTTACGATTGCTGCTGCATTTGGAAATGTTCACGGAGTTTACAAGCCTGGAAACGTAAAACTTACCCCAAAAATTTTAAAAAATTCTCAAGATTATGTTTCTAAAAAGTATAATTTAGATCATAATAGTATAAATTTTGTATTTCATGGAGGATCTGGCTCATCTGTTGAAGAAATTAGAGAAGCAATAGATTACGGAGCAATCAAAATGAATATAGATACTGATATGCAATATGCATTTATGTGTGGTATCCGAGATTATTTTAACAAAAATAATGATTACTTGAAATCTCAAATAGGAAATTCTGAAGGTATTGATATTCCTAATAAAAAATATTATGATCCAAGAGCTTGGTTAAGAAAAGCAGAAGAGAGTTTTATATCAAGACTTACTCAAGCATTTGAAGATCTAAATAACGTAAATACTTTGAACTAAATTTGGTTTAGTATATTTGAAAAAACATCCTTTATATGGCTTGGTTTAAAAGAAAAACAAAAGGAATACATACTTCTACAAAAGAAAAGAAGGACACGCCTGAGGGTTTATGGCATAAAACACCTACTGGAAAAATCATTGATACTGAAGAATTAGAAAATAATTCTTTTGTCTCACCAGAAGACGGTTTTCACATAAGAATTGGTAGCCAAGAATATTTTAATATATTATTTGATGATAAGTTTAAAGAAATAGATCAAAATATTAAATCTAAAGATCCTTTAAAATTCACAGATAAAAAATCTTATAAAGAAAGAGCAAAGGAAGCAAGAAAAAAAACAGGACTGAAAGATGCTATAAAAGTTGCTGTAGGAAAATCATATGGTGAAAATGTTGTAATAGCATGTATGGATTTTAATTTTATTGGTGGATCTATGGGTTCAGTTGTTGGTGAAAAAATTAGTAGAGCTATTGACACTGCAATTAAAAAGAATCTTCCTTTGATTATAATTTCAAAATCTGGAGGAGCTAGAATGATGGAGGGAGCCATTTCTTTAATGCAAATGGCCAAAACATCTGCTAAACTAGCTCAGTTAGCTAATAATAAATTGCCATATGTATCTCTATGTACAGATCCAACAACTGGTGGTACAACAGCATCTTTTGCAATGCTTGGAGATATTAATATTTCTGAGCCTGGAGCGTTAATAGCTTTTGCTGGGCCAAGAGTTGTTAAAGATACCACAGGAAAAGACTTGCCAGAGGGTTTCCAAACTTCTGAATTTTTATTAGAACATGGGTTTTTAGATTTTATAAGTTCTAGAACTGAACTCAAGAAAAAAATTAATCTTTATTTTGATTTGATCCTTAATAGACCATTAAGGTCAATTTAAAATTACATATTTACCAAATTTAATCTTATATTTGCCGCGCTAATTAAAAATTAATTAGCTACATAAGAATCATTTATAACAATATTGGCATGTATTTAACAAAAGAAAACAAAAAAGAAATTTTCAAAGAACACGGAAAATCAGAATCTGATACTGGTTCGGCTGAAGGTCAAATTGCATTATTCACAAAACGAATAAATCACTTAACTGAACATCTTAAAAACAACAGAAAAGATTTTAATACAGAAAGATCTTTAGTGATGATGGTTGGTAAAAGAAAGAGTTTATTGAGTTATCTAAAGAAAAAAGATATTAATAGATATCGTGAAATAATCAAAAAATTAAACTTACGTAAATAGTTTTACATAGTTTTTCATTGGTATTCTACTTAAGACACAACACAACTTAATTAATTTAATGAAAAATATGAAAATCAAAACTTATAATGAATCCATCGATTTAGGAGATGGAAGAGTAATAACTCTGGAAACCGGTAAACTTGCTAAACAAGCACACGGTTCAGTAGTTGTTCAAATGGGAAAAGCAATGCTTTTATGTACTGTAGTTTCTAACTACGAAGCAAGCAATGTTAATTTCCTTCCTCTTACTGTAGATTACAGAGAAAAATTTGCTGCTGCAGGAAGATATCCTGGTGGTTTTTTTAAAAGAGAAGCTAGACCAAGTGATGGCGAAGTGTTAACTATGAGGTTAGTAGACAGGGTTTTACGCCCTCTATTTCCAAAAGATTATCATTCTGAGGTTCAGGTTATGATACAATTAATGTCTCATGATGAAGATGTAATGCCTGATGCTCTTGCAGGACTTGCGGCATCTGCTGCTATCCAATTAAGTGATTTCCCTTTTGAATGCGCAATATCAGAAGCTCGTGTAGCGAGAATTGATGGTAAATTTGTTATTAACCCTAGCAGAGCTCAATTAGATAATGCTGATATTGAAATGATGGTTGGTGCTTCAGCTGATTCAGTAATGATGGTTGAAGGAGAAATGGATGAGTGTAGCGAAGAAGAAATGGCGGAAGCAATCAAATTCGCACATGAATCAATAAAAATTCAAATTAAGGCACAAGAGAGATTAGCAGATGCAGTTGGGAGAAAGCAAGTAAGAGAATATGAAACTAGTAGTAAAAACGAGGAATTAGCAAAAGTTATTCACGATGCTTCATATGATAAATGTTATGCTATAGCTAAAAAAGGAACTTCTAAAGCTGAACGTAGTTTAGCTTTTTCAAATTTAAAAGAGGAAATCAAATCGTCTTTTAGTGAAGAGGAGATTGAAGAGCACGGAAAACTAATTGGAGAATACTTCAACAAGTCTCAAAAAGAAGCTATTCGTGAGCTCACGTTAAGTGAAGGAGTAAGACTTGATGGAAGAAAAACTGATGAAATAAGAGATATATGGTGTGAGGTAGACTACCTACCTTCTACTCATGGATCTGCTGTTTTTACCAGAGGAGAAACTCAAGCTCTAGCTACAGTTACTCTTGGAACATCAAGAGATGCTAACAAAATTGACATGCCTTCTTATGAAGGTGAAGAAAATTTTTATTTGCATTATAACTTTCCACCATTTTGTACTGGTGAGGCAAGACCTCTTAGAGGAACATCAAGAAGGGAAGTTGGACATGGTAACTTAGCTCAGCGAGGTTTAAAAGGAATGATTCCTGATGATTGTCCTTACACTGTTAGAGTGGTAAGTGAAGTGCTTGAATCTAACGGTTCCTCTTCAATGGCAACAGTTTGTTCAGGAACTATGGCGCTTATGGATGCAGGAGTTCAAATAACTAGACCTGTTTCCGGAATTGCAATGGGACTAATTTCTGATGGAGATAGGTATGCAGTTTTAAGTGATATTTTAGGTGATGAAGACCATTTAGGAGATATGGACTTTAAAGTTACTGGAACTTCTGAAGGAATAACTGCTTGCCAAATGGATATTAAGATTAAAGGATTATCATATGAAATCTTAGTTAATGCACTAAAACAAGCAAGAGATGGAAGACTTCATATCTTAAATAAAATAACTGAAACTATAGAAAGACCAAATGCGGATGTTAAAGCACATTCTCCAAAAATGGTTACTAGTAGAATTCCTAATGAATTTATAGGACCATTTATAGGACCAGGTGGTAAAGTAATTCAAGAGTTACAAAAAACAACTGGTTGTACAATCGTTATAAATGAAGATCCTGTAACTGAAGAAGGAATTGTAGAAATACTTGGAACTGACCAAGAAGGAATTGATTCTGTTCTAGCTAAAATAGATTCGCTTTTATTTAAACCGGTAAAAGGTGATAATTATAAAGTTAAAGTAATAAAAATGTTAGATTTTGGAGCTGTAGTTGAATATCTTGATGCTCCAGGAAATGAAGTTTTATTACACGTAAGTGAAATTGCTTGGGAAAGAACAGATAATGTTAGTGACGTTCTTAAACTTGGAGATGAATTAGAAGTTAAGTACTTTGGAACAGATCCAAGAACGAGAAAAGAAAAAGTTTCAAGAAAAGCTTTATTGGATAAGCCTGAAGGTTATGTTGAAAGACCACCAAGGGCTCCTCGATCAGACAACAGAGGGAGAGATAATAGAAATAATAACAGAGGAAATAGATAATTGAATTTATAATTATTGTAACCTTTTTATATATTTTAACGTATAATAAGTCTAATACATCACAATGAGACAATTAAAAATAACCAAACAGGTAACAAATAGAGAAACTGCATCCTTAGATAAATACTTACAAGAAATTGGGAAGGTCGACTTAATTACCGCTGAAGAAGAGGTTGAATTAGCTCAAAAAATTAGAGCAGGAGATACAAATGCATTAGATAAACTTACAAAAGCAAATTTAAGATTTGTTGTTTCTGTTGCAAAGCAATATCAAAATCAGGGACTGACTCTTCCCGATCTTATAAATGAAGGAAATTTAGGTTTAATAAAGGCTGCTAAAAGATTTGATGAAACAAGAGGATTTAAATTTATCTCATATGCAGTTTGGTGGATTAGACAATCAATATTACAAGCTTTAGCAGAACAATCAAGGATAGTTAGACTTCCTTTAAATAAAATTGGTTCTATTAATAAAATTAATAAAATGTATGCTTTTTTGGAACAGGCTAATGAAAGAGTTCCATCAGCAGAAGAAATTGCTAAAGAGTTAGATATGACAATTTCTGACGTTAAAGAATCTATGAAAAACTCTGGAAGACACGTGTCTATGGATGCGCCATTAGTTGAAGGAGAAGATTCAAATCTTTATGACGTTCTTCGTAGTGGTGAATCACCAAATCCTGACAGAAATTTATTACATGAATCCCTAAGAACTGAAATTGAGAGGGCTCTTGAAACTCTTACTCCAAGAGAAGCTGACGTAGTTAGATTATATTTTGGCTTAGGTGAGAAACACGCTATGACTTTAGAAGAAATTGGAGAAACATTTGATCTTACTAGAGAAAGAGTAAGACAGATTAAAGAAAAGGCTATCAGAAGACTTAAACATACTTCAAGAAGTAGGATATTAAAAACTTATTTAGGTTAATAATGAATATAATTGCTCCATCAATGCTTGCTTGTGATTTTGGAAATCTCTATAGTGAAATTCAAATGGTAAACAAAAGTGAAGCTAACTGGTTTCATATTGATGTGATGGATGGAGTTTTTGTGCCAAATATTTCTTTTGGAACTCCAATAATGAAAGTTTTAAAAAAAAATGCAAAAAAAACTTTAGATGTTCATTTAATGATTGTTAACCCTGATAATTATTTAGAAAGCTTTGCTGAACTTGGTGCAGATATCCTAACTGTTCATTACGAAGCTTGTACTCATTTACACAGAACTGTTCAGAGAGTCAAAGATTTAAAAATGAAGGCTGGTGTAGCTATAAACCCTCACACTCCAATCTCATCATTAAAATCGATTATTAAGGAACTTGATTTAGTGTGTATAATGAGTGTTAATCCTGGATTTGGTGGCCAGTCATTTATAGAAGGAACATATGCTAAGGTTGAGGAACTTAAATCATTGATCGAAGAACAAAATTCTAAAGCAATCATTGAAATAGACGGTGGTGTTAATTCAGAAAACGCAAAAAAACTGATTGATTGTGGTGCTAACGCCCTAGTTGCTGGAAGTTTTGTGTTTAAATCTAAAAATCCCGCTGAAACAATTTCTGATCTATCCTCTCTAATTAATTAATTTAATTACAAAGTTTTTAATTAATTTAATACATATTTTAAAATATGTATTCAAAACCCATTAACGTTATTGGTGTTATGAGTGGAACCTCACTTGATGGGCTTGACTTATGTTTAGTATCATTTGATAGCGATAATTATTCTAAGTTTAAAATCTTAAATAGTGAAACTTTCAATTATTCATCTAATTGGATAAATAAACTTTCAAATGCTATTAATTTAGACGAAAAGGATCTTAATATTTTAGATCATGAATTTGGAAAACTAATTGGCAATTACATTAATAAATTTATAGCTGAAATAGGAAATCCAAAAGTCGATTTAGTTTCTTCTCACGGTCACACAGTTTTTCATAAGCCAGAAAAAGGTATAACCAAACAAATTGGAAATGGTGAAATAATATTTAAAAATATAAACTCTAGTTTAATATGTGACTTCAGAACTCAAGATGTAGAACTTGGAGGGCAAGGTGCCCCCTTAGTACCTATTGGAGATTTAAACCTCTTTAAAGAATTTAAGTATTGCTTAAACCTTGGGGGTTTTAGTAATATTTCAATAAAAAAAAATATATCAATTAAGGCTTTTGATATTTGTCCTGTCAATACAGTTCTAAATTATTATTCAAAAAAACTAGGTAAACCTTTTGATGAAAACGGAAAACTTTCTGAGAAAGGAAGTGTGAATGTTAATTTATTGAAAAAATTGAATTCCTTAGACTATTATAAACTTAAGGGACCAAAATCATTAGGAATAGAATATGTAAACGCAAACATATTACCAATAATAGATTCATATTCAATTAACAATCATAATGTATTAAAAACATTTGTCGAACATATAACAGAACAAATTAAAAATTCAATTAAAGGAAATATAGAAAACGAAAAAATATTGGTCACAGGAGGAGGAACATACAATAAAACTATAATTAAGAAATTAAAAAGCAAGTTAAGATGCGAAGTAATTATACCAGAAAAACAAATCATTAATAATAAAGAAGCTTTAATTTTTGCTTATATGGGATTACTGCGATTTGAGAATAAAATAAATTGTTTAAAAAATGTTACTGGCGCATCTAGAGACCATTCTTCTGGAAAAATTTTTAAAAGTTAATATCTATTTCTGACTGTCTAATTTGTGAAGTTTAATGTTTCTCCACTTAACCTTAATTCCACCGCCATCATGAATTTGTAAAGCAATTCTACCATTAGCTTCACCAATTTTTTTATCAGTATAAGAAATCATTTTTTTACCATTTAACCAAGTAGTAACTGTTTGATCTTGAACTTTTACAGTAAGCTTATTCCAATCGCCCATAATCAAAGATGAATCTTTACCAAAACTAGGCTTTACAAGCCAACCTCTGCCGTATGACTCGTATATTCCTCCTGTGAATGATCCTGGTGGAGCTACCTCAACTTGCCAACCACTAACTTTAGTGCCTTCAATAGTTGATCTAAAAAAAACACCACTATTTCCATTAGCCTCTTGCATAAACTCAAGGTTCAAAACAAAATCCTTGTAATAATCATCAGTACCTAGATAACCGTATTCAGCATTTGGTCCACTTTCACATATCAACAAACCGTCCTCAACGTACCACTTTTCAGTTCCATAAATAATCCAACCACTTAAATCAGCACCATTAAATAAATTTATAGTATTTGCTTTATTTACTACTGGCTCATTTTTATTTGAACTATCATTACTATTAGTATAATGATTATGTGTTTCAGGTGAAAACAGAGACAAAGAAGCGCATGAGTAGGAGTAAATAATAACTAGAGTCAACAAAAGATATTTTATGTTTTTCATTTAATATTGATTTAAATTGTAAATTTAATATAACAGTAAATATAAATTAAATGAACATAAATAGTATAAAATCATTTTTTTTTTAACTATTATCATTCTAGTTAATAATTCAAACTTATTTAGTCAATATAAAGCTGGTATAATATCGACGTTGCAGTCTACATATTCAGACAAAAACAATTTAAAAAATATCAAAGAAAAAAAATACTTAAATCAATTTAATATTATGAGAAAAACTGTAACAACTTTATTACTAATACTAATAGTATTAAATATTAACGCACAAAATAGAAAAGAATTTTTTAAAAGCCCCAAAGGGGTGTTCTTAATTTCTTCAGATTTACACATTCATTCTGTATTCTCTGATGGAGAAGTTTGGCCAAGTATAAGAATTAAAGAAGCTAGAAGAGATGGTCTTGATTTAATCTCTCTTACTGAGCATTTAGAATATTTGTCTTATAAAAATGACATGAATATAACGGATAGAAATAGGTCATTTGAAATTTCAAGTTCGATGCTAAAACAGGAAGAAGCTTTAATGGTGATAAATGGTACAGAAATCACAAAACCTATGCCCCCAGGGCATTTTAATGCTGTTTTTATTAAGGATGCTAATTTAATTATTAATCCGGATGGAGAAAAAGCCATAATTGAAGCAAACAAACAAGGAGCCTTTGTGTTTTGGAACCATCCTAATTGGGTGGAAAATAGAGACGATGCAATAGCACGTTTTGATAAGCTACATGAAAGATTATTAAAAAAGAAATTGTTTCACGGAATTGAAGTAGTAAATGAACATACCTACTCAGAAGAAGCCCTAGCTCTTGCTCTTGAAAACAATTTAACCATTATGGGCACAAGCGATATCCATGGTTTAATAGATTGGACTTTTGATAAAGAAAAAAACCATCATAGACCAATAACATTTATTATATCAAAAAATATTACAAAAAAAAGTATTAGAGACGCTCTTTTTTCGCAAAAAACTTTCGTATGGCACAGGGATATGTTAATCGGAAAAAAAGAAAACCTTTTGCCTGTAATTGACAAAAATCTAACTATTACATCAAATGGATATTATAAAAAGATAGTAACTATTAAACTTAAAAATCACAGCGTAGTACCATTAAAACTGAAATATACAGGTGATTATACTTTTCATAGCTATGGTTCAGTAATAGAAGTTCCAGCAAATGATGAATTACTAATAACAGTAAAAACAAAAGAAATTTTAAATTCAATTAAAATGTCTTTTGAAATATTAAATATAATTGTGGAACCTAACAAAAATTTAAAAATTACAAAAATAGTTAAACTATAATTATTGCAGAGAAATATCTAAAATTAAATCATTTTGAAAGACAAATGATGCCTCATCAAAACTTGGCTTTCTGAACCTTATTATTTTGTTTGTTGAAAAACCATATTGCTCTTTTGGAATTCCTAAAAAATTGTAATCCATTTTATTGTTAAAATTTTTATCTAAATAAATTGAAACTAGATATTTTCCTTTTGGTAATTTAATTGTTTTATTAAAATATTTTTGGTTAACATTTTCTTTAAATCCATATTTAAATCCATTTTTTGATTCTGAACTATCTGATTTGTTAGAATTAAATGCATTAGAATCTGTCCATATTGCAATAAATAAACTACCCTTAGACTTAATGTTTTTGATATTTAATGTTATATCATAAGATTCTATAATGTCTTGACAACTTAAGCTTGTTATGTTTAAAATAAAAAATAGATATAAATAAAACCTCATAAAAAAATAAATTATTAGTGACCCAGAGAGGATTCGAACCTCCAACCGTCAGAGCCGAAATCTGATATTCTATCCAGTTGAACTACTGGGCCGATTTATTACATTAGTTTTGAGCGAACAATATTAGATATAGTTTTTCCATCAGCTTTTCCCGATAGCTTAGTTGATGCAATTCCCATTACTTTACCCATATCTTTCATTCCCTCTGCTCCAGTCTGATTTATAATTTCAATAATTATTTTTTCTAAGTCTTCTACACTAATTTGAGCTGGTAAAAATCTTTCAATTATCTTGGACTGTCTAATTTCAACATCTGCAAGTTCTAGCCTGTTTTGTTTATTGTATATCTCTGCACTTTCTTTTCTTTGTTTAACCAGTTTTTGAAGAATTTTAACTTCTTCAGATTGACCAACATTTCCTTCTGAACCTTTTTGGGTTTGTGCTAATAAAAGTGCTGACTTAATTGCTCTTAAAGATTCTAATTCACTCGCATTCTTTTCTTTCATTGCTGAAATAATTGAATTAGATATTTTGTCTATCAATTTCATATATTTTTTGTTTTAATCTACGTTATCATGTAAAAACGAATTGTTAGTTCTTAAGTTAATTTCTCCATTAGAATCTTCACTGACAACTGTTCTGGAAGATTTAAATTGATCTACATTACCTAAACTAACACCAGCTCTTTTAAAAGCAGGTTCGTTTTCCATAGATCTAATATTATTAGCTTTTGCAAAATTGTAATTATATTCCTTCAGTTTTATTTTTCTTTCTTCGGTTCGTTTAGACAATCCATCAGCTATGGAGCTATTTAAAGGATTTAAAACAATTTCTTTATTATCAATATTTATTTCAGACAATGAAGGTTCAGTCAATTTACTTTCAATTTCATAATCGTCAATACCAGATTTATTAGCATTTATTCCATTAACTTCAGTTACAGGGATGATATGAATCGGATTAATAACTTCTATTTCATTTACATCTTCAATTAACTCGTGAACAATCTTGCCTGATTCAATTATTTGTTTTTTTAATGGCATATCAAAGTCAAAAGAAACTTGATCAATAGGTTCAACCTCCTCTGGCTTAATAACTTCAATTTTATTTACATTAACAGGAATATCATTAATTTCAATTTCATCTTCACCAATTGTTAAATTCAACTCTTCATAATCTACATGAATGTCATTTATTAACTCAGAGTTTTCTGAATTTTCAATTTCAGAATTAGTGTTTTTAAAATCAATAGAATTAGAGGCAAAATCAAATTGTAAAGAATCCTTTTTGTCTGTAAGAATATCGGAGCTGAGATTATGAACATATCCGCTATTTTCATCAAGATTATGAATTATTTTTTTTGGGTCTGAATGAATAATTTCATCTTGTTGATTTGGATCAAAACCTGTTGCTATTACAGTTACAGAAATTGAATTTTCTAAACTCAAGTCTTCTCCTACACCCATTATAATATTTGCTCCATACCCAGCTTTTTCTTGGATGTAATCGTTTATAAGACCAATTTCATCAATAGTTATTTCTTCTTTTCCTGAAACAATTAGTAATAACACATTTTTAGCTCCGGTAATTCTATTATCATTTAATAAAGGTGAATCAAGAGCAGAAGAAATAGCTTCAATCGACCTTTTACTTCCAGCAGCCGTAGAAGAACCCATAATAGCATTTCCACTATTAGATAATACAGTTTTAGCATCTTTTAAATCAATATTTTGAGTATAATGATGCGTAATAACTTCTGCTATTCCTCTGGAAGCAGTTGCTAATACTTCATCTGCTTTTGCAAATCCTTCTTTAAAACCTAAATTTCCATAAATATCCCTTAAATTATTATTATTAATTACAATTAAAGCATCAACTTCCTTTCTTAATTTTTCGATTCCAGTTTTAGCCTGTTGTTCTCTAATTTTGCCTTCAAATTGGAACGGCATAGTTACTATTCCTACAGTTAAAATACCCATCTCCTTAGCTAGTTTAGAGATGACTGGCGCCGCACCAGTACCTGTTCCACCACCCATTCCTGCAGTAATAAAAACCATTTTAGTATTGGTTTCAAGCATTTTCTTTAAGTCCTCAAAACTTTCAACAGCTGCCTTTTCTCCAATTTCAGGATTAGCTCCAGCTCCTAAACCCTCGGTTAACGAAATACCAAGCTGAATTTTATTTTCAACCCTACTGTTTTCTAAAGCTTGGGAATCAGTATTACAAACAACAAAATCAACTCCCTTAATCCCCTTGGAGTGCATATAATTTATAGCATTACTTCCACCTCCACCAACTCCGATGACTTTTATTACATTACTTTGATTTTTTGGTAAATCAAATGGTAAATTATTTATTTCTGGGTTTAATTGCATAATCTTTAATTTATTCGGCGTTATCTAAAAATGTTTTTATTTTTTCGGTAAACTGTTCAAAAATTGTTAATCTTTCACCTTGATTTGTATCATCAATTTCTTCAAGTTCATGATTTTCTATATCGTCTTCTTTTTTATTATTTTTTTTGCTAATTTTTGTTGAATTCATAACCAATCCAACTGCGGTTGCATACATAGGACTTGAAATATCTATTGAATTATTTCCAGCCAAATGTTCACTCGGGTGACCTAACCTAGTATCCATACCTGTTATGTATTCAACAAGTTGTTTTAGATGTTTTAATTGACTTCCTCCACCTGTTAAAACAATTCCTGCAATTAATTTCTTTTTTTGTTCTTCGTGTCCATAATTTTTAATTTCAATATAAACCTGTTCAATAATTTCAACAACTCTAGCATGAATAATTTTTGATAAATTTTTAAGTGTAATTTCTTTTGGATCTCTTCCTCTTAAACCTGGAATTGAAACAATTTCGTTCTCTTTATTCTCACCTGGCCAAGCAGAACCAAACTTGATCTTTAATAGTTCAGCTTGTTTTTCTATAATAGAACATCCCTCTTTTATATCTTCAGTTATAATATTTCCTCCAAAAGGTATTACAGAGGTGTGACGAATAATTCCATCTTTAAAAATAGCTAAATCAGTTGTGCCACCTCCAATATCAATTAAAGCAACACCTGCCTCTTTTTCTTCTTGACTCAGAACAGCATCAGAGGAGGCTATAGGTTCTAAAGTAATTCCTTCAAAATCAATCCCAGCACTCTTAATACATCTTGCAATATTTTTAATAGAGGAAACTTGACCAACGACCACATGAAAATTTGCCTCTAATCTTCCTCCGAACATTCCAATAGGTTCTTTAATTTCAGCCTGACCATCTACCTTGTAATCTTGAGGCAATACATGAATTATTTCTTCACCTGGGAGCATAACTAATTTATAAACTTGATTTATTAGCTTATCTAAATCTTCATTATCAATAACCGTATCAGAATTAATCCTTGTTATATAATCACTATGTTGTAGACTTCTTATGTGTTGACCTGCAATACCAACAATAACTTTATCAATTTTTTCAGAAGAATTTAGTTCCGCTTCACTAACTGCTGATTGAATTGACTGGATAGTTTGAGTGATATTATTTACTACTCCACGATGAACGCCTAAACTTTTAGATTTACCTATTCCAATAATTTTTAATTTATCATACTCATTTAAAGAGCCAATTAAAGCAACTATTTTAGTAGTACCTATATCTAATCCAACAAATAAATTTTTTCTGTCCATATTTATTTTCTTTGTATTATAACTTGATTTTTAAAATCAAGATTAACAGATCTCAAACTATCTAATAAACCTGAGGAATAAACAGTATTAAAAAATGCTTTATAATTTTTAAATTTTAATATATAATTTTCATCACTATTTAAATTCAAATTATATTGAAAACCATCAATATTAAATATTAATTTATTTTTTGCTTTAGTTAATCCGGCAATATGTTTTGATAAAAATTCATCATTTTTAATGTATTTACCTAAATCTCCTAACATTTTTAAATCAATTGAATCTACTCTACTTAAAATAATTGGGGTTTCTTCTGAGAAATTTTTTGATAATGGCATTTTTTTTCCATCAGCGTCAATATAATATTTATCTCTTAACACTCTAAACACCGGATTTTTTTCTTTAATATTTACTCCTAATTTTCCTTCAACACTTAGTGACACTTCAACTGAACGCACATATTTATTTAATAAAATTGTATGTTCAATATCCTTCAAATTTAAATTACTTTTCAAAATTTCATTTGAAAATAATTTACTTTGTGTTAACAATTTATTAACCGAATCTTTTGAAATAAATTTAAAGACTGAATCAACATAACTCAAATCATTAAATTCAATACTCCTACTCTGATTTTTATTAAAACTAAATAAAGTCAACAAACTGACTATCAATATTAAAAAAGATATTTTAAGAACATTTAAATTCATATCAATTAAGTATATTGTTTTTAATTAATTCAACTTCATCTGCAATATCACCTGCGCCCATTATTACAAAAACTTCAGATTCAGATTCTTTTAAATAATGTGATAAATCAGATTTTTTTAATACTGATTTATTTTTATTATTTATTAATTCTAATAATTTAGAAGAGCTAATGCCTGTTATAGGTTTTTCTCTTGCAGGATATATTTCAGTTAAAATGATATTATCAAATTTTGATAATATTTCTGCAAATTCAGACATAAAATCTCTTGTTCTTGTATATAAATGTGGTTGAAAAATAGCAGTATTTGACTTATCTGGATAAAGGTCTTTTACGGTATCGTAAACGACTTTAATCTCACTTGGATGATGAGCATAATCATCAATAATTATTTTAGGTGACTTTAAAGCATAACTAAATCTTCTTTTCACTCCTAAAAATGTAGACAAAGAATTTGTAATGGAGTTATCATCAATATTCAGTTCTCTTCCTATAGCGAATGCTACTAGCGCATTTAAAGCATTATGTTTTCCAGGCATATTAAACTTTATAGAAGCTATTATACTACCATTATGATTTATATCGAAAAAAGAAGAATAGTTTGTAGCAGAATAATTTGAAATAAAATATTCACAATTGGAACTAAATCCATAAGAAACTCCTCCTAATAATGTTTTTTCATTTGAAAATAATATCCCTTCAGATTTAATATTATTAATAAATTGAAAAAATGATTTTTTTAATTCTTCTTTAGAATTGTAAATATCTAAATGATCAGGATCAACAGATGTTACACAAGCTATATTTGGAAATAAGGTGTGAAATGATCTGTCAAATTCATCAGCTTCAACTAAAATAACATCATTCCCATTTTGTATTAAATTTGAATTATAATTTTCAGAAATTCCACCAACAAAAGAAGTAAAGCTTAAGTTATTATCGAAAAGAATATGTGACAAAATTGATGAAGTTGTTGTTTTACCATGGGTCCCTCCGATTGCAATACAAAACTTGTCTTTGGAGATAAGCCCAAGTAATTCTGATCTTTTTAAAATCTTATATCCTTTGTCTTTAAAATATTTAAACTCTTTATTATATTGAGAAATAGCAGGAGTATAGACCACTAAAGTATCTGATGTGTTTAAAAACTCAGATGGAATACTTAAAGTATTATCTACGTAGTGAATTTCAGCCCCCTTTTGAGAAAGTGATTTAGTTATCAAAGAATTTACTTTATCATACCCTGCGACAAATTTATTCGCGTTAATAAAATAAAAAGCCAACGATGACATACCAATACCTCCTATTCCTAAAAAATAAATTCTATTATAATCTTTTATCATTTTAAAAAATTTATAATATGGTTAACAATATCATATGTGGCTCTAGGTCTTTCATTTTTTTTAATTGAATTCGATAACTTTAAAGAATATTCTTCGCTTGAAAATATTTTATCAAAAACTCGATTAAACTTAATATTCAAATCTTTTTCTTTAACAATTTCTGCAGAATTTAAACTTACAAGAGACATTGCATTTTTAGTTTGGTGATCCTCCGACACGTTAGGAGATGGAATAAAAATTACTGGCTTACCAACAATACATAATTCAGAAATTACACTTGCACCAGCTCTTGATATAATAAAATCAGCTGCTTTATAAGCATAGTTCATTTTTTTAATAAATGGCTTAACTTTTATTATATCAGACTCAAGAGATTTATATTTATTAATATAATTATTTCCACATTGCCATAGTATTTGAAGATCTAATTTTTTAAAATAACTTAAATTCAATTCAATAAATTCATTGATTTTTAGAGCACCTAAACTCCCTCCTAAAATTAATAAGGTTCTTTTATTATGATTTAGATTAAAAAAATCTATATGATAATTCCTTTGTTATTTTTGATATACATATTTCTTTTCTTACGGGATTTCCTGTTAATAATAATTTAGATTTTGGAAAATACTTTTCCATTTTTGAATAAGAAACGCAAATATGATTAACTGACTTAGAAAGGATTCTATTTGTAACTCCTGGATATGAATTTTGTTCTTGAATCAAGGTTGGTATCTTTAACTTTGATGCAACATATAAAATAGGTCCACTTGCAAAACCCCCTGTTCCTATTACAAAATCAGGCTTAAATTTTTTAATTATAAAATAAGATTTTATTACACTTGAAAAACTTTTAACGGAATTAACAAATTTGAAAAATGTAATTTTCTTTTAATTCCACTAATCCATAATCCTATAATATCATATCCATGATCTGGAACTTTTTGCATTTCCATTCTATTGGATGAGCCAACAAATAATATTTTATTATTTTCAATCCTTGTAGATAATTCGTCAGCAATTGCAATAGCTGGGTAAATATGCCCACCAGTACCTCCACCTGAAATCAAAAATCTACTCTGTTTCACTTAATATGTTTAAAGGGTTATCTGTGTTTATAGTCTCAATTGATTCTTTAGAACTTACACTTAAAACTATTCCAAGTGCTAAGAAAGTCATCCATATAGATGTTCCACCTGTACTAATTAAGGGTAAAGGCTGACCAGTTACTGGGAAAAGCTGAACAGCAACTCCCATATTAATAAATGCTTGAAAAATTATAGGTAACCCTGCTCCTAATGCTAATAATTGTCCAAAAACAGTATTAGACTTATACGATACTATTATTATTCTAAATAATAGCAAAAGATAAAGAAACAATACGATAATTGCTCCGATTGTCCCATATTCTTCAGTGATTATTGCATAAATAAAATCAGAGGTACTTTGGGGAAGAATATTTTTCATTGAACTTTTTCCGGCTCCAACTCCAAACATCATTCCAGAAGCTATTGCAGATTTAGCTCTTAAGATTTGATAATTATTTTCTGAATCTTCAGATGATGAAAAGTTTTCAATTCTACTTACCCAAGTATCTATTCTGTTAGGCATTAGATCAGGATAATTTTTAATTGTTAAAAAGAAGAGTGAAAAAAGTATTATTCCAGAAAAGCCTATACCTAATAAATATTTGAAAGGATATCCTCCAATGAAAATTAATGTAATTATCAACAGAAATATCATAGCAGCAGTTGAAAAATTTGAAGGTAAAATTAAAAACACGACTAATATAATTGGAATCCATAAAGGGATTATGGTTTTAAAAAAGCTTATATTTTTGTTATAATTTTTAGACAAATAAAATGACACATACACCATTAAAACCACTGTAGCCATTGATGATGGCTGAAAAGACAACCCAATAATCGGTAATTTAATCCATCTACTTGCATTAGCTCCGTCAATTACACTGCCTTGTAAAGAAGTGAAAAGTAAAACAGTTATAATGAACGGTAATGCTAGCTTTGACAATCCTTTAAAATATTTATACGGAATCAAATGAGTACCGTACATTATTAAAATACCTACTATTATAATTGCAAAATGTTTTAAAACATTTGATACAACAAAGCTATTTCCAAAATTAGAACTCGCACTGTAAACGGGTAAAAAAGAAAAAACTGCCAAAAATATAACTATTGACCAAATTATTTTATCACCTCTAATTTTTTCTAAAAATAAATTCATTATAATTTTCTAACAGCTTCCTTAAATTGATTACCTCTATCTTCATAATTTTTGAATAAATCAAAACTTGAACAAGCTGGTGACAATAAAACACTATCTTTTGATTCAGCAATTTTATATGCGTTTTTTACAGCTTCAATCATATTACCATTTTCTATAATTAAATCTACAAATGGTGAGAATGATTCAATAATTTTTGAGTTATCAATTCCTATACAGATAATTGCCTTAACCTTTTCCCTTACTAAAGGAATTAAGTCCTCATAATTATTTCCTTTATCAACTCCTCCCACAATCCAAACAGTAGAGGATTTCATCGAGTCTAACGCGTAATAAACAGCGTTAACATTAGTAGCTTTTGAATCATTTATATATTTTACTTTTTGAATAGTCAATACATGTTCGAGTCTATGGTTTATAGATTGAAAATTTCCCAAGGATTCTCTTATATTTTGATCGCTAATATTTAGAATTTTTGCCACAGTTGCGGCAGCCATACTATTTTGAACATTATGTTTTCCTTTAATAGATAAATTTTCAATTGGTATCATAAAATTGGTATTTTTTATATTAGAATTAATATTATCATTTTCAACATAAGTAAGATTATCTTGACTGCTATTTGTAAATGAGAATGGAATTTTTTTAGAATTAATATTTCTATTACTTAGTTCGGACTTGATTTTATCATCATCATTATTGTAAATAAAATAATCCGATGATGAATGGTTGGAAATTATTTTAAATTTTGAATTAACATAGTTCTGAAAATTTGAGTCATATCTCTCCAAATGATCAGGTGTTAAGTTGGTGATTATTGAAATAAAAGGATTAAAATCAATTACATCATCTAGTTGAAAACTACTAAGCTCTAACACTACGTATTCAAACTTGTTTTCAGCTGTTAAGAAAGAAAAACTATTACCAATATTTCCAGCTAATCCAACACTTTTTCCAGAACTTTTAAGAATATGATGTATTAAAGAGCATGTAGTTGTCTTACCATTAGACCCAGTAACTCCAATTAGAATTGAATTTGTAAATCTAAAGGCAAATTCAATTTCTGAAATTACAGGGATATTTTTAGATTTTATTTTAACAATTATGTCGGAATTATTAGAAACACCAGGGCTTTTGATAACTTCCTTAGCATTAAAAAACTTATTTAGAGTATGTCCTCCTTCTTCATAATTAATTTGATTATCCTCTAATATTTTTTTATATTTTTTTTCTATAGTATTAAAATCTGATAGAAAAACATTGTAACCTTTTTTACTTGCTAAATATGCAGCTCCAACTCCACTTTCTCCACCTCCAATAACAACAATACTATTTTTCATTATTATCTGATTTTTAAGGTTATTAATGAAAGTATTGCTAATAAAATTCCTATTATCCAAAATCTCACAACAATTTTACTCTCGTGTAAGCCTGATTTTTGATAATGATGATGAATAGGTGACATAAGAAAAATTCTTTGCCCTATCCCTTTTTTTCTCTTTGTATATTTAAAAAAAGTAACCTGAATTATTACAGATAAAGTTTCAATTAGAAAAACTCCACAAATTAGTGGGAGCAATAATTCTTTTCTTACAATTATTGCGATAACAGCAATAATACCACCTATTGTAAGACTTCCAGTATCACCCATAAAAACTTGAGCTGGAAAAGTATTATACCATAAAAACCCAATAAGAGCTCCAATAAAAGATGAAATAAAAATAACTACCTCACCAACTCTTGGGATATACATTATATTTAAATATTCTGAAAATATTATATTTCCAGAAACCCATGCAAAAACACCTAAAGTTATAGTAATAATTACCGAAGAACCTGCTGCTAATCCATCGATTCCATCTGTTAAATTAGCACCATTAGAGACTGACGTAATTATTAAAATAACAAACAATACAAAAACAACAACGCTAACACTTTTACTTTCGTTTGGAGTTAAAGAACTGAAAAACGAATAATCAAATTCATTGTCTTTTAAAAAGGGTACTGTAGTTTTTGTTGACTTATATTCATCACTACTTATAATTTGTGAAATATTATTTGAATCTATATTATTCTGATTTTTTAATGTCACTTCTGGATGAAAAAACAAAGTTAAACCCACTATTAAACCAAGACTGACTTGACCTATGATTTTAAATTTTCCTTTAAGCCCTCTTTTATTTTTTCTAAATATTTTAATATAATCGTCCAAAAAACCAATCATACCAAGCCATACTGTTGTGAAAAGAAGAATGATTATATAAATATTAGTGAAGTTTGAAAAAAGTAAAACAGGAATTACAGTTGAAAAAATAATTATGAGTCCACCCATAGTTGGGGTACCTTTTTTCTCATTTTGACCAATTAAACCTAAATCTCTAATTGTCTCACCAATCTGTTTCTTTTTTAAAAAAATAATTATTTTCTTTCCAAAAATAATAGAAAAAAATAATGAAAAAATAAATGCCAAAGATGATCTAAAGGATATATACTGAAACAAACTTGCCCCAGTTAACTGAAATTGATTTTCTAAATATTCAAATAAAAAATAAAACATTTTATTTATTGTTTTTTAGTGATTCTATTAAAATTTCTTTATCGTTAAATTCAATTTTTTCATCTCCTTTAATTTGATATTTTTCGTGTCCTTTTCCTGCTATTAATATGACATCGCTATTATCAGCTAGTTCACATGCATCTTGAATAGCTTTCTTTCTGTTTAATTCCAAAATAAATTTGTGCTTATCTTTATTTTCTACTCCATTTTTCATTTGATCTACAATGGAAGCTGGATCCTCAAATCTCGGATTATCTGATGTGAAAATAACTTTATCACTTAAAGAACATGCTATTTTCCCCATTAAAGGTCTTTTTTCTTTATCCCTGTCACCACCACATCCAACTACAGTAATTAAAGAATCACTTGAACTTTTTATATCGTTAATAGTATTCAATACATTTTTAAGAGAATCTGGACTATGAGCATAATCAATTATTCCAATTTTATCACTTTCCAAATTAATTAATTCAAATCTTCCTTCTGGTGAGTTTAAAGAACTAATTTTTTGTAATACTAATTCATCAGAAATATCAAATACTTTAGCTACACAAAAAACAGTAAGTATATTATATGCGTTAAAACTTCCTGTAAGCTTAGTCCATAATTCAATATCGTTTATTAAAAGTTTCATTCCATTGAAATCTTTTTCTAAAATTTTAAGAGAAAAATCTGAATTAGATTTCAAAGAATATGAATAGGTCTCACAAATGGTGTTTTGCACCATATAATCACCATTCTTATCGTCAATGTTTGTAATTGCAAAACCGGATTTAGGTAAAGTATCGAAGAATTGTTTTTTTACATCTCTGTAATTTTTAAAAGACTTATGATAATCTAAGTGATCGTGAGTTAAATTTGTGAATACTCCTACGTCAAAACTCAAATTAAAGATTCTCATTTGTGATATTGCATGAGACGAAACTTCCATAAAACAATACTCCACTTTTGAAGCAACCATCTTGTTTAAAATATAATTTAAAAACAATGAATCAGGTGTAGTTTGATTCGAGTTAAATTTATTATCATCTACTAAAATTATGTTAGTAGATATTAATCCCGCTTTTTTATTAAAACTTTTAAAAAGTTGATACATTAATGTAGCACTAGAGGTTTTACCGTTTGTTCCAGTAATTCCTATTAGCTTTATTTTTTTTGAAGGATTATCGTAATAATTTGAAGATATTAATGCTAAAGTTTTTCTTGAATCATTAACAACAATGTAGGTTACGTCTTTAATGATTTCAATTGGGAGTGAAGTACAGATTATTACTGATGCACCACTTGAAATAGCACTATTAATAAAACTATTACCATCTGATATGTAACCCTTAACAGCTATAAATAAATCATTTTTTATAATTTTCTTAGAATTAAATTCTATTTTATTTATTTCAACATCCGTTTTACCAATAACAGACTGGATTTCTACTTTATATAATATGTCTTTTAGTAACTTCATATAAGACTAATAACTATTTTTTTTTGTGAATTTTTTTTAAATCTAAAATTTTTGATAACCAAACCACTTCCAATAAAAGAAACATCAAAGCCCAAATTTTCTAAAGCTGGTAAGATATTTTTATAATTTTTTCCTTTAATTATTGATAAATTATCAACACCAATTAAAGGGTTTTCTACTTTAGTATAAATTTGAGTAGAATTTAATTTTTCTGTTTTATTATAATTAACTAATTCTGGTGTTAAAGAGTATATTTTGTCAGCAATTTCCTTAAAAACCGGAGCAGCTACTGTAGCTCCGTAATATCCTTTTTTCTTGTTTGGCTTATGTATAACTACAATACATGAATATTTAGGTTTATTGGCCGGGAAATACCCAACAAAACTTGAAATATATTGCATGTTATCAGTGTTGTAATCGACTTGACCCGTTCCAGTTTTTCCAGCAATTTTATAAATTTTTGATTTTATATTATAACCTGTTCCACCTTTTTCATTGACAACATTTTCTAACATTAATTTAACTTTCTCTAAAGTATCATCCGAACAAATCGATGGATTTAAGACTGTTTTATTTGATATTAAATTACTTTGTCTTGTAAAAACTGGCTTAACCATTTCTCCGTTATTAGCCACAGAATTGTAAAATGTTAAAATTTGTAATGGAGATAATAAAACACCATAACCATAAACCATCCAGGGCAATGAAAGACCATTCCAGTCTTTATCGTTTGGATGTGGAATTTTAGGATTTGATTCTCCTAAAATTGAAACACCAAGCTTATTATTTAGTCCCATGTTATATAGTCTGTTTGAAAACATTTCAGGATCATCTTTATAAGCATCATTAATTATTTTAACAATACCTGTGTTAGATGAAACCTTAAATACTTCATTTACAGAAATTTTACCGTATCCTCCTTTTTTGGAATCCCTTACTTTTGCTCCATAAAAATCAAGAACACCATTTTTTGTATCAACAATAGTATTCAAATCAACTTTTCCATCTTCAAGAGCAGCAATAATTGACATAAGCTTAAAAGTTGATCCTGGCTCCAAATGTTCACCAACTGCATAATTTAATCTTTCATAATATTTACCCTCTGATGTTCTTCCTAAATTTGCTATGGCTTTTATTTCACCTGTTGCAGTTTCCATTACTACTGCTGTTCCATGGTCAGCTTCAAAATCCTCTAATTGCTTTAGTAAAGAATGATGAGTAATATCCTGAAATCCAACATTAATAGTTGAAATTATATCAGTTCCCGGTATAGGTTCAATTTTATTATTGGAGGAGATAGGCTTCCATTTTCCATTTGAAATTTTCTGCATTAATTGCATACCGTTTTTGCCTCTTAACTTTGAACCAAAAGCATGTTCAAGCCCTACTCCACTAAAATTATCGTCCTTTGTCAATCTCTCATAGCCAATAGTTCTTTCCGCAATTTTATTTAACGGATAATCTCTTGAATTCTTTTTTTCAATAATCAATCCCCCTCTAACTCCACCCATTTTAAAAAGTGGCATTTGTTTTATTTTATTAAGATTCTCTATTGAAACTCCTCTTTGAATTAGTTGGTACCTTTTGTTATTCTTTTTTGCAGAAACTAGTCTATTTAGAAAAAATTCTTTTGATTTATTTAAGCTTTCTGAAAGTTTTTCAGATAACTGATTTGAATATTTTGAAAAATTATTCTCTGATACAGTAACAGCATCAAAATATATATCAAAACTAGTAGTTGAGGCTGCTAATAAACTTCCGTCATCAGAGAAAATATTACCTCTTTCGGGTGAAATAGTGAAGTTTTGTATAGTTTTGTTTTTAGCTAATTGTCTATAATTATCACCATCTACATACTGAATATGAAAAATTTTATATCCTATTCCAAAACCCAAAAACACCAATATACCAGCTACAAGATAAAGCCTATATAAAAATTGTTTTTGATTTGTTTCCATTAGTCAATAATTATTTTTTTTGGTGGAGTATTTGAACTCTCAATATTTCTATCACTCATTACAAGTGAAACATTAGATTCCATTTTTAATATCATCACTTCTTTCCTTTTGCTTATGAAATTGCTTTGAAGAACTGAAATTTCATTTTTTAATACACTTATTTTAATAATCTTGCTGTCTACTGAATGAGAAGAGTAAATCATTATTAAACAAATAGAAAATAAAAAAAAGACATAACCCCAGTTTTTAATCGAACCTTCGTTGATTAAGAATTTTCCTAATAGTATTTTTTTAAAACTTTCTTTCATGTTTTTACAGCGGATCTTAATTTTGCGCTTCTAGCTCGACTATTTGATTTGATTTCTTTTTTTGAAGGGGCAATGAACTTAAAATTTTTTTTAAATGGAATGTCAGCAACTCCAAATTTATTTTTTGGAGGCTCAGAATCAAAACAACCATTTTGAATAAATCTTTTGACTATTCTATCTTCAATAGAATGATAAGTAATAAATGAAATTATTCCTCCTTTTTTCACTAATCTAGGGAGTTGTGTTAGAACATCTTTAAGAGCTTGCATTTCGTGATTGACTTCAATACGTAAAGCTTGGTAAACTTTAGCCAGGATTTTATTTTCAAATCCTTTAGGAAGAAAAGAACTTAGTATTTCATTAAGCTGACTGGTTCTAGTTATTTTTTCAATAAACCTTGCTTCAACAATAGCTTTTGCAATATCTTTTGAGTTTCTTAAATCTGCATATGTGAATAAAATATTTGAAAGTTCACTTTCCGAATATTCGTTTAATATTTGTTGCGCATCAAATGAAGAATCAGTATTCATTCTCATATCTATAACAGAATCATATCTTATCGAAAAACCTCTTTCAGCACTATCAAATTGGTGAGATGAAACTCCTAAATCAGCGAAAACACCGTCTAGATTGGAAATGTTCTTATACTTCAAATTTTGTTGTAAAAACTTAAAATTTTGATTAATTAAAACAAACCTTGGATCATCAATTTTATTTTCAATTGAATCTATGTCTTGATCAAATGCTATCAATTTTCCTTTACTACTTAACTTTTCTAAAATTAGTTTTGAATGACCTCCACCACCAAATGTTAAATCAACATAAATACCATTTGATAAAATATTTAAACTATCAATTGACTCGTTAGGCATTACTGGATTATGATACATCGCTTGACTGATTACCCATTACACTTTCTGATAGATCTGCAAAATTTAAATTTGGATCATTGATAACATCCTCGTAAGAATTTTTATCCCAAACTTCAATTATATTAATAGCAGATGTGAGCACAATCTCATTATTAGAAAAATATAATTTGGATAAATCTTTTGGAATCAATAACCTGCCGTTATTGTCTAAGTCAATGATTCTAACACCTGCATTATATCTTCTTATGAAATCGTTATTTTTTTTCACAAATCTATTGAGCTTGTTAAGCTTTTCCATGGTTAATTTCCATTCAGAATAAGGGTGAAGCTCTAAACAATTTTGAAAAACAGATCTCTTAACAATAAAACTTTCGTTTAAATGTTCACCCAATTGCTTTTTTAAATTAACCGGAAGCATCAAACGTCCCTTGACATCAATTTTACACTCGTATGTTCCTATCAGGTTAATCACAACATTATTGGTTTAACTCAAATATATTGAAATTTTACCACATTTTACCACATTTTACCACTTTGTTAATAATTAGTAATCAATAAGCAAATGGTATATATAAATAACTCACTATCAAGTTTTTATATTTGTTAAGAAGTGGGATAATAAAAAAATAAAGAAGGATTTATTATGATTGTAAATAACTATATTTGCAATGCTAACATTATATTAAAAATATTTAATAAAAGTGGGTAATCTAAAACAGATTGAAAAAAATGGTTTTAAATACACTGTAGGAGGAGAAGGTGATCCAATAATTGTATTACATGGACTTATGGGAGGACTAGGAAATTTTAAAGGTTTTTTAGAAAAATTTCCTGAATTAGGCTATCAAGTATTTATGCCCGAATTGCCAATTTATACCGCTTCACTTTTAGATACAAATGTCAAGTTCTTTGCAAAGTATATTAATAATTTTATTACACAATTAGAATTGAAAAAAGTGATTTTAGTCGGTAATTCTTTGGGAGGACATATAGCGTTAGTACATGCGAAATTATATCCGTTAAATACTAAGGCTTTAGTTCTGACAGGAAGTTCCGGTTTATACGAAAATTCAATGGGTGATACATATCCTAGAAGAGGCGATTATGATTTTATAAAAAACAAAACCCAAAATGTTTTTTATTCCCCCGAAACAGCAACCAAAGAAGTAGTTGACGAAATATTTGAAGCAGTTAATGATAGAAGAAAAGTTTTAAAAATTTTAGCAGTTGCAAAGAGTGCAATTAGACACAATATGGCAAAGGACCTTCCCAACTTAAGGGTTCCCACAGCATTGATATGGGGTGAAAATGATAGTGTCACTCCCCCAGAAGTGGCAAAAGAATTTGATAAATTATTACCAAACTCTAAACTGTTTTGGTTTGAAAAATGTGGTCATGCTCCAATGATGGAACACCCGGAAAAGTTTAATAGCACTGTGCATAAATGGCTTACAGAAAACAAACTATGATGTATGAAAATATTATCATCTAGTTTTATTAAAAGTAGCTCAAAATCAATAGACTGTCCCGATCAAAAATTTGATGAATTTGCATTTATAGGAAGATCTAATGTTGGTAAATCTTCATTAATAAATTCAATTACAAATAGCAAGAAATTAGCTAAAATTTCAGGAACTCCTGGAAAAACATTACTTATAAATCATTTTTTAATTAATAAAAAATGGTTTTTAGTTGACCTGCCCGGTTATGGCTTTGCAAGAAAATCAAAAAAAGAAAAAAGGAAAATAGAAGAAATAATTACTGATTACTTTTTGAATAGAACTACTATCAACTTAACATATCTATTAATAGATATTAGACTAAATCCTCAGAAAATTGACTTAGAATTTATGCAATGGCTAAACCAAAATAATATTAAATTCAAAATAATTTTTACAAAAGCTGACAAACTAAATAAACGAGAATTTATTGAAAATCCTGAAAATTATCTTAAAATTTTATTTGATGAAACAAGCATTCATCCAGAACATTTTATAAGCTCCTCTAAATCGAAACTAGGTCGAGAAGAAATTTTAAAAAGCATTTCAAGTGAATTGAACTCTAAGAAAGTTTAATGTTTAATTTTTCAGCAAAATAATCACAAAATTGCTTAAACGAATCTGTCATTTTTTCATTATTAGTTGATCTAAAATAAGTATCACTCATACTCACCAATGTTTGATGAAAAAAAATATTCATCTGATCAACAGGCATATCTTTAGTCCACAAATCAATCTTTAAAGTTTCTTGAGGCTCATGATCCCAAACTGATAAAAAAACAGCTTTAGATTCTTTATTTTTTACTCCCCCATCTGTTGCAGACCAAGAAATTTTTTCAGGTATTTTATTTTCATCTAATTCTACATTAAAGGAAATTTGAGTTTTTTTCATTATTTGGATGGTTTATATTTTGATTTTCTAAAGATAGTGTAATGATCTAAATCAACTAATTCATTTAGATTGGTTTTATTATTTTTCATATAAGAATCTACAATTTTATAACCTAACCAACGGCCAATAGCTCCCGGAGATTTTTTATCAATATCTAAATTAAATTTTGAATATGGAGCTAAAGACATAAATCTAGACCTAAGACCAATATCAGTATCAAAAAAATATTCGTTTTTAACAAAATAATTCCAAATATCAAATTCATTTTCATTAGTCCATTTCATTTTTTCAATCGAAGTATTAAATATAACCCAATCTTCTTCCTCAATATTTAATAACTTATTTAAATAAATGATTTTTCCATATAAAACCATATTTGATAATAGAGTTCTGTCGTCATTATTATCTTTAATATACGATTCTGAAATTCTAAATGCGATATCATTGGGTATGAAAAACTTATCCATTTTTTTAGAAATATAATCAGGGATGTTTTCATAATAATTAGATCCAAAATATAAATTCAATGAAATAAATAAATAAGGATCGTTATAAATCATCCTATCAATGAAATCACCCTTATTAATGAGAGTATAGATTTTAGGTGTTTTAAAAAAATTTAAAACATTTTTAGCGTTATTAAATATTGATTTTATTTTTAAAGAATTAAAATCATAGTCTTCAAACAGAACTGTAGATTTATTATACATAATTCTTTCAATTGAATCATTAATTTTATTTAACCAAGTGGATTTAGAAAATTGACTTGGAAATAAATAAGGGTGCTTGAGAATTAAATCGTCTAATTGATTTTCATCTGAATTATAAAATTGTTTTTCAAATCTGATGATTTCTATATCTTCATCATGATTTACATCATTACATCCTGTTGTAAAAAAAACAAATAAAATTACAGTGAATATATTGTTATAATCCATTAATTTAGTGTGTGTAAAATTTAATCAAATTTAATACAAAGTCTATAAACATTTACAAATGAAATACGATATAATTGCAGACAATATAATTCAATGGCTAAAAGATTACGCTAAGAAATCAAAAACTAATGGATTTGTAGTTGGGATTTCAGGTGGAATAGACTCAGCATTAACATCTACTCTGTGCGCAAATACTGGTCTTCCTACATTATGTATTGACATGCCAATATTACAAAGCAAAAATGAAGTAAACAGAGCTTCAAACCATATAACATGGTTACAAAAAAACTTCAATAACATTTCTCATAAGTCTATTGATCTAAATAATGTATTTTCTTCTTTTAAAAGTGCAGTTGAAAAAAATAATGATCAAAATAATTTTTTATCATTAGCTAATTCAAGATCTAGACTAAGAATGACAACATTATACTTTTTTGCTGGAACAAACAATTACTTGGTAGTTGGTACAGGAAATAAAGTTGAAGATTTCGGAATTGGTTTTTACACTAAATATGGTGATGGAGGAGTAGACATAAGCCCTATAGCAGATCTAAACAAAACAGATGTTTTTGAAATTTCAAAAACACTTGGTGTTATAGACGAAATTATAAAAGCTAAACCAACAGATGGTTTATGGGATGATGGAAGAACAGATGAAGATCAAATTGGAGCAACCTACAAAGAACTTGAATGGGCTATGGATCAAAAAGATCTTAATAAGAAGTCAGTCGATTTTACAGCGAGAGAAAAGGAAGTTATTGAAATTCTAACAAAATTTAATCAGCAGAATCTACACAAAATGATTCCTATACCAATTTATAAAATACCTGAAGAATTAAAATAGTTACAACACTCTATTTAACTTCTTAGATAGAAGTGTTTTTAATTTATGGTATTCACCAATTTCTTCCAAAATTTTATCATTTTCCAAGCTGTCTTTAGTTTCTTCTTTTAATTCTTCAACTTTTTTATTAATTAAAAATGTTCTTAAACTTAATATAGTTTCAGAAACTAATTGACTAATAACCCTGTCTTTATGTTTAACAACAATGTCCTTGCTTAACCAATCGTGAAGCTCATACTGATCTTCATTCATTAAGATTCCAGTAACATGATTGGCTAGTTCTTGGTTTAAATTATTTAAGAAAATTTCTAAAATTAATTTTTGATTTTTTTGAAATTCGTTAATAATTTTTTCATAAATAACTTTAAAAGATTCGTTAGTAAATTCAATTTCATCTTGCTGGAGATCAAGAAATATTTTTTCATAAACTAAAGAATTGACTATTGTAGGTTCCAAAACAACATTACCATCTTCATCATTTTTTAATATTAATTCCTCAAAATTTTCTTCTTTATCTCCATACAATAAAAGAATTTCAATAATTTTTTTTTCTAATTCGAAAAGTAAATTAACCTCTATATTTTTTGATGTTTTTTGAACTTTAGCAATTCTTTTTTTAGAAATAGAATGAATTTCATTTTTGGTTTTCTGAGCTAAAGAATTAAATAAAACTTCCTCAGAAATATCCATAATGGATGCGCAGTGTTTTATATATATTTCTTGTTTAATTCTATCAGGAATAATAGAAATACTATTGATAATATCGTTGATAGTATTTGCTTTAGAAATAGGATCATTTTTCGAATTTAGAGCTAAAATTGATGCTTTATACTGTATAAAATCTTGTGAATTATTCTTTAAATAGTCATCTATTTCTTCAAATGACTTGTCTTGACTATAACTATCTGGATCTTCACCATTTGGAAAAGAACAAATATTAACATTTAAACCTGCAGTTAAAACAATATCAATACCTCTTAAAGTAGCATTAACACCTGCTTTATCGCCATCAAAAAGCATAGTTACATTTGAAGTCAATCTTCTAATTAAAGTGATTTGATCAATTGTAAGTGCAGTCCCAGATGAAGAAACCACATTCATTATACCTTTTTGATGCAGCTGAATAACATCAGTATAACCTTCAACTATAAAACAATTATCAAGCTTTGCAATTTCTTGTTTTGCATAAAAAATTCCATACAGTATTTTGCTTTTATTATATATTAAACTTTCAGGTGAGTTTAAATATTTAGCTGTTTTAAGTTGATTATTTAAAATTCTTCCTCCAAAACCAAGAGTTCTTCCCGACATACTATGGATTGGAAACATGACTCTTCCTCTAAATCTATCAATAGATTTTTTGTTTTGAAAAATTGATAGACCAGATTTTTCTAAAAAAACTGGATCATAACCATTTTTGATTGCTTCGGATGAAAAATAATTTAATTTGTCTGGAAGATATCCTAAATCATACTTTTTAATAGTTTCATCACTAAAACCTCTCTCTTTAAAATAAGAAAGACCAATAGCTATTCCATCGTTTGAGTTTAATAACGTTTTACTAAAAAAATCTTTTGCATAATCAGAAACTATAAATAAACTTTCTTTTTCAGAAGCTTTTTCTTTATCCAGGGGACTTGCCTGAGTTTCTTCAATTTCAATATTATATTTTCTTGCTAAATATTTAATAGCTTCAGGATAAGTAAAATGTTCATGTTCCATCAAAAATGCAACTGCATTACCACCTTTTCCACTACTAAAATCTTTCCAAATTTGTTTGACAGGTGACACTACAAAACTTGGAGTTTTTTCATTAGAAAATGGACTTAGTCCTTTAAAGTTAGAACCTGATTTTTTTAATTGCACGAATTCACCAACGACCTCTTCTACTAGAGATTGCTCAAAAACTTTATCTATTGTGGTTTTAGAAATCAATTTTTTTTATAAGGTATTAATTTAAACAAAAAATATTATTTAAATAAGTTAGTAATTTCTTTGAATTACGTATTTAATTAGATTTTTTAAACTTTCTTTAAATTCATTGTCTTCAAAATGTTTTAAATCTTCGATTGCTGCATTATAATATTCTTTTATTTTACTTTGGGTATAATCTATCCCGCCAACTTTGTTAACATAATCTATAATCTCTTTTATAGCATTGTCATTACCATTTTTAACGGAATTAATGAGCCATTTTTTTTTAGATTCTGATGAGTTATTTAAGGCATAAATTAAAGGAAGAGTTAGTTTTTTTTCTTTTATATCAATTCCTGTTGGTTTACCTATTTTTTTTGTGCCGTAATCAAATAAATCATCTTTTAATTGAAAAGCAATCCCTATCTTTTCTCCTAATTCATAAAGTTTATTAATTTGAATTTCGGAAGAATTTGAAGCTGCAGCACCTAATGCACAGCAAGAAGCAATTAAGGATGCTGTTTTTTTAGTGATTATATTAAAATAAGTTTCTTCATCAATATCTAATCTTCTTGCTTTTTCTATTTGTAAAAGCTCACCTTGACTCATATCCTTGACTGATTTAGAAATTATTTTAAGTAAATCAAAATCATCATTGTCAATACAAAGTAACATGCCTTTGGACAATAAAAAATCTCCAACCAAAACAGCAATTTTATTTTTCCACAATGCATTTAAAGAAAAGAATCCTCTTCTTTTATCACTTGAATCAACTACATCATCATGAATTAATGTGGCAGTATGAATGAGCTCAATTATAGAAGCAGCCCTAAAAACTTTTTCATTGACACTTCCATTATTTGACATCATTTTTGCTGTTAAAAAAACAAACATTGGTCTCATTTGCTTTCCTTTTCTTTTAACAACATAATGAGTAATTCTATTTAACAAAGGAACATCAGAAATCATAGAGCTTGAAAACTTCTCCTCAAAAAGATCCATTTCTTTTTTGATAGGTGATTTTATTTTCTCTAAAATTTTCATAAAACTATTAATCTAACTTATTAGCTAATTGTCCGCATGCTGCATCAATATCTTTTCCTCTTGATTTACGAATTGTTACCGGTATTTTGTTTTTTTCAAGTTTACTAACATACTGATTAATAGCTTTGTTATTTGCTGATTTAAAAAGTTTATTATCAGTTGTATTATATTCAATAAGATTAACCTTAGACGGAGATGATTTACAAAAATTCACTAAGGCGTTAATATGATCATCATCATCATTAATTCCTTCCCATACTATGTATTCATAAGTTACAATTTTATTTGTTTTTAAATACCAATACTGGACAGCTTCTAAAAGGTTTTCTAAAGGAAATTTTTTAGAAAAAGGCATGATTTCATTTCTCGTTTTTTCTATGGCTGAATGCAGAGAAATTGCTAAATTAAATTTAACATTGTCATCAGCCATTTTAATAATTAATTTTGAAATACCAGATGTAGAAACAGTTATTCTTTTAGGTGACATGCCTAAACCATCTTTGCTAGTTATTTTATCAATTCCTTTAATAACATTATTGTAATTCAAAAGAGGCTCACCCATTCCCATAAAAACTATATTAGAAATAGGTCTACCATGGTATTTTATGCTTTGAGAGTTGATAGTGACTGCTTGATCATAAATTTCATCAGGATTTAAATTTCTTATCCTATCCATCTTAGAAGTTGCACAAAAATCACAATCCAAACTACATCCAACCTGACTAGAAATACATGCAGTAGTTCTTGATTGTGTGGGGATTAGAACAGATTCAACTAAAAGATTGTCAAATAATGATATGGCATTTTTAATAGTTCCATCTTTACTTTTCTGGAACTTATTAATTTTAATATGATTAATTACAAACTTGCTTTTTAATAGATTTCTTAATTCTAAAGAAACGTTTGTCATTTCATCAAATGATAAACAAGATTTTTTCCAGAGCCAATTATAAACTTGAGTAGCCCTGTAAGTGGGCATATTATTAATTTTAAAAAAAGAAGTCAGCTCTTCAATTGTTAAAGATCTAATATCTTTTTTTGCTTCCATTTTTCAAAAATTATATAATCAACATAGCGTCACCATAAGAATAAAAATTATATTTTTCTTTTATAGCAACTGAATAGGCTTCTTTAATAAAATCAGGGCCAGCAAAAGCTGAAGCCATCATTAACAATGTAGATTTAGGTGTGTGAAAATTAGTTATCATTGAATCTGCAATTCTAAAATCATAAGGTGGAAAAATAAACTTATGAGTCCAACCACTATATGGATTCAATGTTCTAACTGATGAAACAGATGATTCAAGTCCCCGCATTGAAGTAGTTCCAACAGCACATATTCTATTTTTATTTGCTTTCGCTCCGTTAATTATATTACATGCCTTTTCATTTATAAACAATTCTTCAGAATCCATTTTATGTTTAGACAAATCTTCCACTTCTACAGGGTTAAAAGTTCCTAACCCAACATGCATAGTAAGTTCAGCAATATTGATTCCTTTGATCTCTAATTTTTTTAATAAATGTTTTGAAAAGTGCATACCCGCAGTAGGCGCAGCTACTGCACCTTCATGTTTTGCATATATTGTCTGGTATCTTTCCTTGTCAAAACTCTCTTCCTCTCTTTTAATAAACTTTGGTAATGGAGTTTGACCTAATTCAAATAAAGCTTTTCTAAACTCGTCATATGAACCGTCATATAAAAATCTTAAGGTTCTTCCTCTTGATGTCGTATTATCAATGACCTCTGCAACTAAATTATCATCATCTCCAAAATATAATTTATTACCAATTCTTATTTTTCTTGCAGGATCAACTAAAACATCCCACAATCTTTGCTCATCACTTAATTCTCTTAATAAAAATACTTCAATTCTTGCACCTGTTTTTTCTTTATTACCAATCAATCTAGCGGGGAAAACCTTAGTATTATTAAAAACAAAAGCATCTCCTTCATCAAAATAACTAACGACGTCTTTAAAGGTTTTATGCTCGATGGTTTCTTTTTTTCTATCTAAGACCATTAGTCTAGATTCGTCTCGGTGATCTGCTGGATATTCAGCTAAACGTTCTTCGGGAAGCTCAAAATTAAATTGTGATAGTTTCATAATGTTATTTAAAGTTTGCTAATATACATTTATGCATACCCCTATGTCAAGTATATTGGCAATTAATTAAATTAAACTTTAATAAGCTTAAAATTTAAACTCTTTAAATCTTTCCAAAAGTCCTTATAGGACTTTGAAACTACTTCTGGGTTATTGATAGTTATTGAAGTTAATAAAGCTAAAGGAGCAAATGCCATTGCCATTCGGTGATCATTATAAGTTTGGATTGAAATATTGGTGTTTATAGAAAAAGAACTTGCTAAATGAAAACTATTATTAGTGATTTTGACTTCGGCTCCAAGTTTTGATAATTCAATTTTCAAAGCCTTCAATCTATCAGTTTCTTTAATCTTTAATGTGTGAAGTCCAACGAGATCACAGCTAATTCCTAGTCCAAAACATGTAACTGCAATTGTTTGGGCAATATCAGGATTATCAGTTAAATCAAGATCAATGTGATCTGGCTTAACAAAATTATTGATTTTTTTCAATAAAATCCTTGATGATGATTTTATGAATTGTGTTTCTACTCCTAGTTTAGTATAAATTTCGGCTAACTTTATATCACCTTGGATTGAGGATTCATAAAATGTACCTATATCTAGCTCAGAGTCTTTTGACAGGGCTACAATACTATAAAAGTATGAAACTGAACTCCAATCGGATTCAACAGAAATTGAGACATCGTGAATTTTTGAAATCGGTTCAATTGAAATAACATTCTTTTTAAAACAACATTTAATTCCTATTTTTTTCAGAATAGCCAATGTCATATCTATGTAAGGCTTAGAGGTTATTTGTCCTTGAAGATTTATTGATAAACCATTTTTTAAAATTGGTGCAATTAACATTAAAGCAGAAATATATTGGCTACTAGTATCAGAACTTAAACTAATTTCTCCACCAACTATCTCTTTTCCTTTAATTAACAAGGGAGGAAATCCTGTTTTGTCTTTATAAGAAATGTCTGCTCCTAAATTATTAAGAGCGTCAACTAAGATTTCAATTGGTCTTTGCTTCATTCTCTTTGACCCAGTTACAACAAACTCTTTATTGTTTTGAATTGACAACAAAGCTGTTAAAAAACGCATAGCCGTTCCAGCATGGTGAATATCAATATAATTTTCTAAGTTGTTTACATATTTATACAATACAACAGTATCGTCAGAATTAGATAAATTATCAATTTTTAAATTTTTATAAATTGAATTTAATATTATCAATCTATTGGATTCACTCTTAGATCCAGATATTTCAAATGAATTTGAAAAACTAGAATTATTATGATTAATTAAATAACTCATTAACTATTTAAGCTTTGGATTATTTTTATGTCTTAAATGATCTCTTTTAGATTTGAACTCTATTTTTTTATTAAATGAACTATCTAAATCTATTCCGGTTTGATTTGCTAAACACAAAACAACAAAGAGAACATCTGAAAGCTCTTCTCCTAAATCAATTTTTTTATCAGAATCTTTCTCAGACTGTTCACCAAATCTTCTGGATATAATTCTTGCAACTTCACCAACTTCTTCGGTTAGTTGTGCCATATTTGTTAGAGGATCAAAATAACGAACCCCATGTTCATTTATCCAATTGTCGACTTTTTTTTGTAATGATTTAAGTTCCATATAACTATTATTTAATTTTAAATCTATTTATAAAGTAATAATATAAATGCGTCTAAAATGTAAAAATAATATATTACAATTAGAAACAGATCTAAATACTAGAGTAAATCAGGAAAATTTTAAAAAAAGAAGGTTGATTTAAATTTCACAAAAAATGAAATATAAATAAATTTTAATGTCTATTAATTAATATAAAATTAATAAGATGACCAAGAAAAACATAACATTCCTGATCCTGCATGACCAGGATGTACACAAGATTCTTTCTTATAATTAGCACAACTCAAACAGTCTGAAAGCTTTGAGAAAGCCTTTTTTATTGAATGATCACTACATACATTATTAATTTCTACAGAAAAATCATGCTTTTTACATTTTAATGAATCAACTAAATTTTCACAAGTAAGACAACTATCAACAGATTCTATCATGACGTATATTTTTAATAAATCTAAAGTGAATTATGTTTAGAATGAATTTAAATTAATTTGAAGTGAAAAAGTTAGAACAGGTTGAATCAAATTCTATTAAATCTTTGTTTTCAAATTCCAATTTAATTTTTTCGTTTTTTTCTAATGGAAAATCATTGAAAAAAGCCCAAGTTTCACCATTTATACTAACACTTACTTTGTATTCTTTACCTGCAAATTGGGATTTTTCTACAATACCATCAAATTTAGAGTTCTTAGATAATTTAATTTTCTCCGGTCTTAAATAAAAGGTTTTATTATCGATTGTAACCTGATTCAAATCTCCAAGAATTTTAGCGCAGTAACAATTTATTGGGTTACAATACATACTAACAGGACTATCATACTGTTGAAGAATCCCTGCTTTAAAAATTAAAATTTTATCAGAAATATTAAAAGTATCTCTAATATCATGGGTAACCAAAATTGTAGTGGTTTTAGTTTCTTTGATTATTTTATGAATTTCTTCCTGTATTGTAAGTTTAATATTTGAATCTAAATTACTAAAAGGCTCGTCTAATAATAGTAGATCTGGCTCTCGCACAAGAGCCCTAGCTAAACAAGCTCGTTGTTGTTCTCCACCAGAAAGTTGATGGGGATATCTATTACACAAATTTTTTAAATTGGTTAAATTCAAAATATAATCAATCTTGGACAAAAACTTTTTTTCAAGGTTTATTGAAATATTTTCTAAAATATTTAAATGTGGAAACAATGGATAGTCTTGAAACACAAAACCAATTTTTCTTTTATCAGGATTAACAAAAGTGTTTTTATGGTTTAATACATTTCCATTTAATTCTATTAATCCAGAGTTAATTTTTTCTAATCCGGCCAAACATTTAAGAAATGTAGTTTTTCCTGAACCACTCTCACCAATAAACGAAACGATGTCACCCTTATCAACAGAAAAATTAAGATTTCTAATTAATTGCTCTTTTGAGTTATAATATTTCTTTAAATCTTTAACTTTTAGAAACATCGATTTCTTTATTTATAATTTTTTTTAAAAATATTAACAATATTACTCCCATCATAACAATTGTCAAAGAATAAATTGAAGATTTAGGTATCATTTCTTCAATAGCATATTCATAAGTTTGAACTGCCAAGGTATCAAAATTAAAAGGTCTTAGAATTAGTGTTATAGGAAGTTCTTTAATTATATCTACGAAAGTGATCAAAAATGCTATGGCAATTGCAGACTTATTAATTGGAAGGTGAATTGATTTAAATAACTTCAATGGACTCATTCCTAAATTTACTGCAGTGTCGTCGTATGAGGAGGGATGTTTCTCAAAACTAGATTTGAGGGGAGAAATTCCTACTGCCATATAACGCATTACGTATGCATATATTAATACTGCAAATGAGCCAATTAAAACTTCAGTTTTAAATGAAAATGAAGAAAATAATATAATTAATGATAAACCTATAACAGCGCCAGGCAAAGCATAAGTAAGCGATATAGCTTCATTAAAAACTGTCAGAGTCTTATTTTTTATGATTCTTTTTAAAAATTGAAAATAAACTGCAATGACAATTATTATTGATGATGCTATTAAAGAAACAATAAATGTATTGGAAGTTAAATTAATCACCTTGTAAAAATCAATTCTTTCAAATTCATAAATTACATTTCCGATAATAAATAGAATTGGAATAATAAATCCTAAAAGAACAGGAAGCATACAAGCAAAATGTATAATTATCTTCTTGATATTTGACGGGGATTCAGTTTTAAATTTTTTTGTATTTGGTTTGTAATGAAAATTATATCTTAAATTAAAAAATCTTTCAAGAGAAAAGAATAACACTACAATAAAAAATAAAAAAACTGCAAGTAATGATGCCGTTTCAACATCTTGCATGGAATACCATGATCTAAAAATTCCACTTGTGAATGTATTAACTCCAAAATACTTGACAGCTCCATATTCATTTAATACTTCCATAATTACTAAAAAAAGGCCTGAAAAAATAGAAACTCTTGAAAGTGGAATAACAATTTTATAAAATGTTTTTGTTCTAGACATTCCTAAACTTCTGGATAAATCAATATAATTTGAACCAACTAAAGAAAATGAAAGCCTACAAGCAGTATATATATAAGGATATAGAGCTAAAGCCATAATAATCCCTAATATCTCAATTTGTAAATAATCTTGATTAAAAAAAACAGCAAGCTCAGGAAAATAATTTCTTAAAAAACTCTGCATTGGCCCAGTATAGCTTAAAATATCGCTATAGGTAAATGCCATAATATATACTGGAATTGCAAGAGGCAAATAAAGAAGAATGTCGTAGATATTTTTCCCTTTAAAATTATTCGTACTTATATACCATGCTGGAAAAACTCCGAATATTAAAGAAAAAAATGAAGTGATTAGAACTAAATATACAGTATCAAAAGAATAATCTAAGAGTAAATTATTCCATAAATATTTAAAATTTGATGTATCTATGTTAATCGTGCTAAAAATTAAAGCAACAATTGGTAGAACAACTATAATAGAAAGTATAACAGTTGAGAAAATAAATTTCCTACTGTTTGTTTGATATTTTTTTTTTATTTCCAACCTGTCTTATCAAATATACGAATTGCTTCATTTCTATTTGTGCCTAAAGAATTTAAATCAACTGGATCTTTCTTAAATTCCCCCCAGGCTTGAACAATTTCATCAGGCTTAACATCAGGATTAACTGAGTACTCAAAACTGTTTTTAACATATGTTTCTTGAGCTTGAGTACTGGTTAAATACTTTATAAGCTGAATAGCATTATCTCTATTTGGAGCATTTTTAGTTAAAGCAAGACCTGATATATTTATATGAGCTCCTCTTTGGTTTTCACCTTGATTTGGAAAAAAAACTGAAACTGCTTTACCTGCCTTTATTTCCTCTTCTTTTTGTGAGGAAAGTAATAATCCTATATAATAGGAATTAACGATAGCTATATCTCCTTGTCCTGCTGCAATAGCTTTTACTTGATCTCTGTCGCTTCCTTTTGGATCTCTTGCAAAATTAGCAACAAC
>CASIBD010000013.1:0-11331 GCA_949372825.1 uncultured Flavobacteriaceae bacterium | reverse complement strand
TCTGTCTTAAAGAAAGAACTGTCCTTCTTCCAAGATCAACTAGTTTAACTTCCTCAGAGACATCTTCACCAACTTCGAAATCAGGTTCAATTTTTCTTGCTTCAGTAATTGAAATTTCTTGGTTTTCGTCTTCAACTGCTCCGTCTTCAACAACAACTCTATTTCTCCAAATCTCTAAATCTCCTTTGTCTGGATTAATAATTATATCAAAGTTATCGTCATCGCCATATTTTCTTTTTAGAGTGTTTCTAAAAACCTCTTCTAATATTGACATTAACGTAACTCTGTCTATAAATTTTTCGTCTTTGAATTCTGAAAACGATTCTATTAAAGATAAATTTTCCATGCTTATATTTTATTAAATTCTACTACTAACTTTGCTTTTTTAATTTCATCAAAAGCAATTAATTTATTTTTTTTTACAGTCACTTTGCCTTTTCCTACAGGCTTTGGCTCACGGGCTGTCCACTCAAGAGTAATATCTTCTTCACTTACTTTAATTAAGTTCCCTTTAATATCATCACCTTCTTTTAAAGTTACATTCAGTTTTCTTTTCAAATTTTTTAAAAATTGTCTGTAAGTTATTAAAGGAGACAAAAGTCCAGCAGAACTAACATTTAAACTAAAATCATCTAGCTCAGTATCAAAATGTTTTTTTATATATTTTGACAATAAAACGCAATCACTAACCTTAACTCCGTTATCACCATCAATTTTTATATCAATTTTAAAAGAATCTACATCAAGATCCACTAAAAAAAGTTGTTTATTATTTTCAAAAAAATCAATAAATATTTTTTCTAATATTTCTTTCAAATCAAATATATTTAATAAAGAAGGGGACATTGTCCCCTTCAAATTTTCAATAACGCAGTGCAAATATACTAAATTCTACAAAACAAAGAATTTAATTAAACACCATTAATTAAAGTTGGCCTACTAGGGCTCGAACCTAGACTCTCCTGGACCAAAACCAGGCGTGTTGCCAGTTACACCATAGGCCAGTGTAATTATCGGCAAATTTAGTATAAAGTTTGAATTGTAAAAACAAAATTCTTCTTTTCTAGTTTTTTCTTCTTTTACCACTTAAATTAATTAGTATATTAAAAAATATTTGTTGATAATATTGTTTAATTTCGTCTATCAATTATTTAAATAATGAATATTAGAAAATTCGAAAAAATAAATACTGTTACAGGACTAATTGTTTTTTTAATTGCATTAACTACATATTATTTAACAGTTGAGCCTACAGCCAGTTATTGGGATGCTGCTGAGTATATTTCGACATCTGCTAAATTACAAGTGGGACATCCCCCAGGAGCTCCATTATTTCAAATGATTGGCGCCTTTTTCTCCTCCTTCGCCTCAAATCCTGAGGATATTGCATTTATGGTAAATATGATGTCTGTTTTTGCAAGTGCATTCACGATCTATTTACTTTATTTAACAATAGTGATAATTGGAAAAAAAATTATTGTTGTATCTGAAAATATTACAACAGAAAATGCAATAAAGATAATAAGCTCCTCAACCATAGGGGCGCTATGTTTTGCATTTTCAGATAGCTTTTGGTTTAACGCTGTTGAAGCTGAAGTTTACGCTATGGCTACATTTATAATGGCGCTTCTATTTTGGTTAGGTTTTAAATGGGAAGAAGACATGGATAATGAAAGAGGAAACAGATGGCTTATATTGATTTCATTTGTTGTTGGACTTTCGTTTGGTGTGCATTTTATGGGTCTTTTAGCAATTCCAGCTATTGGAATGATTTATTTCTTTAAAAAGTACCCAAAGCCTAATTTAAAAAGCTTTTTAATTGCAAATATTCTTTCTGTAACTGTATTACTTTTTATTTTTAAACTTCTTTTACCTTCTACCCTTGCTCTATTCGGCTACCTAGAGGTATTCTTTGTAAATAGCCTTAGATTACCTTTTAATTCTGGGACAATTTTTACGTCGGTTTTAATAATCACACTATTTATATTTATATTAAGTTATACCAGAAAGAAAAATTGGATTAACACAAATGTCTTAACCCTTTGTGTCATGTTTATTTTTATAGGATTTTCAGCTTGGCTTATGATCCCAATTAGATCCAATGCCAATACAGTAATTAATGAAAATTCCCCATCAGATGCAAGAGCTTTACTTGCCTATTATAATTTAGAACAATATCCTGAAACAAAACTTTTTTACGGGCCAATGTTTTCTGATGCCTATGCTGGACAAGATGAAAATAAACCTTACAAAGATGATAAGCCAAAATACGAAAGAGATGATCAGAAAAAAAGGTATGTAATTGTAAACGATTGGGAATCAGGAAAAATAAATTCAAACAGTGAACATGTTGGATTTCTTCCAAGAATGTGGAGTTCGGAACACGCAATAAATTACATGAACTATTTTGGGTTTTTAGATTTCGAAATTAAGCCTGAATATCTAACAGAAACCAATTTTAAAAAACTTGTAAATGAATTTAATCAAAGTGTAGCTAAGGGAGATATCGATGCAGAAGGATACCATAAATTTTTAAGTGAATATGGCGGATATCTCAATATTGAAAAACCATCACTATTTAATAATTTAAAATATCTATTTAAATATCAAATTGGATCTATGTATTTAAGATATTTTATGTGGAATTTTAGCGGTAGACAAAATGACATTAAATGGGAATATGATTTATTAAATGGCAACTGGATTTCTGGAATAAACTTTATAGATGAATTTAGACTTGGTCCACAAAGCAATTTGCCCTCAGATCTCAAAAATAATAAGGCTAGAAACACATATTATATGCTTCCTCTTATATTGGGATTAATTGGATTATTCTTTCTTTTCAAAAAAGATAAAAATCTATTTTGGATCGTTATTCTATTATTTCTTTTTACTGGCTTAGCGCTTAAAGTTTATTTAAATGAAAGAGTTTTTGAACCAAGAGAAAGAGATTATGCGTTAGTTGGGTCATTTTATGTTTTTTCTATTTTTATTGGACTTAGTATCTATTCAATAACTAATTCATTTAAAAAAATTATTTCTGAAAAAATATCAGTTCCTACATTAAGTATATTGTTACTTTCTGTGCCTTTTCTTATGGGTTATCAGAACTGGGATGATCATGATAGATCTAACAGATATACGGCTCAATCGTTAGCCAAAGCCTATCTAAATTCAATTGACAAGGATAAGGATTCCATGATTTTTACTATAGGTGATAATGATACTTTCGCATTGTGGTACGCTCAAGAAATCGAAAACTATAGAACTGATGTAAGAACAATTAATACAAGTTTAATAGCTACTGATTGGTACATAGATCAAATGAAAAAGCGTACCTACAGTAGTAGTCCAATTCCATCCCAACTAAAACACAGTCAATACGCATATGGTGTTAGAGACTATATAAAGTATGAAGCTTTAATAGATTCAGTTAGATGGGATATTAAAGATTTTATGAACTGGGTTTCAAGTGATCATCCTAGAACTAAATATAAAAACCTGTTAACTCAATATGGTGCTGATTTAAATAATATTCCAATGTTTACTCAAAACATGGTTTTTTATCCTACCAACAAAATTAGAGTTCCTGTTAATAAAGCAAATGTTTTAAAAAGTGGTATTGTAAAAATTGAGAATGAAGATTTAATTTTAGAGTTCATAGATATTGACCTTCCAACAGGAGGATTATATAAGAATCAATTACTAATGTTAGATATTTTAGCAAATAACGACTGGAAAAGGCCTATTTATTTTACAGGTGGAAGCTACAATGATGCTGAATATTTATGGATGAAAGATTTTCTTCAGCTTGATGGTCTTGTTTATAAACTTGTCCCGATAAAAACTGAAATTAATAAAAATAACCCTTATGAAATGGGGCGTATTGATTCTTCATTAATGTATGATATTGTAAAAAGCTGGGAGTGGGGTAACTCTGAAAGTTCTGAAATTTACCATGATCCTGAAACTAGAAAAAACAGTATTTCTTTTAGAGGAAATCTTCACAGGCTTGCCAAACAACTTATGGCCGATAATGAAAATCAAAAAGCAGAAGAAATATTGGATTTATCAATTGAAAAAATGCCAATAAATTATTTTGGATATTACAGCCTTCTAGAGCCTTACATATCAACCTACTATAACCTAAATAAATTCAATAAAGGTGACGATCTGTACCAAAAACTTTCTGTTAAATATGATGAAAATTTAAAATATTATTCTCAGCTATCTAATTCAAAAAATTCTAAATTTTCGATATATAGTTTTGCGGAAAACATTATCACAGATACGGAAAGATATAGGTCTCTTTTGGAAACTCTTTTAAAATCTGAAAATAATAGTTTAAAGTCTCAAGGTATAAAACAATATATAAGTTCAACTGAATTTGTGTCTGAACTGTACGGAGATTATGAATATTATACTCTGCTAAGTCCGTTTCTAAAACAACTTTTTATTTCTGATGATAAAGAACTTGCTAGAGAATTGTATGTAAAGATCTCATCTCAATACAAGGAAAGAATAGCAATAATTATGTCTATGCAGGATGATAAAAAGACTGAATATTCACAGACTGTTCTAAATGACTATTTTGAATTAAGGTCATTAATTGAATTAATTCAAAAATATGATAGTGACAAGAGTTATGTAATTGGAGAAGTAAAAGAGCTAGAATTATTAGGCGAAGGCTTAAATAAAATCATTGATTAAATTTATCAATGTATTAGCGTCTTGTTCTCCGCTTTGTCTCCAAACCATCTCTCCAGATTTGTAAATCATCAATGTTGGCAGTCCTTTTACTCTAAGGGCTTCAGAAAGTTCATTATTTTGATCCACATTAATTTTAATTACTTTTCCTTTATCTCCAATTGCAGCAGCTACATCTCTCAACACAGGATGCATAGCCTTAGAAGAATCGTCACCATCACCATAAAAGTCTAATAGTATTGGGACTTCCAAATTTATAAGCTCACCAAATTTTGACATAGGTCAGTTTTGAATTTATATAAAAATAAGGATTTTTTAAAAAACTATGATTTTTTAAGTTTAATCACTGAGATTTCAGGTGGGATACCTACTCTTCCAGGAAAACCTAAAACACCAAACCCTCTGTTAACATTTAGAAATTGTTTATTATTGTTATATATGCCAGCCCAATATTTATAGGCCCATTTAACAGGGCTCCATTTGATCCATCCAGGAATTTCTATACCAAACTGCATTCCATGAGTATGACCACTTAATGTTAAATGAAAATGAGTTTTATGATCTATTAATACTTTATCCCAGTGGGATGGATCATGACTCATCACTATTTTAAAGTCAGAATCTACAAGTCCTAAGCAGGCCTTATCTATATCACCTTTTTTCTTAAAACGACCTTTTCCCCAGTTTTCTACACCAACTAAAGAAATTGAACTATTATTTTTGGTGATTTTGGTATTCTCATTTAATAATAATTTGAACCCCATTTCTTTTTGAATATCTTGAAGAAGTTGAAAATTAAGTTTCTTATCATTTTTAGTGTTCCATTGTACATAGTCGCCGTAATCATGATTCCCTAAAACTGAATATTTACCATCTTTTGCCTTGAGTTTTGAAAACAAAGTTTTCCATTTAATTAATTCATTTGCCTTATTATTAACTATATCTCCAGTAAATAAAATAAGGTTAGAATTTTGCTCATTTATTAGATCTACAGCGTATTCAACGTTTTCTCTGTTATCTAAGCTTCCGCTATGAATATCTGAAATATGGGTTATTTTATAACCATCAAAATCATGAGGAAGATCATCAAATGTCAATTCATAATTAAATACTTTATAATTGTATCTACCCTGAAAAATTCCATGTATAACAAATGGAATAGGAATCGATGCAACTAAAACTGCTAGTTTACTCAAAAAATCTCGTCTTTTAACTAAGAAAGAATCTGACGAATTTGAAAAAAAAAATTTGAATATTGATTCAGCTATTCTTCCAATATCTTCAATAAAAAGAAATGAGATAACAATAAGTTTAAAACATAATAAAGTAAAAAGAAGTGCAAATGGGACAGATAAATAGTTGTAAAAAATATCGGAGTAATCTAAATTCTGAAAATAAATACTAAAAAGTCTGAAAAAAAAATTTATAAAAACAATTACATTTATAAAAGTGTATAATTTTATAATCCACTTGTTTTTTGACAATGTTTTAAAGGCTTGAAAAGCGTATATTTCAATTAATAAAAAAACAACAATAATAAATAACCAACTCAACATTATAATTTTTTAAATTAGAAGATCCAAATATATAATATATATATATGAACAATAGAAAAAAACTATTCTTGATTGATGCCTATGCATTAATTTTTAGAGGGTATTACGCTTTTATTAAAAACCCCAGAATAAATTCAAAGGGGATGGATACAAGTGCTATAATGGGCTTTATGAATTCATTATTAGATTTAATTAAAAGAGAAAAACCAGATAATATTGCAGTAGCATTTGATTTAGGAGGGTCTAGTGACAGAATTGAGTTGTTTGAAGAATACAAAGCAAATCGCCATGAAACACCTGATGCTATTAAAATTGCCGTTCCTTATATTCATAATATTTTAAAAGCAATGGGAATTCCGATTTTAATGAAAAAAGGTTTTGAAGCAGATGATATAATTGGAACTGTTGCAAAAGATGCAGAAAAAAATAATTTTAAAGTCTTTATGGTTACTCCGGATAAAGATTTTGCTCAGTTAGTTTCTGAAAACATTTTTATGTACAAGCCTTCTAGAATGGGAAATGGGATTGAAATTTGGGGTATTAAAGAAGTTCAGCAAAGGTTTGAAGTTACAGATCCAATACAAGTCATCGATTTCTTAGGAATGATGGGTGATTCTGTCGATAATATACCTGGTCTTCCAGGTGTTGGAGAAAAAACAGCTAAAAAGTTCATAAACCTTTACGGATCAATGGAAAGTTTATTAGAAAATACTGCTGAAATTAAAGGTAAATTAAGAGAAAAAATTGAACTAAATAAAGATAAAGGTATTCTATCGAAAAAGCTAGCAACTATAATGTTAGATGTTCCTATTGAATATGATTTTAATGATTTTAAATTAGAAGATCCAAACCATAAAAATGTTTATGAAATTTTTGAAGAACTGGAGTTTGCCAGAATGAAAGAAAATTTTAAAAGAATATTTATTGAAGATAAAAAGGAAGATGATGAGTTGCCTAATCAAGATACTCAGCAGGATATTCAATATGATTTATTTAGTGTTCCTGGACAATCAGACGCAAACTTAAATAAAGAAAAAAATACATTTTTAAATTCATCAAAATTTTATCAAATAAATGAGAGTAAATTATCTAAAAAATTAACCGTATCCCTTTTAAAAAAACAAAAAATAATATCACTTGAAGTTTTTAAATTTCAAGAAAAAGAAAATTGTCTAGGAATAAGTTTTAGCTGGGACAAAGACAAAAGCTATTTCATTAATTTAGAAAAAACAGATTCTGAAATATATAGTGAAATTAAAAGTTTGTTTGAAATAGAGAGTTTAATAATTATTGGATTTAATTTAAAACATCAATTTAAACTTTTGAATGACTTAGGGTTAAAGATTCAAGGGAAATATTTTGATAATAAAATAGCTCATTATTTAGTTAATCCCGATCTAAACCACGATTTTAAAACATCTTGTCAAACTTATTTAAATTATAGTCCTGATTTAAATAATGAATCTAAAGTTCAGATTTGCATGGAAAAATCTGATTTAAATTTTCAATTAAGCAATCTGTTAAAGAATGATTTAAAAAAAGGAAATTTATTAAAACTTTTTGAAGATATAGAGATGCCTTTGTTACAGGTTTTATCAGTTATGGAAATTAATGGAATAAAGCTCAACTCTTCTTTTTTAAAAGAACTTTCTGATTACATTTCATAAAGAACTAAGTCAACTTGAAAAAATTATTTTTGAAATTTCAAATGAAGAATTTAATCTTGCCTCGCCTAAACAACTTGGCGAAGTGCTTTTCAATAAAATGAAAATCGTAGAAAAACCTAAAAAAACTAAATCCGGTCAATTTTCCACAAGTGAGGAGGTTTTATCAAAACTATCAGGAGATCATTTAATAGTAGAAAAAGTATTAGAATGGCGATCATTACAGAAATTATTAAACACCTATGTAGATGCTCTACCTAAACAAATTAATCCTCATAGCTTAAGAATACATGCTGAATTTAACCAAGCAGTTGCTTCAACAGGAAGACTTAGCAGTAATAATCCCAATTTACAAAACATTCCTATTAGAAATCCCAGGGGAAGAGAAATTAGAAAAGCATTTATATGTGACAATGATAACTATGTGATGTTGTCTGCCGATTACTCCCAAATTGAATTAAGAGTAATCGCTTGCTTGAGTGAAGATCCTAACATGATTTTAGCATTTAAAAATGATCAAGACATTCATAGCTCAACAGCTGCAAAAGTTTTTAATATTGATATAAATGAAGTAACATCTGAACAAAGGAGTAATGCAAAAACTGTAAATTTTGGTATCATATATGGTGTTTCAGCATTTGGACTTAGTAATCAAACTTCACTGTCTAGAAAAGAATCAAAAGAATTAATAGAATCCTATTACGAAGCATATCCAAAATTAAAAAATTACATATCGTCTCAAATAAATTTTGCCAGAGAGCATGGTTATGTTGAAACTATTTTAGGGCGTAGGCGATATTTAAAAGATATTAACTCAAGAAATCCTATTGTTAGGGGTGCTTCAGAACGAAATGCAGTTAATGCGCCAGTACAAGGAAGCGCAGCAGATATTATTAAGCTTGCGATGATAAGTATTCAACAAAAAATAAGTAAAAATAATTTTAAATCTAAAATGCTTGTTCAAGTTCATGATGAATTAATATTTGAAATTCATAAAAGTGAATTAAAAGAAATGAAAGAAATGATCAAAAATGAAATGGAAAATGCATTCGATATAAAAATACCTCTAAAAGTTGATATGGGCACTGGTATAAATTGGTTTGAAGCACATTAATAATTTGTTTAATTACTGATTTGCAGATTTGATTTATTATTGTAGATTTGCAGGCCAATTAAAGGCATGGGTTATGCTTTTTTAAAAATTAAATATTTTGGATTCTTTAACATACAAAACAATCTCAGCAAACAAAGAAACAGTTGATAAGAACTGGGTTATTGTTGATGCAAGCGGACAAGGACTCGGTAGAATGTGTTCTAAAATAGCTAAACTTATCAGAGGTAAATATAAGCCTAGTTTTACTCCTCATGTTGATTGTGGAGATAACGTTATTGTAATTAACGCTGAAAAAATAACGCTTTCAGGTAACAAATGGGAAAGCAAAGAATATATTCGACATACTGGGTATCCTGGGGGACAAAGGTCCTTAACTGCTACTGAGCTTTTTGCAAAAGATCCTGCTAGATTAGTTGAAAAATCTGTGAAAGGGATGTTACCTAAAAATAAATTAGGTGCTGCTCTTTTTAGAAACTTGAAAGTTTATGTTGGTGAAAATCATAAACATGAAGGACAAAATCCAATATTGATTAATTTAAATGATTTAAAATAATATGGAAGTAATTCATAAAATAGGTAGGAGAAAAAAATCAGTTGCTAGAGTATACCTTTCAAAAGGTAAAGGGGCATATTTAATAAACGGAAAATCTTTAAAAGAATATTTCCCAACTGATATTCTACAGTATAAAGTAAATCAACCATTTGCAATAACAGAAACAACTTCATCTTACGATGTTAAGGTAAATGTTTACGGAGGCGGAATAAATGGGCAAGCTGAGTCTGTGAGACTAGCTATAGCAAGGGCATTGTGTGAGATAAATGAGGAAGATCGTCCAGCATTAAAAAAAGAAGGTTTACTTACTAGAGATCCAAGAATGGTGGAAAGAAAGAAATTTGGTCAAAAGAAAGCAAGAAAAAAATTCCAATTCTCGAAGCGTTAAACCGCATTGATTATTGCTATAAAGTTCATATATATATTGAAATTAACCTGTTGTCGTACTTCGCATCGCGAAAGTTAGTTTAGCATCTAAATAAATTTAAAATTTATTGCTAATCATACGGAACGTAAACTAAAAAAAAATGACAAAAATTGAAATTAAACCTCTACTAGAGGCCGGTGTTCATTTCGGACACCTTACAAGAAAATGGAATCCTAATATGGCCCCTTTCATTCACATGGAAAAAAACGGGATACATATTATAAACCTTTACAAAACTGCATCTAAAATTGAAGAAGCATCTTCTGCTTTATCTAAAATAGCTTCCTCTGGAAGAAAAATTTTATTTGTTGCCACAAAAAAACAAGCAAAAGATCTTGTGTCAAAAACTGCTGCCGACGTTAACATGCCTTACATTACTGAAAGATGGCCTGGTGGAATGCTTACTAACTTTGTAACTATTAGAAAAGCTGTTAAAAAGATGTCGGCTATTGACAGAACTAAACAGGACGGTACTTTTGAAGCTCTTTCTAAAAGAGAAAAATTACAAATCGATAGACTAAGAGCGAAATTAGAAAAAAACCTTGGTTCAATTACAGATATGACTAGATTACCTGGTGCATTATTTGTTGTGGACATAAGAAGGGAGCATATTGCCATTCGTGAAGCTCAAAAATTGAATATTCCAATCTTTGCTATGGTTGATACAAATTGTGATCCCAGAGAAGTTGATTACGCAATTCCTTCAAATGATGATGCTTCTAAATCAATAGACATAGTTTTAAATCATGTTTCAATCGCTATAAAAGAGGGATTGTCTGAAAGAATGAAAGAAAAAGAAATTGCTGAAGTTAAAAAAGAAAAAGAAGCAGGATCTGTTAAATCTGATGAAACTGCTGATGATAAAACTGAGGTAAAAGAGAAAAAGAAAAGAACAAGAGTTTCTAAAAAAACTGAAGAATAATTATGACAAAAATAACTGCATCTGACGTAAACAATCTTAGAAAAATTTCAGGAGCTGGAATAATGGATTGTAAAAATGCTTTAGTTGAAGCCAATGGGGATACTGAAACTGCTATAGAAATTTTAAGAAAGAAAGGACAAAAAGTAGCTGCTAAAAGAGCTGATAGAGAATCTTCAGAAGGAGCTGCAATTGCAAAAGTTAATTCTGATAATACAATTGGAGTTATCATTTCCCTAAACTGTGAAACTGACTTCGTTGCTAAAAACGAAAGTTTTGTAACTTTAGCTAATCAACTAGCTGAACTAGCTATTTCACATGAAACAATGGATGATTTTTTGAATTGTGAAATTGATTCTATGTCAGTAAATGAAAAGCTTATTCAACAAAC
>CASIBD010000012.1:0-53115 GCA_949372825.1 uncultured Flavobacteriaceae bacterium | reverse complement strand
TGCCCAATATTGTTCACTGATCATTTCCCATCCTTTACTAGCATCGTAAGGCTTTTTAGCTAAGTACGCATCAACTTCAGCATCTGTAATTACAGCAGCATTTGTATAAAGTTGACTAAGCATCTGCATAGCAGCTTTAACTCCTGCGTTATAATGAGCTTCAGCAGATCCTGGTACTGACCAACCTCTAAACGCCATTTCAGCTTTTAAAAGTCTTACTTCAGCATACGTTTGAAAAACCATAGGAGCATCTTTTCCTGTTATTACATTTCTATTTGGCTCAGCATAAATCGAAGTGTCAGGAACTGTAGCTCCTGTGCTTCCATTTGGCATACCAATTAAATCTGCAGGGTTAGTGCTACCATCTGATCTTCTAGCGGCTAGAATAGGTAATCTTGGATCGTCTTTTAACCAGTCAGCAAATGTTTTGCTAATTCTAGGGTTACCATCTGCATCAAATACTTCACCGTGTCCATTTTGATTTATTCCCTCAGGTCCATTTGTATGTGGAACATGTGCTATGTGATCATTAGATGTCATAGTTCCAGCTGCAACAGCTTTTTCAGCCCAAGCTTTCGCTGTAGCAGAATCCGCTTTTGTTAATCTCATCGCAAGTCTAAGCATCAATGAGTTACCCCAAGCTTTCCACTTAGCAGTATCTCCTTTAAACATGATATCGGAATTTCCTAAAGTTGTTGAAGAACCAATTTGTGCAACAGCTTCTTCTAGCTCTTTAAGCATATCCATATAGATATCTTGTTGAGCATCGTACTTAGGCTTTAATATTCCGTTAGTATACCCTTGACCAGCTTCGCTATAAGGAACGTCCCCATGAAGATCCGTTAGTCTAGAATAAATAAAGACTCTTAAAATACGAGTCATCCCCATTTCAGATCCACTATTTCCCTCTGATGTTAATTGAGCTTTAATATCCTCAATCATTTTAACAGCTTCCGGGTAATTACGATCCCACAATGAAGTAGAGTATCCATCGTTTCTAAAATATCTGTCTCCAGACCAGTAACCAGCCGTAGACGAAAAATGTTGAATCAATGTTGATTGGTAGATTAAACTGGTTCTCCAGTTTTCATATCTACTTCCTGACGTATACAACTGAGTTGCTGCAAACTTGTTTGCTACGGCAATTTGATTTGCTTTTGCAGGGTTTACATTCATTTCCTCAAATCCTTTATCGAATTCACATGAGGTTAGAACAAAACTTAATGCAAAAAATGTTAATAGTATTTTTTTCATAATTATTTAAGTTTAAAATTTAAGATTTAGGTTAAGACCAATTGTTCTTGGAACAGGAAGACCAAACCATTCTAAACCTGCAGAGTTTCCGTTATTATAGGCAGACTCAGGGTCTATGTTATCCGTACTGTTACTTAAGAAAAATAAATTTCTTCCAATAAGCGATACAGTAGCTTTGGTAATAAATGTTCCTTCTAACATATTAGATGGTAAAGTATAACCAATACTTAACTGACGAACTCTCATATAGTCTGAATCTTGTATAGCTTCTTCAGCAATAGCGTAAGTTCTTCTGTAATAGTCTTCTTGTTGAGATTGAGGAATAGACGTTGTAATTGAACTTCCATCTTCCATCACACCAATTGGTGTAAATCCAGCCTCACGACCTCCAGCAGGAACAGTCTTCTTGTGATGACCATTTCTAATTAAAAAGGCATTTGTACCTGAGTAGATTTGCCCTCCAGTTTTTCCTTCAACTAAAATTGAAGCGTTGAAATCTTTGTATCTAAAAGATGATCCAAAACCAACAGATGTTGGAGCAACACCAAATCCTAAGATTTTTCTAGCTCCTTGTTTTGGAATTGGAATTCCATTAACCATTTCATGAACAATAAGACCTGCATCATTTCTCACATATGAAGAACCGTACAGTGCACCGTATTTTTCACCAACAATGTGAGTAACTCTTAAGTTTCTTGAACGAGGCTCATCCATTGAGATGTTTCCACCAGTATCGTTAGTTGCAACAACTTCACTTGTATTGTTTGTGTAGTTAATTGATGCGTTCCAAGCGAAATCATCAGTTCTCATTATCTCACCTTTAATAAGTAATTCAATACCCGAGTTTGAAATATTACCAAGGTTTGCAAGAGCCGCACCGTAACCTGAAGTTGAAGAAGCACTAACTCCTACAATATCTCCTAAAGTTTCATTGTCATAGTATGTAGCATCTATGGAAAGTTTGTTGTCAAACAATCTTAAGTCTACACCAATTTCACTCTCATTTTTCTCAAAAGGAGTAATTTCAGAATTTGGAATAGTTCCTCCAGAAATATTTCCAAGAGAAGCACCTAAGTGACCTTGTCCGAATATTCCGTAAGATAAACTTAAAGCATATGGACTATCAGCACCACCTGCTACCTGAGAATAACCTCCTCTTAATTTTAAGAAAGAAACAGTATCTCCAAGATCCATAACATCAGAAAGAACTAATGAAACAGAAGCAGAAGTATACAAGTCATTATTTGGAGCTACTTTATCTTTTAAAGATAAAGTTGAGAACCAGTCATTTCTTGCAGTTACCGTTAAGAATGCCCAGTCTTGGAATCCAAATTCTGCAGATCCATACGCAGAGCTAATTTGCTTTTTATTGTAGCTGTAACCACCTCCTTGATTTTCAGTGTTTTGAACATTAATTAAAAATGGAACAATAAAGTTAGATCCAGATTTTGATACTGCATCATACTCTTGAACGTTTGTTCCAATACCAACAAATGCATTTAAAGTAAGGTCATCAGCTAATTGCAAATTATCCGTACCTAAAAAACCATCAATATCGTATTGGGAAAACGTACTTTTACCTTCACTAATAGATCCTAAAGGCTGATAAGCAGTTCCCCATGGAGTTGAATTAGTTTTGTGTAAGTTGTAACTATCTCCACCCAATCTTCCTCTTACGTATAAATAATCAGTAAGATCATATCTAGCGTTTATTGCACCTATAAACCTTGATTTTGAAGATGAATTTATATAATTGTAAGCTGCAAAATATGGATTCTGAGAATAAGTATTATCACTAATTCTAAATTCTGTTAAATCTGCATTTCTACCAAGTCCACCTTCTCCCATCATATCGTCTACAGAAACAGAAGGAGCAAATAAATTAACAGCAAAGTTTCCATTACCAGGTGAATCTGATAATTGTGGATTACCTTCTTGATCTTCTAAGATGTATTTCATGTTGACATCTACTTTAAACTTGTCTCCATACTTTCTAGAAGTGTTTAATCCAAATGAATTTCTTTTTAATGTAGAGTTAGGTATGATGTCTAAATTATCCAAATTTGTTACAGAAAATCTAGTACTACCGTTCTCATCTGAGGATGAAACAGCAATTGTATTAGTGTAAGTTTCACCAGTTTGGTAAAATTTATCTAAGTTACTTCCCTTATTAGTATAAGGTCTAGCAACACCATCCCATTGAGCAACTAAAGAACCGTCCATTTTAGGTCCCCATGCTTGATAAGTGTCAATTGCATCTGCAACTTTAGAAGCATCTCTACCTTGACCATAAATTTCTTGAGTGTCTCTTAGACCAAGATTTAACATGTCAAATTGAGTTGAAGAATTAAATTCAACTCCAATTCCTTTAGTTCCAGCTCCAGTTTTAGTGTTTATAATTATAACACCATTAGAAGCTCTAGATCCATAAAGCGCTGCAGCTGCACCACCTTTTAAAACAGAAACAGATTCGATCTCATCTGGATTAATACTTGAAATACCATCTCCAAAATCAGTACCACCCCAAACACCAGCAGAACCTAAATTAGAATTGTTAATAGTAATTCCATCAACAACATACAAAGGTTGGTTGTTTCCAGTTAATGAACTTGTACCACGAATAACAACTCTACTTGAACCTTTAGCTCCCATCGAACCACCAGTTACCATAACTCCGGCAACCTTACCTTGAAGGGCATTAATAGCATTTGTAGTTTTGTTATCACTTAGTTCTTCACCGCCTACTTGAGTAATTGAATACCCAACCGCTTTAACGTTTCTTTTTACACCAAGTGCAGTTACAACCACTTCAGACAACGCATTGTCAGGTTGTAAAGAAACATTAACAGTTGCAGAAGATCCGACAACTACCGATTGATTTGAATATCCAACAAAGCTAAAAACAAGAGTATCCCCGTTTGAAGCGCTAATTGAATAATTACCATCGAAATCAGTTGAAACTCCATTTTGAGTTCCTTCGACTAAAACAGTTGCTCCCGGAAGAGGCACACCATTATCGTCGGTTACTGTCCCACTAATTGATTGAGCTTGAACGGAAAAACCGAATGCAAACATCAATAAGAAAGAGGACAAAATTGTTAAAAATTTTGTTTTCATAAATATTTAGTTTTGTTTAAATCAGTACTAATTTAATAAAAACGTTAACACTTTATTAACATATTCGTAAAAAATTTAAACATTTTCGACAAAAGTGTATTTTATTACGATCAATTTTTTAGAAAAAACTTCCACATAAACATTATCTAAACATTTGTAAAAGAATGTTTTAGAGGTTTATATTACTGCATTTTATAAGAAAAGTATCTCGTCAACAAAAAGCCAGGCGAATTCTCCTTGAGCAGGATGACCTTTAGGAAGTTTTTTGTTGCTTTTAACAACAAGTCTGAGCTTGTTTGATTCTTTAGCGATAGGAATTTTAAAAAATTTCACAAGATCAGAAGCCCCTAAAATTGAGGGTACATAGTCTTTTGAATAAATTAATTTATCATTTTTTCCGCCAATATCATAAAGCTCTATCCTTTTAGGGAACATAATATATGAACCTATAGATTCTAAAGCATGTATGCCAATTCCTGTGTGTGATTTACCTTTTAAATCTATTTCTAATACTAAATCTCCAGAATTTCGCTCATTAACTCCAGCCTTGTAATCTTGAGTACGAATAAAGCCGTTCCAATCCCCATCTCTAAAATTGATATCCCCTACAATTCCGTCAAATAGTTTTTTAGGATTTTTGTATCTATTATCAGGAGCTGTCTTTAATATATAATCCTTTAATATTCCTTCAACTTTTACAAAATCTACAGAACCTATTTTACTGTCTAACCAACCGCTCTTGAAGGCTTTCGCTTTAAGATTTGCAGAATTAGAAATAAAAAAAGGATTCTTATAAATAGTAGACAAAGAATCTGGATCTTCTCCATTAAGAGTGTACCTAATTGTAGGATTCCCTAGAGGCTTATAAAACTCTATTTTTAAAGAGTCCGAAAACATTGTTTGCCCTGATATAGGTTCAGGGGATGATAACGGAACGCCTTTTGCAAAATCACTAACTCCAAAATTTAAGTTTGTGGTGTATAAATCTGAAAGTTTTTGTTGATTGTCATTGTTTATGTTGGTGTTCCATAAATAGACAGTTTTTAATTCATTGTTTTGCAATAGCTGATTTAAGCCCTCAAACCCAACGCCTGTATTGTTTAGGTTGAGACTTTCTATAGAACTACTAATTGATAATAGTCCATTGTCTGTAACGCTCGTGTTATTAATTTTTAAGTATTTTAAATTTGTAAATGACTTTAACTTCTGCAATAAACCGTCACTTAGGTCAGTATTGCTTAGATCTAGTTTAATTAATTGTTGTTTTACTTTGCTTAATGCGCTTAAGTGTTTTGATTTTAAATTCGTTCCTAAAAATTTAGCTTCTAAATAATTGTTCGAGACGCTATTTCTTTCCAGTCTAAAATTAAGATCTAATAATTTTTCTAAATCTTTTTTTCTGGGTGGATCCACTTTTTCTAAATCAACCTTAATAAAAGAATTCACAATTTCTTGTTCGTTTTTTTCAAAAGTATTAAATGAATCATACGCTTCAAACTCTGCACCTTTATCTATCCAAATTCTAAGTAATTCAATTTCATTTTCAGTAAGTTGAGAATTTCCTTCTGGCGGCATATGCATTTTATCTTCCATTGGAAGATTTGGGTAATTGTATAAATGGCTTGAACTTGCGTCAAAAGAGACTAATATATTACCTGATTCACCTCCTTTTAAAATTGCTTCTTTTGAATTCAAGATCAAATCCCCTTTGGATTTGTTTAGGTTATGACATTTAACACATTTGTTATCTAGAATTGGCATTACAATACTAGAATATATGTTTATACTATCAATACTTGTAACCTTTGTTGTTTGACTAAAATCTGGTAATTTTAAATAGTCGCTGCCATGTGTTATCTGTCCTCCAAAATGTCCAGTTACTGACAATAAGACAATAGTAATTAAGAACACTCCATTGAAATACTTTATGTGTGTAGATGTTTTATGAATCCACAATAAAACTCCAATAAAAAGAGTCGTAGAAATCCCCAGCCACATATGTCTTTCGATCAAATCTCCTGAAAAATCATCGCCTAAATAAAGAAAAAAACCAAGCAAAGCGCTTAAAACAGAAAACACAAATGAAAACAACAATCCAAATCTAATAGGAATTGTATAACTGTTTTTAAAAAATTTCTCTAGCAGAACAAGACAAAACGTTAGATACAATGCTCCGATTGGCAGATGTAATACAACTGGATGAAACTTTCCTAAGTAATTAAGTAACTCCATTATGTAATTGAGTAATTCGCATCAATTAAAAGATCTTTATTTTCATTGTCATACAAAGAATAGTTAAATCCTTTTCTCAAACTATATCCTGCATAATCTCCATTTTTATTAATGGCTATAAATCCAACTTGTAAATATTCCCATTCAGGACCAGATTGATGAATTTTTGATATTCTTTCAACTATTGTTTTACAAGCCTCTAATGGAGATGCGCCTTGTCTCATTAGTTCAACAACCATAGCGCTTCCTGATGTTTTTATTATAGCTTCTCCTAATCCGGTGGCTGCCGCAGCACCAACTTCATTATCCAAAAATAATCCTGCTCCAATTATTGGAGAATCTCCAACTCTTCCATGCATTTTCCACGAAGCTCCACTTGTTGTGCAAGCCCCGTAAAGATCTCCAATTTCGTCAATTAAAAGCATACTAATAGTATCGTGATTTTCAATATTAATAATGGGAGTATAATCTGAGTTTTCTTTCCAATTTATCCAGTCTTTTCTAGATTCTTCTGTTAATAAATTCTCCTGGTTAAAGCCTTTACTTATAGCGAATTCTAAAGCGCCTTTCCCAGAAAGCATAACATGTGGCGTGTCTTCCATTACGTGTCTTGCTACTGAAATAGGGTGTTTGATATTCTGCAAAAAACTTACCGATCCACAATTGCTGTTTTTATCCATTATACAAGCGTCTAAAGTAACTATTCCATCTCTGTCTGGATATCCTCCAAGTCCTACAGATCTTACTTTAGGGTCGGCTTCAGAAACTTTAACTCCTTCTTCAACAGCAGACAGTCCTCCTTTTCCACTTTTTAAAACTTCCCAGGCTTTTTTGTTTGCATCTAGACCGTGATTCCATGTAGAAATAATTCTAGGATAAGTTTTTTTAATATTAACATTATTTAACTCATCACAACTTAAAATACTAGAAACTCCTAAGGAGCCTAAAGCAGATTTTTTTATAAAATTTCTTCTGTTACTCATTTTTTAAAAAATTAATCAATCATTCCAATTTCTCTGTTTTCTAAGCCAATAACATTAGTTAAATCGTCTCCAATTTCTTTTCTTTTATTATCAGCTAAAGCAATTATTTTTTTTGCAATTCCTGGAAATTCGTTAATAATGTTTTTTGTTTCTGATGGATCTGTTTTTAGATTATAAAGTTCGTTTTCTAAAAGATCTACATATTCATACTTTATTGGTTTTCCATCATCTCTGCCTATTTTTCCATTTAATGTTCTGTACCTATGAGGAAAATACATTTTATAATCTCCATGCCTAACGCCATGTAAACTGTTTTTGTGATAATAAAAAAACAAGGCTTCGTGCGGATCTTTTTTTGTTTCACTTGTTAGATTTTCCCAAATGTTTTTACCATCAATTTTATTTTCCGAAAGAGGTGAATTTATTACTTTTGAAAAAGTTGGAAGCCAGTCAATACCCATAAAAGGAGTTGAAAGGACAGTGTTTGGTTTTATTTCTTTTGGGTACCAAACAATGCAAGGCACTCTTTGTCCACCTTCCCATGTTGTTCCCTTTCCTTCTTTGTAGATTCCAGTTGAGCCAGCGTGTTCACCATAAGAAAGCCACGGACCATTATCAGATGTAAAAACAACTATTGTGTTTCTGTCTAGATCATTTTTCTTCAGTGTTTCCATTATTAAACCTAAAGAATGATCAATTTCTTCAATCACATCGGAGTAAAGTCCATGATCTGACCTGCCCTTAAATTCTGATGAAGCAAATAGTGGAACATGGGGCTGAGGATGTGCTAAGTATAAAAAGAATGGATTGTTTTTATTTTTTTCAATAAAAGAAATGCTTTTTCTAGTCAGCTCCATTGTTAAATCAGACTGATCAGTAAGTATTTCTACTGGTTTATCATAATCATAGAGCATTAAGTCAGGATAACTTTCTGGATATTCTGCATGGAAAGGCCACATGTCATTTGAGTATAATATTCCAAAAAAATCGTCAAATCCATGATTTGTTGGTAAAAATTTTTCATTATCCCCTAAATGCCATTTTCCATAAACTGCAGTATTATATCCCTTTTGCTTAAACATTTCGGACATTAAAAATTCACTTGGATTAATTCCTTTTTTTGAATTTGGGCCAAGGGCTCCGCTAAACCCTATTCTGTTAGGGTAAGTTCCAGTAAGAATTGAAGCTCTTGAAGCTGAACAAACAGCTTGAGTTGAATAATAAGAATTAAGTAGCGCTCCTTGAGTAGCTATTAAATCCAAGTTGGGTGTATTAATTATCTGGGAGCCATAAGAACTTAAATCCGCAAATCCCAGGTCATCAGTAAGAACAAAAATCACATTTGGAGACTGAACATTATCATTAGTTTGACAAGAGAAAAAAAATAGACATATGCAGAATACTTTTAGAACAGCTATTTTAATAAATTTCATTGTTTTAAGAATTATTAAAAATTCATTTTTTAAATTAGTCATTTAAAATTAAAAATCACAAATTTTTATATAAGTGATATTGATTTATAGTTTATACAATTAAATACATCGTTAAGCCAAATGAATATTAAAAAAAGATACTTATTTAGAAATCCAACATATAACAAAATATCTTCTATCCCAATTTATGGTCAAATATTGTTTTGGATAGGATATTTTACTTTTAATACAATAAGATGGGGTAGTTTTTATTCTGATTATGCTTATTCCTTTAAATCTAATCTTATTGAGTTTCCATTTCATATTGGCTTATCTTACCTTTTTATATTTTATCTACTACCCAAACTTTTTAATGGAAAAGTTATTGATTTTTTCACTCTTTTAGTTATTAGTCTGGGTCTTGGTCTTATTTTAAAATTTCAGGTTGCTTATTACTTTACTAGTGGAGATGTAATGCCTGAATATGCTGGTATAACTTCAACACTAGATCTTACTTATGCGACTACTTTTCTACTTGGAGAAATTTATGTAATAGGTTTTGTAACAGCCATTAAATTAGCTATAGACTGGATTAAACAAAAAGAATATCTCGCTGAAACTAACGAAATGTTGATGGAGCACGAACTAAAGTATTTGAGATCTCAAATTCAACCTCACTTTTTTTTCAATACACTTAATAACCTTTACTCTTTAACTATTGACAAGTCAGACAAGGCACCCGATTTGATCTTAAAGCTCTCTGATTTAATGAAATATTTTTTATATGAAACAGGAAAAGAATTTCAAACATTAGAAAATGAAATCTCTCATATTCAAGATTATATTGAAATAGAAAAATTGAGATATGACGAAAATCTAAAAGTTGATTTTAATATTAATGGTAGTACAAAAAAAATAATGATTAAACCACTGATATTAATTCCTCTTGTTGAAAATGCATTTAAACATGGTGCAAGAAATTCTAAAAAAAACGGATACATTGTCCTTGATTTGAACGCAACGTCAAGGCTTTTAGATTTTAGAGTTGAAAATTCATTTGAAAAACCAACAAAAAAAATTAAAGCACAAATTGGAGGAATAGGACTTACTAATCTTAAAAAAAGGCTTGAATTAAATTATGGTCCTGATTTTTACAATCTTGATATAACTAAAGAAAAAAATAAATATATTGCACACCTTAAAATCAAACTATGATCAATTGTATAATATTAGATGATGAACCTCTTGCGATTAAAATAATTGAAAACTTTGTTAAAAAAATTGATTTTCTAGATTGTATTGCAACTTTTTCTAATGCTAATGATGCTCTACCTACTTTAAAAAAAGAGAAAGTTGATTTAATGTTTTTAGATATTAACATGCCATTTATTGATGGAATTAGTTTTTTAAAAAACTTGGAAAACCCACCAAAAACAATTATTACAAGTGCACATTCTGAGTATGCTCTTGATGGTTACGACCTAAATGTTGTAGATTATTTAATGAAACCTATTCCTTTTGAAAGATTTGATTTAGCTGTAAGTAAAGCATATAAGTTGATAACAAGAGTGAGAAAAGAAACAAGCCTTGATCTTGATTTTGTTTTTGTTAGAGTTAATAAATTAAACGTTAAAATAAAATATGAGGATATTTTAGTTATCGAAAGTTTGAAAGATTACATTAAAATAGTAACAAAAGACAAAAACTTTATTGTTCATACCACTCTCACTTCTTTTACAGAGTCTCTTCCTAGAAACAAGTTTATTAGAATTCATCGATCTACCACTGCAGCAATTGATAAAATTGATGTTATTGACGGAAGCAATGCTTATATAAATAAATTACCGTACAAAATTGGGGGGAGCTATAAAGAATCCTTTAAAAAATTAGTAGTTAATTTCAGTTAATCTTCCATTAAACTCAAAGCTTCTAATACTGAAGTGACTGGAAATTTACATGTATTATCAACACAAACATATATATAGGTTTCGTCCTTAAAATATCTGTCTTTAAGTAAGTATAACTCTGATATTTCATTAGATGCTGCTGTTAAAGAATTAGGCAAATACTTTTCCATTAGTTCATTAGCTCTTTCTATTGCATTAGTCCCACTTATTGCTATTTCATAAAATTTTTGAGAATAGTTATGAGAATTAGAAAGCCATAGTAGATGATCTGTAACTCTTTCATTTAAATTTTCACTAATGTTATTAATCATTTTTTTAGACTGTAACAAATACTCTTTATTTCCATTAAAATGTCCAAGTCTAAACAAATTGAAATTCATTATTGAATTAGCTGAGGGCGTAACCCCATCCTGTAGATTAATTAAGGTGTCAGCAAATAAGTTTTCTTGATTAGTTGAAAATCTATAAAAACCTGATTCTTCTTTAAATTTATCATTAGAAAATACTATTAATTCATTAGCAGAATTTAAATACTTTTGATCGAAAGTAGCTTCATAAAGACCTATTAAAGCATCAATATAATAACTATAATCTTCAAAAAACAAAACCTCAGCAGGACCACTACTAGTATGCTGAATGATATTATCAACAATCATGTTTTCAGACAATGAAGTTTGAATTAAAAGGGCTTTTTTTAAAAAAATTGGATCTTTTGTTGTTTTATAACTATCAACTAAGCCTCTAATAGTTAAAGCATTCCAAGAAAAAATTATTTTAGAATCAATTATTGGATGAACTCTTTTTTCTCTTTCAATCCCTAACAGAGAATTTATTTTTGTAAGCTTTTTGTTAAATTCTTTTAAAGTAATTCCTTGTTTTTCAACATAATCTTTATCAGATACTGTTTGATAAAAAACATAATTATTATTTTCCCAATATCCTGTTTGATTAATGTTGTAATACTCTGAAACCCATTTGAAATCATCTTTCAAAATATTTTTCAACTCTTCTTTCTTCCATACATAAAAATCTCCCTCACTTTTTGTGCCATTTTCATAATTTGTGTCTGCAGAAATACTTGAGTATATAAGATTATTATTTCCTGTCATTTTAGACTCTAAAAACCTGTGAATATTATAAAGTTCAGATTTAAAACGCTCATCTTTAAAAACTTTAAATGCGTTGGAATAAATACTCAAAAGCTGAGCATTATCATACAGCATTTTTTCAAAATGAGGAATATGCCAAGTGTTATCAACTGTATAGCGATGAAAACCACCATCAATCCTGTCATTTATTCCTCCTCTGGAGATTTTCATCAGAGTATTATAAACAAAGTCCTTCATCTGTTGGTTATTGTATTCATTTGAAAATCTCAAAAAGAAATTTAACATTGAGGGTAAAGCAAATTTTTGGCCGCTACCAATTCCTCCGTTTATTTTATCTGAATATTTAAATGCTTTTTCTGCCAGTTCAATTTGCAACTCGCTGGAATAAATTTCGTCTCTTGGAGATGGCTTGATTAAAGCTTCTTTTTTTACTCCTTCTCTAACACTATTAGCATATTCTAATACATCAGGCTTTCTAGTTCTATAAAACCCACTAACTTGATTTAAAACTTGAATCCATTGTGTTTTAGGGACATAGGTTCCTCCCCAAATAGGAGTTCCATCAGGGAGAGCTATAATATTCATTGGCCATCCTCCGCTTCCTGTCATTAACACAAGTGCCTTCATATAGATTTCGTCTAAATCAGGCCTTTCTTCTCTATCAACTTTAATATTAATAAAATTTGAATTCATGACTTGAGCGACGTTAATATCTGTAAAACTTTCCTCTTCCATAACATGACACCAATGACATGATGAATATCCGACGCTAATTAATAATAATTTATCAGAATTTTTTGCAGAATCTAAAGCCTCTTCACTCCAGGGAAACCAATTAACTGGATTAGTAGCATGTTGCTTAAGATATAAACTTTTTTCATTTACTAATTTATTTTCCATGACTTGGGATAATGTGAAATTTGAACTAATTATAAAAACTAGAAAAAAAAGTTTAATGTTACTCATTTTAATTTAGGATCAAATTTTTTTTCTAATTTAAATATTTATTACACAAATTTTTATGTTTTATTCATTTATTAAAACTTTAAAAAATCTATTTAATAATCCAGATTATAAAAATGAGATTGTTAAATTACAAGATGTACTTATTGAACAGATAACTTGCATTAGACAATTAGGCTTTAATTCCAAATATTAATGAGGTTTAAAATTATTTTATTTATTATTTTATTTACTTGTAAAACTCAATCTCAAACGAGCCAATCAAATGAGATTGACAGTTTGATTAATTCCAGTATAAAGTATAAAAACTTTCCTGGAGCTCAGCTTTATGTAAAATTCAAAGACTCTGTTATAATAAATAAATCTTACGGATATCATACTTACGACTCAATTGTAAATGTTAATAATAAACACGTTTATGACCTTGCATCATTAACTAAAGTATTGGCCTCCACATTCTCAATCATGAAATTGTACGATGAGAATAGACTGAGCCTTGAGGATAAAGTTTCTTATTATTTTAAAGAATTAAAAAATTCAAACAAAAAAAACACAACAATATTTGAAAGCTTAAGTCATACAAGCGGTTGGATCCCCTATATAAGTCATCAAAATTTTATAAAAAAAAGAAATGGTAATTTAAAAACATCAATTGTTCGGAAGGAAAATCTCAAAAGGTTTTCAATAAAAATGAATGATAATTTATTTTTAAAAAACACATACTCAAAAAAACTTTTTAAAAGAATTAGAAAATCTAAATTGAATAAAACTGGGGTTTATGATTATTCTGGACTTTTCTTTTTTTATGTGCCAAGTCTAGTCCATAACATCACAGGGGTTGATTTTGAAAGTTATTTTAAAAAAACATTTTTAAGTGATAAAAAGTCTAGTATTGTATTTAATCCTACAAAAGAATTTAAAAAAGAAATGATTGTTCCATCGGAATACGACTCTATATTTAGAAAAAGCTTAGTTCATGGGTATGTTCATGATGAAGCTGCAAGTTTTATGGGAGGTGTTTCTGGAAATGCGGGGCTTTTTGGAAATGCAGAAAGCATAGGAACTCTTTTAAATATTTTAGAACCCGAAAGCACTATGTTTAAACGAACTACTGTTCAAAAATTTACTTCATATGCTTTTAAAAATAGTCCTATACGTCGCGGATTAGGATTCGACAAGCCTTATTCCAGCGATCAATATGGTGAATACCCTAATAAAAATTTATCTAAAAACAGTTTTGGACATACCGGTTTTACAGGAACAATGTTTTGGGTAGATCCAGACAAAAAGTTAACAATTGTTTTTTTAACAAATAGGGTTTATCCTAGTCGTACAAATCAATCATTTTACAAGAATAATGTTAGAAGTAAGTTAATTGACATCTTATTAAGAAAATAAAACTATGTTTAAATATTTGATTCTATTGTTTGGAACATTGTGTTTTTCTCAGGAATTAGTTTTCAATAATTTGTTTGATAGCACATTGAATTCTAAAATTGCATGCTATAGAATACCTTCAATTATAAACTCAACAAATGGAACTTTAATCGCCGCTATAGATGAACGAAATAATTCTTGTGGAGATTTAAAATGGAATCGAGATATAAATATAGTCCTTAGAAAAAGTTATGATGATGGTAAAACATGGACTAAAATTGAAAAAATAATTGATTATCCTCTAGGTGAATCAGCATCAGATCCTTCTATGATTGTAGACAAACAAACAGGAGATATTTTTCTTTTTTATAACTATATGAATCTTGACAAGGCAAAAGATATCTATCGGTTTATGGTAATTAAAAGCGCTGATAACGGTGAAAACTGGTCTAATCCTAAAGACATTACTAAACAAATAACTAAAAAAGACTGGAATAATGATTTTATGTTTATTACTTCTGGTAGAGGATCTCAATCTAAAGACGGAACTCTTTTACATTGTTTAGTGAATTTAGATAAAGGAACACATGTTTTTGGAAGTAAAGATCATGGAGACAGTTGGTTTTTAATTGATTACCCTTTGAAACCAGGTGATGAGTCTAAAATTATTGAACTATCTAATGGAGATTGGCTTGTTAATTCCAGAGTAAATTCAAATGAATTTAGATATTCTCATCTTACAAAAGACAAAGGCAAAAGCTGGTTTACTTTTGAAAATAAAGATCTGCCAGATCCAGCTTGTAATGCAAGTTTGGTAAATTATAATACAAGCTCTGAAAACTTGTTGTTATTTTCTAATGCTTTTGATTCAAAAAAAAGAGAAAATCTTTCGCTTAGTATCAGCTATGATCAGGGGAAAAGCTGGATAAAAAATAAAACTATTTACAAAGGAAGTTCTGCCTACTCCACAATGACAAGACTTAATAATGGAGACGTTGGACTGTTTTTCGAAAAAGACAACTACACAAAAAATGTATTTGTTAGAATTCCTAAAAAATGGATAATTAAGAACTAATTAAATCATTTTTAAATACTTCTAAACCTTCGAGTACCAGACCACAAAACTCTTTTTGTTCTTCCTAAATATGATTTCATACCAATTCTATCATTTAATTCATTTCTTAGTGAATTTAGCTGAACATTTCCGTTATCCTGATTTTTCATTATATAGTGTTATTTAAAAATTCGGGCAAATTTATATTAAAAATTCAATTTATAATGTTTTTTTTTAATTAATTTTAGATAAATATTAAACCTCCTATTTTGTTATTAAAAATCCATTTAAACAAATCATTGATAGCCCTTTTATTATTTGCTAGTATTTTTTTAAATGCTCAATCAAATTTTGAAATTTCATCTCCTGAATCACAAGGATTTTCATCTGAAAAATTAATGCTTTTAAATGAAGCGATGCATAGCTTTGTCGATAATAATGACCTTTCTGCGATTCAAACTGCTATTATAAGAAATGGGAAACTAATTCATTTTGACAGCTACGGCAATTCAGATATTTCAGAAAAGGACCCCCTTGAAAGCGATGATATTTTTAGAATAGCATCAATGACAAAACCTATTGTTTCTATTGGCCTTATGATGCTGTATGAAGAAGGTAAGTTTCAATTAGATGATCCTGTTTATAAATATATTCCTGAATTTAAAAACTTAACAGTTAAAAAAAGAAAGAAAACAAAACCTGTAAAAAATCATGTCAAAATAATCGATTTATTAAGACATTCTGCAGGTCTTAATTTTAAAGGACCTGAGGATTATAGAAAAGTCATTAACATGAACTTGGAAGAGTACACAAAAGATGCGGTAAAAACTCCTTTAAAATTTGAGCCAGGCACAACATGGTGGTATAGTTCTTCCACGGATATATGTGGATATTTAATTGAGGTCTTGTCTGGTCAAAAATTAGATGTCTATTTAAAAAATAAAATATTTGATCCATTAAAAATGGATGATACTTCTTTTAATTTACCCAAAAAGAAAATTGATAGATTAACAACTTTGTATGTCGTTGGAGAAAACAAAGAACTAGTTTCTTTTGATAATAAATCTAACTCTCCATTTAAAGACAAAGTCATTTTATTAAATGGCTCTGGGGGATTACTTTCTACAACTGAAGATTATCTTAAGTTTTCAGTAATGCTTTTAAACAATGGTTCTTCAAATGTTAAGCAAATAATTAAAAAAGAAACTCTTGATTTAATGAAATTTGATCATTCTATGGGGCTAAAATATAAAAGATTAGCTTTTGGTAAAAAGAAAGGATTTGGTTTAGGTTTTGAAGTTGTTAAAGAAGACGATACTAAGTTTGGATCAAAAGGAACTTTTGGTTGGGGTGGAATGTTTGGGACTTATTTTAGAGTTGATCCCAAAGAAAATATGGTTTACATATACATGACACAATCTTTTGAAACTTATAGATTGAAGTTAGCTGATAAATTTAGAGGCCTAGTTTACGAATCAATAATAGAATAATTTATTTATTTTCTTTTAAAATACGATTTTGCTCCTCTAGTAAAGAGTTCATGTCCATAAGTAATTGAATATTTTTTGGAGTTGATATTGATTTATCAGTTGGATCCTCAGCTTTTTTATTAAGTCTATTTATAAATTTAACCACCATAAAAATTGTAAATCCAACAATTAAAAAGTCTAAAAAAGTTTCTACAAACTGTCCATACCTTATTGCAACTTCTTCAATCAAAAATACTCCTTCGCTATTAGTTTGAGACTCTCTAAGTATTATTTTTTTACTCTCTAAATTTATTCCATTTGAAAGCAAAGAAAGGGGCGGTAATAAAACTTTCTTTACTAATACATCAATTACTTTATTAAAAGAGGCTCCTATAATTATACCAATTGCCATGTCTATCATATTCCCTTTGACTGCAAATTCCTTAAATTCTTGAATTAGTTTCATATTAATTTTTATATAACTAAATATAGTAAATATGTTTATTTGTTATATTTATTGAAATTAACCTTATAACTTATTTATTTATGAAAAAATTATTTAAACTATCTATTCTAGCATTATTATTTATTGTTGCTTCTTGTAATGCTCCTGTAGACAAAAACCCTGAATTTGAGGCTAACGTTGAAACTGCAAAAAGTTTTATGATTGCTCACGGGACTGATGATATTGCAGCACAAACAGAAATGCTTCATGACGATTTACTTTGGCAACCGCCAATGTATGGTGCTGATCAGTATGGGAAAGCCGAACACATTGAAGCGCTAAAAGTGTATCAAAACATGTTAGACGATATATTATATACAGCTGACAATTGGCTTCCTGGGGTTAACGCAGAAACTGGGGAATTAGACGGAAGTGTTAGAACTTATGGCACATGGACTGGAGTTCATGTAGAAACTGGTCAAGCGTTTAGTCTTACATCATACCATACTATGGATTTTACTGATGGTAAAATTTCGGCTGGTGGAGACTATTTTGATGTAGGTGGATTTTTTGCTTCGTTTGAAAGTGCTACTGAGTAATTAATACGCTAGTCATAAAAACAACTATTAAAACTCCTTGATTTATTTAGGGAGTTTTTTTGTTAATCTAGCGAATCGTAATGAGGCTATTAAACCTATTACGGAAAACACTACTAATATTAAATAAACATATTGATGTCCAACAACACCTGGATATGTATCCAATAAATATCCCATTATAGGCCCTGCAAAAATATCAGGACTATATCCGACAACAGAAATCAGCCCAACTGCTGTTCCTGTAAGTGCAAAAGGGACTTTAGCTTCTTTTAAAACCGCAAAATATAGTGCTCGAATTGAGTAGGTTCCGACTGCTAATACCACTAAAGACAAGAAAAATATAAAATTCATATCAGGTTGAATAAAACCTAATGAAAAAATTACCGCTCCAATTAACATAGTAATAAATCCAAAAATTATCCAAAACATATTTTTAGTTTTATCGGCTAATAGCCCTATCATAATACATACAATTGGTCGTAAATACAATTGTACGGCACCTACTTTTGCTGCTTCAATTTGATCATAAAACATTACTTCAGAGGCGTACAAAGAATAAATGTCCGTCACCTTATATCCAACATAAGCACACATTATTATTATCATTAATAGCCATATTGATTCATTCTTTAAAACATGTTTAATGTTGGTTAGTGAATTTAAAGAGGATTTAACATTTGTGCTTTTTTCTTCAGAACTTCTTAAAAAAATAAAAACTAATAATCCAATAAAAGCAACCATAAAAGAAGAGAATAATATAACATATCTAAATGCTTCTTGTCGTTCAATTACAGATGCTGATTCAATATCAGTAGTTAGTATTATTGAAAAAATAAATACTCCAATACTACCCATTGATGCGGCTACAATCCCTCTCCCACCGTCTAAAAAACCAAATGCCTTACCTTGATTATTATCCCCCCCCCACAAACGAGTAGCTTTAATCATTGCTCCCCAGAACAAAAACACACTTGTAAAACCCCAATAACCGTATAAAATCTGTAAAGTTTTATAGGACGGGTAAGAGGCTAAAACAAGACCTCCAAGAGCAGTTAAAAACAAAGCTGATGACATTAATTTTCTAGGCGAATATTTATCTGTAATTACACCCCCATATACATATGATAAAAGCGCTACAATTCCGTAAACGGAAAATAAACTTCCCAATTGAAAATTATTCAATTGAAATACATCTAGAAATGTTGGTCTAAAAACTCTGGACAAAACATAGGGAAGAAAATAAATAAATTCCCCTGAAAGTATAAGTAAGGCTAAAATTAAAAACTTTTGTTTGTTTGTTTTGACTTTCACTATAGTCTAAAGTACAATTTAAAAAAAGACTTAACTGTTAAGGGATTATTAATTGATTAGACTAAAAATTATTAATTTAAAAATTTTTAATGGCAAAAAATGCATAATTAATAATAATTAAACACTTGTTATGCTTTAACTAATTAATAGTCAATTAATTAGTTAGATTCGAAATAAATAAAATTTAAACATGAGTTATATAGATAATGTAATTATAGAAAATCAAGCCGAGATAACTAACGCAATTGATACGGTTTGGGTTGCTCTTTGTGCAGCTTTAATCTTTTTTATGGAAGGTGGATTTGCTTTACTTGAATCGGGCTTTGTAAGATCAAAAAACGCAATGAGTATTATTGCTAAAGTATTTATTGATATTATATTCGGAGGAATTATTTTTTATATAGTTGGCTTTGGAATTGCTTATGGATCTTCAAACGGATGGTTTGCTTTTGATGTTGGAATTTCAGAAAATGATCTTGGTCTAGGCTTAACAGTATCAAATCAACTTTTTTGGTTTATTCAACTAGGTTTTGCAGTAGCGGCTATTTCGATTGTTTCTGGAGCATTAGCTGAAAGAATGAAGCTTTGGTCATACACTGTATTAGTTTTAGTTTTTTGCGGAATTATGTACCCTATGGTAGCTAATTGGGTATGGAATCCTAATGGCTGGTTAGCTGTTGCTGGGTTTAATGATTTTGCTGGGTCTGCTGCAGTACATGCTATGGGTGGTTTCGCAGCTTTGGCAGCTGCAATGGTTTTAGGTCCAAGATTAGGAAAATATCAAAAAAACGGAAAAGCAAACTCAATTCCTGGACATAATATTCCCCTAGCTGCTATTGGATGTTTTATCCTGTGGTTTGGTTGGTTTGGATTCAATCCAGGGTCAACTTTAGGAGCAGTTGGGAATTGGGATCTTATTGGAAAAGTTGTTACTAATACATTTTTAGCTTCTGCTGCAGGTGGTATTTCTACTATGATCTATACTCAATTTAGATATGGATTAATTGATATAACAATGGTTATAAACGGAGTACTAGCTGGCCTAGTTTCAATTACTGCTGGATGTAATGTGGTAGATGCGAACTCTGCAATTTTTATTGGTTTAGTGGCCGGTGTATTAGTTGATGTCGCTGTACAGGTTATAGACAAAATGAAAATTGATGATCCTGTTGGAGCTATTGCAGTACATGGGGTTAATGGATTCTTTGGTGCTGTTGCTGTAGGTTTGTTTGCAACAGAAAATGGGTTATTATTCTCAGGTGATTCTACTTTATTTTTAGTTCAATTAAAGGGTGTTTCTGTAATTGCACTTTTTTCCTTTACTTTTACTTACGTTGTAATGCAAGTAATTAAAAAAACAACAGGTGTTAGAATTTCAGTTGAAGAAGAAAGAGTTGGAATTGATGCAGCATCTTTTGGTATAGAATCTTATTCTAATTTCGAATAATTATAAAATTAAAAATTATGAAAAAAGTTGAAGCTATAATTAGACCCTCAAAACTAAAAGCTATTCAAAAAGGTTTAAAAAATATAGATATTCCATGCATTACTGTAATTCCAGTCTCAGGGACTGGGTTGCAAAAAAGTTATACAAAAATGTATCGTGGGACAGAACAGTCGTTAGCATTGCAAAACAGAACAATGATTATTTGTGTAATTAGTGATGAGAATTTAGAGAAATGTGTTGATACAATTTTAGAATTTGGTTCTGATGGACAAGTAGGTGATGGTAAAATTTTTATTTATGATGTTCAAGACGCAATACGTTTAAGTACTAAGGTCAGAGGTGATCAAGCTATTTTATAATATCAAAATTCTTTTCAAAAAGAATTTTGATCAGTTGAGATATTTATTTTAAATTAGAACTTTACACAAATACAATTTTTATAATTGGTATTTTACTTATAGCCAGAGAATCAAACACAAATGTTGAAAAAAAGATTGAAACAGATGTTATGGATTACTATGGCATAGAAAACTATGGTAGAATCCCGGATAAAAAATCCTAAAAAATTTAAAATGGAATTTAATATTATATATATTAAAGAATAATGAATAGCATAGACGTAGTTATAATAGCTCTTTATATTATTTTAACCGTTGGAGTTGGTATTTGGGTTTCCAAAAAAGCCTCTAAGGGGCTCGATTCATATTTTCTTGGTGGAAAATCTATCAAATGGTATTTTTTAGGTTTGAGTAATGGATCTGGAATGTTTGACGTTTCTGGAACGGCCTGGATGGTGGGAATTTTATTCTTATATGGAGTAAAAAGTTTTATGTTTATGTGGCTTTGGCCTATTTGGAATCAGATTTTTATCATGATGTTTTTAGCCGTATGGATTCGAAGGTCAAATATAATGACTGGATCAGAATGGATTTTAACACGGTTTGGTGATAAAAAAGCGGGTAGGGCCTCACATTTAATTGTTGCCATTTTCGCTGTTATTGCTGCTGTTGGTTTTATTGCCTATTTTTTTGAAGGTGTAGGTAAGTTCATGGCCATTATATTGCCATGGGACCTTACTTTACAACTTAGTGAATCTTTGCTTTTAAATTCGGAGCAATCCTATGCCTTAATTATTATATTTTTAACAACAATTTACACTATTAAAGGAGGAATGTTTTCTGTGGTTGCAACAGAAGTATTGCAGTATGGTATCATGGTTATTGCAGGAGTATTGGTTGCTGGGTATGCTTTTTTTGTAATAAGTGATGCTGAAATAAATAATGTAATTACAGCGGAATGGCGAAACGTATTTTTTGGATGGGAGCTCGATACCCATTGGAGTGCAAAATATCAGGCCTTCAACGATTTAATAGACTCTGAAGGTTTTAAAATGTTTGGAGCCTTAATAGGAATGACTTTATTTAAAGGTTTTTTTGCAAGTATAGCAGGACCAACGCCAAGTTTTGATATGCAAAGAATTCTGTCAACAAAGAACGTTAAAGAAGCTGCGTATATGTCTGGTTTTACAAACTTGATCTTATTTATTCCACGATATTTATTAATAGGAGGAGTTGTTGTAATCGCTTTAGTTGCTTTGAGTCCTGAAATGATTAGTAATCCATTTTTAAGTGGAGGTGATTTAGAAGTGCTGTTGCCAAAAGTTATAAATTTTCATATCCCTGTAGGTCTTAAAGGCTTGTTATTAGCAGGTTTATTAGCCGCTTTTATGTCCACCTTTTCAGCATTTGTGAATGCGGGTCCTGCATATATAGTAAATGATATTTATAAGAAATATTTCAAACCAAACGCTAGTGATAAACATTATATAAAAGCAAGTCACATAGCTTCTTTAGCATTGGTCGCTTTGGGAGTCTTTATGGGGTTTTTCGCAGACTCTATTAATTCATTGACTCTTTGGATTACATCTGCACTTTTTGGAGGTTATGTAGCTTCAAATTTTTTAAAGTGGATTTGGTGGAGGTTCAATGGTTGGGGCTATTTTTGGGGAATGTTATCAGGTTTAATAATCGCCTCTTTACAGTTTTTCATGGATCAAAATAAAGAAAATTTTAGTGAGGGGACTTTGCTATATGACGCATCGCACATGCAGGCAATTTACCTGTTTCCAATTATTTTTATAGTTTCATTGATCGGATCTTTTTTAGGGACTTATTTAACAGCACCTACTGCTATGGATACTTTAAAATCATTTTATAAATCAGTAAGACCTTGGGGATGGTGGGGACCTGTGCACAGAGAACTCTTAAAAGAAGATTCTGATATTAAAAAAAATACAGACTTTTGGAAAGACATGTTAAATTGTGCTATTGGTATTATTTGGCAGTCTAGTATGATTGTAATGCCTATATATTTTGTGATTAGAGATTATCCGAAGACCCTCATTTCTTTAGCTGTATTTATAATAACCTCAATTATACTAAAATATACTTGGTGGAATAAGATTCAAAAAATCGTTGATTAAATAAATTCTAACAAACAGAAAAAATAAAAATGAAAAATTTCCCTTGGCAAGATAGACCAGAACAAAGTTCAGATGTGATGTGGAGGTATACAAAAAACCCAATAATAGGTAGATATTCAATTCCGACTTCTAACAGTATATTTAATAGCGCTGTAGTTTCTTTTAAAGATGGTTTCGCAGGGGTTTTTAGGTGTGATAACAAAGCGGTTCAAATGAATATTTTTGCTGGATTTAGTAAAAACGGTATCGATTGGGATATTAATCATAGTCCTATTGTAATGAATCCAGGAAATACTAAAATGATTGAATCTGATTATAAATATGACCCTCGTGTTGTATTTATTGAGGATAGATATTGGATTACTTGGTGTAATGGTTATCATGGACCTACAATAGGTATTGGTTACACATTTGATTTTAAAGAATTCTTTCAATGCGAAAACGCCTTTTTACCTTTTAATAGAAACGGCGTCTTATTTCCACAAAAAATAAATGGAAAATACGCTATGCTAAGTCGACCTAGCGATAATGGGCATACTCCTTTTGGAGATATTTATATTAGTTATAGTCCTGATATGAAATACTGGGGAGAACACCGTTGTGTAATGAAAGCGACACCTTTTGAAGATAGTGCTTGGCAATGCACAAAAATTGGAGCAGGACCAATTCCTATTTTAACTGATGAAGGTTGGTTGGTGATTTACCATGGAGTGATTAATACTTGTAACGGTTTTCGTTATGCTATGGGTTCAGCTTTGTTAGATGAAAACGAACCTGATAAAGTAAAATATAGAACACAACCTTATTTATTGGGTCCTGCTGAACAGTACGAGATGGTTGGAGATGTTCCTAATGTTGTATTTCCATGTGCTGCATTACATGATGTTGAAGAAGATAAATTGGCTGTATATTATGGGGCTGCAGATACTGTGGTTGCCATGGCATTTGGCAAGTTAAGTGAGGTTATACAATTCACAAAAGATAATAGTTTATAATAATGCTATATATTTTAATATCTATAAAACTCTTAATAAATTAAAAAGGGGATGTAGCTCAGCTGGCTAGAGCACTTGACTGGCAGTCAAGAGGTCGTGGGTTCGAGTCCCATCTTCTCCACCATAATTTCTTTCAAGTATTTCACAAATAGCGATGGGCATTTAGTTTTTAATATCATATATTTAGTTTATGATAATTAAAGAAAGGAGTCTTTATAGAAAGTTTATTGATTGGTGGGATAGTTGGGCTCGTATTGGTTTTTGGGATAGTTCTAAAAGTAAAATGTCACCAGGGGGAGCTATAATACTATGTTTAGTTGTATTTTTAGCTTGGTATTTTGACCCTGTATGGAGACCATTTTTACATTATTATATTCCTGATTATATTCCATTATTAGAATACGCACCATATACACCATAATTATCTAAACCTTATTAACCTACTTCCTTTATAGAGGACTATGTTGTTGTATAATACTGGACGATTATAACTCGTCATTATAGCTGTTCTTGGATTGGGTATTTTTAGAATCATTATATTTAGTTTATGGATGATATAAATTATTTAGTTAAATAGTAATTATATAATATGCTCAAATTAATTTTTAAAGGTTTAGTTTATGGTTTCTTTGGAATGATTATATACTATATAATGAAAACATTATTTGCTTTTTCTATTTCATTTTATATAATAAATAACGCTTATATATTGGATATTGCTAATTATGTATTTAACCTCTACAACGACATTACTCTAACAGTTTTTGTTATAACATTTGCAATAGTTGGAGCAACTGGTGTTTTAAGACCGAATCTTCATAGTTTATTATAATAAAAGAAATGAAACTCATAGTTTATGAAAAAGTTATATGCTGCATTTTTAGTTTTATTAATTACGCTTCTCATTTTATAGTATGGGTTTTGTATGTGGGTTTGTTGTACGGTGGTGTTAATAATTAATTCTTAATAGCCTTATCCAACTCCTTAGCTGAATATTTACGCAAGAATATATGCCTATCGTTTAGCTTTATCTAAAATCTTTTGTAGAGTTTCAATGAGTTTTGTGTTTCTTCCTTTAACTTTTTTTGATTCTTTTGAAATTGTTATTGATAGATTTTTTATTATCTCTTTTCTTTTTGGAGTCATCTTATTTTTTTCTTTTTTGATAATTGTGATTTTTTAAATCTTAATTAAAAAAAACCCTGCAATTTGCAGGGTTTAATTTTATTTAATTTTAACTGAAATTATTTTGGCATTACAACAGAACTTATCACGTGGATAACTCCATTTGTACCTGCAACATCAGTTGCTATAATTTCACTCATATTTCCTTGAGAATCCTCCAAGTATATCTTTCCATCTTTACTTCTAGCAGTAATAGTTTGGCCATTTAATGCTGTAAGTTTTGCCATTCCATTACCCGAGTTTAATGCATTTACAACATCACTTGCCATTAGTTTTCCAGAAACTACGTGGTAAGTTAAAATGTTTGTCAAAGCTTTTACATTTTCAGGTTTTAAAAGATTTCCTAAAGTTTCAGAATCTATTTTAGCAAATGCGTCGTTGTTTGGAGCAAATACAGTGAATGGACCTTCTCCAGAAAGTGCACCAACTAAATCGGCTGCTTTTAATGCAGTTACTAACGTTGAGAAATCTTTGTTTGATACAGCTGCTTCAACTATTGTTTGAGAGTAAACTCCAAAAGTGAAAGATAAAGCAACAAATGATAGTATAATTTTTTTCATAATGTTTATTTTAATTATACACATTACAATATCGATGCCAGAAATATAGAAATGAGTTTATTAACAAAAATTTAATATTACTTATTTTAAATTAACTAAACCATAGGCATATTGAAAAAAATCGTCTTTTATTTTTAAAACTATTCTAATAACTTTGCAAGAAAAAGAAGTATGTGGCTTTCAGATTTTAAACAAACGCTTGGTGAATTAGATACCCTAGAGTTTCAACTCCCTAACAGGCAGTTTGTACCTGCGCACTTTCATGTCACAGAAGTAGGAATTGTAACTCGAAACTATATAGATTGTGGCGGTATGCTACGACAAGAAAATAAACTCAATCTACAACTTTGGGTGGCTTCTGACACTGACCATCGCTTAAAACCTAAAAATGTATTGGATATCCTGCAATTGTCGAAAAAACAATTAGGCTATTCTAATATGGAAGTAGAAATCGAATACCAACAAAGTACAATTGGGCGTTATGAATTGGATTTTGACGGTGCTGTGTTTCAGCTTATCAATACCCAAACAGCTTGCTTAGCCCCAGACCAATGCGGCATTCCTCAAGAAAAACCTCGTGTACGAATTTCTGCAAATGGTTTAAGCTGTAATCCTGACTCGGATTGTTGTTAATAGAGTTATATATAGATTTTCATATACCAAATAAAGAATAAAAGAAGAAGATACTCCTATAGTTTAGTTAGAATGGATGTTTTAACGGAATTTATTCTTTTTTTAAATTAATTGTTTCATTATATCCAACGGGAATCTTGAGAAATTCATCTGAAATTTTTCCAAAATATTGATATGTTATGCCAAATGAAGAAACTCCAGCATAGCTACCTCCACTAAATGTTTTTATATCGTATTCTGTACCATTAAAAGACCACTTCAAATTCTTTGTCGAATCTAATTTACATCCGTATGTAGAGTTGTTAAAATATATAACTTCCTGTCCTGTTCCATCATTTAAAAATAAGAAATATCCTTTTTGTTTACACTCATCATAGACTGCATCAACATTATCTATAGTGTAAGTATTGAAGTGCCATTTTCCAACTATTTGATTAATAAGTTTGATTTCATCTAAATCATCTTTTGAACAAGAAAATAAAAGTGGAATCAACATTAATAGAAGAAGTAGTTTTTTCATACTCTAATATAAGTATTATCTAAACCTTATTAATATAATCCCTTTACAGAGGACTATGTTGGTGTATCGTACAGGTCTTTTGTAGCTAGTTATTATAGCTTGTTTGGGAGATTTACTTTTTTAACTTAAAAAAATTTTAATTAAATTAACAAAACAATAAAAATACATTTATGAAAAAACTCATTCTACTTATTTTTTTAATTACAAGTTGTAATTCTAATATAGAAAAAAACAGGATTCTTGAATTTCAAAAAAATCTTGTTAAATCAGAGCAAGCTGCATCAAACGTTGCAATGGTTTTTAAAGAAAATAAAATTGTGTATAACAATATTTTTAATTCTGAAAAAGAAGGTGATAAAGAAATTACTGATAATACTATTTTTCCAATATGGTCAATGTCAAAACCAATAACTATTACAGCTGTTATGACTTTATTTGAGAAAGGATTAATTGATTTAGATGATGATGTTTCAAAATATATTCCAGCATTTAATACTTTGAATTGCAAAAATTCTAATGGAGAAATCTATCAATGTGAAAATCAATTAAAATTAATCCATTTAATGACACACAGATCTGGGTATGGGTACTATGGAAATCCTCAGTGGTTTACATCAACTGTTAAGTATAATAATCTTGTTGATTTCGTCAACGATGTTGCAAAACATCCTGTTGAATTTGAACCTGGGTCAGATTATTTATATGGTTTAAATATGGCTATTTTAGGTAGAATTATTGAGGTTGTCACTGAAAAAACTTTTTATGAATATTTGAAAGAAACTATTTTTGATCCTCTTGAAATGAATGAAACAAAGTTTTATTTAACAAAAGATGAAAGACAAAGATTTCAACCCTTATTTATAAACAGTAATTCACTTTTAGGTTTTACAAATTATTTAGATGAAATGAGTTATGATATTGACAATAGAGCTTATTTTGGAGGAGAGGGATTAGTTTCTACAATGAGTGACTATGCTAACTTTTGTAAAATGTTACTAAATAGAGGAACATATAATGGTAATAAAATAATATCAAGCGCAAGTATTGATATGATGACTTCTAAATATTCTGTTGGAAAACCAAATGAATTTGCATCAATTGGTGATCCTTTTTATTATGGTTTCTCTTTATTTGTTTTAGACGATATAGAATTAGATGGAACTAATTCCTCAAAAGGAATTTATGGATGGTCAGGATATCACAATACTCACTTTTGGATTGATGATGAAAAACAACTTTTTGGATTATTTATGACACGTGCAAGGGAATTTTCTTTTGATTTACAGAAAGAGTTTAGAAGAGCAGTATATTCAACGTTTTGATTTTTAATTATCATATATATAGACAATGTTGATAGGTATAGGCAAATGTTGATTTTGCTATCCTTTCGTTATGTTAAGCATTAACTTTCATTATTTCACTTTTAACAACAATAAAACTGAAACTAAACCTTATTAATCTACTTCCTTTATATAAGTTGCTAGGTTTTTTTAAAGCAGTGCAGGAAAAGGTCCGCTTATTGCATAAATAGCGAGAATAATACCAATAGAAATATATCCGTATTTGTTAAGTCCAGTTATAGTGTGAAAAGTCTTATAATGTTTCTTGTTTACAATAATTTTACCTGCGTTATCAAAGACTACTGTTCTATTGCTCTTAAGTTGACTACTATAGTCGTATTTCCATATTTCATTTTCTAATTCATTTTCAACTTTTGAAGGTTTGCCATACTTTAACAAGATTAATTCCTTTGCATTGTCACTTTTAGCATACAATGGTTTATTAATTGAATAATTATCCATCCAAATAGTTGGAGAACAGCTGTAGAATGCAAAAAAAATAAATAGTATAAGGAGTTTTTTCATTTTTCTTTTTTCTTTTTTTTTAAATCTTTAAAAAGTTCTGGGACATCATTCCAAAGGTGTTTATATTGTAAAGCCGTAATAAAACCTCCTAAAATTAAAACTAATAGAATAAGAAAAATTTTCACATCTCTAATATATTAAAATAAAAAGATACACCTATTTGCTACCCGAAGTATTTAATATAATTCCGGCTGCTATTCCCCCTACAATTCCATACAATCTCAAAGATTTTAAATATGAAAATTTCCTAACTTTCACATCATAAATTTCATCTTTTAGAATTATTTGATTTTGCCCTTTATTTTCTAAAATCATTCTATCTTCATCAATAGACACTAGTTGACCTTTCACACTTGTTCTATCAATCTTTGCAATCTCAAACTTTTGTTTTTTTTCGTTCGAAATGCTTTTAAAATCTACTGATTTATAATTAAAACAACTTTGAAATAAAATTGAAATCAATAATAAAAAGATAAGTTTTTTCATAATTAAATTGAATAAGAATTCAAATATAGAAAACACAAGTCAATCCACTTTACGTGGTTTAAAAATAGCCAATTAAAAAAGTAATGCTCTTTTTTAATTTTAAAAAAATTGATATATAAATAATTGCTTTTCGTCTAAATATTCATTTTTTAATCAAAGATATTTATGATATTAATTTATTATTTATTGCATTATACTTTTTTTTAAATCTAATCTATTCTATTCTGTTTTTAATTTACAAACTATGAACAAAATTTTACTTTTAACTATTATATTTTCTATATCAAGTTGTACAAACAATAATTCCGTTGATCACTTATATCCTAGCGAGGATTTAGTAATCGAAAACCACGATGATTGGGGTGCAGAAAATTATAAAAAACTAATTAAAGAATTTAAAAGTAGTCCCTTAAATTATGGCGATATTGTTTTTTTAGGAAACAGTATAACTCATGAAGGAAAAGATTGGAGTAAAAGATTAAATTATCCCAATATTAGAAACAGAGGAATTGGTGGGGATGTTACAGATGGTGTGTTAGCACGAATTAATGAAATAACTTACTTTAAACCTAAAGCTGTGTTCTTATTAATTGGAATAAATGATTTATGGAATAACTATAACCCTGACAATCCTTCTGCAGAATATATAGCTAATAATATTATACAAATTGCCCAAGTTATTAATGCGCAAACACCAAAAACTAACATTTATGTCCAAACCGTTTTGCCAATTGACAAGGAGCAATATAAAAATAACATCTTAAAAGTAAACGAAATAATAAAAGCCAACGAAAAAGAAAATCCATACCAAATCGTTGATTTATATTCAATTTTTGTAAACGAAAATGGACTAATTAGAAACGACCTTTCAACTGACGGAATTCATCTTAACGAAAAGGGTTATGATACTTGGGTCGAATTCATTAAGCCTATAATTTATTCAATAGATTGATAAAAATTCGCTTGTGAATGTTTTTTGTAACTTTAGTACATGAAAAATATTCTTTTTTTATTCTTATTTATTCCACTAATTTCTATTGGACAAGCTACTATTAAAGGAACTGTTACTGATTCTTTTAATTCTCCTCTTCCTGGTGCATCTATTTATAATTCTAGTAATCAAAAATCTTCAACTTCAAATAATATTGGGGCTTTTATAATTAATGGTGCTATTGGAGATGTTGTTACAGTCAGCCGTGTGGGTTTTCAAATTCAAACTTTTAAAGTGTCTGATTTAAATATTCAAGTTCAGCTAAATCAAGATACTGAGTTAGAAGAAGTGGTTATAATGTCTATGAAGAAAAAAGGATTAAAGAAAAACAAAACTAATGACATTAATTTATCTGAAAATGATTCAGAGGAAATTAATAATCCCTTTTTAGATTGTGATATAAATGATAATGAATGTTTTCAAAACACACTTAACAAGCACGTTTCTGATAATTTTTACTATCCACAATTAGCAAATTATTTTGACATTCAAGCTATGGTTAATGTAAATTATACAATTGATAAAAATGGAGTTGTCAAAAATGTGAGCTCCAATGCTGCTCTAATTGGAGTTGCTTTTGAAGATGTTGATTCTAAGAAAATTATTTCAGATGCCTTTGAAAAAGCAGCAAATTCAATAATAGAAAGTCTCCCTAAAACAAATCCTTCAATTGTAGACGGTATAGCTGTAGACAAAAAGTTCAGAACCCCTATTCTTTATAGATTAAGTGATATAGAAAAAGGTTCTATGATTTCAATAAATATTAATAAAATCGCTAATGGATTGGATTTTCTTAGTAAACTAAATAAAGGAATTTTCGATGTCTAAAAGTTCCTGTTTTCCCAGGGTGTGAGAAATTATCTGAAATTAAAAAAAGAGGATGTTTTCAAGAAAAAATGAATAGACATATTGCTAAACATTTTAGATATCCTGAAATTGCTCAGAAAAAGGGTATTCAAGGAAGAGTTTATGATTCAGTTCGTGATTGGAAAAGATGGAAATATTAGTGGGATTAGAACTCGTGGTCCTGACCCAATATTAGAAAAAGAAGCCGTAAGAGGATCATATCCCTTCTTCCTAAAATAAAACCAGGAGAAATTGGAGGTATTAAAGTAAGAGTTCCTTTTAGCACTGCCGATTACCTTTAAATTACAATAAATTAAACACAAAAGAATTCTGTTTTTTTTATTCTGTAATTATTATATTTAAAATATGAAAAGATCTGATTATTTTATATTAGGAGCTGCCTTTCTTAGTTTTTTATTTTCTGTATCCCTTTGGTTCTCTGGACAACAACAAGAAGGATTGTATGTTGGGATATGGGTACCGTCAATATTAGCTGCAGGAGCCTACGTTAAACAAATTTTTAAAAAATGAGCATTCAAATAATATTTTTTATTGGAGTTCTTGTTTTTACAATTTTTATAATTGGAGTTTTACTTATTCCTCGTGAATCAAAGATTAGCAGTGAAGAAAAAATTGAAACAGATGTTATGGATTATGATGGAATTGGGAATTATGGCCGAATTCCTGATAAAGATCCAAAATAAAATTTAGCTAAAGACTCTTAATGCAATCATGAAAAACTACATAAATATAATTTCTGTTATATTCTTGTTTTGTGTTTCTCAACTATATTCTCAAAGAGACATAATAGAGATTGACTACAAAACTAATCAAGACAATTCAGTGAATTTTAATTATAAAAAAAAATCTCCTGGAAATTATTTTGTAATGTTAAAGTTTAGCAACTTAAGTAATACTAGAACTCGATATTTTAATAAAGTAGTAAAAAGCAACTTAGGTTCATTACTCAAGCTTAAGCCTATAAATCCAGATGAAAGTATTGGATTCCAATTATCATATACTTATTTTAAGGGAGATTTAAATTCCAAAATCGAATATGATTTCCCCTACGTTTTACCATTCGACAGGGGATCAGAATTGTCTGTTCAAGAATTATTTTCAATTGAGAATGTGTATTTAAAAAAGGAATTACCTGAAGGCTGGAAAGCATATGGCTTTAATTTTGAAAAAACAAAAATAGTAAGAGCAATCAGAAAAGGTGTAGTAATAGAAGTGGTAAACAAATACTCTCCTGATTTAGAAAACATATATTCCTATTATAGTGAACAAAACCAGATATCGATTGAACATAATGATGGTTCTATAGCTGTTTATGAGGGTTTTGATAATAATATAAATGTTAGACTTGGTGAATTGGTTTATCCACAGTCTAAATTGGGAAAATTAGCACAATATGACAAAAGAGGCCTTTATCGTTTATACCTAAGCCTGTATTCCTATAAAACTAAAAAAGGCAAAACTCAATTTAACATAAAGAGTTCTGATATTGAAATTGTATACGTTACCCCTAAGTTTTTTATTAACGAGAATATTGAAGTATTAAAAAACATGGAGTCCTATATTGTTAACTTCACAGACAAAGTATTATTTAAGGAAATGCGAAAAAGAGAAATAAAAAAATATAAAGCAAAATTGTGAGTTTGAATTTCACTTTTTTTTAAACCACAATTATTGACAATTTAAAAGCTATTTAACTTAATCTTATTTATTCTCTTAGATTAGTTTGAACTCCAAAAAGCAAAGTCACCAGGGAATAAACCAACGTCATAACTTGCTATTTCATTATTGTTAAAATCTACTACTTTCACCTGATTTATTTCATTATAATCTGTAATTCCAAAATAAATGTAATCTCCTATAATTTCAGAAGAATATAACTGAGCAGCATCATATGAACCAATTTTTGTTTGTTCTAAAATCTTTAGCTCACTATCAAGCATGGCAGCTCCACCAGAAAATGATCTGAAAATATCATTATTATAATTTAAAACATCTCCTCCACAAACTACTCCTGATCCATAGTAATTTACATCAATCTCTTTGCTTATTACATTTAGTTTACTCGATCCGTAAAACGCATTATAATTTGTATCATAATATGTGTTGGCAACATATACATTGTTATTACTAACAGTTAATGAGGTTGGTCCTTTTCCTATTTCAAAAGTTTCAGAAATTGAATTTGTAACTGTACTAATCTTTAATAATTTATTTCCGTCAGAATAATCGTTATTCATTTGAATACCAACCCACAAGTCAGTTCCATCAATTACTATAGATTCAGGCTTTCCTTCAACTTTAATTGATTCTTCTATAACATAATTATTTAAGTTTAATATTTTGACATCTGAGGAATTCCAGTTAGTAAAATATAGCTTGTCATTAATAATTTGCATTTCCCTAGGGCTTGAATCATTTGTATCGATTTCTATTCCTGGAAGCCTTAACCCGTCAGCTGTTATATCAAAAGCAATAATTTTATGGCTATTATTAACAATGACAAATAATTTATTTTTATAAACTTTTACTGATTGTACAATATCCCCTAAATCATTAACACTCTTGACTTCCCCTAACTCATTAATCATTGATATGGAACCATTACTTGCTCCAAAATTTCCTTCACATGCTACAAAAACCCATTGATTTATGTTTGGCTCAATATAATCCTCATTATCTTCTTGACAGCCAACAAAAAATAACGCAATTATCAAATATTTTATACTTTTCATTTTATTAATTTAAGTCTGCAAATCTATAACGGAAATGCCTTAAAAAAAACTTTTCTTAAATATTTATATTTTAATTTTTAACGTACTGAAAATCTGATAATTAAATTTTATTAAAATACAATTATTGACAATTGAAAAGCTTTAAAAGACTATTTAGATTTGTTTTTTAAATGCTTCATTGCACCTGACGACCAAAAAGCCCATAGCACAAGTAATGGTTGGAAAAACAAACGAATTAAACGTTTGTTATCTGAATCTAATCTCAACGAATCAATTTCATTTATGTATTGATTAATATTTCCTGGAAAAATTAAAATATAAAAGATTCCTAACGCTAATCCTGTTTTAACTTTTAATTTTCCGCCAAGTATCATAAGAATCCCAAAAGCAATTTCTATATATCCGGATATTAATACTACTAAATCCATCATGCCCTCATCCGTTGTTAACCAAGTAGGAACTTGCGCTTGGAATTCAATTCTTCTAAAGCTCAAATGAGCTATTCCAATGTAAAGCATTATTGAGCCTAAAAGAATTCTGAAAATATTTTGAGTAATAGTTGTTTTCATTATATAAATATTTGATTCCAAAAATACTTTTATTTGTATTATAAACTATCCTTGTTTATATTTAAAACTGATAACATTTATGATAGAAGCCTTTTTTGACTGCCCACACTGTTGGGAAAATCAACTTAAAATGATTGATCCGTCAATATCAAATCAAACTTTTATTGAAGATTGTGAGACTTGTTGTAATCCTTTAGAGTTTAACATCCAAGTTCAAGAAAACATTGTTCAATCTTTTGATGTAAACTCATTAGAACAATAAATACTTATTTAATACACATGAAAAAAATACTTTACTTACTCTTACTAATTCCGATTATTGGTTTAGGACAAAATCTGAAATCATTTGAATCTAGTGATGGAACAGAAATATATTATGAAGAATATGGTCAAGGTAAAACTTTAATACTTTTAGCAGGTGGTCCAGGCCTAAATCCAGATTATTTGAAAGGATTTTACGATAAATTATCCAAAAAATATAGATGTATTATTTTACATCAACGTGGAACTGGAAAATCCATTCTAAGTGAAGTAAACAAACAAACAGTAAACGTAGACAGATATATAGAAGATTTAAATAGTCTATATAAAGAATTGGGTAATGAAAAATTAATACTAGTTGGACATTCTTGGGGAGGAATGCTAAGTTTTTCATATGCAGCCAATGAACCAGAAAAAATTGAAAAAATAATATTATTAAACACAGGGGGAGTAACAGAAAAATTTTACACCTGGTTTGGAAGTAACATTAATATGAGACTATTTCCAGAGGACTTAGAGCTGTACCAGTCCCAAATTGAAAACAAAAGATCAACTTTAGTTGCTATTTGGCCTGGTTATTTTTTTAATAGAGAAATGGCATTAAAATCTAGACCTCCAATTGATCATAAATTTAGGGTTCAGGGGGGGATTAACGCTTTAGCGTCTGGTGATTGGAGAAAAAGAAGTGCTGAAAGAGTAAAAAAGTTAAAAAACTATGATGGTCCTGTTGAACTAATAACTGGTCGACAAGATCCGGTTGGAGAATCTGTGGTTTACGAGGCTAAAGAAGTTTTGCCACAACTAAATTATTCATTTATCGAAAACTGTGGTCATTTTCCTTGGCTAGAAAAAGAAGATCGATCGAAAATATTTTATGATCTTTTTGACAAAAGTCTTGAAATGAATTAAATCTTATTTGATAAATTTTGAGGATAAAATTGCTATTAATCCAAGAATTAATATCACTAAATAATTTTCTAACAAAAAATCAAACATTCCTAAAACAAGTCCAATTAAAGTCAATGTAAATCCTATATTTTTTAAATAGTATTTCATAATTATTGTTCTGTTTTAAACAAAAACACTGTATGCATAAGTGTAGTAGCTAACTTGTTTTCAGAATTATAAATCTCACCCTTAACTGTTGCCATATTTTTCCCTATCTGAATCGTTTCAGCAACTACAGTAACTTTTCCTTGAAAAAGAGGCCTATGGTGAAGGCTGTTAAGGTTTGTAGAATTTGGATAGCTTTTACCTCCAGAATCTAATACAAGTAGAATACTTGTAGCGTCGTCAAGCATTGAAGTCATTTGTCCTCCTTGAACATTTTTATTTGGGTTTAATGTTGATGGGCCAAATTCTGCTTCTAATTTTAAGTAACCCTTTTTATATTCTAGAAATTTAAAATTAAAGAGTTTTCCTGTTCCCTCGTTATTTTTCCAAAATTCTAGTAGCTTTTCAAATTCTTTTTTCATTAAATATTTGTTTCAAAAACATAAAAATAACTTTTTTAGATGTTATATTTACTTGTATATGAAAAAAACACAAAGTTTTGACAGCGGGCAATGGAAAGCATTCTTTAGATGTTCAAATGATTTGTGTAAAGCCTGGTTCCCTTACAAAGTAATAGAAACTTTTTATGATAAGACTTTAATTGAAGGGACAGAAAACAAAACAAAATGGCAAAAAGTATTTCATACTGAAAAATACTCTGGAACAGTAAAGCGAAAGCGTTGTAAAAAATGTCGTAATGAAATATTAGTAAGGCAAGTAAATGATAATAGTGGAGGCGGATTTTCTGCGGGGGGGTAAATTTAAATAAATTATGAAAAAAATATTTGAAAACTTAATGGAAAACAAAAACTTTAAAATGATTTTAGTTTTTGGAGTTATAAAAAAGATTATACTTATTCTATTATTAACTTTTCCATTCTACTCAAATGGACAATCAAACCCGTACTCTGATAAATTTGCGCACACTTATTCGATAGTTGCAAAAGATGCCAATACAGGAGAAATGGCGGTAGGAGTACAAAGTCATTGGTTTTCAGTTGGAACACTTGTTAGCTGGGGTAAATCTGGTGTTGGTGTTGTCGCTACTCAATCGTTTGTTAATCCAAGTTATGGACCTAATGGAATTGAACTTATGGAAAATGGCGTGTCTGCGAAAGAAGTACTAAAAAAATTAACTGACCAAGACGAAGGAAGAGATTTTAGACAAGCAGCAATGCTTGACGTTAATGGATCAGTAAATGCGTTCACTGGAGAAAAATGTATCGAAAGCGCAGGGCATTTTGTTGGTGAAAATTTTTCCGTTCAGGCCAATATGATGCTAAATGATAAAGTTATTCCTGCAATGAAAAAAGCATTTCAAGATAATTCCAATCTTCCCTTAGCTGAAAGAATTATTAAAGTATTTGAAGCTGCTGAAAGTGTGGGAGGTGATATTAGAGGAAAGCAATCTGCAGCATTAATTGTTGTTGGAGCTGAAAAAACTTCTAACGTTTGGGAAGATAAAAAAATTGATCTTAGAGTAGATGACAGCAGTAATCCAATAAAAGAAATTAAAAGACTTTTAAAAGTTCACAGAGCCTACGAGCATATGAATAGAGGAGATCTTGCTATAGAAGAAAACGATATGGAAAAGGCTTTAAGCGAGTATGGAAAAGCACAAGTTTTGTTTCCAGAAAATCATGAAATGAGTTTTTGGAAAGCAATAGCGCTATTAAATAATGGTAAAAAAGAAGCTGCTAGACCAATTTTAAAAAGGGTATTTAGAGAAAATCCGAATTGGAAAAAATTAATTTATAGATTACCAAAATCAGGTCTTATTTCAATGGAATTTAAAGATTTAGATTCATACTTAAAGAATTTATAATTAATAAAGTCTACAAAACATTCATTTAAGAATTTTTTACTAATTTTAATTTTCTAACCTAAAAATATTATAAATGAAAAAATTATTATCACTATTTTTTGTTGCAGCACTTCTTGTTAGTTGCAATACAAATCCAAAGTATGAAGCAAATTTAGCTACTGCTCAAAAATTATTTGAATTACATGGCGAAGAAGACTTAGAAGGTCAATTAGCTTTAGTCAGTAAAGACATGGAAATCATTACTCCAGTATATGGTGCTGAACCTGGAAACTACGACCAATACGCAGCAATGCTTAAAGGTTATCAAGATGGTTTTGAAGACATAAAGTATACTGCTAACGTATGGCTGCCTGGATCAAGTCCTGAGGGTGTTTTAGACGGAAGTGTAAGAACTTATGGTACTTGGACTGGAAAAAATGTAGTTACCGGAAAAGAACTGAATCTAAGAGGATACTGGTATTTTAATTTCGATGATGAAGGAAAGGTAATCACACAAGGTGATTTTTTTGATATTGGTGGGATGCTGCAAGCCGTTGGACCAAAAACTCCTGTATTAGTAAAGCTTAAAGTTAAGCCAGGTAAAAAACAAGCTATGATTGATTTACTTAATACTCCAGATGGATTACAAACAACCAGAGATTATGATGGTTGTTTATCTTTGGAAGCATTCTTTAACGATGATACTAACACTTATTATGTTTACGGAAATTGGGCATCATATGATCACTATCAAAAATATCTTGATTGGAGATTTAATGCAGATGAAAGCAAATTGGCTCAACAAGTAGTTGCGCTTTGTGTTGGTGGTGAAAAAGGACTAACTCCTTTATTCCCTAATTCTGACTACGCTTCATTCTAAATTATATTTTAAACCAAAAAAGGGGATACTAAAATTAGTATCCCCTTTTTTTATTATTAAGTATAGTATATCAATATCTTGCTAATACTTCTACTATAAAATCTTGAACATGTTCCACTTCTCCTCTATTTATAAAATAATCGTTCATTGCTTTTGAATAATTTTCCTCTAGATCCTGATGCATACTTAAATGTCCATTTAAACCTGTACCACCAATAACCACCCAATGTGAAGCGCCATTTGGTCTATTAATATCGTATGTACCAAAACCTACAACTCTATTTTCAAAAACATCTGAAGCAGATTTAACTATTTTATCATGTGCTTTTTTAAAAGCTACAGGATCTTTTGGTGAGATATCCCAAATGTGTCCCCATGGGAATTCTTTAACATCTCCTTCTTGCCAGCTCATAATTCTGCCTGCTTTAGCTGTCCCCCAGCTTTCAACGTGATTACTAAACTGTCCCCAGAAAGCATCATTTTCAAATTCTTGCATATCGCCTTCAACTCTTCCTCCATTGTTTAACTCCCAAATCCAAACAAGCCTGTGAGTCCTTCCGTCCTGACGGCCATGTCTTAATCGCTCAAGAATAATACCCCCAGATTTAAATTTTGCATCAGCATAAAATTCATTAAAAAGTTCAACCAAATCGTCTTGTGAATTAGGTTCTGCAGTAATGTTTATTGTATTAAATGCCATCTGTTGAGCTGAAATACTAAAAGTAATAAATGTAAATAGTGTAAATAATAATTTTTTCATTGTAATTTTATTTTTAATTAGTTACCATAAATATAATAAAACATTCTTTAAAGTATGCTTAAAGCCGTAATCTTCGATATGGATGGCGTTATTGTAAATAGCGAGCCTTTACACCATTTAGCTTATAAAAAAATGTTTGAAGAATTTAAATTAGATGTTTCAAACAGTTTATACGAATCCTTTACTGGTCAATCAACCTATTCAATCTGTGAACAATTATGTGAAATATTTGATTTAAAAGTAGATGCTAACGCATTAGTGCTATCTAAACGAAAACACTTTAAAATTATTTTTGAGAACGATAGTTCTTTTGAAATGATAGATGGTGCAATGAATTTAATTAAAGATTATTTTGAAAATAATCTTACTCTGGTATTAGCCTCATCGGCGTCAATGACAAATATTGAGAGGATTTTTAAAAAATTTGATTTAAATAAGTTTTTTAAAGCTAAAATAAGTGGGGCAGATTTAAAAGAATCCAAACCCAACCCTGAAATATTTGTAAAAGCAGCTGAGCTAGCTGGCTTTAAAAAAGATGAATGCATTGTTATTGAAGACTCTACAAGTGGAATTATGGCGTCTAAATCTGCTGGCATATATTGTGTAGGTTACAACAGCTATAATTCCAAAAATCAAAATTATGATAATGCTAATTTGGTGGTTTCAGATTTAAACGAAATTAAATTTAGTAAAATATCAAAAGAATTATAATATAATTAACTTAGAGAAAAAAAGTTGCATAAAGAATCTCACATGATGAGCTTTGGTTACACTCCTGAGTGGAGTGAAGGCTCGGTTAAACCCCCTATTTTTCAAACTTCAACTTTTGTGTTTAAAACTGCAGAGGAGGGAAAACGGTTTTTTGAAGTCGCCTATGGAAAGTCTGAACTGAACGCAAAAGAAGAAATAGGTCTAATTTATTCTAGGCTTAACAATCCAAACATGCAAATATTGGAGGAAAGGTTAGCAATTCTTGAAGGGAGCGAATCTTCAGCAGCATTTGAAAGTGGCATGAGTGCTATATCAACCACAATGCTAGCCTACCTAAAACCTGGAGATGTATTAATCTATGGGAATCCTGTGTATGGTGGAACTCACCATTTTATAACGCATTTTCTTAAAGATTTAGGAGTTAAGGTTTTGCCTTTCTCTTCTACTACTAAAAATGAAGAAATTCTTGCGCAACTAAAATCTAAAGAATTTTATGGTCCAGTAAAAATGATATATTTTGAGTCACCTGCTAACCCAACAAATACATTGTTTGATTTAGAGGAATTACACAATCTTAAGTCAACCATATCATCTGAATCCAATCATGATGTTATGCTGGTAATGGACAATACTTATTTAGGGCCAATATGGCAAAAACCATTAGATTATGGAATAGACGTTGTCTGCTATTCAGCAACAAAATTTTTAAATGGTCATAGTGATGTAATCGCTGGGTGTGTAATGGGTGACGAAAGTGTAATTTCCCCCATCAAAACACTCAGAACCTTTTTAGGAAGCATGATTGCCCCATATACTGCTTGGCTTCTAACCAGAAGTCTTGAAACGCTATACTTAAGAATGTCTAAACAAGGAGAAAACGCCGAAAAAGTTGTTGAATTTTTAATAAAACACAAGGCTGTAAAGACTGTTTCATTTCCGGGGATTGAATCTATGGGTAAACAACAAAATGAAATTTTCAAAAGGCAATGTAAGGGAGCTGGTGCAATGATTAGTTTTGAAGTTTTCGGAGGAGAAAAAGAAGCTTTTAAAGTTTTAAATAAGTTAGAACTAATAAAGCTAGCTGTTAGTCTTGGTAGTAACGAAAGCTTAGCTCAACATCCACACTCAATGACTCATGCAGATGTTCCTGATGAAATAAAAGAAGAAATAGGCATTAATAAAGGTTTGGTTAGGCTTAGTGTTGGCATCGAAAATGTCAATGACATAATTAATGATTTAGATCAAGCTTTTAAGGAAATTTAGTATTTTTACAAAAAATATTTTTTTATGAAAAAGAAATTTGATTTCCTTATCTCAAACAATGTTTACGGATTAATAACCTTCAGTATAATTTTACTAGTAATTACCGCAGTTGCTGTAGCGTATTATACATATTACTAAAATGTATTCGATTGATTTTGATAACACAATAATCAAAAGTCTAGAGTTAGTAGACACTAACCTTATTTTTCCTCACGAAAAAGTAATAAAAAAAAACTCATCAACGCTAACAAACTTTTTAAAGTCTTTTGAGGATTATATTATAATTTCTTCGATTTTATGCTGCTCTAAAAGCATGGTTATTATTGATGGGCATCACAGATATTTCACATTAAAAAAACTGGGCTTTAAAAAAATTCCTGTAACAAAGGTTGATTATTTTTCTAAAAGTATAATTACAAATAAAGTAGAGAAATACTCTAAAAAAGAAATTATTGATAATGCCATAAGCGGTAATCTTATGGAGCCCAAAAGTACTAGTCATAAAATTTATTGTAGCAAATCAAATAAATGGCAACCTATAATGCTACTTTCTAGTCTATTTAAAATAGATGTCAAATCTTCTCTGGAAAATCTGTCATAATTCCGTTAACCTTTAGCTTTTTGACTTTAATAATATCCTTATTATTATTGACTGTCCAAGTATATATTTTAAGGCCTGAATTAAATATTTTCTGGACATTTTCTTTATTTAAATTTTTATAATCAGGATTAATTGCAACTGCGTTAAGATTTAAAGCAGGTTCTATAGCTAACAAAGGGTCTTCACCTGTAACAAGAGCTATTTTTACATTATTATCTAATTTTCTTAATTCTCTTAACTCATTCCAATTAAAGCTAGAGAACAAAATATTTGATAGATTGATTTTATTGTCTTTAACATATTTATGAACCATTTCTAAAGATCCTTTTGCTGTATTAGAACCTTTGAGTTCAATGTTTAAAAACACATCTTTACCAATCGTATTAATAACTTGTTCAAGCGTTGGGATTGAATGTTTGGAGCCCAAAACCTTTAATTTTTGTAGTTCTGAAAGAGTATTTTTTTCAATATAACCCGTTCCGTTGGTTAATTTATTAAGAGTTTTGTCATGAAAAACAACTATTTCTCCACTAAAGCAACGAAAAACATCAATCTCTATTCCATCAGCTCCAAGCTGCATTGCTTTTTGAATTGAAGCCAAAGTATTTTCAGCAACGTGACCTTTTGCCCCCCTGTGACCAATATTTAATATTGCATCTTGAGCATTTAGATTGGAAAAAAATAAAAGAAAAAAAATTAATCTTATCAAATCATTTAATCTTAAAATTGATACTACAATTTAGTTATATTTAATTAATGAACTCAACTTTAACAAACCTTATTGAAGCAGAAAAAAAAGCTCAACAATTATTTGACGAAATAGAAAATAAAAACATTCTTGTTTCAGGGAACTCTGAGGATAAAATTAATAAACTGATTTTTGAATTAGCATTTGAAATGTTTGGAATAAAAAAATACTGGCATAAAAGAATCGTTAGATGTGGAAAAAACACATTATATCCTTACAACGAAAATCCCGAAAATTTAATATTAAAAAATGATGATATATTGTTTTTAGATTTTGGACCAATTTTCGAAGACTGGGAAGCTGATTTTGGAAGGACTTATGTGGTTGGAAATGATCCTGTTAAAATAAAGCTAAAGGCGGATATTGAGAATGCCTGGATTGAAGGGAAGAACTATTTCAAAAATCAGACAGAAATTACTGGGGCTCAACTATATACATATTGCAATAAGTTAGCTCTAAAATACGGATGGGAATTTGGTGGAGAGATTGCGGGGCATATTATTGGACAATATCCTCATGAAAAACTTGAAAAAGAGGATAAAACTAATTACATTCATCCTGAAAACCATTCAAACATGTTTGGTTTAAATAAAAAAGGTGAGAAAAAACATTGGATTTTAGAGATCCACTTTGTTGATAAAGAAAAAGAAATCGGAGGATTTTTTGAACAATTATTGGCATAATATTTGAACATAATTAATTAAAATTGTAAAGCTATGGGAAGTAAATTTTTTGGAAACAGAACAGAAAAAAAAACAACAAATAAAAAAGGAGTAAAACAGAACTTTAATAATAAATCTAGCAATGCTAAATCTGGTGGCGTTAGAAAAACCGGAAGAGGAAGCTAGTCTTTTACACTACATAAAAAAATTAAAAAACATTTCGATTCAAATAAAATATGAAAAATTTAAAAACATTTATACTGTTATTTAACCTTGCATTTTTGTCTATTTCAGCTCAAGAAGCTGCTACAAATAAAGTTTCAATGTCAATTGATTCTGAAAGTAGTTCTTTGAAATGGATTGGAGAAAAAATTACTACAAGTCAACATTACGGATCTTTAAAATTTCTTTCTGGCGATTTATCATTCTGCAACGATAATGACAAAATTAGTGATAATCTAAAATTTAATTTAGAGTCAGCTTTAATTTGCAGCGGTAATTTTACTGTTGACATGACTTCGCTTTTAGTTGAAGATTTAACAGGGTCTAGTAAAGAAAGACTCGAGGGCCATTTAAAATCAGATGATTTTTTCTCAGTAAATAAACATGAGAAAGCATATCTATCAATAGAAAATTCAAAAGCTATAGATTCAGGCTTTCTTGTCAATGGATCTCTTACTATAAAAGACATAATTCATCCTATTGAGTTTAGGCTATTAAGGGCTCCTGGAGGTTTTGTTGCAAATCTAGTTTTTGACAGAAGCAAATACAATGTCAGATACAATTCAGGTAGTTTTTTTGAAAACTTAGGCGATAAATTAATTCTTGATGATATTAAATTAACTGCAAATCTTTATTTCCAATAAATACAAAACTTAATATTTTGTAGTTTAAACATAGATTATTATCGATAATTCTATTATTTTCGCTTTTTTAATGAAAATAAGAGAATTAGCAGAATCCGATTATAATCAAGTTATTGAACTCTGGACAAAATCTTTGAGCAATAAGTTTGATAATGAAATAAACACAAGCCATCTTTCTGATCCAGGCTCTATTACACTAGTTTCAGTTGACAATAACACGATAACTGGTGTTGCTTCATTATACATTATAAAAAAACTCACTCGAACCCTAGGCCTTATTGAAGATGTAGCAGTAAATGAAAATTATAGAGGAAAAGGTATTGGCAAAAAGTTGGTTGAAAAGCTAATTGGACTTGCAGCTGATAAAAAATGTGATAAAACTGTACTAAATTCTTCTGAGCAAAACTCTGAGTTTTATAAAAAAATTGGTTTTGAAATAAACGAAATACAAATGATAATTAGAAACTAATGTGTGGAATTGTAGGATATATTGGCGATAAACCTGTTTATGATATTTTAATAAATGGATTAAAAAAACTAGAATATAGAGGTTACGATTCATCCGGAGTTATGATTTATAGCGATAAATCATTAATTAAGAAAAGTAAGGGGAAAGTATCGGCTCTTGAAAATCTTTTCAGCAATGAAAAAGATAAAAATGGAACAATTGGTATTGGTCACACTAGATGGGCAACTCATGGACCACCAAATCAAGTGAACTCTCACCCTCACATCTCAAATTCAGGCGAAATTTCTTTAGTTCATAATGGAATTATTGAAAACTACGATTCTATTAAAAAAATTCTTATTAAAAAAGGATATACTTTTAGTTCAGATACTGATTCGGAAGTTTTAGTTAATTTAATTGAGGACATTAAAAAAACAAAAAAGGTAAAGCTTGGAAAGGCTGTATACTTTGCTTTAAAACAAGTTGTTGGAGCTTACGCTATTGTTGTTTTTGATTCCACAAACCCTAAAGAACTTGTGGCTGCAAGACTTGGAAGTCCTTTAGCGATTGGAGTTGGTGAATCTGAATATTATTTTGGTTCAGATGCAACTCCGTTTTTAGAGTTTACAAAAAGATGTGTTTACTTAAATGACAACGAGATGGCAATAGTAAACCTTAAAAAAGGACTCACTTTAAGAGAAATCAAAAAAGATTCAATAATCGATCCTTATATTCAGGAATTAAAACAAGATATTGAAAATGTTGAAAAGGGAGGTTATGATCATTTCATGTTAAAAGAGATTTTTGAACAACCTCAATCTATTACTGATACCTTTAGGGGAAGATTACTTTCTCCTGAAGAAAAAATTTCTATTTCTTCGCTTAAAAGACATTTTGATAAATTTAGTTCTGCTAATAGAATTATTTTTATTTCATGTGGAACTTCTTGGCACTCAAGTCTTTTAGGAGAATATTTTTTTGAAGAATTACTAAGAATACCTGTTGAAGTTGAGTATGCGTCTGAATTTAGATATAGAAATCCTGTAATTAATAAGGGAGATATCGTTATTCCTATTTCACAATCTGGAGAAACTGCAGATACACTTGCTGCAATAAAAATGGCTAAAAGTAAAGGTGCTTTTTTATATGGAATATGTAATGTAGTTGGATCATCAATTGCCAGAGAAACTCATACAGGAGTTTATACTCATGCCGGTTCTGAAATTGGAGTTGCCTCAACAAAAGCGTTTAGCTGTCAAATAAGCTTGTTGCTTCTTATGGGTCTAGCACTTGGAGAAAAACTTGGGACTATTGATCATAAGCGTTACAATAGGGTTCTTAAAGAACTTTATGAGTTGCCAAAAACTATTGAAAAAGTCTTGAAATCTAATCCATTAATTGAAAGTATTGCTGAAAATTATTTAGAAGCTAAAAACTTTCTATATCTAGGTAGAGGATATCACTTTCCAATTGCTCTTGAAGGAGCGTCTAAAACTTAAAGAGATTTCGTACATACATGCTGAAGGATATCCTGCTGCAGAAATGAAACATGGGCCTATTGCTCTTATAGACGAAAACATGCCTGTAGTGGTAATTGCTACCAAAAAAGGTAATTATCATAAAGTAGTTAGTAATATCATGGAAATTAAAGCCCGTGGCGGACAAATTATAGCTATTGTCTCAGAGGGTGATGAAGAAATTGAACAATTAGCTGATCATATTATAGAAATTCCAAATTGTGATGAACTTATTGCTCCAATAATAGCCAATATTCCGCTTCAACTTTTATCATACCATATTGCAAATAAAAAAGGATGTGACATTGATCAGCCTAGAAATCTTGCGAAATCCGTTACTGTGGAATGAGTATGATAGGGGGTATTTAATCACCCATCTATTAGTTGAAGTAGAAGTAACATCTCCGAAACTTTGGGTATTACCACTCTCCTCTTCACAAATAGAAAAATACAACTACATAAAGGAAAAAAGAGATGAGGGATATTACTATTATCAGATTAGTGATATGATGAATGAATCAAACTTCAAACCTCAAAGAACCGACATATTCACCCCACAACAAGTATGGGGATTGGAATTTAAGATGGAAAAAAGACTAAAAAGATTAGATAAAATTGAGAACCCTAATAAGGTTCTGATAAATATTGAGTGATTTATAGTAGATATGAAATAAATTTTGTAATTTTAAAATAATAGTATGGAGGTATTATGGAATTATTGAGAACATGTCGTTAGGAACTACGGTTGGTTTGTGTCTATGGAATAATCTGTTTATGCCAAGTGGGGAAACTCATAAAAACTCTAATTGAAAAAGGAGAATTCTTGAAGTGGATTACAATAAATGGTTAGATACGTTATTGGAAAATTAGAAACTAGATTTAGTTTGAAATTATTCCAACCCACAGATTTGTCATTAGTGACTACCGTGGAGTAGAGTAAACTTTTTCAAGAATTATTATTTTTAAAAAATGAAACCTAACCGTTTTTTTATAATTTGGATTATTGGATTCATTGGCTTATTTATCTTTGACCTAATTATTGAAGGATTTGTTTTTGAATGGCTTGAATGGAATGGAACAACAAAAAACGACTGGTTTTTTAAAGTTTGGTGGGGAGTAGTTATAATATGGTTTATATATGGTCTTAAAAATCTATTTAAAAAACTAAAATAGAGATTCTCCGTTTTCATCTGTGGTTAATACATCAGACATGTAATCTGTGAAAGGCCTAACTTTTTTTAAAGCATCCTCCAGTCTATTAATAAATTTAGGTTCACAAACTTCTTTATTAGAAAAATTTATAGAAAAAATATATTGTTTTTTACGAATCAAATCAATATCTGGATGATTTTTATCAAAATTCCGAGGTGCAGTTTTTAACTCGCTACCTTCAATATTCCCCCATGTAGAAGAGAATTCTTCAGAATTAATTATGTCTCTAAATTCTTTAGCGCCATATTCAAACTCTTGTCTTATTCTTTTTAAATCATTGGGGTTTGGATCCCAAAATCCACATGCTAAAAAGTTTTTTCCTGGTGAAATATGCAAATAATACCCTCCTCTAAATTGAGGTTTAGTTCGGTGCCAAGTAAGTCCAAAATGAGTTTTAAATGGTGTTTTATCTTTGGAAAAACGAACATCTCTGTATATTCTAAATAATTTAAATCTGTCAATACTGTCAAATTCATTTAATCTGTTTTTTAGTTCTTCTCCAAAATTTTTGACCTGAACTTCATATTCTTTAAATGTTGATTTATTTTTCAAAAACCACTCTCGATTATTATTAAGCTTAAGTTCCTTAAAAAAATTAAATATTGAATTTGATAAAGTCATAAGTTGCTGTTTATAAAATTTAAAAATAATTCTAAACTTTCATATGGTCTTTCCTCCATTGGTATATGACCTGTTTCTTGCATTATATCAACTCTAGTGTTTTGAATTGATTTACTAAAAAACTTAGCGTTTTCAACTGGGATCCATTCGTCCTCATTTCCCCAAAGGATTTGGGTAGGAGCAGTTATTAATTTTAATCTTTTGGTATGGTCTACTGGTTTTGAATTTGAACGGTTAATAAATGATTCTCTATTATTTTCCCTTAATATCAAATCTCTGTAAGTATCTATTTTTTTGTCCGTCAGTTTAGTTTTATCAAAGTAGACTTCTTTTAATGTGTTTTTAATAAAAAACCTAGGTGTTACATAGCGAAGAATTTTATTAATTCCTGGTGCTCTGGCTAATCTAAAAACTAATGGACTTTGCTTGTCTTTGTTATACAATCCCCCTGGATCTAACAAGCTTAATAATTTTACCTTGTTTTTATATTCCGAAGCATAATACCATGCAATTGCTCCTCCAAGTGAATTCCCTGAAAGAATAAAATTATCTATATCTAATGATTCAACAAAAGAATTTAAAAAACTGGAGTAATCTGAAAGAGAATATTTTTTCTCAGGATGTGGCCCTGTTAAGCCGTAAGCTGGTAAATCTAGCCTTATAACTCTAAAGGTTTTTTTTAATTCATCAGTCCACTTATCCCAGGTGTGTAATGATGCTCCCGTGCCATGTAATAAAACAATTGCCTGACCCTCTCCCTCATCCCTGTAATGAACATTCATTCCATCAATTTCAATAAACTGTGAATGTTGGTTAGCATAGGTTTTCTTAAGTTCAGAAACAGAAATATCAGGTGAATACAAATAAATACCTAGAACCAATACTAAAAAAAACAAGAACACTTTTAATATTCTTTTCTTCATGTTATTTTGTGAAAACATATATTGGTTTAATATAATAAATTTTTAGTTGGCACACTGTTTGTAATTGTATTGTAAAACAAACTCAAAACATTAATATGATTAAAAATTTAAAATTATTTACACTTCTGTTTTTAACATTAGTAATTCATTCATGTTCTAATAATGATGATGATGATTATGTAATGCAACCTAAAACAATTTTCGGACATGTAGCTACAAGCACAAATTATATGTATTTAACTTCTGCTTTGCAAAAAACAAATTTAGCTGTAGTTCTTGACGGGGTTGAAGAATATACTCTATATGCTCCAAACGATATGGCTTTTGCTCGTTTCTTAATGCAAGTTGGATATAATAATTTAGATGAGGTTCCAACAGAGCTTCTAACGCAAATACTTCTAAATCATGTTATGGTTGGAGGGATCGAATACCGTGATTTTGTAACAGGATATTTTCAAACTGCTGCTACAAGCGCCGCTTCTAAAACTCCTTTATCTATTCACATAGAACAAGTGAATATGAGGGTTACTTTAAATGGTGAATCAAGAATAACTCAAGGAAATGTGAGAGCTACAAACGGTATTATACATGCTGTAGACAGAGTGATTCCAATTCCATCGATAGTTACTTTTGCAAAAGCTGACACAGGATTAACTAATTTACTAATCGCCTTAACAAGACCTGATTTGACAGCTGACTTTGCTTCAATATTAAGTACAGATGCTGGGACATCTCCTGCACCTTTTACAGTTTTTGCGCCAACAGATCAAGCGTTTATTGATTTATTAGTAGAACTTGGTGTTCAATCTCTAAGTGATATTGATGAGCCTACATTAAAAGCAACATTAACATACCATGTTATTGGAGAAACAAATGCATTATCAACTGATTTATCTGACAATTTAGAACTTAATACTTTAGGTGGTCCTATAACCGCTAATATTACAGGAGGAGCTACGTTGACAGATGGCAATAATAGAGTAAGTAAAATTATAGCAGTAGATGTACAAGCAAACAATGGGGTTATTCACGTTATTGATAAGGTGATATTACCTAATTAACATATAATATATTATTTGATTTAAAAGAGCTTCATCCTTAGATGAGGCTCTTTTTTATTTTACTCATCTTCAAATTCATCCCAAAAATTTGTTTTAAATTCTTTTAAATATTCAGGGAGCACTTGGTTTTCTTCATTAATTTCTTCAAACTGTTTTGAATCAATTTCCCTTATTTTAAAAACTTGTAATTCTTTATTGTATATCGATCTTGTTGAAAAATTTAATTTTGCTGAGATCTGATTTTGTTTGTTTCGTCCCTTAACTACTTTGTTTTTTTCAATAATTTTGAAAGGCCTCTTTATAGAAACTAAATTTCCTCTTGTACTTTGAAAGTAACTTAAATTATATTTTTCACCATCGAATTTTGAAAACCTCATTCTACCTTTTTCTAAATAAGAAGAAACGGAAATTCCTAATAGTTTAAATTTAGATAAAGGCTTTATGTTTTCATAATCGAGACGCAAAACAGCGAAATCATCGGAATTAACATATAGAGTACCCTTAAATTTATCTGATTTTTTAGGACTGCAATTTATCACGTAAACTAAGTTGTTTTCTAAGTAAAATAATTCGGGTTCAGAAAATATATAGTTTTTTGATTTTAAAATAAAGTTTAGCTCTGAACCTGGATTGAGAAAAGATTTTAAATAAACATTTTGAATTCTGCCTTTTTGACCATTTGAAAAATTTTCTTTTCTTTTAATTTCTTCGTCTTTAATTTTTTTAACCTGATCAACATCTGTACTGTCAACATCCCAAAGCCCATTGATAGTTAAATCGAGTGAAAACGGAATCCAACCTGATCTCATTTTAAAATATGAGGATGACTTTAGGTTTTTCTTTAAAGCATCCTCTAGTTTTTCTCCTAGTGATTTAGACAAGTCACTAGCATTGTCATCGTTAGTTCTTCTTGACTTTATTAATTTTATTTTTGGTGTATCTATTTCTTTGTTTAAATAATAATATGATAAGCTTTCCAGTTCACTTCTTGATTTTTTTGGGAGGTTATATAAAATACTATCCATAACCTGACTGTTCAAATCCTTAATAGATGACTTAAATTTGTTTAAAACAAACTTTTCATTAGTCTGGCTAAAGTCCTGCCTAAAAAACAGTTTTTGTTCGCTAATTTCTTTATTATAATTTGACTCTAAATTTTGTTTAACTTTTTCAATAATTTCTAACGATGTTAATTGATTGTTAGTTACAATAACGTTATTTAATGTAATTGATTCCTGTTTTAAACGAATTATACTATCAGTTAAAGAACTTAGAGGAAGTTTTTTTGTTTTAAAGCCCATAGAAGAAATAAACAGTGTGTCGCCTAGTTCAAATTGCTCTGTGATCAATTCAAAATAACCATCTTTATCAGAAATAAGTCCATTATTGTTTGAAAAATAAACTGAAGCAAATGGTATTGATTCTAAAGATAAAGAGTCAATTATTTTAATTCTTTTGGATTGAGAATTAATACTAACACAGAAAAAAAAGAAAAATAATATTGATATAAAACGCATAGTTCAAATTTAAGTTAAAAATTAAGTTTAGTATATTTAAAGTATGTTAAAAAAACTCATTCACTTATTGATTTCTTTTTCAGCATTTTCAATTTGTTATTTGCTGGCCTTTTTGACTGAAATTCCTGTACTACAAAATGTAATTTTATATGTTTTTTTAATCCAGTGGATTTTATTTATTCCAGCGTATCTTTTTAAAACTGAAAAATTTTATGATCTAGCAGGAAGCTCTACTTATATATTTGCTGTTTCATACATTTTATATGATTCCTCTGAAAACTTAACAAATTTGATTTTAGGAATTGCTATTATTGTGTTGGGCTGTAAGACTTGGTAGTTTTCTTTTTTTTAGAATAAAAAAAGCAGGTGAAGACAAAAGATTTAAAGAAATTAAAGTTTCTCCAACTAGGTTCTTTTTAGCATGGTCATTACAAGGAATGTGGGTTTCGATGTGTAGCCTATGTGCACTTACAGCGCTTTCAACCGATACTGGAGTTGTGTTAAATGGGTATTTATACTTAGGCTTTGGATTATTTTTATTTGGTTTTTTAATTGAAATTATTGCAGACAAACAAAAATCAAAATTTAGATCAGTTGCAGATAATAAAGATAAATTTATAAATACAGGTCTTTGGTCTAAATCCAGACATCCAAATTATTTAGGTGAAATAATTTTATGGTTAGGGATTTCTATTATGTCTATTTCGTCTCTTTCAGGCTTACAATATTTAACTCTTATTTCTCCACTGTTTACCTACTTATTATTAGTTTATGTTAGTGGCGTTAGACTCTTGGAAGAAAGTGGAAATAATAAATGGGGACACTTAGAATCCTATAAAGAATATGTGAAAAACACTCCTGTACTGTTTTTTAAATAATTTAAGTGAAAGATAATTCTACTAACATTTTTAGAAAATCTAAAGGGCAAATTGTTGTTGAAGGGCAAGTGTCTTTGACTGATGAAAAGGGAAATAAAATAAAGCACGGAAAAAAATTTACTCTATGCGGTTGTAATAAATCGAAAAATCTGCCATTTTGTGATGGTGCACACAAAGATTAATCCTCTAATTAAAGTATTCCAAAGATTTTAATAGTTCTTTTGTCTAGATTGACCGAATCAATCTTAAGTTTTTAAAAGAAATTAGTATCTTGAGAATACAAAAACTAACAACAATATTATGAAAAGTGCAGTATCAAAAAATAAATTATTTACAGCAGCTTGTATATCGCTTATAGTAACAGCGATGACATTTGCAATTCGAGCGGGTATTCTAGGACAGCTTGGAGAAGAATTTGAAATTAACAACACTCAGCTTGGATTTGTAAATGCAATGGCATTTTGGGGATTCCCTGTGGCTACTATATTTGGGGGGTTCTTATACAATTTATTAGGAGCAAAAAAATTAATGATAATCGCTTTTTTCTCACATTTATTAGGACTAATAATGACTATTTATGCTGGAGGATTTGCTGCTCTTTTAATTTCTTCATTTTTTATTGGGTTTGCTAATGGATCTGTTGAAGCGGCTTGTAATCCATTAATTGCTGACATGTATTCAAACAACCGAACAACAATGTTAAATAAATTTCATGTTTGGTTTCCAGGTGGAATAGTAATTGGATCTCTAACATCTAAATTTATG
>CASIBD010000011.1:0-8195 GCA_949372825.1 uncultured Flavobacteriaceae bacterium | reverse complement strand
TTATTATTAAATAAATTAGACATAACCAAGCTTCTTTTTTTGCAGATTCCTTATCAACAGCATAAAGCTCTACCCAATCAACTCTTTCTCTTTTTCTAGTTAAATAGAGTAACAAAAAAACTGATAGCAGTAATACTGGAATATAAATTGTCAATAAACTATTTAAACCATCCTCTGAGATTGGTGATAATGCAAATCCCATAGAATTAAGCAAAAAATATGAAGATGTTGCTATAAGCCACACTAATGATCCTATCAATAAAAATTTATCTTTTACTAATTTCATTTTTGTAAATCTAATGCAATTATTAATTTAAAGTGGTAAAAACAAAAAATCCCCCAAATTGGAGGATTGTTTTTGCGGTCTGGACGGGACTCGAACCCGCGACCCCCTGCGTGACAGGCAGGTATTCTAACCAGCTGAACTACCAGACCTAGATTAGCGAATGCAAATATACACTGCATTTTTAATTACGCAAACAAATAGAAGTAATACTATAATAATGCGTCTATACTTTCTGTGTAAACATTTTTTGGAGATACACCAACTTGACGAGTTACTAATTCTCCATCTTTAAAAACTAATACAGTTGGAATATTTCTTACTCCAAACTTTGCAGCGAATTCTTGATTAGAATCTACATCTAATTTTCCTACAACTGCTTTTCCTTCATAGTCCTTACTAACTTCTTCAATAATCGGTCCAAGCATTCTACATGGCCCACACCATTCTGCCCAAAAATCAACCATTACTGGTTTCGATGACTTTAAGACTAATTCATCAAAATTTGCATCTGTTATTTCTAATGCCATATTCTTTGTTTTAATTTAATTTTTTAAAATTTAAAATTAGCTAAACATATATTACTATTCAAATTATACATACTTTATTTAAATAACTATAATTTGTTTTTAAAATACATATCTAAGTTAAGCGTATCACCCATTTCTTTTTGAAGAATAGTTAGTTCTTTGTATAAATCTTTTACCTTAAGTTTATATTTAGAGATATCTGCTAGATTATTAATTTCATACGGATCCTGATTTAAATCGTATAATTCAATTCTTTTGTTTTTTGGAAACAACATTAGTTTATAGCCATCCTTCCTAATCATTCTTTGAAAATCAAAATAATTTTCATTACAACATCCAAATGTTCCATATATAGCATCATGAGTTTTATTATTGTCCTTATTAGTGATTAGATTATAAAAACTTTTAAAATCAATATGATTAGGAATAGAAATGTTCGCTAAATCTAAAGTTGTTGGAACAATATCTTGAAGATAAATGTCTTGGCTATAAACTGATCCTTTTTTAATATTAGGACCATTAATTATCATAGGAACTCTTATGCTGTGATCATATAAACTTTGTTTACCTAATAATCCGTGCTGACCAACAGCCAAACCGTGATCTGATGTGAAAATGATGTATGTGTTGTCTAACATGTTCTGAGTTTCCAGATGAGAAACTATTTTACCAACTTGTTCATCTAAATGGCTAATTACAGCATAATACTCTTGGATGTGTTTCTTGACTGCGTATTCAGATCTTGGATACGGAGCTAATGCTTCGTCTCTAACACCAGGTTCATTTCCGATTTCCTTCCAAAATGGATGTTGAGGAGAATAATTAGGTGGTAATTTTATCTGATTAATAGGATACATTTCAAGGAACTGCTTAGGCGCTTGTCTAGGATCGTGAGGAGCATTGAATGCTAAATACATAAAGAAAGGATCGTCAGTTTTTTTCGAATCCTCTATTAAATTTATGGCATCATCCGCCAGAACTTCACTCCAATGTTTACCACCTTCCCAAAATCCACCTTGTAAAGTATCGCTGGATTCCCAAGAATTATCGTTTTCGTTGACTGGCCTTCCATATCCAATCGGCATATACTTATCTAATTCCGAAACATCTCCAGATTCTTTTTTCCAAACTCGTAATTGTTTTCCAAATAAGGCCTCTGTTGTCATCTGGCATTCCTGGCCGTTTATTTACTACTACGTCAAAAACTTTTTCCACAGGGAGTTGAACATGCCATTTTCCTGTCATGTAAGTTTTATATCCGTTTTTTTTTAAAATTTTAGGCCAGGATTCACCAATTAAAACAGATTGGTTTTTTGAGGAGATCTCAGAATTAATTTGAACATTAGTTGGTGAATTAAATGCTTCTTTTGCTCTCCAAACAGATTTACCAGAGATAATCATTGACCTAGAAGCTACACAAATAGCTCCGTGCCAAGCTCCCATGTTATAGGTATTAGAAAAAACAGCTCCATTTTTAACAAGCTTATCTAAATTTGGAGTAATAACCTGATTATCTCCAATCAAACCAACAGTATCAAACCTTTGGTCATCTGTGTAAATAAAAATAAAATTAGGTTTTTCTACTTTACTTTTACATGAAAAGAATAAACTTGCTATTAAACATAAAATAAGTAAATTTTTCATTCAGTTTTTTAAGATAATTTAAAATGTAATTTCTTCTCTTTAATTTCAGAAATCAATTCCTCATTAATAGATACTTTAAAGTTTTCACTTAGCATTGTAAGTTTAATTTTTCCTTCGTTTTCAAAGAAAGAAAATTCAAGTTGATTTTTACCTTTATATTTTTTAAATAAAGTTGTAATGTCTTCTAATTTACTGTCATCTAAATCGTTTATACTTAGCTGAATTGTTAATTTTTTTGAATTTTTTTCTAGAGTGTCTTGGAGTTGCTGAAATGATAAAAAACTAATTCTAGGATCGCCTGTCTTCCCTGTATCTCTATTTCTCCATCCCTCTTTAACTATCAATCTTAGATAAATAAAATTGCTTTCAAAAAGAAAATGTTTAAACTTTAAATATTCTTCTCCAAAAATTCTAAAATCATAGGAATCTGTAAAATCTTCAACAGTAAATCTCGCCCATCCTTTACCATTTTTAGAAATCCTATGCTCAACCTCACCAATTATTCCTCCAATTCTCAGTTCTTTATTAATTAAAAGATTTAAATCTTTCAAAACATCAAGAGGAGCATTACAAAAATGCTTTATTGGAGTTTTAAAATCATCTAATGGATGACCTGAAATATAGATTCCGACTACTTCTTTTTCTAGTTTCAATTCTTCTAAATTAGGCCATGGATCACAGTGAGGTATATTTGGCTCTTGTAATTGAACTTCATCAGAATTTTCAAAAAGACTAACCTGCGCCGAATTCTTATTTTCTTGAAATTTAGCCCCAAACTTTAAAGCCTTCTCTATAAAAGTAATTCCATCTCCATTATCGAGTAAGTATTGTGCCCTATTCACTCCTTTAAATGAATCAAAACCACCTGCATAAACTAAACTGTCAAATGCTTTTTTATTTGCAGACCTTAAATCTATAGTCTTAGTTAAATCAAAAATAGAATTATATCTTTTTTCTTTTCTTCCCTCTATTATTGTTTTAACAGCCCCAGAACCAACGCCTTTCACTGCTCCCATTCCAAATCTAATAGCATTATTGTCGTTTACAGTAAATTTATAAAACGACTCATTTACATCTGGACCTAGTACTTTAATTGACATTCTTTTACATTCTTCCATAAAGAAACTCACTTGCTTAATATCATTCATATTATTTGACAAAACTGCAGCCATATATTCAGCTGGATAATGAGATTTTAAATACGCTGTTTGATAAGCAATTAAAGCATAACATGTAGAGTGTGACTTATTAAATGCGTAAGATGCAAATGCCTCCCAATCTTTCCATATTTTCTCGAGTATTTCTCTTTCAAACCCATTTGATTCTCCTCCATCTAAAAACTTCGGTTTTAGTTTACTCAACAATTCAAAGATTTTTTTACCCATTGCTTTTCTAAGAAGATCAGCGTCACCCTTTGAAAAATTTGCAAGTTTTTGAGATAACTGCATTACCTGCTCTTGATAGACAGTAATTCCATATGTTTCTTTTAAAAACTCTTCCATAACTGGAATATCATAGGTTATATCTTCTTTTCCATTCTTTCTATTAACAAAAGAAGGTATATATTCAAGTGGTCCGGGTCTATACAAGGCATTCATTGCTATTAAATCTTCAAAAACAGTAGGTTTTAAGTCTCTCAAATATTTCTGCATTCCCGCACTTTCGTATTGAAAAACACCAACTGTTTCTCCTTTTTGAAAAAGTTCATATGTTATTGAATCATCTAAAGGAATCGTATCTATATTGATGTCAATATCATGTTTATACTTAATTAACTTAACGGTATCCTTAATTAGAGTTAATGTTTTTAAACCTAAAAAATCCATTTTTAATAATCCTGCACTCTCAACTACAGAATTATCATATTGAGTAACAAATAAATCCGAGTCTTTAGCTGTTGCTATTGGAACAAAATTGGTAATGTCATCAGGTGTAATGATTATTCCGCAAGCATGAGTTCCTACGTTCCTAAGACTTCCTTCTAAAATTCTAGCCTGATTTATGGTTTCCGCTTGTAGATCATCTCCTTGTGAAAGAGACTTAAGTTCTAACACATTTGAAAAATCTTCTGATCTTAAATCGTTATTTAATTTTTTCTCATCCTTTTCAAAAATATCTTTCAATTTTAAGTTAGGAATAAGTTTCGCTATTCTGTCAGCATCTCCAAGTGATAAATCTAAAACTCTAGCAGTATCTCTAATCGAAGATTTAGCAGCCATCTTACCATATGTAATTATTTGAGCTACTTGATTGGCACCATATTTTTCTATAACATATTCGATTACTCTTCCCCTTCCTTCATCATCAAAATCAATATCGATATCAGGCATACTAACCCTGTCAGGATTTAAAAATCTCTCAAAAAGCAAGTCATACTTAATAGGGTCTATTTTAGTTATTCCTAAACAATAAGCAACTACAGAGCCTGCAGCTGATCCTCGACCTGGGCCAACTGAAACACCCATTTCGATTGCTGCCTTAATTAAATCTTGAACTATTAAAAAATAACCTGGATATCCAGAATTTTTAATAACGTTGAGTTCAAATAAAATTCTTTCTTCCAAGTCCTGGCCTAACTCTTTATAATGAGTTTTAGCTCCTTCAAAAGTTAGAAATTTTAAATACTCATTTTCTAAATCATTACCTGAATCTGATTCAAAATCTTCAGGTATTGTAAATTTTGGAAGTAAAACATCTCTAGCTAATTCGTAAACTTCAATTTTATCAACTATCTCAGAAATATTATCAAAAAACTTTGGATGATCTTTGAATAAAAACTTCATTTCATTTGAAGTTTTAAAATAATACTCTTGATTTGGTAATCCATACCTAAACCCACGTCCTCTTCCAATTGGAGTTGCTTGTTTTTCTCCATCTTTAACACAAAGTAAAATATCATGTGCATTAGCATCTTCTTTGTTTAAATAAAATGAATTATTTGTTGGAACTACCTTAATATTATGCTTGGATGAAAACTCTAGTAAATTTTCATTAACTCTTTTTTCATCTTCTTGACCATGCCTCATCATTTCCAAATAGAAATCTTTGTCAAATAAGTTTTTCCAATACAAAAGAGCTTCCTCTGCCTGTGACTCACCTATATTTAATAATTTACTGGCTATTTCACCATGCATATTTCCTGAAATAACAATAAGATCATCCTTATATTTCTCAACCACATCCCTATCAACTCTAGGCACATAGTAAAAGCCTTCGGTAAATCCAATGGAACACATTTTAGATAAATTTTTATAGCCATTTTTATTCTTAGCAAGAAAAACTATCTGATAACCATCATCTCTGTTAGATTTATCTTTATGATTGGAACAAACATTAAGTTCACAACCAATTATTGGCTTAATTTTTATATCATTAGAATCAGAAGAAATAGAATCATTATAAATATTAATAGCTTTTATAAAATGGAAACAACCCATCATATTTCCTCTGTCGGTAATAGCAATTGCAGGCATATTACTTTCAGCTGCTTTTTTAACAAGATTAGCAATTCTCGAAGTAGATTGTAAAACAGAAAATTGAGTGTTATTATGTAAATGAGAAAAAGGAGCTAATAGTAATTCATCAGGGATTGAATCAATTATTTTTTTGTCAACTGTATTTTCTTTAGAAGCTTTCTTATGTATTTTTTCAGATTCTTTTTTTAAGTTAAGGTGTTTTATTCCAAAAAGAGGAACTTTAGATTCGTTATAGGATCTCATTCCATCTGATAATTCTGGATACCCTTTAAAAATTGATTGATTAATAATCCCAATTCTAACTAATTCAAAAAACACCCTTGCCGTTGCTTCTACATCAGCAGATGCGTTATGCGCCTCACTAAAACTGTCATTGAAAAGAAATGAATATATTTCTATTAAAGTAGGAAACTTGAATTTACCTCCCCGTCCACCAGGTATTTTACACACATTTGCTGTTAATTCAGTACAAGTATCTAAAATATCTTTATCAAGTAAACTAACATCTGAATTTATCCTTAACAGTTCGGCGCCAATAATATTTAAATCAAATTTTACATTATGTCCAATTATAAAACCTGCTTTATTAAGATCTAAAATAAATTCGTCAAGTACATTAACTAAATCATATCCTATTTTATTTGCTAAAGCAGTAGATATACCATGTATTTTTTCAGATTCATATGGAATATTATAATTATCTGGTTTTATTAAATAACTATGACTTGATATTAAAAGACCCTTAGAATCATGCAATTGCCATGCAAGCTGTACACACCTTGGCCAATTATCAGAATCAGAAAGTGGAGCATTCCATTTTTTGGGTAATCCAGTAGTTTCAGTATCAAAAACTAAATACATCTATATTATCTATTTTAAGTATTTAAAAATAACCATCTTTTATATTAAATCTAAAAGTATTTAAGTAAGTTATTAACTCTGTTTAATTTAAAAATTAAGATTTGTCAGTCTCAAAAAATAAATTACATTTGCACCTCATTAATAACCGGGGTTTAGTACCTCATAAATTTAATTTGATATGTCAGTAAAAATAAGACTTCAGAGACACGGTAAAAAAAATAAACCATTTTATTGGATAGTTGCAGCAGATGCTAGAGCTAAAAGAGATGGTCGTTACCTTCAAAAAATAGGAACTTATAACCCAAACACTAATCCAGCAACTGTCAATTTAGATATTGATAAAGCTGTTAAATGGTTACAATTTGGAGCTCAACCTACAGATACTGCAAGAAATATTTTATCATATAAAGGAGCCTTAATGAAAAATCATTTGAAAAATGGTGTTAGAAAAGGAGCCTTAACAGAAGAACAAGTTGAAGAAAAATTTGAAGAATGGTTAAATGAAAAATCTTCATCCATTGATAGTAAAAAATCATCTTTAGATAAAGAAACTCAATTATTAAAGAAAAAAGCCTTGGAACTTGAAAAAGAGGTAAGTGCTAAAAGAAAAGCAAAAGCTGAAGAAGCGTTAGCTGCTGAAGAAGCACCTGCTGCTGAAGAAGCGCCTGCTGCTGAAGAAGCGCCTGCTGCTGAAGAAGCGACCTGCTGCTGAAGAAGCAGCCTGCTGCTGAAGAAGCGCCTGCTGCTGAAGAAGCGCCTGCTGCTGAAGAAGCGCCTGCTGCTGAAGAAGCACCTGCTGCTGAAGAAGCACCTGCTGCTGAAGAAGCGCCTGCTGCTGAAGAAGCCTGCTGCTGAAGAAGCACCTGCTGCTGAAGAAGCGCCTGCTGCTGAAGAAGCGACCTGCTGCTGAAGAAGCGCCTGCTGCTGAAGAAGTACCTGCTGCTGAAGAAGCACCTGCTGCTGAAGAAGCGCCTGCAAAAGATCAATAAATAATTTTTCCTATATTTTTGTACGATGAAAAAACAAGATTGCTTTTATCTTGGAAAAATCGTTTCTAAATTTAGTTTTAAAGGTGAAATACTTTTAAAATTAGATTCTGACGAAATAGATTTTAAAAAATTAAAAACAATTTTTTTAGAAATTGACGGTACAATAGTTCCTTATCCAATAGATAATATTAAACTTCATAAATCAAGTCTATTAAGAATTAGATTTGAAAACATAGATAACGAAGAAAAAGCAAATAAAATTCTTAAAATTAAAACCTATCTTCCAATCAAAGATTTACCAAAATTAAATGGTAATAAGTTTTATTATCATGAAATAATAAATTTCACATTATTAGATTTAAGTTTAGGGAAAATCGGAAAAGTTATAAAAGTAAATGATCAAACTTCTCAA
>CASIBD010000010.1:0-55555 GCA_949372825.1 uncultured Flavobacteriaceae bacterium | reverse complement strand
GGGGGGCAGATGTACTTGCTACTGGAAACCCAATTCAAATGCCTATTGGAGATGATGTTTACGGTAGATTATTTAATGTAATTGGAGATTCTATTGATGGTTTAGGAGATTTGCCTAAAACTGGTAAAGACGGACTTTCTATTCACAGAGAAGCTCCTGATTTCGATCAGTTATCAACATCTACAGAAGTATTATTTACAGGAATTAAAGTTATTGATTTAATAGAACCTTACGCTAAGGGTGGTAAAATTGGATTATTTGGTGGAGCTGGTGTTGGTAAAACTGTTTTAATACAAGAACTAATTAATAATATAGCAAAAGGTCACGGTGGACTTTCTGTTTTTGCTGGTGTTGGTGAGAGAACAAGAGAAGGAAATGATCTTTTAAGAGAAATGCTTGAGTCGGGTATTATAAAATACGGTGAAGAATTTGACAAATCCATGGAAGAAGGTGGATGGGATTTAAGTAAAGTCGATAAAAATGCAATGAAAGAGTCAAAAGCAACATTTGTTTTTGGTCAAATGAACGAACCACCTGGAGCACGTGCTAGAGTTGCTTTATCTGGTCTTACTATGGCTGAATATTTTAGAGATGGTGCTGGTGATGGTCAAGGAAAAGACGTTTTATTTTTCGTAGATAATATATTTAGATTTACCCAAGCTGGTTCTGAAGTGTCAGCTCTTCTTGGAAGAATGCCATCAGCTGTTGGTTACCAACCTACACTGGCTACAGAAATGGGTGCGATGCAAGAAAGAATTACATCAACTAAAAGTGGTTCTATTACATCTGTTCAGGCTGTATACGTTCCTGCGGATGATTTAACGGATCCTGCTCCTGCAACTACTTTTGCTCACTTAGATGCAACTACAGTACTTTCTAGAAAAATTGCTGAGCTTGGTATTTATCCTGCTGTTGATCCTTTGGATTCAACATCAAGAATTTTAGCTCCAGATATTATTGGAGATGATCATTATAATTGCGCTCAAAGAGTAAAAGAATTATTACAAAAATATAAAGAACTTCAAGATATTATTGCAATTCTAGGTATGGAAGAGTTATCTGAAGAAGATAAGCTTTCTGTATATAGAGCAAGAAAAGTACAAAGATTTTTATCTCAACCTTTTCATGTTGCTGAACAGTTTACTGGTATTCCTGGTGTTTTAGTAGATATTAAAGACACTATTAAAGGCTTTAATATGATTATGGATGGTGAATTAGATCATATTCCAGAGTCTGCCTTCAACCTTAAAGGAACTATTGAAGAAGCTATTGAAGCTGGAGAAAAAATGTTAGCTGAAGCTTAAAACTATAATATGCAATTAGAAATAGTAAGTCCTGAAAACACTCTGCTTGACGCTAATGTGGATTCCGTTTTAGTTCCTGGAACTGATGGATCTTTTCAAATGTTGGACAATCATGCTCCAATAGTTTCAACTTTAATTTCTGGTACAATAAAAATATTAGGAGAAATTGAAAACTCAGATAAATTATCAGATTTATTTTCGATTGTAAGTCCTAAAGAAATACATCTAACAATTAGTTCAGGTGTAGTTGAGATGAAAGAAAATAAAGTTATTATATTAACTGACTAGTTTTTATATTTCTTAATGCTTTTATATGAAAAAAGTTTTCCCACTTTTAATATTACTTTTAAGCAATTTATCTGTTTCTCAAGATCAAACCACAAATCTGGATGAAGTTGTTGTGTTGTCTACAAAGATTGATTTACCCTTTTCTAAAAATTTCAGAACAGTTAAAATTATTAGTTCAGAAGACATTAAAAATAGTCCAGTAACAAATGTTTCTGATCTTCTTCAAGAAATTACAGGAATCGATGTTAGAAGAAGAGGTGCTGGAGGAGTTCAAGGTGATCTTTACATAAGAGGTGGTGGATTTGATCAAACTTTGCTTTTAGTTGATGGCATGAAGATGGACGATGCTCAGACAGGGCATCATACGTTGAATATGATTCTTCCTCTTTATTTAATTGAAAGAATAGAAATAATAAAAGGTCCAGCCGCTAGAATTTTTGGTCAAAATGCTTTTAATGGTGCAATTAACATTGTTACTAAAGAATTTGAAGGTGAGAAGCGTACAGTTAATCTAAATCTAAATGAACTTTCTTATGGATCGTTTGAGCAGAAAAATATTTCATTGTCAACCAAAATTGTTGGAGAAAAGATAAAATCTTTAATTAGCTATTCCGGAAATAGATCAGATGGGTACAGACATAACACTGATTTTAAAAAAAACAATTACTTTATAAAAACTTCATTTAATTCCAATAACTCACCTGTTGATGTAATAGCTTCTTTTACAGAAAATAAGTTTGGAGCTAATGGATTTTATGCTAGTCCTAGTGCTACAGAACAATATGAAGAAACTCAAGCAAGTCTATTAGGTGTTACGACCACTATAAACTCTGAAAAGCTATCAATTACACCTAGATTATATTGGAGGCGCGGTCAAGACGAGTACATATACATAAGAGACAATCCTTCTGTTTATAGAAACCTGCATAAAACCAATAAAGTTTCTGCTGAACTAAGTGGTTCTTATTTTTCTAACTCAGGAGTTACTGGTTTTGGATTAGATTTATCTACAGTAAATATTTCAAGTAATAATTTAGGAGAGCACAATAGAACTACGGTTAATCTTTTTGCTGATCATACATTTAAATTATTTGACCAAAAACTAGTGGTTTCACCAGGAATTGCACTTAGTTATTTTTCCGACATGTCTTTTCATTCTTTCCCTGGAATTGATTTAGGTTATAACATTAGTTCAGATTTTAAACTGTACAGTAACATTGGGAAGACTTATAGAATCCCAACATATACTGATTTATATTACAGTGACAGAACCACTGTTGGTAATGAAAATTTAAATCCTGAATCAGCTACCTCTACGGAATTTGGTTTAAAATATAATACTTCTAATTTTAAATTCTCTACTGCATTATTTAATAGAAATGCAAAAAACATAATTGATTATGTAAAACAGAATGAAGACGACTTATGGAAAGCCGTAAACATAGGTTCGTTAAGCACTAGTGGATTTGAACTGGATATGTCATACCGTTTTAAAAGTTCTTACAGTTTATCAAATGATAATTCAATTAGTATTGGTTACACTAATATTAAAGATGATAATTATGTAAGTGACATCAATTTTTCAAAATATTCTCTAAATTCATTAAAACACCACTTTATATCAAAATTTAATCTTAACTATATAAAGAATGTTAATCATTCAATTATATATAAATATGCTGAAAGATCAGATCAGTCTAATTACTCTGTTTTGGATTCAAAAATTAGGTATAAAAAAGGAGTTTTTATTTATGTAAATAATATTTTAGATGAAATTTACTCGGAAACAAATCTAGTACCAATGCCAGGAAGAAGCTTCTTAATTGGCTATAGTATTGGAATAGACTAGTTCACCAGACAGATAAGTTTTTAAAACTTTAGTATTTGGAGTTTTATTTGTTTCTACCTTCATTATATCTCTGTCAATAATTATAAAATCAGCAAACTTTCCCTTTTCAATACTTCCCTTTTCTTTTTCCTCGAAATTTAAATAAGCTGCCCAAATTGTCATTCCTTTTAGAGTTTCTTCTCTTGAAAGGGCATTTTCAAATTCAAATCCTTTTTCAGGATAATCATTTAAATCTTTTCTTGAAATAGAAGCATAGAACGTATGGAACGGATTAACTTTTTCAACAGGAAAATCTGTTCCAAGCCCTATGACTTTTGATTTCTCAAGTAGTGCTTTGTATGCATAGGCGCCTTTAATACGTTTGGACCCAACTCTATCTTTAGCCCAGTACATGTCACTTGTAGCATGAGTAGGTTGGACTGAAGGTAATATCTTATTGTTATAACCGTCTATATCATTTAGATCTATTATCTGTGAGTGTTCTATTCTCCACCTAGGGTCTGTTTTGTTTTCAAGTACTTTTGAATAAGTATCAATTAAAATATTAATAGTTGAATCCCCAATAGCGTGAGTGTTCATTTGAAAGTTAGCTTTTGCTAACTTATCTGCTAAATCTTTTATATCCTTATAACTGGTTACAAGTTTTCCGTAATTATGTTTGTCGTCAGAATACGGTTTTTTAAGCGTTGCTCCTCTTGAACCAAGGGCACCATCACCATATACTTTTACTGATCTAACATTTAAAGAATTTGTTTTTATAGGTCCATTTTCTAAGAAATAATCAACATCATCTTTAGAATTACTTATCATGGCATATACTCTCATTTTTAAAAGATCCTTTTTTTGTAGACTATCTATAAGCAGTATGACCTCTTTAGAAAGCCCAGCATCATCAACTGTTGTTAAACCATTTTGAAAGCATATTTTTTGAGCACTAATTAAAGCTTCTATTTTATTGTCTAATGAAATTTCGCCAAAAGCATCGTCTATTATTGACATAGGACCATCGATAAGAACTCCAGTTAGCTTACCTTTTTTTGAAAGTACTGTTCCGTTAGTTGATGTTGTATTAATATCAATTCCGGCAATATCTAAGGCTTTTTGGTTGACTAAATAAGCATGGCCATCGATTCTCTCTAATATAACAGGTGTATTTGGATAAGCTAAATCCAATTTTAATTTATTTGGAAACTCTTTAATTTCCCAATCGTTCTGATCCCAGCCTCGTCCTCTAATTACATCTTTATTATTTTCAAATGCAATTTTTTCTAAAATTTCATTAAATGAACTGGTTCCAGTTAAATCAATTACATTTTGATTTAATCCAAGTCCATAGAAGTGACAGTGAGCATCAATTAAACCTGGTAAAACAGTAGATCCATTAAGATCTATTTTTTCATTTGTATTATATTTTGAAAAAATTTCATCGTTTCCAACATCGATGAATTTTCCATCTTTTACAGCAAATGCACTTGCTATATTAAAATCATTATTTACAGTATAAATATTCCCATTATAAGCAATGTAGTCTACTGATTTTTTACAACTTTGTAGTAACGAAGTAAGTACTAATAAGACTAAAATCAGATTATTTAATTTGATTGATTTTTTCATAAATTAAATTTGTTTCCCATCCCCTGTATAATAAGAATGAAAGAATTTTTTTCTTTTTATTAATTAAGCTTAAGTGATCTAAAGATGCTAATTTTTTATTAAATAAATTTTCTAATTTATTTAGATAATCAATTTCGTTAATTTCTTTTAATCCTTCTTTTATATTATAGCTTGAAATTTTTCTACTTTTTAGTTCTATTATAATTTTTCTTTTGCCCCAGTTTTTAATTTTAAATTTTCCTCTTACAAAACTTTTACAAAATCTAGTTTCATTTAAGTAATTTTCATTAATTAAATTGAAAATTATTTGCTCCTTAACCTCAGAAATCACATCAAATGATTTTAATTTTTTTTCAACTTCATTATGGCATCTGTCTTGATACGAGCAATATTGCTTTAATTTAAATTCTATTTCATCAACTGTAAAGTTTCCGCTTTTCATTCTCTTAAATTAATTCATTTTTAGTCAAAAAAAAAGCGGCTAATTAGCCGCTTTTTTTAAGCATTTATGATTTTACCTTCCTTACTAAAGAATCTAAAATGTAAATAGGTGTAGGCATCTCTAGGGACAATAGTCACCCATCTTTTGTGTTTTAAATACCACTTCATTCTTATTGAAGGATATTCGCTTTTTAAGTAAGCTGCAACAAATGGATGAACATGTAAAAAAACCTTTACGTTATTGTATTTTTTGGTTGAAAAAACTTTTTCAATTTTATCATAAATTTTATCTATTAAAACTATTGGGGCTTCAACTGTTCCATTTTGATTTGGATTAGCCTCAATAGTCTTAATCTCCATTTCTGATCTAACTCTTTGTCTGGTCATTTGAATTAAGCCGATTTTACTTGGAGGTAAAATTTTATGCTTAGCTCTGTCAGATTCCATTTCTTTTTTGAAATGGTCAAAAAGAGTTTTTCTATTTTCTGGAGTCATTAAATCTATGAAATCAATAACAATAATTCCACCCATATCTCTTAGTCTTAATTGTCTTGCTATCTCTGTAGCTGCAACTAAATTAACTTCAAGGGCAGATTCTTCTTGGTTTTTTGATTTTGTCAATCGATTTCCACTGTTAACATCAATAACATGTAACGCCTCAGTATGTTCTATTATAAGGTAAGCACCTTTACTCATTGTAACGGTTCTTCCGAATGCTGTTTTTATTTGGCGCTCAATTCCATATTCTTCAAAAATTGGATTATGAGATTTGTGAAGTTTTACAATTGATTGTTTTTTTGGAGCAATTTGCTGCAAATAATCTTTAATCTCAGAATACATGGATTTTTGATTAACATATATTCCTGTAAAAGTATCATTAAAATAATCTCTTAGAATTGAAGAGGATCGGTTAAGTTCGCTTTGTGCCTTTAAAGGCACTTCAGCTCCTTGGATTTTTTTACAAAGATCTGTCCAACGATTAAATAAGTTTTTTAGATCGTTATCAAGTTCTGCAACTTTTTGATCTATAGCTACAGTTCTTACTATTACCCCAAACCCTTTAGGTTTAATGCTTTGTACAAGTCTTTTTAATCTGCTTTTTTCTTCTCTACTTTCAATTTTTTGAGAAATAGAAATTCTATTTGAGAAAGGAACTAATACTAAAAAACGACCAGCAAAAGATAACTCTGAACTTATTCTTGGGCCCTTAGTTGAGATTGGTTCTTTTATTATTTGAACTAAAACAGTTTGATTTGGACTTATAACGTCCGAAATACTTCCTTCTTTATCGATTTCTGATTCGAAAGGAAATCTTTCAAGTGAAAATTTTTTTATTTTACCTGCGCTTACACCTTTAATGAACTTAATTAATGATAATATTCTTGGTCCTAAATCATGATAATGCAAGAATGCATCTTTTTCATAACCTACATTTACAAATGCAGCGTTTAGACCCGAAATTGTTTTTTTAGTTTTTGCTAAAAAAATATCTCCAACATTAAATTTGTTACTATCATTTTGTTTATGAAGTTCAATTAATTTACCGTCTTTAAGTAATGCAAAATCAACAGCTGTGGAATTTGAACGTATTATTATTTCTTTACTCACAATATTGATTTTATGTTCGCTATATAGCGAACGGGTTATACTTTATTCACAGGATTTTTAATAACAGGGAAAAAAGCTTAGTGCTGATTGTCACTCAACTTATTTCATTTCAAAGATCGTAGTATCAGTTAAGTATCTAACTTACTTTTTTTTGTGCCTATTAGCACGACTTCTTTTCTTTCGCTTGTGTGTAGCTACTTTATGTCTTTTTCTTTTTTTACCGCTTGGCATAATCTATATTTTTAATTATTTTTTTTAACACCTTCAACAAAAACCTTCGCCGGCTTAAAAGCAGGGATGTGATGTTCAGGAATTCTTATGGTTGTGTTTTTTGAAATATTTCTTCCAGTTTTTTCAGCTCTTTTTTTAACAATAAAGCTTCCAAATCCTCTTAAATAAACATTTTCTCCTCCATTTAATGAGTTTTTGATTTCATCCATTAAATTTTCAACAGTAGCTAAAACTTCGTTTTTATCTAATCCTAGGTTGTTGGAAACTTTTGAAACAATCTCAGCTTTGGTCATATTCTTTATTTTATTTATGTTTACTTTTTAAGGTGCCAAATATATAAATTTATATTTATTATTCATCCTTTAAAATGCTCTAATAATATCTCAAATTTTATTAAATTTCATTTTGTCAAATAAAATATACTTAAACTTTTCTAAAAAATTAATTAACTGGTATTCAGTTAATAAGAGGTTTTTGCCATGGAGAAATACTAAAGACCCGTATAAGATTTGGCTTTCAGAAATTATACTTCAACAGACTCAAGTTAAACAAGGATTGCCCTATTATAATAAATTTATCGAGCGATATCCTAATGTAGGGTCTCTTTCGGATTCTCTAGAACAAGACGTTTTGAAAAATTGGGAAGGGCTTGGATATTACAGTAGAGCAAGAAATTTACATAAAACCTCAAAACTAGTTGTTGAAGATTATAATTCTCAATTTCCAAACACTTATGAAGAACTTATAAAACTTCCCGGAATCGGAGATTATTCTGCAAGTGCAATAAGTTCTTTTTCAAATGATGAGTTGCGCCCAGTTTTGGATGGTAATGTTTATCGATTTATATCAAGATTGTTTGGAATTAGTACAGTTATAAACACTTCAGGTTCTTTAAAGGAATTTAAGATTCTATTGAATAAGCTTATTTGTGTAAATAACCCAAGTGATTTTAATCAGGCTATAATGGAGTTTGGAGCTTTAGTTTGTAAACCAAAAACTCCTAATTGCACGAATTGTATTTATAACAAAGTTTGTTTTTCATTTAAAAACAACAGTGTTTTTGATTTCCCTGTTAAAAAGAAAAGCGCTAAATCTAAATCTAGATTTTTAAATTATTTTGTAATAATTGATAAAAACAAAAGGATAATGGTTGAAGAGAGAACCAATAAAGATATTTGGCAAAATCTATATCAATTTCCATTAGTTGAATCTGACACAGATTTAAATAAATCTTCTCTAAAGGATCTTTTAACACTAAATAAACATCCATTTTCTAAAACAAATGATATAAAGCTTATAGAAACTGTAAATCATAAGTTGTCACATCAAAATTTAAAAATAAATTTCTGGCTTAAATATGTTAATAAACTAGATGACAGTTCTATTTATATTAAAGAGCTTTCAAATTTGCCTTTTCCAAAACCTCTGAGTTCATTTATTGAAACATTGAATAATTTCTTGATGTAATTTATTATATTTGGATATAATAAAAATAATTATGAGCGGTTCTTTAAATAAAGTAATGTTAATTGGAAATTTAGGTGATGAAGTTAAAATGCATCATTTTGAAGGTGGGGGTTGTATAGGAAGATTTCCAATAGCAACAAACGAAAACTATACTAATAAAACTACCGGAGAAAAAGTTTCAAATACTGAATGGCATAATGTTGTAGTTAGAAATAAAGCAGCTGAAGTTTGCGAAAAGTATTTAAGTAAAGGAGATAAAATATATGTTGAAGGAAAGATTAAAACACGAAAGTGGCAATCTGAAGATGGTATTCAGAGGTATTCCACTGAGATTCATGTTAATGAATTTAATTTTTTGTCAAATAAATCTGATGTAAATGAATCGCCTTTAGCCACTAATGAGCCAATTGCTCCTCAATCAAATACATCAGTCCCAGAAAATGAGACTGATGATTTACCTTTTTAAATAATCCTATATAATTTGGTCAATTTCTTTTTGTTAACTGACATATATACTGATTTAATCAAAATATCATTAATTACAGTTCTGCTAATATGTTCTGCCCTTATTTCTGGATCTGAAGTTGCTTTTTTTTCTCTTTCTAAAACAGATTTAAAAAAAATATCAAGTTCTAACATTAAAAATTTAAAACTAATTGCTCTTTTAAGAAGTAAACCCAGAAGGTTATTGGCAACATTACTTGTCTCTAACAATTTTATAAATATATCTATTGTATTATTACTAGCTTCTTTTGGTCAGTTATTTAATTTTGATTTTTTCCCTAGCTGGTTAAACTTTGTTTTAGATGTTGGGTTTATTACTGCTTTAATATTATTGTTTGGAGAGATTCTTCCCAAAGTTTATGCTAATAGAAAACCAATTTCATTTTCAAAAAAAATGGCGTTTCCAGTTCAGTTTTTAGACAAGTATTTGTTTTTTTTTATTACTATTCCCATGAGTAAAATGACCAAGTTTGTTCAAGATAAACTAGTGTTTAAAAAACCTAATTTATCTATTGATAAGCTTTCGGATGCATTTGATTTAACCGATAAAAATGAAACATCTAATGAAGAAAAGAAGATTTTAAAAGGTATTATTTCTTTTGGAAGCACTGAAGTTAAGCAAGTTATGAAGCCCAGGATTGATGTTTTTTCTGTATCTAAAACAATGTCTTACAGTGAACTTATAAAACAGGTAAGAGAAAACAGATATTCTAGAATTCCAGTATTTGACGAAACTATTGATAATGTTGCGGGAGTTATATATTTAAAAGATTTATTCCCTCATTTAAATGAACAGAGCTTTGATTGGACTACTTTGATTAGAGAACCTTATTTTATACCTGAAAACAAAAAACTTGATGATTTATTGAAAGAATTTCAAAAACTAAAAAATCACATGGCTATAGTTGTTGACGAATATGGAGGAAACTCTGGTATTATTACTTTAAACGATATTGTTGAAGAAATAGTTGGTGAAATAAACGATGAATTTAATCAAGATGATATTATTTATAATAAAATTGACAACAATACTTTTGTCTTTGAAGGCAAAGTGAATCTTACCGATTTATATAGAATTTTAAAAATCAAGGACAATAAAATTTTTGAAAATATTAAAGGAGATTCGGAGACTTTAGGTGGTTTTTTACTTGAACAAATCGGATTTTTTCCAAAAAAAAATTTCAAGCTAAAACTTAAAGGAATTGAATTTAAAGTGGTTGAAGTCAATAGAAAAAGAATAAAGAATGTTATGGTAACTATAAAGGAATGATAAAATCTATATTATTTTTTTTTATTTTTCTAATGAGTTGTTCAAACCATACAACAACTCCAAAGCCCAAAGCTTTTTTGTATAATGAAGTTAGTGTACCTAATTATGTTTTTTACAAAAGTGCTTGCGGATATTCATTTTTTATAAATTCTGAAAATCAAATAGATTTTGAAAATTGTAATGTAAAAATTAAAAACAGTTCTTTAAATTCTATACTTTATCTAAGTTCAATAAACATCAAAGATAATTTTAGTCTAATTGACTCTGATTTCACCAAAAAAATTCAAGAAAATTCCATTAATGCTTTTGCAGTTAATGTTAGCGAGTATAATGATGTTGAAAATAGAGTTTTTGCAAAGTATTTTTCCTTTGTTGGAAATGCGCCTTCAAATACGCAATTTTATATTACGGATTCAACTTCAGTATACTTAAAAGGGTCACTATATTTTGATTCCAAACCTAACTATGATTCGCTTCTTCCTTCAATTCATTTAATAAATAATGATATTAGAAAAATGATTCAAACTTTTAATTGGAAATAAATCTTATAAATGGATACTAAAAATTTAAAATGGATCTATTTACTGATTCTATCTCTTGTTTGGGGAAGTTCTTATATTTTAATAAAAAAGGCATTAATTGGGTTGAGTCCGCTACAAGTTGGAAGCTTGAGAACCATAATATCAACAATCTTATTACTTTTAATCGGGTACTCTACTTTAAAATCGATTCCTAAAAACAAATGGAAGTGGATTTTTATTACAGGATTAGTTTCCTTTATCCCTCCATTCTTATTTGCATATGCACAAACTGAAATAGACAGCGCTTTGGCTGCTATTTTAAATTCTTTAACCCCTCTTGCCACTTTGCTTATTGGAGTAGGGTTCTATCGCTTTAAAATTGATTCGAAACAGATATCAGGCGTTATCATAGGCTTAATTGGTTCGGTATTGTTAATGTATCAAGGTTCGATTATTAATCCTGATCAAAACTTGTTATATGTCTTTTTTATAATATTTGCTTCTGTTTTATACGCCGTTCAAGTAAATCTATTAAAAGTTCATTTGCAAGATGTTTCAGCTGTTGCTATCACTGTTGGAAACTTTATTTTTATTTTTCCTTTAGCAATTATAATATTTTTTATGTCTGATTTCACGGAAATAGATTTGAATGATAAAGATGTCAAGGTTGCACTATTTAGTATACTAATATTATCAATTGTAGGAACAGTATTTGCAAAAATTTTATTTAATAAATTTGTTCAGATTGCTTCCCCAGTATTCGCCTCTTCTGTAACATATACTTTGCCAATTGTTGCTTTGTTTTGGGGTTTTCTTGATGGAGAAGTGTTTACTTTAAATCAATTATTTGCAACTATAATTATATTAGCAGGTGTTTATTTAGCTAATAAAAAATCTAAATAACAGAAATTTATATAATTCAATAAATGACTAAAATATATAAATCATTAAAGTGTAGTTTTTTTGACAATTTATATTTTGCCATTAATAGTTGTTATATATAATCTATCCATGTATATTTGCACACGTTTTTTAACAAAAATATTATTATGTACGCAGTTGTAGAAATAGCCGGTCAACAGTTTAAAGTTGAAAAAGATCAAAAAGTTTATGTAAATAGACTTGAAGGTAAAGAGGGATCAAAAATTAGTTTTGATAATATTTTAATGTTGGATAATTCAGGTAAAATTATTCTAGGCGATCCTGTTGTCAAAGGTGCTAGCGTTGAAGCTAAAATCGTCAAACATCTTAAGGATGATAAAGTTATCGTATTCAAAAAGAAAAGAAGGAAAGGTTATACTGTCAAAAATGGTCATAGACAAGCTTTAACTCAAATTGTTGTTGAAAATATATTAGAAAAAGCTGCAAAAGCTAAAACTAAGACAGAAGCTTCTAAGACTGATGCTCCAGCAAAAAAAGTAGCTGCTAAAAAACCAGTTGCTAAAAAGGCGGTAACTGCAAAAAAACCAGTTGCTAAAAAAACGGTAGCTGCAAAAAAACCAGCAACAAAAAAAACGGTAACTAAGAAGTAATAAAAATTATTCAAAATGGCTCATAAAAAAGGTGTAGGTAGTTCTAAAAACGGTAGAGAATCAGAATCTAAACGACTTGGTGTAAAAATCTTTGGAGGTCAAGCTGCTATTGCAGGTAATATTATTGTTCGTCAAAGAGGAACAGCTCACAAACCAGGTGATAATGTTTATGTAAGTAAAGATCATACTCTACATGCAAGAATTGACGGAATAGTACAATTCAAAAAAAAGAAAGATAATAAGTCTTTTGTTTCGATAGTCCCTTTCGAAGCATAAAACAAATCAGCATTTGTTGTTAGATAAAATATAGTTTAATACCTTGAACTATGCCAATTTCTAATCATTATAATTTTACATCAAGCAATCTATTGCTTTGGAAATTATCTGAGACTGAAACTGAACTAAAAAATCTTTTAAATCCTTCTACTTATCCTAATTCAAGATTAAATTTAATAAAGTCTTCAAATCAAAGAAAACAATTTTTAGGAGTTCAAAACCTTTTAAAGTTATTGAAGATAAATAGTGATACATTATTCTATGATAATAATGGTAAACCTCATCTTTCAAATAATAAATTTATTTCAATTAGCCATTCTTTTGATTATTGTGGTGTAATTATATCAGATTCTAAAGTGGGTATTGATATCGAAAAAATTAGACCTAAAATTTTAAATATTTCTAAAAAATTTATTTCTGAATCAGACTGGAATTTAATTAAATTGAATTCTGTTGAAAACGTGACTAAAGTTTGGACAATTAAAGAAGCTGTTTTTAAAGCTTTTGGGTATTCGGGAATAGATTTTAAGAAAAATATTTTAATTGAGTCTATTAATATTGAGTTTGATAGAGCAAAAGTCAAAATTTACAAAAATGAAATAATAGAGTATTATAATATAGAAATAATTAATTTTTCACAATACATTTGTTCTGTAGCATACTTAATAAAATAGCATGGATATTTCAGTTGAATTGACATTAACTCCGCTTAAAGATGATTATGAATATGTAATAAAAGATTTTATAAAATCTTTAAGAAAATCTGAATTCAAAATTATAGAAACTCCTTTGAGTACTCAGATTTACGGTAATTATAAAGAGCTTATGAGTTTTTTGAATGATAATATTTATCATACTTTTTTAAACTCAGAAAGTATTATTATGAATATGAAAATTGTAAAATCAGATAGAAGTAATTATGTACCAAATTTTTGATTTATTATTTGAACAATATTCTCAATATCAAACTAAAGATATTGTTTTAGAGATTATTGCTGTAGTTTTTGGGTTATTAAGTGTTTGGTATTCAAAAAACAATAATATCCTGGTTTTTCCAACTGGAATGATATCTACAGCTATTTTTATATATCTTCTTTACAAATGGGTTCTATTGGGTGACATGATGATAAACGCCTATTACTTTCTTATGAGTATTTATGGGTGGTTTATTTGGACTAGAAAAGAAAATAATTCTGTCACTCCTATTTCAAGAGTAACTAATAATGAAAAAAAAATTGGTATTATAATTTTTCTTTCTTCTTTAGTATTTGTCTATTTAATATATGTCTATTTTGATAAGTGGGGTACGATAACCTCTTATGTAGACAATATAACTACAGCTATATTTTTTGTTGGAATGTGGTTAATGGCTAAAAGAAAAATTGAAAATTGGATTTTTTGGATTATTGCAGATATAATTTCAATCCCCTTATATTTTTACAAAGGCCTTACTTTTACTAGTTTACAATATTTAATTTTTACGTTTATTGCTATTGCAGGATATTATTCATGGAAAAAAATCTTAAACAAATCACATCAGACTGCTTAAAAGTAGTTGTTTTTGGACCTGAGTCATCGGGAAAAACTACACTATCTAGAGCACTCGCTTCACATTATAATGTGTTGTGGATTGAAGAGTTTGCAAGAGATTATTTACAAGAAAAGTGGGATAAAGAAAATAAAGTTTGTGAATTAAACGATCTACTTCCAATAGCATATGGACAAATTAAACTAGAAAATAAATATTCTAAAAAAGCTACAGACTTGTTAATTTGTGATACGGATTTGTTAGAAACCAAAGTTTATTCTGAAACTTATTATAATGGATTTTGCGATCCTCTTTTAGAGAAGTATGCAATTGAAAACAAATACGACTTATATATCTTGACTGATATAGATATTCCTTGGGTAAAAGACGATTTAAGAGATCGCCCCAACAATAGAAAAGAAATGTTTAATGCTTTTAAACAGGCCTTGATAAAATATAATAAACCTTATGTTTTAGTTTCAGGTGGTGTAAATGATAGAATGAAAACTGCAACAAAAGAAATAGATAAATTATTAAATAAATAATAAATCTTTTTCGTTTTTTATTCTATATTTGAATCTTAATTAAATGGGGTGCTACGGCTGAGATTATACCCAATGAACCTGCCAAGTAATTCTGGAAAGGGAAATTGTATCTACACTAAGTGTATCCTTGTTTTATCATCAATTTAAATATGAAAAATATAATATACTTTTTATCACTTACAATAACTTTTAGTTTGTTTTCTCAAGAAAAAATAACTGATTCTATTCTAGGCACTAAACAAAACTTAGAAGAAGTTATCGTAGAGTCTGTTAGAGTCAAATACTCAAGTCCAATTACACATTCTAATGTTTCAAAATCTGATTTATCTTCAAAAAACTTAGGGCAAGATTTACCTGTTTTATTGAATTTTTTACCATCTGTAGTAACTACTTCAGATGCTGGAGCAGGTATTGGTTACACTGGTATAAGAATTAGAGGAGTAAGTGCTCAATCTACTAACATTACTATTAACGGTATTCCCTTTAACGACCCAGAATCACATGGAACATATTGGGTAAATCTTCCAGATTTCACTTCTTCAGTTGAAAGTCTTCAAGTTCAAAGAGGAGTAGGGACGTCTACTAACGGATCTGGTGCGTTTGGAGCTAGTATTAATATACTTACCGATGCGATTTCTAATAATCCATATGCTGAAATTTCGAACTCAGTAGGTAGTTATAATACTTTAAAACATACAGTTAAATTTAGTACTGGTAAATTAAACGATTCGTTTGAGTTTCTGGAAGACTGTCTAAAATTGATTCCGATGGATATGTTGACAGAGCTTATTCGGATTTAAAATCATACTTTCTTCAGGGTGCTTACAGTAAAGGAAACACTTTAATTAAAGCATTGACATTTGGAGGTCACGAAAAAACTTATCAGTCTTGGTCTGGAGTTAGCAAAGAACAACTTTTAGAAAATAGAAGACAGAATCCATATACTTACGAAAATGAGATAGATAATTATAAACAAGATCATTATCAGTTTCATTGGAATCAAAAGTTGAATCAAAAATGGTCAACTAATTTAGGACTTAATTACACATATGGTAGAGGGTATTTTGAACAATTTAGAGAAGACGATTCTATAGATACATATGGTGGAATAGTAGTTTCAGATATTGATGAACAAGGAAATAAAACAGGAACAACAGATTTAATAAGACGACGATGGTTAGATAATAATTTCTATGTTTTGAATGCATCAGCAAATTACAAAACAAGCAGGCTTAACTTAATGTTTAATAGCTCTTACAGCACCTACAGTGGCGATCACTATGGCGAGGTTATTTGGGCTAGAAATTTTAGTAAAAACAGTTCTTTAAGAGATAGATATTATAATGGGAATGGTAAAAAAACAGACTTTAGTGTTTTTGCAAAAGCTTCTTATTTGTTAAGCAATAAATTAGAATTTTATGGAGATCTTCAGCTTAGAAATCTAAATTATAAAACCTCAGGAATAACATCAGATTTGGTTAACATGTTGATTGATCAATCTTATAGTTTTTTCAATCCAAAATTTGGTTTATCGTTAACTCATAGTCCAGCCTCAATGTTTTACGGTTCTTATTCAAGAGCAAACAGAGAGCCCAGTCGTAGTGATTATGAAAGTAATATAAATATTAAGCCAGAGCAATTAAATGATTTCGAATTAGGTTGGCGTTTTAGAAAGAATGGTTTAAGATTAAACTTAAATGCGTACTACATGCTTTACAATGAACAATTAGTTCTTACAGGAGAACTCGACGATGTAGGAACTCCAATTCGAACCAACAGTGGATCAAGTTATAGAATGGGTATTGAGACAGAAGCAAGTGTGAAACTTTCAGAAGATTTTTTAATAAATACAAATCTTACATTAAGTTCCAATAAAAATCAACAAGTTTTATCAAAATTTGATGGAAAAATATTTGATTTTGGTAAAACTAATATATCCTTTTCACCTGAAATTATTACATCAAATTCAATTGTATATTCTCCAAATGATAGGCTAATGATTAGTTTTCTGTCAAAGTATGTTGGAAAGCAATTTATGGGTAATACAGACGCAGTTAATTCAATTCTAGATAGTTATTTTGTCAATAACATAAACTTTAGCTTCAGTATAAATTCAAATCAGATTTTTGATCAAATTATAATTTCTGGATTGGTTAATAATATTTTTGATAAAGAATACGTTTCAAATGGATATTATTACACTTATGACGACACATGGTCTTCCCCTGGACAGGTTAAAACTTTAGATGGAGCTGGATATTATCCACAGGCTGAAAGAAATTTTTTAATAGGATTGACTTTTAAATTCTAAATTTCATTAGTTTTGTCGAGTGAAGAGTATAATAAGTTTTATTCTTATTGGAATATTAAGCCTACCTTCAGTTTTTGGCTTAAATCATTTTTTATATGAAGAACATGTTACTTGTTCCGAGCAAAATCTTCACTTTCATGAAGTTGAAATAGATTGTTGTACATGTGATTTTATTCGTTTAGATATTGAATTTAATTCTGACAATAATAATTATTCATTTAATGAATTTCCAACTAATTATAAGTACAATACGACTTATAATTATATAGTTTTTTCAAATTATTTAAATTATTTTGATTCCAGAGGCCCCCCAGTTGATTGCTAAATTTTATCAATCAAATCAATCAAAATAAATAAATAAATAAATGAAAAATATTACAAAATTTGCCTTAATGGCATTGCTATTAATTAGCACTAATCAAATTATCGCTCAAAGTACTCAAGAAAATGATTCTATAATTTCTGTAGAACTCGATGAGGTAGTGGTATCTACACCTTTTAAAGAGTCTGTCAAAAACAATGTACTTAATGTCAAAAAATTAAATTTTAATAATTTAAACTACATTAAAAGATTGAACTTCTCTGATGCTGTTCAAGAAATTCCAGGATTTTCTATAATTTCAACAGGTCCAGGTATATCAAAACCTGTAATAAGAGGTCTATCTTCTAATCGTATTACTGTCTTTAATCAATTCATGAGAGTTGAAAACCAGCAATGGGGAGCTGAACATGGAATGGAAATTTCAGGTTTTGGAGTTGGGTCAGTTGAAATAATTAAAGGTCCAATGTCTGTTTTATATGGAAGTGATGCCATTGGTGGAGTAGTTTACGTAAATCCAGATTCATATTATAATGGAGAGGGAACTGAAATAGAGCTAGGAACTATTTATAATTCAAATTATCAAGGTCTTACAACTAACTTAGGAATTAAAGGAGGTTTAAATAAATTATCTTACTTGGTTCAAGCCAGTCTTGTAGATAATAAGGATTTTAACACTCCTGATGGAGAAGTAGAAAACACTTATTTTAAAAATAGTGATTTAAAATTTGGGTTAGGTTACACGTCAGATAATTTTATTTCAGATCTAAGAGTCAATATTAATGATTCTGAAATTGGGATTCCACACGGTGAGGAAGATCATGACGATCATGATGATCATGACGATCATGATGACGATGATGATCATGACGACGACGATGACGACGATCATGATGATGATGATCATGATGATGACGATCACGATGAGCATGAAGAAGAAAAAAGTTATCAAGACCTTACAAATACTATGATTTCTTGGAAAAACAGACTTCTTTTTAATAATAAATCTGAGATTGAATTTACTTTAGGATTTAGTTCTAACAAGAGAAAGGAGTTTGGTGAACACGAAGAGGAAGGACATGACGATCATGACGACGATCATGGTGATGATGATGATGATCATGATGAGACGATCATGACGACGATCATGATGATGACCATGATGATCACGACGAACATGGAGAGGGTCCTGCGTTAAATATGGATTTAGAGACAACAACTTTTGATCTTAAATATATTTTTCCAAAAACTGAAAAATTAGAATTAATCTTTGGAGCTAATGTTTTATCTCAAACTAATACTAATCATGCAGAGGAAGAATTAATACCAAATGCTGATAAAAAAGACTTTGGTGTATATGCTATGTCTCATATACATACTTCAAAATGGGATGTTTTAATTGGTCTTAGAACTGATAATAGAAAAATAACAACTTCAAGTTTTGATAAGAATTATAATAGTTTCACATCATCTTTAGGATTTAAAAGAAATTTTTCTGAAAATAAAATTTTTAGACTTAATTTTTCAAATGGTTATAGAGCACCTAATCTTTCTGAGTTGTTTTCAGATGGAGTTCATCACGGCACTGCTCAATATGAAATTGGAGACAGTAATTTAATTGAGGAAAAAAACTTTCAAACGGATATTTCTATTTCTGCTTTTGATTCAGACTCTAGTTTTGGTTTAGATGTTTTTTATAACTCAATTCAAGATTATATCTATTTAGAACCTTCAGGACAAACAATTAATTCTATGCCAGTTTATAATTATTCTCAAGCTGATGCATCTTTAATGGGTGGTGAACTTTATTTTTCTAAATCTACTTCATTAGATTGGCTTTCTTACAAAACATCGTTAGAGTATGTTTCAGGTGAAAAATCTGAGGGTGGCTACTTGCCATTTATATCACCTTTTACTTTTAAACATGCGTTTAATTTAGATTTTAATAATAATAATTATAAGATTAGTATTATTTCTAAAGGAAAACAAAATAATGTTGGACAGTTTGAAACTGCAACAGATTCATATTTACTGATGAATCTTTCAGGAAGTCATGAATTTAACCTAACTAACAATAATTTAGGTTTTGTCTGGTCTATTAATAACTTATTAGATACGGAGTACTTTGATCATTTGTCAAGATTTAAAAAGATGGGTATCCATGAAATGGGAAGAAACATCTCTTTTGGTCTAAACTATAAATTTTAATATTATTTGCTAATTTAATTTGGTAATTCAGTTCGATATTCGGACTGAATTACCATTTTTTTCAGAAAAATATAATTTCATCGGATAGGAATCATTTTCAGAGTTTGAAAGTAATTGTCCAGTTGCTAAACTGTATTTATAATCATCACAATTACAAACTGTTTGTACTCCGTCTATTTCCATTGTTGTACATGACGAAGGATACTGGTTAGGACAACTAGCTTCCCAAGCAAATATCTGATTGCTAAAATTAAATAAGATTAATCCTTTTATTCCGCCCGAACTTAAATAAACTGCTCCACCATTATAATTTAAATTATCGTATTGTGGCAAATTAAGGTTTATTGTTTTTTCAAAACTGATGTTTTGAAGATATGGATTTCTATTTATCTCATTTTTTGAACATGACGTGACCAAAATAAAAGACAAAATCAGTATACTTTTCATACGTATCATCATTTGATGAAATTAATCAAAATATTATAGATTTAATAATTTCGTATATTAGCTTTATATCCCAAATAAATAGGGATTTTTTGTTTTAAAATAATGATTATGAGTGATGTTTCTTATTATACAATAGAGGGTTTAAAAAAACTTAAAGATGAATTAAGTCATTTAAAAGATATTGAAAGACCAAAGGCTTCAAATGCAATAGGCGAAGCTAGAGATAAAGGAGATTTAAGTGAGAATGCTGAATATGATGCTGCAAAAGAGGCTCAAGGCATGTTAGAAATGAAGATATCGAAGTTAGAGGAGGTTTTCTCTAATGCTAGGGTAATCGATGAATCTCAACTTGATCTTAGTAAAGTTTTGGTTCTTTCCAAGGTTAAAATCAAGAATTTAAATAACCAAATGCAATTAAATTACAAATTAGTTGCAGAAAGTGAAGCTGATTTAAAATCAGGAAAAATCTCTGTTAGTTCACCAATTGGCAAAGGCCTTTTAGGTAAAAAAGTAGGTGAAGTTGCCGAAGTAATAGTTCCAAACGGAACTCTTAAGTTTGAAATCATTTCTATTGAAAGATAAATCTTGAATTCTATTTTTACTCAAATTATAAACGGACAAATACCTTGTTACAAAGTAGCAGAAACATCTAATTGCTTTGCTTTTTTAGATATAAATCCAAATGCATTTGGTCATACGCTTTGTATTCCTAAAAAAGAAGTAGATCTTATTTTTGATTTAGATGATAATGATTATAAAGATTTAATGAATTTTTCTAAGAAAATTGCTAAAGCATTAAAGAAAACGGTTTCTTGTAAAAGAATAGGTGTCTCTGTTATTGGTCTAGAAGTGCCTCATGCTCACGTCCATTTAATTCCATTAAATTCTATGGATGATGTTAATTTCAAGAAGAAAGTTAAAGTGTCTGATAAAGAGTTTAAAGATCTGGCTAAATCAATAAATTCGTTCTTATAAAAGATCATATTTTTTTTATTTTGATCAAGTTGTTAATATTATTGATTATAAATCTTTTATTTACTTAAAATAAGGACTAAAAATTCTTTAATTTTATAAAAAATTATTTAATAAAATGGATATTACAGGAAAAATCAAACTAATTAACGAAACAAAAGAATACGGAAGTAACGGATTTAGAAAAAGAGAATTAGTTATAACAACAGAAGAACAATACCCACAAGACCTTTTAATTGAATTTATTCAGGATAAGTGCGATATTTTAAACTCCTATAAAGTTAGCGAATCAGTTAAAGTAGACATCAATTTAAGAGGAAGAGAATGGGAAAGTCCACAAGGAGAAGTGAAGTATTTTAACTCAATTCAAGGCTGGAGAATTGAAAAGGTTATGACAGATGATTCAGAATCAAGTATTCCTCCTGTTCCGCCAGCTGATGCTTTTGAACCAGCAGACAATATAAGCGATAATGAGCCAGATGATCTGCCTTTTTAATTAATAAATGCATCAATTAAGTAGCGAACATATATTTCCGTCAGCTTTATCAGCAAATAATGATGGGATAGTTGCTATTGGTGGAGATTTAGATCCAAAAAGAATATTACAGGCTTATAAGCAAGGGATCTTCCCATGGTTTGAAAGTGATGACTATCTAGTTTGGTGGAGTCCAGATCCTAGAATGGTTTTATTTCCAGCAAAGTTGAAAATTTCTAAATCAACTAAAAAAATCTTAAAAGATGGTAGTTTTAATGTAACGTTTAACCAGTCATTTGACCAGGTTGTGGAATGTTGTGCATCAGTTAAAAGATTTGGTCAAAACGGAACATGGATTACTGAAGGATTAAAAAAAGCATACAATCTTTTACACAAAGAAGGTCATGCGTTTTCAGTTGAAGTCTGGAAAGATTTTGAATTAGTTGGTGGACTTTATGGAATTGATTTAGGTGATGTTTTTTGTGGGGAAAGTATGTTTAGTAAAGAAAACAATGCTAGTAAAATTGGATTTATTCATTTAATTAAGGAACTAACTAAAAATGGATATAAGTTGATAGACTGCCAAGTTCCAAGCGCACATTTGAAATCTTTAGGAGCTGAGGAAATTTCAAGAGAACAATTTTTAAACTTTCTAACTTAGAGTCTTTTCAAAATCTTCAATTGAAATAGAATCCTTTAATAAATGATCTCCTATAGCTGTTCTTGTTAGTTTTGACAAATAGGCTCCACATTCTAATTTCCTTCCAAAATCATTAGCTAATGATCTAATGTAGGTTCCTTTACTACAGTTTACTATAAAATCTAATTCAGGAAGTTGTTTTTTTGTTATCAAGAATTCTGAAATTAAAATTTCTCTTTCTTTAATTTTTACTGTTTCGCCCTTTCTTGCAAATTCATATAATTTTTTTCCTTTGTGCTTTATTGCTGAATATATTGGAGGAGTTTGAATAGTTTTACCTTTAAAGCTTTCAATTGTTTTTAAAATTAATTTTTCAGTTATATGATCAATAGATTTTTTTGAATTCACTTCAGTTTCTAAATCATAAGAAGGAGTAGTGGCTCCTAAAAAAAACTTACCTGTGTATGTCTTATTTAATTTTTGAAACTGGTCAATTTTTTTAGTCATCTTTCCAGTGCATATTATTAGTAATCCGTCAGCTAAAGGATCCAAAGTGCCAGCATGACCTACTTTAATTTTTTTAATATTAAATGTGGTTTTAATTAGCCATCTTATTTTATTAACAACTTGAAAAGAAGTCCAGTTTAAAGGTTTATAAATTAAAAGTATTTTGCCTTCTAAAAATGATTCTTTATTAAATTCCATTTTTTAAAGAATAATAAATAATTATAGATCCAACAATACAACAATAAATTGAAAAATAATATAATTTACTTTTTTTGACTAGAGATATCATCCACTTACATGCTATAAGTCCTGTAATAAATGCAGATATAAAGCCAAGAGAAACTGAAAATAAATCAAAGTTTTCAAATACAATTCCATTGTCTATAATTGACTTTGCCATACTTCCAAAAATTAAAGGGATAACCATTATAAATGAAAATCTTGCAGCTTTTTCTCTATCAATTCCAATCACTACCGCAGTAGCAATAGTTGCTCCACTTCTTGATATTCCTGGTAGAATTGCAATTGCTTGAGCTAGACCAATTATAAAACTATTTTTATAGCTAATCTCTTTACTATCAAGTTTTATTACATCTGACAGGTATAATAATAGAGCAGTAACATATAGCATTGCTGCAACTAGAATTAAATTTCCGTTAAAGAACGAATTAATAGTTTCTTCAAAAAAAAGACCAATTAGTACTGCAGGAATCATTGATATAATTATGGATATTGAAAATTTAAAGGATTCTTTATCATTTTTATCAAATAAGCCTAAAATAATTTGTGATATGTCTTTTCTAAAAAACACAATAGTACTCAATGCTGTAGCAAAATGTAAAACTATTGTAAAAAGTAAACTTTCTTTATTAGAAAAATCATTTCCTAAAATTGCTTTTGAAATTTCTAAGTGGCCACTAGAAGATATTGGCAAAAACTCAGTCAATCCTTGAACAATCCCTAAAGTAATAGATTCAAAATAATCCATTTATTTTTTACTAGGATTTAATAGAATAGCATAAACTTGAATTCCAAATCCAATTAAAACAAGTGTTGGAGCTAATTTTATTCTTCTGAAATTATATATTTCCGGATTAAACACATTAGGATCTTCACTGCCTCCACCCGACATAAGAATAAAACCAATTGTAATAAATGCTAATCCAATAAGCATTGTTACATAATTTTTCTTTCCAAAAACAAATGTTTTCTTATTTGAGTTTTTATTTTTCATTAGTAAAGTTGTTCTATTTTAATTTTTAAAAATTTTTGAGTTGCAAAAAAAGTACATAAATAAGTGATAATTATACTAAAAACTGAAATTGACCCAAACATTGAAATTATTAAAGTCATTTCTGATTTAAAGTTAAAATATTCGAAGTTATTTTGAATGTAATATAGAGACGAACTTAACATGATGACTGCTATTAAAGAACCTATTAACCCTAATTTAACATGAGTGTTTATAAAGGGCTTTCTTATAAATTTTCTTGTTGCTCCAACCATTTGCATAGTTTTAATGTTCATTCTATTGGAATATATCGAAAGCCGAATTGAGCCATTAATAACTACAATTGAAATAATTAGAAAAAACATAGCAATACCTAAAATCCAGTATTTAATTTTATTGATATTATCATTAATCAAGGATACTAATGGAGCATCATAAATGATTTCATCTATAAAATCTGTATTGTTAAGTTCGCTTGAAATTTCATCAAAAACTAAAGTTGTTACAAATTCAGATTTAAGAAATACATCAATAGAGTTTAAAAGAGGGTTTGTTCCATAAAATTCAATAAAATCCTCACCAATTTCATTTATTAAAATTTCGGCTCCTTTTTCTTTTGAAATATAGTTTAAAGAATTGGTATAATCCTTTAAATTAAGTTTTTTAATCAGTTGTTCTATCTCTATTTTTTTAGCATTATTTTTTAAATAAATTGTTATTGGGATTTTTTCTTTGAAATCGTCGGATATCTTATTAGCATTAAATGCGATTAAAAAAAAAGCACCCATCATAAATAAAACAATTGAAATACTTAATACTACTGAAAAGTATGATGTTAAAAGTCTTCTGTTTTTAGAAATAGCCAATTAGAGTTGTATTATATTTTTAGTAAAAATACTAAACCTTTTTAATTCAATAGGTTATGTAGTTTAAACTTTTCCTATTCGTACAATAAATGTATTTTTGTTACTTTAAATTTAAGCATGTTGTATAACTTTAAGGAAATTGAAAATAAATGGCAAAAATTCTGGGCTGAAAATAATACTTTCAAAGCTCAAAATAACAGCAAACTTCCAAAGTTTTATATATTAGACATGTTTCCCTATCCCTCTGGAGCTGGACTTCATGTTGGCCATCCATTAGGTTATATTGCAAGTGATATTTATTCAAGATATAAGCGATTAAAAGGATTTAATGTTTTGCATCCTCAAGGATACGATTCTTTTGGCCTTCCTGCAGAACAATATGCTATTCAGACCGGTAGACACCCTTTAGAGACTACAAATGAAAACATCTCAAGGTATAGAGAGCAATTAGATAGATTAGGATTTTCATTCGATTGGTCTAGAGAAATTAGAACTTCAAATAAAAACTATTATAAGTGGACTCAGTTGATGTTCATAAAACTTTTTAATTCTTGGTATGATTTAAACATTAATAAATCTAGAGATATAATTGAATTAATATCAATTTTCGAATTAAATGGTAATGCCAATATTTATGCTTGTCAAAGTGAAGATATTAAAGAATTTGATTCCAAAGAATGGAACTCGTTTAGTTCTAATGAAAAAGATCAAATTTTACTTAACTATAGATTGGCTTATTTGTCAGAAATTGATGTAAACTGGTGCCCTAAACTAGGAACTGTTCTTGCAAATGACGAAATTATAGATGGATTATCTGAAAGAGGAGGTCATGAAGTATTAAGAAAAAAAATGACTCAATGGAGCATTAGAATTTCCGCATATTCTGAAAGACTTTTAAGCGGACTAAATGATATAAATTGGCCGGAGCCTTTAAAAGAAATGCAAAGAAATTGGATTGGTAAATCTGAGGGAGCCATGGTAAGTTTTGATGTAGAAAACTTTGATAAACAAATTGAAGTTTTCACAACTAGAGTAGATACAATACACGGAGTTTCTTTTATGACATTAGCTCCTGAACATCCTTTTGTTAAACATATAACAACAGATAAAAATTTAAATTCTGTAAATAATTATATACAAAAATCTAGTAAAAAAACAGAAAGAGAAAGAATGTCTGATGTTAAATCAATTAGCGGAGTTTTTACTGGTGCCTATGCTATTCATCCTCTTAATAATGAAAAGCTTGAAATATGGATTTCTGATTATGTTTTAGCAGGATACGGAACAGGAGCTGTTATGGCAGTTCCGTGTGGTGATCAAAGAGATTATAACTTTGCTAAGTTTTTCAACTTACCTATAAAAAATATTTTTCTTGACAAAGATATTTCTAAAGAGGCTTTTCAAAGTAAAGATGGATTTGTTTTGACAAACTCAGAATCTTTGAACGGGTTGAATTATAAGGATGGTATAAATTTAGCTACCGAAAAATTAAAACAATTAAATAAAGGTGTTCACAAAATTAATTATAAGCTTAGAGACGCTGTTTTTAGTCGACAAAGGTATTGGGGAGAACCATTCCCCGTTTATTATAAGGATAACTTCCCTGTAATGATTCATGAAAATCATCTTCCTATAGCTCTTCCAGATGTTGATAAGTATTTGCCTACAGAAGATGGTAAACCACCATTAGGTAATTCAAAAGAATGGGCGTGGGACACTATCAATAACAAAGTTGTAGCTAATTCTTTAATCGATAATAAAACTGTTTTTAGATTAGAGCTTAACACAATGCCAGGCTGGGCGGGAAGTTCATGGTATTTTAATAGATACATGGATTCAAATAACAACAAAGAATTTGCATCTAAAGAATCTCTAAATTATTGGAAGGAAGTTGATGTATATATTGGTGGTAGTGAGCACGCTACAGGACACTTATTATATTCAAGATTTTGGCAATATTTTTTGTATGATTTAGACCTAGTACCTGTAAAAGATTATGCTAAGAAATTAATTAATCAGGGAATGATTCTTGGAAATAGCGCTTTTATTTCAAGAGAAGTAGGAACAGATAATTATTTTTCTAAAGGTGTAGTCAAAGATGTTAAAACTCAACTAATACATGTTGATGTACAATTTGTAAATATAAATAACGAATTAGATTTAGATGCTCTTAGAAATTGGCAACCTCAATTTAACAATGCAAATTTCGAATCTTTTGATGGTAAATTTATTGTGCATAGAGAAGTTGAAAAAATGTCAAAATCTAAATATAATGTTATAAATCCTGATCAAATTTGTAATGATTATGGAGCTGATACTCTAAGATTATATGAAATGTTTCTTGGTCCAATTGAACAAGCCAAACCATGGAATACTGCAGGTATCTCAGGAACATATTCTTTTTTGAAAAAATACTGGAATTTGTTTCATTCAACAGATAAATTTTATGTTAGTAATGAAAATCCGTCAAAAGAAAGTTTAAAGATTTTACATAAAACAATAAAGAAAGTTGAAGAGGATATTAATAATTTTTCATTCAATACTTCGGTAAGTGCTTTTATGATCTGTGTAAATGAATTAAGTTCAATAAAGTGTAATAATCTGCATATTTTAAAAAATTTAACAATTTTGTTATCGCCATTTGCTCCTCACATTTGCGAAGAAATATGGAATAAGTTAGGGAATTCGAATACAATATCTTTTGAAGATTTCCCAGCTTTTAATTCAGAATTTGTAAAGGAAACTTCATTTGAATACCCAGTATCTTTTAATGGAAAAATGAAGTTCAAATTGAATTTAGAATTATCTTTGAATGTAGAAGAAATCAAAAAGACTTTGAAAGAAGATTCAAGACTAAATAAATATTTAAATCCAAGAGATATTAAAAAAATCATAGTTGTTCCGGGTAAAATAATAAATATAGTATGTTAGATTGGCTATTTAGTGGGGGTGAAATAATTGGATTTGCAGCTGCATTTTTAACAACAATTGCTTTCGTTCCACAAGTATTAAAGGTTTTTAAAACTAAATCTGTTGATGGCTTATCTCTTACTACTTATCTTTTATATGTTTCAGGTGTAGTTTTATGGTTTATACATGGGTTAATTTAGAAAGTTTGTCAATGATAGTTGGTAATTTTATTTCTGTAATATTGACTTTAATTATATTATTCTTTATAATTAAATTCTAAGAAATAGTTATTTGTCTATCGATTTGTTGTTCTAATGAAATAAATGTTTCTGTTCTCGAAACACCTTCAATAGATTGAATTTTTTTATTTAAAATCAGCATTAAATCTTCATTGTCTTTACATAATATTTTTATAAGAACACTCCAGTTCCCAGTTGTGTAGTGACATTCTAAAATCTCAGGAATATTCTTCATTGATTTTATTGCTTCAGAATTTCTTTCAGCTTTGTCAAAATGTACACCTACAAACGCTAGAGTTGAGTAACCCAATACTTTCGGATTTAATTTTAAGTGATGTCCACTAATTAAACCAGATTCTTCTAGCTTTCTTATTCTTTGATGAATTGCTGCTCCTGAAATACCAATTTTCCTTGATATTTCTAAAACTGGTGTTCTTGAATTATTTGTAAGTTCAAGAATTATTTTTTTATCTGTTCCATCAATTTTCACAATATTATTTTTTTATTATGTCTAAAGCTACTCTTTTACTAGTTCCATAATTTCCTAGAACTGAAGTTAATTCATCATATTTAATTAGCAATGATTTTCTGTGATTTAAATCTAAAATTTTTTTAAGTTCATTTGTGATATTAACTTTATTACAATCTTGCTGTATTAATTCTTTAACGATTTGCTGGTCCATTATAAGATTTACAAGTGAAATATATTTAATTTTCACGATTAGTTTAGCAATAAAATAACTAAAATAACTGCTTTTGTAGCAAACCACCTGAGGGACCTTGAATAATGCAGTTTCCAGAGTTGCTGTTCCACTTGTTACAATAGCTGCAGTTGATATTGAAAGAAGCTCGTAAGTTTTATTTTCAATTACTTTTATGTTTTTATTTTTTAGACTTGAATTGTAATAACTAAGTTCAATGTTTGGCGCTCCTGCTACTATAAATTGATGATTGGGAAAATATTCAACTATTTTAATTACTGTGTTTAAAATCTTTTTAATTTCTTGTTTTCTGCTTCCTGGTAAAATTGCAATTACCGGTTTTTTATTTGATATTATTTGTTCTTTTGAAGAGTCGTAGTTTTTTTTAAAATTACTAATACTGTCAACTAATGGGTGACCCAAAAATTTTACTGGGTAATTATGTTTTAATTCAAAAAATTCTTTTTCAAAAGGAAGAATAACATACAAGAAATCAATATGTTTTTTAATATTTTTTATTCTCTTTTCGTTCCATGCCCAAAGTTGAGGTGCTATATAATATACAGTTTTGAATTTATATTTTTTTGACCATTTTGCGATCCTCATATTAAATCCAGGATAGTCAATAAAAATTATTTTATCTGGGTTGAATTCAAGAATATCTTTTTTACAAAAGCTGATGTTCTTTAAAATAGTGACTATGTTAACCAGTACTTCATAAAAACCCATAAATGCTAAATCTTTAAAATGTTTTACAACTTTAGCTCCAGCATTTTTCATTTTATCTCCTCCCCAAGCTCTAATGTCTGCACTTGGATCTAATTCAATAATTTCTTTTATTAAATTTGATCCGTGTAAATCACCTGACGCTTCTCCAGCTATTATGTAATATTTCATTGATTTAAAAATCCCAGTTTTTTAACTTTTTAATATTGTTATGATCAGTCATGTCAAATTTCACAGGAACAATTGAAATGAATCCATTTGCAAGCGCCCATTCATCTGAGTCTTCTTCTTTGTCCTTATTTATAAACTCTCCAGTGAGCCAATAATATTCTTTTCCTTGCGGATTTGTTCTTTTATCAAATTTTTCAACCCAATAAGCATTAGCTTGGCGACAAATTCTAATTCCTTTTATTTCTTTCTTTTTTAATTTAGGGAAATTTACGTTTAAGGCATTTCCTTTTGGAATACCTTGGCGTAAAGCTTTTTTAGTAATATTAATTACATATTCTTTTATAGTTTCGAAATCTGCATCCCAACTATAATCTAATAATGAAAATCCTATGGCAGGAATACCTTCAATACTTGCCTCTACAGCTGCACTCATTGTTCCTGAATAAATAACATTGATTGAAGAATTTGATCCATGATTAATTCCAGAAACACATAGATCAGGTTTCCTGTCTAGGATTTCATTTATTCCTAATTTCACACAATCTGCTGGTGTCCCTGAACATGAATATTCTTTTTGAGGACCGTCATCAATTTTTATAGCATTACAATGCAAAGTTGAATTTATTGTTATAGCATGCCCCATAGCAGACTGGGGACTGTCAGGCGCTACAACAACTACATCACCTATTTCATTCATTGCAGAAATTAGTGTTCTAATTCCTGGAGCTGATATTCCATCGTCATTTGTAACTAAAATTAAAGGTTTTTTTGACATATTTTATTTTGTGTAAAATTAGTTGAAATATTAAAAGATATCTAATTTATCTTTGAATCCATACTTCATCAATAGGCTTTCCTTTACTGCTAAATCCCCTATGACTCCATCTATCATTATTTAAATTATAATCAAATTCAAGTTGCATTCCAACTCTAGTAAGATCCTTTGAAAAGTATTCAATATTTTCAGTGTATTTGCCATTTACAGTCGAATAGCTTCCTCCACCTGTAGCCATAAACTTTTTTGTTTCGGTATTATATGCTATCCACTGAAATCTTGTTCCAGAAAGAATTTTCATTGTTTTTCTGGGTCTAGAAATATCTCTTTCTTGTTTTTTACCATCTCTTATTCTAGCTGACATTAGCCATGCACCACTTAAGTCACCTGGCGCTCCATTGTCTAATCTGGAAAATTTCATTTCACTGCCAACTATTTCTAAAAATTGATCATCAATGTTAATATCAAATACCACAGCACTACCAACTCTCTCTGGATTATCAGTATCAAATTCAACAACTTCAGTCATAGTTAGACCTTCTAATTTCCAAGAACCTCCATTTGAATGAATAAGTTTTCCTGTTTTACTTTCATAGATACTAATACTTTGATGAGATTCAGAGAAAATGACTACGCTTTTTAATTCTTTTCCATCCTTAGAAACATGAACTCTTTCCCATGCTCCAACCGGATTCTGTGCATTTAGCATAAATGATAATAAAATTGTAATTGGTAGAATTATTTTTTTCATTTTCTTTCTTTTAAATATGAAATAACATTTTTAGTAGCACCAAGATTTGATTTAATATAATCAAAATTAATTTTTCCCATTTCAACTCTTTTTCTTTTATTTTCAATTAATTCATTTAAATGTTTTTTAAACTCTTTAGGGTTCTTCACACTTATAACTCCATTTTTAGTGATAAGGTCCTTGGCTTCGGGAAAATTAAAGTAGTTTTTACCAATTAAAACAGGATTTTTAAAAACAGCAGGCTCAAGAATATTGTGTAATCCAGAGTTACTCATTCCACCACCAACATAAGAAATGTCAGAATAGCTATAGAGCCTAGTTAGTAAGCCTATAGAGTCTATTATTAAAACTTTAGATGTATTAATATTTTTTTCATTTAAATTAGAAAAAAGAATGCTTTTACATTTAAGTCTTTGTTGAAATTCCGTTATTTGTTTTGAGTTGATTTGATGAGGTGCAATTATCCATACTAAATCGTTATTGTTTTCATTTATATAATTATCGATTAGAGATTCATCTTCTTTCCATGTACTTCCGGCAACAAAACAAATTTTATTTCCTATAAACTCTTTAATATTTTCAATATCATTATTTTGATCTAATAAAGCATTAACCCTGTCAAACCTAGAATCTCCCATTAACGTGCAATTGGTAATATTATGATTTAATAATAAATCCATTGAATCATTATTTTGAACAAAAAAGTGTGTTATGGATGATTTTAAGATATTTAAAAACTCTAATCCATACCATTTGAAAAACCAATGATTTTTTCTAAACAAACCAGCTAAAAGAAAAGTAGGGATGTTATTATTGTTTAAATTTTGTAGATAATTTGGCCAAAATTCGTACTTAACAAAAAATACCATTTTTGGATTTATTAATGAAATGAATTTTTTTGCATTTCTACTAGTATCTAGTGGTAAGTAAACCGTTAAATCACTAATAGGATTGTTTTTTCGAACCTCGTAACCAGATGAAGAAAAGAATGAAAGTACTATTTTGTGGTTTTTATATAATGATTTAATTTCTTTAAAGATTGGAAGACCTTGTTCGTATTCGCCCAGTGAAGCCACATGTATCCATATGTAATTGTCATTTCTAGAAATATTATTCTCTAAAATTTTTAAAACATTTTTTCTTTTTTCAACGAAAGATTTGATTTTTGAATTAAAAAATTTAAGCACAAATAAAAGGGCTTTTATTTGAACCATTGCTATGTTGTATATTACCCTCATTGACTTACAAAAATACTCATTTAGTATTTTGCAAATATATTCATTCTAAAACTCTGTATTTTCTTATTTTTACACAAATTTCATACTATGAGAAAATTACAGATGGTAGATTTAAAGACTCAATACGAGTTTATAAAAGATGAAGTTGATTCTTCTGTGTTAGAAATTTTTAAAAACGGTACATTTATTAATGGACCATCTGTCAAAAAATTTCAATCCGATTTAGAAAGTTATTTAAACGTTAAACATGTAATTCCATGCGCTAATGGAACAGATGCTTTGCAAATAGCATTGATGAGTTTAGGTTTGCAGCCTGGAGATGAAATAATAACATCTGATTTTACTTTTGCTGCCACTGTTGAAGTAATTGCCTTGTTACAGCTTAAACCTGTTTTAGTTGATATTGAAGAGGATACATTTAACATTGATTGTGATGAAATACTTAAAGCAATTACATCAAAAACTAAAGCAATCATTCCAGTTCATTTATTTGGACAGGTTGCTAACATGGATAAGGTTATGGATATAGCTAAATCTAATAGTCTTTATGTTATAGAGGATAACGCACAGGGAATAGGATCTACTTATTTATCGTCAAATAATTCTAATCTAAAGTCTGGAACTATTGGAGACATAGGAACTACTTCTTTCTTTCCCTCTAAAAATTTAGGATGCTATGGCGATGGAGGAGCAATTTTTACAAATAATGATGAGTTAGCACATACTATAAGGGGAATTGTTAATCACGGCATGTATGTTAGATATCATCATGATGTCGTAGGAGTTAATTCAAGATTAGATAGTGTGCAGGCGGCTATATTATCAGTAAAATTACCATTATTAGATTTTTACAACGAAAGAAGAAAAGAGGCTTCTTTATTGTATTCCAAAGAGTTAAATCAAAATAAAAATTTATTAACTCCTATTGTCAAAAATAATTGTCAGTCACATGTTTTTCATCAATATACTTTGAGAGTTTTAAGTGGAAATAGAGATGAATTGTCAAAATACTTAAATGACAATAATATTCCTCATGGTATTTATTATCCGATTCCATTACACAAACAAAAAGCTTATTCTGATAAAAATTATAAAGAAGAAGATTTCACAATATCTAATATGATGTCTGAACAAGTTATTTCTCTACCAATGCATTCAGAATTAGATAATGATCAAATCAGATTTATTTGTGATAAAATAAATAAATTTTTTACAGCTCAGGAAAAGTAACATCTGTATTTCTATCAATTTTTTTCACAAGTCCTTGTAGCACTTTTCCAGGACCAATTTCAATAAACTGTGTTGTTCCGTTTTTTATCATTTGATCTATACTTTGATTCCATTTCACAGGAGAAGTGAGTTGAGATATTAAATTTTCTTTTATTTTCTCGACTGATGTTTCAGCCTTAGCATTTACATTTTGATATATAGGACAAATAGGCTCATTGAATGAAGCTTTTTCAATAGCTAATGAAAGTTCTTTTTTTGCATCAATCATTAATTCTGAATGAAAAGCTCCCCCAACAGGAAGTAAAAGTGCTCTTCTAGCACCAGCGTTACTAAGTTTCTCACAAGCTAATTTAACTGCATTTAGTTCTCCTGAAATTACTACTTGTCCAGGACAATTATAATTTGCAGCTACAACAACTCCTTCAATTTCTTTACATGTTTGTTCAATAATATTATTGTCTAATGCAAGAATTGCAGCCATTGTGCCATTTGTTTTTTCACACGATTTTTGCATTGCTTTAGCTCTTATTGAAACTAACTTAAGCCCGTCCTCATAATTTAAAACCCCAGAAGCAACTAATGCCGAAAATTCACCAAGTGAATGACCGGCTACTAAGTCTGGTTTAAAAGATTCTCCAAGAATTTTTAAGATTGCCATGGAGTGTATGAAAATAGCAGGTTGTGTAACTTTGGTTTGGGTTAATTCTTCTTTTGAACCTTCAAACATTATTTTAGAAATATCAAATTCTAAAATTTCTTCAGCTTTAATAAATAATGGTTTTATCGTATCATATTTTAAAAATAAATCTTGACACATTCCAGTGAATTGAGATCCTTGACCAGGAAATATATATGCTTTCATTTAGTTGATTTTATCATATCTTAAAAAAGAAAAATCATATTCATTTTTTTCATCTTTAAGTCTTTTTTCGTTTTTAACTTCTTGCCATTTTTCTAAATCAATTTCAGGAAATGAAGTATCTCCTTCAATAGATGTATGAACTCTTGTTAATTCAATTCTGTCAGCTATTTCCATAGATAACTTATATATTTCACCACCACCAATAACAAATGGTTGGTTATCGTTTTCAGCTACTTTTAACGCCTTTTCTAATGAATTTACAACTATTGCATTTTCAGCCTTATAATCTGTTTTTCGAGTTATAATTACATTTGTTCTGTTTGGAAGTGCCTTAGGCATTGATTCGAAAGTTTTTCTTCCCATTATTACAAAGTGTCCTTTTGTTAATTCTTTAAAATGTTTAAGATCATCACTTAAACGCCAGATTAATTTATTGTCTTTGCCAATAATGTTGTTTTCACTTGCAGCAGCAATTAAAGTAACCGTATTTTTCGAACTGTTTTGTGAAAACAGTTGAGATTCAGCAATAATTCTAGCTTCTTTTTCAAGTTCAGTTTTTATTTCAGCAATTTTAATTTGTTGTTTGTTTACCAATTTTTTCATTTGATTTTTCTCCCACTTTTTACCCATAAATTTATTGGTTACATAGACATTAAATAAGTGAATAAAAAACAGAAAAAACCATGTGGAGCATAACCAATAAGACCAAGGGAAATCAAATAAAATAATATCTTTTTTGAACTCAAATATTAAATTAGATGTCAACATAGAGATGAATCCAATAATCATTATAGAGAAGTGAAAGAAGAGTCTTTTTTTAGATTTTATTCTATTTTGAGCATATTCAATTAATGCAATTTGATCTTCATTAATATCAGAACTATTATTCTTTTTAAATAGCATAATTGTAAATTGAGATACAAAAATAATATTTTATATTACATTATTAATTTTTATAATCATTATCAATGAAATTCCCTGCTTTAGAAAATAAAATTTATTTAGATACAGCCAGATCAGGACTCATGTTCAGTGAATTACTTAGTTGGAGGAATAAACACGAAATTGATTTTTTAAACAGGGGGAGTCAGTTTAGACTAAATCATGAAAGTTTATTGGATCAAACCAAAATTGAAATAAATAAATTTTTAGGATCTATTGATTTGACAACATTTCTTGTTCAAAATTTTTCAATTGGTTTAAGTTTATTATTAAAAGCTATTAAATCCGATCGAACTAGTTTTAATGAGTTGAAGGTGATTACAGTAGTATTATAAGTCAAGTAGCTTTCATCTGGACTAAATCATGATTTTGTCTAAGAACACCTTCGATGTTGAGAAACTCAGATTCTTAAATGGAATTAAAAAATATAATCCTGAGATTTACTCATCTTCTCTATTGTGCAGACATATTGATGGGACTTTAATTGATTTAGATTTTATTAAACAAATTAAGAAAGATTATCCAAATATTTTGATAATTGCTGATGGTACGCAGTTTTGCGGGACTAAATACTTTGATTTTAAAAACTCCTCAATAGATGTTTTAATTAGTAGTGGATATAAATGGATGTTAGGTGGATACGGTAACGGTTTTATTTCATTTAACAAAGGATTTCTAAATTCTCATTTTAAATTAGAAAAGAAAAATTTCCTTAATCTCTTTGAGCCTGGACACCATGATACTTTAAGTTTTGGAAGTTTACTTTTTTCTTTAAAAAAAATATCAAATTATGGAATCGATAAAATTGAAAAACAAATTAATTCACTTTCTATCTATACTTTAGATAAATTAAAAACCAAAAAACTATTAGACACTAAGATTTTAAAAAGAAATAATCATTCTAATATTTTTAATATAAAGGGAGATGAAAGATTATATAAACACCTTTTAGATAACAAAGTTATCTGTTCTCAAAGAGGAAATGGTATAAGAATCAGTATTAATTTTTATAATACTAAAAGTGAAATCGATTACTTTTTATCTTTCGTTTAATATTTATTCTAAAACAGTAAATGTTGATATACCAGAGTCAGATGATGTTCCGTGATTATCTTTTGTTACTACTCTCCAGTAATAAACTCCAGGTGTATTTAAAGAAACTGTTCTTTTTCTAGCACCATAATTAGAGACAATCTTTTTTGTAGCAGGATCATCTCCATTTTGATCAAGATATAGATCAAAACTATGAGTATCGTTTGCGTCAATATCAGAAAAGGACCATGACAATGATATACTACCAGAACTTACTGATGATCCAGGCTTTGGAGTTAGTATTTCTGCTGGAAATGGAGCATGATTTTTTAACGCTTCACCTGATAAGTAAAATTTCCATTTATCACTTTCCGCTACAAAACTTGTCGCATTGGTTGATATAACTTGCCATGAGTATGGAAAGCCTTTTGTTAGTGTAACTTCAGCTGAAGTTGAAGTAATTGTGTTCGTGCTAATTTCGTTTGTAAGTAAATTTTTAACATTCAATGTGTAAGATGTAGTATTTTCGGACGCATTCCATTCAAATTTTACTGCATCAACTTCCAAACATTCTGTGTTATTTGCTGGTTTACTTAAAACAGCTCTCGAAGGTTTTTGTGGTGTAGGTGGTGGATCCACTGGACCACCTCCGTTACCTCCTCCTTCTGAGTCCCCGCCTCCACATGAGATTAAAAATAGACTTAAAATATATACTGTAGATAATAATACTTTTTTCATTACTCTCTGATTACTTTTATTGATTTATTTACTGTTTTTGAATCGACTTGTAAGATATAAACACCGGATTTCATATTAGAAAAAGGAACACTTACAGATCTATTGTAAGGAACTTTATCGTCTTTTGTCCATATGACTCTTCCTGATATATCAAACAAAGTCATATTAATATTGTCGTCATTTCCACCTACCCAAAGTTTTGAGGAATCATCAGCAGGATTTGGACTAAATAAAATGTCTTCAGATATAAAAATTGATTCTTCAAAAACACCTTGACATTCTAAGTTGGTTGTTACTTTGATTGTATTAAAGCCAGCCTTTAATGATAAGTCTATGTTGTTTCTTGAAGTTTTAATTAATTCTCCATTTAAAATTATATTGTAACTGTCGCTTCCTCTAAGATTTAATAAAACTTGTCTATTTTCTCTGTTAATACTAGTAAGAACACTCAAGTCTACAGGTTCTTCAATATTAAGATTATAGCATTGCTTATAACTTGGGAAACTATCGTTAGTTAGACATAGCTCATAGTTCGCAGCTTGTAAGCCAGACAATTGCCAAGTTTTAGCATCAATTATTTCAGGCGAGAAATTAAAACCGCTTAAATTACTAGTAATTGATACAGTAAAAGGAGTTTCGAAATCTCCCTTAATTGTAAGATCGATAAGTCCATTGTTTGATGATCTACACACTTCATCTGTATAAAACAAAGTAAAAGTATCATTAGGAATAGGGTTTGGATCGCAAACGTCTCCAATATCATCACCATCGTAATCCTTTTGATCTGGATTATAGGTGTTTTCACAATTATCTTCACTATTTTTTATTCCATCATTATCATAGTCGTTTGAAAGTATTTCTAGATTAATTCCAGTAGATTCAATTGTTTGACCAGCTGCAGTGGCATTTATAATAAGAGGATAGTTTTTAGCTTCCGCAGTATCAGGAACCGTAACTTCAATAGTTAATTCACCGTCACTGTTTATGGTAACTGGATTTGAAGGAGAGTAAGATAAAGTACTGTTGTCAGGTAAACCTTCTACAGAAAATGTTGTTTCAAAGTCATAGCTTGAAAAAACTCTGTGCTTTACAACAAAAGATCCAGTTTCACCTTGTCCAATAGTTAATTTAGCTTCTGGAGTACTTAACTGAAGTAATGGACCATCTGATGAAAAGTAAGATGAAAAAACACCCCTTCCATAGGTTGAAGCAAATACTTTATAATCGTCTCTCATATCAAGGTCTGTAACTCTAACGTTGCTCATTCCATTAAAAGCAGAATACCATTTTGGAGATTCGTCATTAAAGTTTTTTGTATACCAAACTCCTAAGTCAGTTCCAACAATAACCTCGCTTAGAACAATAGGATTTTGTAAAATTGCTCTCACGGGAATATCTGGAAGACCACCATTGTTAATATCACCTTCTTTATTTGACCATGTTTCTCCTCCGTCATTTGAGTAAAATATATTTTTAACAGCATAGTTATGGAAGGTTACAAAAATTTCATTTTCTGTAAGACCAAATTCAATATCAGATACACTACCTAAAAACTGATTTCCAGTAATATTAGTATAAGTAGGACTCGCTGTATTTGCATTTTCTGCTTTAATAACTTCTCCGTTTTCTAATCCTATCATTAAAGTTGAAGAATTAGTTGTGTGTGGTGAAACTGTTAATGCAGAAATATTTGCAGTCATCATTCCACTTTGAAGTATACGACTAGGTGCATTAGTATTTTTATCTGCTTCAGCAAAATTGTCCCAATCATAATAGGATATTATTTCAAAATTTGATCCAGTATAATTAGAATAGATAATTCCATAATTTGAGTCTAATGCTTGGACATTAATAAAGTCTCCATTACTACCGCTTTCATTATTAATATTAAAGTTACTGTTGCTTTTAAAATCATAAGCCTCTACAGAGTTATTATATACATAATTTGCAATAAAATAAGGTTTGTCTAAATTTTGAGAAAACATTGAAGCTGCTCCATCTCCACCAGAAACATCAATACTAGAGGTTATTTTATTTTCTCTATCAGTTTGAAATTGAGTGCCATTATCTTGAGCTCCAGCTAGAAAAACATCAGTCATACCTGTAACTACTTTATTTCTGGTAGTCCAACTAGAAAGATCTCTTCCAGATATTTGTTTATTTAAATCTTTAAACATTTCCGATGGTGCAACTCCAATTGTATAAAATTGAGCAGTTACATAATTGTAATTTCTAGATGAAATTTCTTCAGATGTTCCGTTTGATTGACTAAAATAAATTCCACCGTCGTTTCCAAATATTTTTTTAGATGAATCGTAATTTCCAAAAGCCATATTATGTTGATCGGCGTGAGCAAATTGTTGTCCAAAACCTTTGTACCAGTGTGTGAATTGTTGCCATGGATTTGCAGAAGCATTTTCTGCTCCAGTTGTGGATTTAAACAAATCAATACCTCCAGCATAAATAGTTTCGGGATTATTAGGATCAGATTCTATCATAAGATCATAAAATGATTGTCCTCTAGTAAAATCATTAGCCTCAATATTACCATCAGCATCATCAGGTAGGGTCAAAGGAGTAAACGATTCACCATTATTTGTAGATTTAATAATAGTCACAGGATTTTCTGCAGCTAAAGCATAAATGTCTCCATTTGACGCGATTTCAAGCTCAGTTCTTCTTGCTACGTCAGCACCATCATTATATGTAATAGTATGTTTTGTAGTAAAAGCTGTAATATCTGAATTTGCTACAAGTATTGTTCCTCCACCTGACCCTCTATGATTTGAAGTTGTAGAAGCCCATAATTTGTTGTTAGGAGCAAGTTCTAAATCCATTGGTTGATACGAATAAGCAGAACCATCAATATTGAATGGAACTTTATCCCATGAATTAGCATTATCAGTTGATTTCCATATTCCGTAATCGTCAACCCCAAACAAGTGATTTGTGTCATCTCTATGAGAGGATACTCCAGCGGCTATAATTACTTCAGAAATGCCATCATTATCTCTAACCACAACATCATTTATGTAAAATATACCTGGACTTACTGTTCTTCCAGCTGAAGCTAATGTTTCAAGTGATAATGAAACATTTATAGTTTCATTATTCAGTAACTTACTTTTAAGTCTAGTTCCGTCTGTAGCCGATATCATTACAGATGGAATGGCTATGTCTTCTGCATTACTACCTCCCATTGTAATTGGAGCTGAATTCCAATTCTCTTGGCTTCCATCGTTTCTGTTCATTACAACTACAGCTATTGCACCAGCTTGCTGAGCATTTCTAACTTTATCTACAAAAGGACAATCTCCTCGTTCAATAAGTGCAATTTTTCCATTAATTGCAGATCCATTAGAAAGAGTTTGACATGCATCGTATTTAGAACCGCCGATTCCGTCACTAGCGTCTCCAGAATCATCACCATCATCAGCAATTACTAAATCAGCTGTAATTGGAGTTGAGGTTAAAGAAGGCCCAAAACCTGCACCTATATAGGTGTATGGCCCTAATTCTATATTATTAATCTTAAGAAAATTCCCTTCACTTCTGTAAACTGTTTCAGTTTCAGACTTACCTCCAAAAACATTGGTCCAAGTTTCTCCGGCATCAGATGATTTCCATAATCCATTACCTAAGGCTTCAGCACCAGTGTAAGATTCTCCAGTCCCAACATAAAAAGTTTTTAAATCATTCGGGTCGTAAACAATAGAAGATACAGGAATATTTTCTGGAACACCTTTAATATGTATCCATTCAGATGTATTACCATCTGAGATATTAGTGTTTTTAAAAAGTCCTCCACTAACTCCGCCAGCAAATACTGTTTCATCAGATTCATCGTTTGGATCGAACATTAACCCTTTTGTTCTTCCCCCAACATTATTAGGACCCCTACTCATCCATTTCATATCTTCAGATTCTCCAGGAACACTAAAACTCTTTACGGAAGAATTTCTTGTTTTATTTAAATCATATTGAAGTTCAAATAAATTATCAATTTCAGTTTTTCCAGTCAACGGATTCATGGAAAGTTCCCACATTTTTTCTTGGTACTTGTTTGGAGGAAGATTAATTTTTCTTCTTTCCAATTTTGTCAAACTATAAGTTGACTGAATAGAACTTTTTTCTAGATTTTCTGTATGAACAGATCTCTTATAAGAAAACAATATATTTTCGTAATTAGTTAATCCAATAACAAAAATGAATATTATTGAAAAAAGAGTTATTTGTTTATTAAATTTCAAAATATTTGGTTTTTTATTAGATATGCAAATTGCATGCCGTTAATGCATGTTATTTTAAAAAAAAAGCAAGTTATTAAATTATTGTCAGTTTTTAACTGAATTATTGAAGAATAATCATGTTAAAAATTTAAAAATTAAGAAATTACATACTAAAAAGAATGTTTCGTTAGGAATTTCATAATATTAAACTGCAACTTTTCCTTTAATATGTGGATGAGGATTGTAATTACTGATTTCAAAATCTTCATATTTAAAATCATTTATGTTATCAATTTTACTTAATATTTTTAATTTAGGTAAATTTCTTGGCTCTCTTGAAAGTTGAAGATTTAGTTGTTCTACGTGATTATTATATATATGAGCATCTCCAAAAGTATGAACAAAATCTCCGGGTTCGTAACCACAAACATGTGCAATCATTTCAGTGAGTAATGCATATGACGCTATGTTGAAAGGAACTCCTAAAAAGATATCGGCGCTTCTTTGGTAAAGTTGACATGATAATTTATTGTTATGAACATAAAATTGAAAAAAAGCATGACATGGAGGCAATGCAGCTTTGCCTTTCTTAACATTTTCTTCAAAACTTTCTTTTGTGTCAGGTAAGACACCTGGATTCCAGGCTGTTACTAACATTCTTCTGCTATTTGGATTTTCCTTTAAGGTTTTTATTACTTCTGAAACCTGATCAATTCCATCACTGTTCCAGTTTCTCCATTGGTGACCATAAACAGGGCCTAAATCTCCATTTTCATCAGCCCAAGCATCCCAAATCTTAACACCATTATTTTTTAAATATTCAATGTTAGTTTCCCCTTTTAAAAACCATAATAATTCATGAATTATTGATTTTAAGTGAACTTTTTTAGTTGTGATCATTGGAAATCCTTCTGAAAGATCAAAGCGTAATTGATATCCAAATACACTTTTAGTGCCAGTGCCTGTTCTGTCAGATTTTTCATTGCCATTTTCAAGAACGTGCTTTACTAAGTCTAAATATTGTTTCATCTAATTATAAAAATTCAAAAATATAAATTAACTAAAATTGAACATAAAAATATTCTTTAACTTATTAAAAAATATTAACCAATTATCATTCCCGCGATAGTTGCAGATAATAATGATGCTAAAGTTCCTCCTAAAACTGCAATCATTCCAAATTTTGATAAGTTAGTTCTTTGGTTAGGAGCTAAAGATCCAATGCCGCCAATCTGAATTCCAATAGAAGCAAAATTAGCAAATCCACACAACATATATGTAGCCATAATAATCGATTTTTCGTATTGTAAATGCACAACATTTGAAATATCTTTAAGCTCAGCTAATTGCATATAGCCTATAAATTCACTGGCAGCTAATTTGATTCCTAAGAGTTGACCCATTAAAGCCATATCTTGTTTTGCAACACCAATTATCCACATTATTGGAGAAAATGCATAACCTAGGATAAATTCTATTGAAAGAAATTGGTAGTTTGTTGTGTTTTCACTTATCCAATAATTTAATCCAGAAATAGATCCGACTTTTTCAAAACCAAAATTAATCATGGCTATAAAAGCAATAAATACTAATAGCATTGCTCCAACATTTGCTGCTAATTTTAAACCTTCGGTGGTACCATTCGCTATTGCGTCTAATAAGTTTGCACCAATTTTATCCTGGGAAACTGAGACATCTGTATTAACTGAATCCGTTTGAGGAAGTAATATTTTTGCAATTACTATTGCACCAGGAGCTGCCATTACAGATGCTGTTAGTAAATGTTTAGCATAAAAAAGTTTTAGAACTTCATCTTCACCTCCTAAAAATCCAATATATGCTGCTAAAACTCCTCCAGCTACTGTTGCCATTCCTCCAATCATAACAAGAAGAATTTCAGATTTAGTCATTTTCTCTAAATATGCTTTTATCATTAATGGAGCTTCAGTTTGACCAAGAAAAATATTTCCAGCAACACTTAAGCTTTCAGCCCCTGAGATTTTTAAAAGCTTACTTAAGCTCAGTGCTAAAATTTTTACAACTTTTTGAATAATTCCTAAGTAAAATAATACCGATGTAAGTGCTGAAAAGAATATTATAGTCGGAAGAACTTGAAATAAAAATACATAACCAAAACTTTCAACATTAACCATATCGCCAAGAAGAAATTTACTTCCTTCCATTGTAAAATCTAAAGTTTTAACAAAGATTTTTCCGAAAAACTCAAATATTTTTTGAACAAATTCAACTTTAAGAACAAGTATTGCTAAAATCAACTGTGTAGCCAATCCAATTAGAGTGGTTTTCCAATTTATTGCTTTTCGATTACTGCTGAATATATATGCAACAAATATTAAAAAAACCATTCCAATAAATCCTCTTAAAATACTTTCAAAAGAAAACCCTTGACTAAGAATTATATCATTTTGTATAAATCCATCGCTAATTGTATTTAATAAATAATTATTCATTTTTTTTGGTTAGTTTATCCCTTAGTTCTGCTGCTAATTCATAATCTTCATTTTTAACAGCTACTTCAATCGCATTTTTAATTTGTTTATTAGACATTTTATCAAAATCAACTTTGGTTGATTTGCCACTTTCTTTTTTTAATTTTTCACCTCCATGTTTTAATATTATACCGGCTTTTTCAAGAACACTTTCATAAGTGAATATTGGAGAATTAAATCTAATTGCTAACGCAATGGCATCGGATGTCCTAGAATCAATGATTTCTTCAATTTTATCTCTGACACAGATTAGGCTTGAAAAAAAAACACCGTCAATAATTTTATGAATTATTACTTGTTTTATTTTAATTTCAAAACAATCAGAGAAATTTTTAAATAAATCATGAGTTAAAGGCCTAGGGGGTTTAATTTCTTTTTCTAATGCTACTGCTATTGACTGAGCTTCAAAAGCCCCAATAACAACAGGCAACTTTCTTTCACCATCTTTTTCAGATAAAAGTAATGCATATGCCCCATTGGTGTTTTGGCTGTATGATATTCTGTCTATTGTTAAGCGAATTAAACTCATTCAATTAGAAGGGTAAATAATTACTTCTAAAATATTAAAAATTTATGAGTTTTGAGCTTTAAATTCTTTTAGTTTTTCATTCAATCTTGGGACCACATCAAAGGCATCTCCAACTACTCCATAATCTGCCGCTTTAAAAAATGGTGCTTCAGGATCGTTATTGATAACTACTTTGATTTTAGAAGAATTAATTCCTGCTAAATGTTGGATTGCTCCAGAGATTCCTATAGCTATGTATAAATTAGTGGCAACAGGCTTTCCTGTTTGCCCTACGTGCTCGCTGTGCGGTCTCCAGCCCATATCAGATACTGGTTTTGAGCAAGCAGTTGCAGCACCTAGTGTCCCAGCTAAATCCTCAATTAAATTCCAGTTTTCAGGCCCTTTCATACCTCTTCCTGCCGAAACAACAATATCTGCATCTGCAATAGAAATTTGCCCAGATACTTTTTCAGATGAGTTAACCGTTAAACCTGATACTTGGATTTCAATCTTTAAATCTTCTATTTCTGTTTCAACAGAGTTTTCAATTAAACCAAATGAATTATTAGATAACCCTATGACTATTTTTTCTGAATTAATTGACGAATCACTAAAAGCCTTGTTGGTAAAAGCTGTTCTTTTAATTGTAAAGGGAGCCAAATTACTTGGAAGACCAATTACGTTGTTAACATATGTAGCATTAATATTAGCTGCTAATAATGGAGCTAAATATTTTGAATCTAAGCTGCTGCTTAATACTATATGATTAGAGTTCGAATGATTACACGCCTTTGAAATAACATCCGCAAAAGTGCTAGCGTTAAATTTGTTTAAAGATTCATTATTTACTTTAATTATTTTTGTAATTCCATAATTACTTAATTCATTAACATCATCTGTGTTAACTGTTAAAGCAACAACACTAGTGTTCAATAGTTTTGCTAATTCACATGAATATGAAGCTAGCTCAAAACCATTTTTTTTAATTTTTCCGTTTGAGGACTCAATATAGGTAAGTACAGACATAATTTATAAAACTTTAGCTTCGTTATGAAGCAGATTAATTAATTCATCAAGATTATCAGCCGAAACAAGTTTAACAGCTTGCTTAGGTTCTGGTTTATAAAATTTGATAATATTAGTATTTGAAGAAAAATCAAACGCCTCTAAAACCTCCAAAGGCTTTTGTCTAGCTTGCATTATTCCTCTCATGTTTGGAATTCTTAAATCACTTTCTTCAACTAATCCTTTTTGACCTCCAATAATTAGGGGAAGACTACAGCTTAAAGTTTCTTTTCCACCATCAATTTCTCTGTCAAGCTCAACTTTGCCGTTATCAATTTCTAGTTTAGTACAATTAGTGACATAATTTATTTTCAAAAATCCAGCTATAAGCCCTGGAACCATTGCGCCATTATAGTCAATTGATTCTCTTCCAGCTATAATCAAGTCGTAAGAATGAGTTTTGACATATTCAGCTATTTGTTTAGCAACAAAAAATCCATCTAAAGGTTCTGCGTCAATTCTCAAAGCTTTATCAGCTCCAATTGCTAATGCTTTTCTAAGAGTTGGTTCAGATGATGAATTACCAACATTTATTACATCAATTGATGCTCCTTGTTTTTCTTTTAACCACATGGCTCTAGTTAATCCAAATTCATCATTAGGATTAATAACAAACTGAACACCTTGAGTGTCAAATTTAGTATCATCATCAGTAAAGTTGATTTTAGAAGTCGTGTCTGGGACGTGACTAATGCAAACTAAAATTTTCATAAATAATATTTTAATTTATTTACATCAAATATATGTAAAATTCCGAAAAATACTATGCATGCATAGTATTTATTTTTAATAATAAACGCATCAAAATCTTTAAATATTTAATATTTTTGCGTCAAATTTTAATTCATATGAGAGTTATTCAGTTTAGAGAGGCCATTTGTGAAGCTATGTCTGAGGAAATGAGGTTAGATGAAACTATTTTTTTAATGGGTGAAGAGGTAGCTGAATATAATGGAGCCTATAAGGCGTCAAAAGGAATGTTAGATGAATTTGGCGATAAAAGAGTAATTGATACTCCAATTTCTGAACTTGGATTTGCTGGAATCGGAGTTGGATCTACTATGACTGGTAATCGACCTATTATTGAATTTATGACATTTAATTTTGCCCTTGTAGGAATTGATCAAATAATTAATAATGCTGCAAAAATTAGACAGATGTCTGGCGGACAATTTCCTTGTCCTATTGTATTTAGAGGACCAACTGGATCAGCTGGTCAATTAGCTGCAACACACTCTCAGGCATTTGAAAGTTGGTATGCAAATTGTCCTGGTCTTAAGGTAATCGTTCCTTCAAATCCATATGACGCTAAAGGTTTATTAAAATCTGCGATTAGAGATAATGATCCTGTCATTTTTATGGAATCTGAACAAATGTATGGTGATAAAGGAGAGGTTCCTGAGGAAGAGTATTTAATACCCATTGGAAAGGCAGAAGTAAAAATAACTGGAAAAGATGTTACTCTTGTATCATTTGGAAAAATATTTAAACAAGCTCAAATAGCAGTTGATAAATTAAAAGAGGAAGGAATTGAAGTTGAATTAATCGATCTTAGAACTATTAGACCTTTAGATATGGATACTATTCTGGAATCAGTTAAAAAAACTAACAGATTGGTTATTTTGGAAGAATCATGGCCTTATGGAAATATTTCAACTGAAATATCTTATCAAGTCCAAAATCAAATATTCGATTATTTAGATGCACCAATTGAAAAAATAAATACTGCAGACACACCCGCACCATACTCTCCAGTTCTACTTGCAGAATGGTTGCCAAACAGTGATGATGTTATAAAATCTATTAAGAAGGTAATGTATAAATAAAAATCAATTTTGTAATTCACTCTATTTAACTACTTTTGCGATCGAAATTAAATAATATAAATATATAATATGGAATCTTTAGTAATTTACATGCCTATAATCCTGGCTATAATTGGATTAATTTACATGATTTACAAAAAATCATGGGTAATGAAACAAGATGCAGGTGATGGTAAAATGAAAGAAATTTCTGATCATATTTACGAAGGTGCATTAGCTTTTTTAAATGCAGAATATCGATTACTAACAATTTTTGTATTAGGAGCAAGTATTGTATTAGCTGCAATTGCTTTTTTTATGGACACAACTTATTTAATAGTTGTGGCATTTATAATAGGTGCTATATTTTCTGCTTTTGCAGGAAATATGGGGATGAAAATTGCAACCAAAACAAATGTTAGAACAACTCAAGCTGCAAAAACTAGTTTGCCAAATGCACTTAAAGTCTCTTTTGGAGGTGGAACTGTTATGGGACTTGGAGTAGCTGGTTTAGCTGTATTAGGTTTAACTATGTTCTTTATTTTTTTCTATGAACATTTTATGGGTGGTGAATGGACTAATACTGATCAGAATGACTGTTGTTTTAGAAGCATTAGCCGGTTTTTCTTTAGGAGCAGAATCTATTGCTCTATTTGCAAGAGTAGGTGGTGGTATTTACACAAAAGCTGCTGACGTTGGAGCTGATTTAGCTGGTAAAGTACAAGCTGATATCCCTGAAGATGACCCAAGAAACCCAGCTACGATTGCAGATAATGTTGGAGATAATGTAGGTGATGTTGCAGGAATGGGAGCGGATTTATTTGGTTCTTATGTAGCCACTGTTTTAGCTGCCATGGTTTTAGGTAATTATGTTATTAAAGATATGGGTGGTGCAATTCAAGATGCCTTTGGTGGAATTGGACCAATATTATTACCGATGTCTATAGCTGGAGCTGGAATTATTATATCTCTTATAGGTACCTTATTAGTTAAAATTTCATCTAATGATGCAAAAGAAGCAGAAGTTCAAAAAGCTCTAAATATAGGAAACTGGGCATCAATATTTATGGTTGCTGTAGCATGTTATGGCTTAGTTACTTGGATGCTACCAGAAACGATGCAAATGGATTTCTTTGGTGAAGGTCTTCAAGATATTTCTTCAATAAGAGTATTTTATGCTTGTTTAGTTGGTTTAGTTGTGGGCGCTGGAATCTCAGCTTTTACAGAATATTACACAGGACTTGGTTCGAAGCCAATTTTAAAAATAGTACAGCAATCAAGTACTGGAGCTGGAACAAATATTATTGCTGGATTAGCTACGGGAATGATTTCTACTTTTTCTTCCGTATTATTATTTGCTGCAGCAATATGGTCATCATATGCTTTGGCTGGATTTTATGGAGTTGCACTTGCGGCATCTGCAATGATGGCAACAACGGCTATGCAATTAGCAATTGATGCTTTTGGACCAATTGCTGACAATGCTGGGGGAATTGCTGAAATGAGTGAGCAAGATCCAATTGTAAGAGAAAGAACAGATATTTTAGATGCTGTTGGTAATACAACTGCTGCAACTGGAAAAGGTTTTGCGATTGCGTCAGCTGCATTAACATCATTAGCTTTATTTGCTGCTTATGTAACCTTTACAGGAATTGATGGTATTAACATCTTTAAAGCACCTGTTTTAGCGATGCTATTTGTTGGTGGTATGATTCCAGTTGTATTTTCTGCTTTAGCAATGAATGCTGTTGGTAAAGCTGCTATGGAAATGGTAAATGAAGTAGTAAGACAGTTTAAAGAAATTCCAGGAATTATGGAAGGTACTGGAAAACCAGAATATGATAAATGTGTTGATATTTCTACAAAAGCCTCTTTAAAGGAAATGATGTTGCCAGGAATATTAACAATTGGTTTTCCGATACTAGTTGTTTTAGTAGGTAAATTAGTTTACCAAGACAACAACATGTTAGTAGCCGAGATGCTAGGTGGTTATATGGCTGGTGTTACTGTAAGTGGTGTTTTATGGGCTATATTTCAAAATAATGCTGGTGGTGCATGGGATAATGCAAAGAAATCTTTTGAAGCTGGTGTTGAAATTAACGGAGTGATGACCTATAAAGGTTCTGATGCTCACAAGGCTGCTGTAACTGGAGATACTGTTGGTGATCCATTTAAAGACACATCTGGTCCTTCAATGAATATTTTAATCAAACTTACCTGTTTAATTGGTCTAGTGATTGCTCCGATTTTAGGAGGTCACTCTTTAGAATCAAATCATGCTTCTGCTGATCACCAAATCCAGACAGAAGTAGTTATTGAAGCAGAAAATGATGTTTGGACTATGACTAGAACATTTCAGGAAGATGGAGTAAAAACATCTAAAGTTATTACTGGAACTAAAGAAGAAGTTATGTCTGCAGCTAATAATATAGGGATTGCTGCTATGGGTCAGATAGACAAGAAATAAGTTTATAAATTAAAAAAGTATATTTTAAAGACCTTTTAAACTGTTATCGATTTTATCGATTATTGTTTGAAGGTCTTTTTTGTTTTTAACAAAATCTAAATCGTCCACATCAATTATAAGTAATTTACCTTTATCATAAGTTTGAATCCAGGCCTCATACCTTTCATTTAATCTACTTAAGTAATCTATGCTTATAGAACTTTCATAATCTCTTCCTCTTTTATGTATTTGTTCTACTAAATTTGGAATTTCACTTCTTAAATAAATTAACAAATCGGGTCCTTTAACAAAAGATTCCATTAAATTGAATATTGATTTATAATTTTCAAAATCTCTATTGGTCATAAGACCCATAGCTTTTAGGTTTGGAGCAAAAATAAAAGCATCCTCATAGATTGTTCTATCTTGAATTATGTCTTTACCATTCTTGTTAAAATCTAGTATTTGACGAAACCTACTATTTAAGAAGTAAATTTGAAGATTAAAGGACCATCTTTCCATTTGATCATAAAAATCATCCAAGTAAGGGTTTTTTAATACGTCCTCATAATGGCCTTCGAATTTATATTTTTTAGCTAATAATTTAGTTAATGTAGTTTTTCCGGCTCCTATATTTCCTGCTATGGCTATGTGCATAATTAAAATTTATATTAAACAAAGACCTCTAATTTATAATATATATTTGATATATATTAATCCAATTAAACTTTATGGCTTAATTGTTGTCTATTTAATGTTGTTAAGATTTAAAATAAAAAATTATGAAAAAATTAATTCTTCTACTATTGTTCTTAAGTTTTGAGGGTTATTCCCAAGAGTTTTTAGGTAAGGCTTATTACATGTCAAAAAGTACGGTTAACATGGACTGGATGAAAAATATGTCTCCCGAAAGACAAAAATATATGAAAGCAAGAATGAAAACTGCTTTAGAAAAAAATTATATTTTAGATTTTGATAGTAAATCTTCATATTTTAAGGAAGAAGTAACTTTAGATGCTGGAGGATCTGGTGGAGGAGGTTTTAATTGGATGCAATTTGTTACAGGACCTGATCAGGGTGATATTTTTAAAAATATTCAAGAAAAGACTTATACAAATAAAAGAGAGTTATTTGGAAAAGTATTTTTAATTAAAGACAGCATAGCTCCTACAAAATGGGTTATGACGGGTGAAACCAAAAAAATAGGAAAATATAATGCTTACAAAGCCACATACACAAAGGAAGTCGAAGAAAGAGTGATGAGTTTTAGTAGAAATAGAGGTCAAAACTCAAATGAGAATGAAGAAAATAATCCTGTTTTACCTAAAACTAAATTAGTGACTATGACAGCATGGTTCACACCTGAAATTCCTGTTTCAACTGGACCAGCTATGTATGGTGGTTTACCTGGTTTAATATTAGAAATTGGTGACGATAACAGAGTAATGATATGTACGAAAGTTGTTTTAAATCCAGAAGAAAAAATAAAACTTAAAGAACCTAATAAAGGAAAAGTTGTTTCAAATTCTGAGTTTGTAACAATTCAACAAGATAAAGCGAAGGAAATGAGGGAGAGATATCAACGTGGAGGAGGCGGAGGAAGAAATAGCAGAGCAATTATTAGAAATTAATAAAGATTTTACCAAAATTTTATGAAAAAATTATTATCAATTATATTGTTACTTTCATTTGTACTTACCTATTCTCAGGTAAGATTTGAAGGTAATATTTCTGATGCTTTCGGAAATAATATAATGGGAGCTAATGTAATAGCTATAGAAAAAGAATCAAAAATTTTAGATGGCTTTGGAATATCTAATGATACAGGATACTTTAGAGTTTCTCTAAAAAAGGGAATAGAATATGAAATCAAGGTTTCGTTTATCGGTTTCAAGGAAGTTGTTTTTGATTTGAATCTAACTGAGGGTTTTGAAAAAAATATAATTCTTGAAGAACAAGCTGAAGCTCTTAGATGAAGTTGAGATTGTTTATGAAATGCCTGTCACAATTAAAGGAGATACAATAGTTTATAATGCAGATTCATTTAATACTGGAACTGAAAAAAAATTAGCTGACGTATTAAAAAACCTTCCTGGAGTTGAAATTAATGCAGATGGAAGAGTTGAAGTTGAGGGTAAAGAAATAACTAAAATAACTGTTGAAGGAAAAGATTTTTTTGATGGTGATTCAAAACTAGCTACTCAAAATTTACCAGCCAATGCAGTTGGTAAAATTGAGGTTTTAAGAAACTTTACAGAAGCTGGTCAACTTAGAAATGTAACTAATAATGAAGATAATATTGCTATAAATATTAAGTTAAAAAGTGGAAAAGATAAATTTTGGTTTGGTGAAATATTAGCAGGGATAGGAAATGAAGACAGGGTTCTAGCCGCTCCTAAAGTATTTTATTATGCTAAAGATTTTAGTATGAGTGTTTTGGGTAACACTAATAATATTGGAGAACCTGTTCTTTCAAGAAGAGATTTCTATAAGTTTGGAGGTGGCTTTGGAAATTTAAATTCTCAAAACGGAACTTCAATAAGTATTTCATCTGATGGAGCTGGACTTGGAAGTTTACAAAATAATCAGGCAAAATCTATTGATGCAGAATTAGGTGCTTATAATTTTAGTAAGTCTTTTAATAACGATATTTGGCAAGTTAGTGGATTTGCTATTTTGGCAAAAACAAAAAATATAATTGAAGAAAAAATATCAAGAAATTATACTAGTACTGGAATTATTCAAGATACTGAGGATTTTGTTGTTCAAGATAATAAGCAACAACTCTACAAGTTTACAACCGAATTTAATCCTAATGATAAATTACAAACGGAATATAATTTATTAATTAAATCAGCTGAAAATATAGAAACTACAGATCTTAGTATCAGGAACTTACCTAGATTCTTCAAATGGTCCAACAATACAGCCTATTGAAATAGATGAAATAAACTTATTATAGATCTGATAAGCCTAGTTCAATAAATCAAGAGTTAAAGGCTTATTATACCTTAAACGAAGACAATATATTTTCTTTCGAGGCTCAACATTTATCTCAAACTGAAGATCCTTTTTACAGGGCTATTAGAGATATTCAACCCTTTAGAGATATAATACCTTTAAACACTAGTCAATCTAAATTTAATATTAACCAAAACAGGATGGTTGAAACGGATAAAATAGAAGCTAAATTAGATTACTACTATATCTTAACTCCTAAATCAAATTTAAACTTCACATTTGGTGTAACAGATGTTAAACAAAACTTTAATTCCAATATTTTTCAAATTTTGGATAATAATTCAGAAGTGTCATTCGAATGAAGATGGTTTAAACAATAATGTGGACTTTAATTTTAGTGATGCATACTTATCCTTTAACTATAGATTTATCACTGGGATCTTTACAATGGAACCTGGTTTTACTATAAATTCTTATAAAACTGAAAATGTCCAATTAGGAAGGACTGTTTCCAACTCATATTCTGATATTAGACCTGATATGAGGGTGTTTATGAAATTCAAAGACTCCGAATCATTAAGATTTACCTACAGAGCATCTAATCAATTCACCGATATTAATAATTTAGCTGAGGGATATGTTTTTAATAATTATAATTCTTTTTTTCAGGGTAATCCAAGCTTAGAAGCTGCTAAATTTTATAATTATAGCTTAAATTATCAAAGCATAAATATTTTCAATTTTACCAATGTTTTTGCAAGGCTTAATTATTCTAAAAGAAGTAATACAATTCAAAACAATACACTTATTAGTGGAATTAGCAGTGTAAGATCTGCGGTAAATTCTAATTTACCTAGAGAAAATTACAGTGCTTCTGGTCGAATTGACAAAAGATTCAAGAATTTTAAGGCTGGATTTAATATGAATTTTAATTACAGTGATTTTAATAATATAATAAACGGAAGGCTTACAGAACAAGTTAATTTTACTCAAACTTACAAAGCTAGTTTAGCTACTAATTTTAGAGATAAACCAAATGTTGAGATTGGTTACAGTTACAATAAACGTCTATATGATACTGGTGATTTTAAGAGTTATTTTTATACAGATTCTCCGTTTGTAAAAGTTGATGCGTATTTTGGAAAAGGATTTGTGTTTACTGCTGACTATTCATACAACTATTACAGAGATGAAAACGTTACTTTGAATGAGTATAGGTTTTTAGAAGCAGATTTATCCTATAATAAAGATGGATCGAAATGGGAGTTTGGTGTTGGTGTAACTAATTTATTTAATGATACGTCAATAAATAGAGATAGTTTTAATCAATTATATAGTCAAACTAGATCATATGTTATTCAGCCAAGATATACTGTTTTTAGACTAAAATATGATTTAACCTCATTTGCTGGTGGTTCTGGGAATAAAAAGGGAGATAAGAAAAAGAAATAATATATTTTTGAGCGTATATTTGTTTAAAATTTAATTATTGAATTTTAAATCTGTCTTATTAGTTTTATTTTTTTCTCCATTATTTACGTGGTCTCAATCCTCTGGTCTTGAATCAATTTTATTTTCTGTTGAAAGTGATTCTAAGAAAATATTTGAAAGATATCTGAACCCTTTGATGAAAGGAGCGATTTATAGTACAAATAGTGGATGGTACAATACAGCTAAAGTTCATAAAAAATTAGGTGTCGATTTAACATTAAGAATAAATACTGCTTTTGTTCCTTCCTCTGAAAGGATTTTTTCAATTTCTGATCTTGATTATATTACAACAGATGCTGATAATTTACCTACAATAGCTGGTGATAGTAGGCAAGAAAACTTATTTATTACAATCCCAAAGGATGGTTTATATCCAGAAATTTCAACAACTGTAAAAGCACCTAGAGGAATTAAAAGCAAGCTTCCACTTGGTTCTATACCAGCTCCAGTTTTACAATTAGGTGTAGGCATTCCGTTTGATACAGAAATTATACTAAGATATAGTCCAGAGTATCACAGAAATGGAGTAGACATGTCTTTAAAAGGATTAGGAGTTAAGCATAACTTATTACAGTACTTTGGTCCAATAGATAAATTTCCGTTAAACGTTTCTGCTTTTGCTTCTTATTCTAATATGGATATAGATTATGATATTCAATCATTTAGCTCAATAAATGGAGCTGGACAGGTAGCTCAGTTTAGTTTAAATAACTATAACCTTTTACTACTAGCTTCAGTAGATTTATTAATTTTTAACGTTTATACTTCATTTGGATATTCTGGAGGAAACTCATCATTTAAATTATTAGGAGAATACGACTTAGAATATGATTCAGATTCTGGCTTACCAATTACTAAATCACTTATAGATCCAATTGATATGAGTTTCAATGCATCTGGCTATAAAACTACAATTGGAGCTAAATTTAAATTTTTAGTTTTTAGTGCATTTGCAGATTTTACTTTTCAAGATTACAACACCTTATCTGCTGGAATTTCAATAAATTTTAGATAATGTTTTTTTTTTTATAAAAATAATTATATAGATTTAGCATTCTAATTTATTATTAGAGGAACGATTTGACTGATTGCAACCTCTTTAAAAAAGTGCTAAAGCAGATGCTTCACACCCTTTTAATTGTCAAATCACATCTAGTTATAAATTTAATTAATTAATAATTAAATATATAAAAATGAGTGAACAAAAATTATCAACTAAAGCTTTACATGCAGGTCATGATACAAGCTTAAGCCAAGGAACAAGAGCTGTT
>CASIBD010000009.1:55000-98636 GCA_949372825.1 uncultured Flavobacteriaceae bacterium | reverse complement strand
TCAAATGATAATGATATTAAGAACCTCTTAATCATGGTTGATGGTGAAGGCGATTTAGCGGCCAAAAACAACTCAAAGAGAGAAAAAGCTATTGAAAATCATATTAAATGGATTGAAATGGCCCATGAACTGGGATGTCATTCTATAAGAGTTAATTTAAATGGTGAAAAGCAAAAAGAAAATTGGATTGAATACTCTTCAAAATCCTTAACTAAGCTATGTTCAATTGCTAAAAAAGATAAAATAAACATAATAGTTGAAAACCATGGAGGATTAAGCTCTAATGCAAAGTTATTAGCAAAAGTCATGAAAGAAGTTAATCTAGACAATTGTGGAACTTTACCTGATTTTGGCAATTTCTGTATTGAGAAAGAAGACCCTAATAATTATTTTAGTAATTGTATTAACGAATACGATAAATATCTTGGAATGGAAGAACTTATGCCCTACGCAAAAGCTGTAAGTGCAAAATCGTTTGACTTTAATAATAACGGTGAGGAATCTACAATAGATTTTAAAAGAATAATTGACATAGTAAGTAGTTTTGAATATAAAGGATATTATGGTATCGAATACGAAGGACTCAACCTTTCTGAAGAAAAAGGGATTTTGAAAACTAAAAAATTATTAGAAAGACATCTTTAATCTCCTGTTTTCTGTTTTGGTATATACCATAAATTCTCATCTGATTCTATAAAACCGCCTGTTTGTAGAACTACATTATCGATAATAGACAATCCCTTTTCTGACATACTTTGAAAATCATCTATTCCATTATTTTCAAAATTCTGACGTGTTCTATGAATGTTATATTTATTAGAAAGAGATTTATTAAATATTTCTTCAATATGATCTTTTCCATAAATAAAACCGAGTAAACCTCCCCAAGTTGATGTTGGATTATCTGAATCCCATCCACTAAGAGTCCCAATTTTAATAGTTTCTTTAAAGTCTCCTCTACCATAAAACAGACTTACTAAACTAGAAGCAAAATTAATTCCAGATGCAAAACAACCATTACAATATAAATTTCTAGAGGTTATATCATATCCGTCCATTTGATCAACTTGATACCTTTTATAAATTGAATCTCTAGTTTGTTCCCACTTAATTCCTGATTCAAATTTTTTCTTGACATACTCATACATTTTTAATGAATATGAATCTTTATCTAAAGTTCTACTTGCTAGTTCGGATATTCTAATTAATTCTTCATCTAAAGGTTTATTTTGATTAATAGTAGATGCTAATGAGTGCATCGATACATAAAATTCAGAAATCATAGCAGCATCTCCCCTACTAGTTGTTCTGATTGGCAAATAAGACATTTTAAGCGCATTTATTGTATTAACTGGAGATAGTAACCCGAAAATTTCTGTAGTTAACTGTGCGTCTATCATATCAAAATGCTCGTTGAGTTCAGGATTACTAGTTTCTGGTGGAAGAATACCGTCACTCATTAAATCAAATGCCTTTTGATTAGAAACCCATAAAAAATTTTCTTCTTCTTTTTTAATGTGTTTAAGCCAACCATCTCTAATGTTTTCTGGACTTAATATAATATCATTATTATGAAACAATAACTCTTGATACATATATTCGATATCAGTATCATCATCAGATCCCCAAACTTCTTTATTTTCTTTTAATACAAAATCGATTATATCATATTCACTTGTGGGTAACCAAATGTTTGGTTCATCTTTTTTACCCCAATTCTCTCTTGTATAAAAATTTCCTGTTTTGATTTCACCAATATTTCCAACCTTATCCATTTCAGTAATTAAACCAGTCCAATTAGCAATTGATTGACCGAGCCAAAAACCTTCAAGATTATTTGAATATTCACTTCTGTCAATCATATAATAGTTTTCTTTATTAATTTCAGAATCAGTACAGGAACTGACAAGGTTTAATAAGAATAAAGAGATAATAAGTTTAATTTTATACATTTTATTAATTCTTTAGTTTTAGTATCTTGGTAACATGAAAAGTAAATTTATAATTTTATTATTAATACTTCCTCTTAATTTTTTAATTGGACAAAACTCTCAAGGGAATATTTCTAACTCTATAGCCAAATTACAAAATATCATAAATGAAGTTAATTTAGAAAAAATTGAACAAGCCGGTGAAATTGATGGGTCAATTTATTTTTTCAAAACTCCAAATGATGCTAATATCAGATTAGTCAATTCAAACAAACCTTTTAGGGTTAAATTAAATTATAATCTTAGAAAAGAAAAATTTGAATTCAAAAGTGGAGAGGATTATTATAGTTTATCTACAGAAGATATTGAATCAATAGTTTTTGTGGATCATAGTTTTATTGTTTATAATTCGAAATTTTATGAATTAGTTACTGAAAATGATAAATTTTCTGTTTTAAAATCTCATTTAATTGAAGCTATTGAACCAAAATACCAACCTGGCATTGAGGATAAACCAAATTTAAGGTTCAGAAAAGCCAATATGCTTCATTTAATAATTAACAATAAAATAAGTCAAGTAAAATCTAGCAAAAAATCAATTATTTCATTATTTAATAAATCTGAACAAAAGAAAGTTAAGTCTTTTATAAAGTCTAATAGAATTTCTGTTAGAGACTCTAAAGACCTTAAGTTATTATTTGACAAATTTAAAGATCAAGTTTAAATTAACTTTTATTAGCATTATTTAGTAATGAAAAAAATATTAATATTTCTTCTTATAATTCAAATTCAAAATATAAATTCTCAGAAAATTTTAAAAGACTATCCCCTTTCAAAAACCATTGAAGAAACCTCTGGTTTAGAAATAATTGGAGATTACTTTGTGACACATAATGATTCTGGAGGAGATCCTAGCCTTTACTATCTTTCAATGAATGGTGAAATCGTTAAAACTAGGAAAATAGACTCTGCAGTAAATAAAGACTGGGAAGACCTTACAAAAGATGATAAGTATATTTATATTTCAGATATAGGCAACAATTACAGCACTAGAAAAGATCTTAAAATATATAAAGTTCCCATTGATGAAGAAAGTAATGAAAAAACACAAATCATTTCTTTTACTTATCCCGAACAAGATTCCTATAAAATCAATAGAAATACAATATATGATGCTGAGGGATTAATTTCTGTTAATGATAAACTTTTGATTTTTACAAAAAATAGAGCTAAAAAAATAACTGAACTTTATATGTTGCCTAAATCACAAGGCAACTACAATGCAAAAAAAATTAAAACATTAAATGTAAAATCTATTATTACAGGAGCAGATTACAATAAAGAGCTTAAATTACTTGCTTTAACTTCTACAATAGATTTTATTAAATACTATATCATTACAATCGATAATTTTAATTTAGAAAACAACAAAGATTATAAAATCAATATGGTTGAAATTCCAATTGGTAAAACACAAGTTGAGGCAATTAAAATTATAGATAGAAATAATTTTTGGATTACATCAGAAGATGAAAGTAGTTCAAAACATGCTAGATTGTTAAAATTAAACATTTAGCTTTTTTAACTAACTTCATACAATGATTTTAGATCTAATACAAAATCCACACTATGTTATAGATATCAATTCATATGAGGGAATTCGTAATATAGTCGTAACAATACTTGTTTTTGTGTCTATACTGGTATTAGGCAGGAATTTAAGTAAATCTAAAAATCTTTTAATACTTAAAATAATTTGTGCAATAGCTATAATATCTACTGGCTATGATCACATAATAGATGCTATAAATGGTAATTGGAGAGTTGAAGAAGATCTTCCTCTTCATTTATGCTCATTATCAAATTTGATTGTGTGTATAATACTATTTACACCTATCAATAAAAAAATATTTGAATTTCTTTTTTACTGTGGTTTCTTAGGTGGATTAGTTTCAATATTAACTCCACAACTTAATTATTATGATGGCGGATGGTTTATGTATTTAAGTTATTACTCAAGTCACGGAATAATAATGTTAGTCCCACTTTTTATGTATTACAATTTAAATTATAAACTAACAAAATATTCTTGGCTAAGAACGTTTGGAATATTAAATATTTTTATGATTTTTATTTTGCCATTAAATTTTTTAATTGGGTCAGGAGCAAATTATATGTATTTATATGAAGCTCCTAATATAAAAAACCCTTTGGTATTTGGTGATTGGCCTTACTACATAATAAATTGGGAAATAATAATCATAGTTTTATTTTATTTAACCTACTTTATATTTACAAGAAAAAAAATATGATAAAAAAATCTCCAATTGAAATTTTTTCTGACTGGGTAGATCTAGGAAAAGACAATGGAATGGAAAAAAATCATTCTGAATCTGTAAATGCAATGTTAAATAAAATATTAAAAGATCTTAATGACTTTACATTTATTGATGCAGGATGTGGTAATGGATGGGTTGTTAGAATGGTTTCACAAATGGATTCTTGTTTTAGTGCAGTTGGTGTAGATGGATCCTTAAAGATGATTGATAAGGCTAAGAGTTTAGATAAAATAAGTAAATATGAATGTGCTGATATTTCTATTTGGAAACCAAATCAAAAAAAAGATATTGTACATTCAATGGAAGTCTTTTATTACTTTAAAAACCCTTTAAGTGTACTAAAAAATATTTACGATAATTGGTTAAATGAGAATGGTAAATTTATAATGGGAATTGACTTTTATTATGAAAATACAACTTCTCACAATTGGCCTGAAAAAACTAATGTAGATACAATGACATTACTTACAACTCAAGAGTGGAACGAAGTTGTTAGCAAGGCTGGATTTAAAAATATTAAAAGCTGGAGAGTTGGTGAAAAAAATGATTGGAAGGGAACATTAATTATTTCTGCTACAAAAAACTAGTTGCTTTTATTTATCCAATTTTTATAACCACCTTCAAGGTCATATATCTTAACAAATCCTAGTTTTTTTAATATTTCAGATGATTTTTGACTTCTATTTCCAGATCTACAGTAGATGTATATTGGTTCTGATTTTTTAACTTTTTTGAAAAATTTGTCGAATAATTTTTCATCGTAAAAATCAATATTAACTGAACCTTTTAAATGTCCAGAATTAAATTCTTCCATTGTTCTAACATCAAACAATAAAACATCATTTTTACTGATTTGATTTTTAAAATCATCATAACTAAGAACCTCATATGCATTTGTGTTTTCTTGAGAAAAAACCAATAAGGGGAAAAGTAATATAACTAAATATTTATACATTTTTAATTATTTTAAAATTTGAATTTCTTATTGAGGAAAACCCTCCTTCTACATCAACAACTGAATTATATCCATTTCTTTTTAAAATAGAACAAGCTATCATACTTCTGTATCCACCAGCACAATGTACATAGTGTTTGTCTTTTATGTCAATCTCAGTGATTTTTTCTTGAAAACTATCTAAAGAAATGTGTTTTGAATTTAATAAATATCCATTTAACCTTTCGCCACTTTTTCTTACGTCAATAAGATTAACTTTCTCAATTTCATGGCTTAAATCTTCAGCAGAAACAGATTCGATTATATCAAAATTATTATTACTAGACCATGAGGAAAAACCTCCATCTAAATAACCTAAACAATTATCAAATCCAACTCTTGATAATCTTAAAATAGTTTCTTTTTCCAGTCCTTCGTCACACACTAATAAAAGTTTAGTATTAATGTCTTTAATAATCGACCCGACCCAGGGTGCAAAACTTCCATTTAAGCCAATAAAAATAGATCCTGGCACATAGCCTTGCTTGAACTCATTTTGATTTCTTACGTCTAAAACTACAACATCCTTAATATTCATTAATTCCTTAAATTTTTTAACATCTAAAGGAATTAAACTATTATTTAAAACTAGTTCAAAATCGTCGTAACCCTCTTGATTTAATTTAACATTTGAAGGGAAATATACTGGAGGATCAGGAAGATCTTTTGTAAGTTCATTTATAAATTCATTTTTAAGTAATGAACCGTTTAATGCATAATTGACAATTTTCTGATTCCCAAGTGTATCCACAGTTTCTTTCATCATGTTTTTACCACAAGCAGATCCAGCTCCGTGAGCAGGATAAATCAATATATTATCAGGTAAAACTGCAATTCTGTTTTGAATAGAATCATATAAAATACCAGCTAACTCCTCTTTTGAAAAATTTAAGGATTTTTGTGCTAAATCTGGTCTTCCAACATCACCAATAAAAAGAGTATCTCCTGTAAATAAACAATGAGGTACGTCATTTTCATCTTTTAGTAAATAACATGTGCTTTCCAAAGTATGACCAGGAGTGTGCAATACTGTTATTGAAATATCACCAATTTTAAAAACTTGATTATCCTCAGCTACAATACAATCAAACGAAGGATTAGCTTTTGGTCCAAATATTATTGGTGAATTTGTTTTTTTAGATAAAGTTAAATGTCCGCTAATAAAATCAGCATGAAAATGTGTTTCAAAAATATATTTGATTTTAGAGTTTGAAGATTCTGCTAAGTTTAAGTATTCAGAAACTTCTCTTAATGGATCAATAACGGCTGCCTCACCGTTACTTTCTACGTAATATGCACCTTGAAATAAACAACCAGTATAAATCTGTTTTACGATCATAAAATAAATATTACACAAATATAAAAATTGAATTTTTAATTGTTTTATTATTTTAAAAAATTAATTTTATTAAAATGTATGGTATTTGTCATTTAAGTATAATTCCTGTTAGAAAAAATTCATCAAGTAAATCTGAATTAGTTTCTCAATTAATATACGGAGAGTTATTTGAAGTTATAGAAAAAAAAGAAAAATGGTTTTATATAGAATCAATAGATGATAAATATTGTGGATGGATTAACTATTCTCAGTTTAAAGAAATATCAAAGCAGGATTTTAAAAAAGTTAAAAAAACAGAATCTAAACTTCTAAATAATATTTCATCAGAAATAGAGACAGAAAACGGAAACATGTCTATAACTATAGGTAGTAAAGTTAGCTCAGCATTTATATTAAATCATAAATTAAAACAAGAATATTCTAAAAATTCAATAATTGAAAATTCACTAAAATTCTTAAACTCACCTTATTTGTGGGGAGGAAGGACTCCTTACGGAATCGATTGCTCAGGTTTTTCTCAACAAATTTATAAATTAAATGGATTTCAATTACCGAGAGATGCTAATCAACAAGCTCTTCAAGGAAAAGAAGTGAAATTAGAAAAAGCTAAACCTGGAGATCTTGCTTTCTTTGGTGAAAAAAAAATTACACATGTAGGGATTATTATAGATTCAAACAAAATAGTTCATGCATTTGGTTGTGTTAGAATCGATTATTTAAATGAAAAAGGAATTATTAATTCCACATCAAAAAAAATAACACATTATTTAAAGAAAATTAACACCTATTAATTTTCTAATTCTTGCAATTTAATATTCATAAGTTTAAAATTATCAATATCATCAATAGTGTAGTATATGTTTTTAGCAGTTTTTAACGCCTCAATATTAGTTGGATCTATTTCAATTAATTTTTCTAAATATGGAAGACATTCCTGATAAAGATTAACTCTATCTTTTTCAAGTTCATCATACTTCTTCATATCACTTGCTTTTCTAGAAGTAACAAGTTTATTCATTTTTTCTACTATTGGACCTTCACCTTCAAGAATCAATCCAACTAAATTAAGATAGGTTGCGCTGTAAGAACTATCAAGCTCAAGGGCTTTTAAATAAAACTCCTTAGCAATTTTAAATTCTCCTTGCTCACCATTAATAACGCCTAAATTATAATATAAAATTGCATTGGTAGGATCTTTTTCAACCGCTTGCTGCATTAATTCTTTAAACTTATTTTTATCTCCAATCTTGATGTATAAATCTGCTTCAGATAAAATCAAATTAACATCGTCTGGATTTACCGCTCTAGCTTCTTTAATAGCAGCTATAGCATTATCGTTTTCTCCTTTTTGAACATATATAAGAGCTATATTTTTAACAATTTCGGGTAATCTAGATTCTGTCTTTCCAATTCTTTGATTAGAATAGTCTTTAGAAGACTTAAATAAATTATATTCGGTTTCACTAACTTTTTCTTCAATTCCAGATTCAATTGAGGTTACAAAATATTCTGAAACAACTCCAGAATAACCCATGTTTTTTAACTTCAAATAATATTCTAAGGCTGTGTCATATTCTTTTGAATTAACTGCACTTGAAGCAGAATAATATAAATAAGTTATATTATCCTCTTTTTCAGGGTTCATTAAATAAGCATCATATAATTTTTTTGAAGCTGCTAAATAATCATCATTTTTGTTATCCTGAACTGCAGAATTAACTAAATCAGCTTCAGCATTCTGAATTAAAAAATTAGCATCTTCAATATATTTTTTTTGTCTTATTGATCTTTCTAATTCTATTGATTTTCTTAGTGAAATTACAGATTCCAGAGATTGTGCATCTTCTTTAAGAGCCCATCCATTTAAATAATAATAATGAGCTTGATATTTTATATCTGATGCCAATATCAAATCTTTATTATTATTTAAGAGATCTAAAGCCTCTGAATAAAATTCCTGATCAATTAATTTTTGAGCTTGTTTTAATTCTTTTTTTTGTCCAAAAGTAAAAATGGATATAGTAAGCATTAAAATGTAAAAAATGTTTTTCATTATGTATTAATTTAAATCGTTATCATCATTATTTTCTTCAACTACATCTATATCTTCAACTAAATCTATATCCTCAGCATCAGAAATATCGTCGTCGTCATTTACTACTTTTGCAACTGCTGCTATAGAATCTGATTCTTTAAGATTTATTAGTTTAACGCCTTGAGTTGCCCTACCCATTACTCTTAATGAAGAAACTTCCATTCTTATAGCTATACCAGATTTATTAATAATCATTAAATCATCGTTATCAGTAACATTTTTAATTGTAACTAATTCCCCAGTTTTTTCGGTAATTGAAATTGTTTTAACTCCTTTACCTCCTCTGTTAGTCATTCTATAATCATCTAAACTTGATCTTTTTCCATAGCCATTTTCAGAAACAACTAAAATATCACTTTCTAGATCATTAACAGAAATCATACCTACCACCTCATCTTTTGAATCTTTTAATCTAATTCCCCTAACACCAGAAGCATTTCTACCCATTGGTCTAGTTTTGCTTTCTTCAAATCGAATACATTTTCCAGATTTAACAGCAATTAAAACTTGTGAGTTTCCATTTGTTAATTTAGCTTCTAAAAGTTCATCATCATCTTTAATTGTGATTGCATTAATTCCATTAGATCTTGGTCTTGAATACTGTTCTAAGGATGTTTTTTTAACCTGACCTTTTTTGGTTGCCATAATTACATAATGACTATTAATATAATCTTCATCTTTCAAATCTTGAGTACATATAAATGCCTTAACTTCATCATCTTGCTCAATGTTGATTAAATTTTGCATCGCTCTGCCTTTAGAAGTTTTACTTCCCTCAGGAATTTCAAAAACTCTCATCCAGAAACATTTACCTTTTTGAGTAAAAAACAACATGTATTGATGATTAGTTCCTACAAATAAATGCTCTAAGAAATCTTCATTCCTTGTGGTAGAACCTCTTTGTCCTACTCCACCTCTATTTTGTGTTTTATATTCTACTAAAGGAGTTCTCTTAATATAGCCAGCATTAGAAATAGTAATAACTACTTTTTCATCTGGAATCATATCTTCCATACTTAAATCACCACCAGAATATTCGATTTGAGATCTTCTTTCATCTCCATACTTATCCTTAATTTCAATAAGCTCATCTTTGATTATAGTCATCCTTCTTTCTTCACTATCAAGGATACTCTTAAGATCTTTAATAGTATTCATTAACTCATCAAATTCGCCTCTTAGTTTATCCTGTTCAAGACCAGTTAATTGTCTTAAACGCATTTCAACTATAGCTTTTGATTGAATCTCTGAGAGTTTAAATTCTTTTATTAATTTAGATTTAGCTTCATCGGCGTTTGATGAAGATCTAATTAAAGCAATAACTTTATCTATATTATCAGAAGCAATTATTAAACCTTCTAATATATGTGCTCTTTCTTCAGCTTTTTTTAATTCATATTTTGTTCTTCTAACAACAACATCGTGCCTGTGTTCAACAAAATATCCAATCATTTGTTTTAGGTTCAACATTTGTGGACGACCCTTTACTAATGCAATATTATTCACACTAAAAGATGATTGAAGTTGAGTGTGTTTGAACAATGTGTTTAAAACAACATTAGGGACAGAGTCTCTTTTTAAAACATAAACAATACGCATTCCTTGTCTATCAGATTCATCTCTAATTGTTGAAATACCTTCAATTTTTTTATCATTGACCATTTCAGCAGTTTTTCGAATCATTTCTGCTTTATTAACTTGATAAGGAATTTCAGTAACAATAATACATTCTCTTCCATTCACTTCTTCAATTTCAGCTTTAGCTCTCATTACAATCCTTCCTCTTCCAGTTTCGAAAGCTTGCTTAACTCCTTCATAACCATAAATTATACCTCCTGTTGGAAAGTCAGGTGCTTTTACAAATTGAATTAATTCATCAGTAGATATATCATTATTTTCAATATAGGCTATTGTACCATCAATAACCTCAGTAATATTATGTGGAGGCATATTTGTTGCCATACCAACGGCAATTCCACTCGCACCATTTATTAATAAACCAGGTATTTTAGTAGGTAGAACTGTAGGTTCCATTATAGAATCATCATAATTTAATTGATGATCTACAGTGTCTTTATCTAAATCTGCAACCATTTCTTCTGAAATTTTCTGCATTCTAGCTTCAGTATATCTCATTGCAGCAGGACTATCTCCATCAACAGAACCATAATTTCCTTGCCCGTCGACCAATAAATATCTTAAACTCCACTCTTGAGCCATTCTTACCATAGTATCGTAAACTGAAGAATCTCCATGTGGATGATATTTACCAAGTACTTCTCCAACAATAAAAGCTGATTTTTTAAATTTACTAGAACCTCTCAAACCCAATTGATGCATTCCATATAAAACACGTCTGTGGACTGGTTTTAAACCGTCTCTAACATCGGGCAGAGCTCTAGAAACAATAACAGACATTGAATAATCAATGTAAGCAGATTTCATTGCATCTTCAATGTTGATTGGAATTAATTTTTCACCTTCACTCATAAAATTATTTTTTACGTTAGTTACAACCTAACAAATATAATAATACCCCATATTTTAAATTGAATTTAAATGCGATTTTTTATACATTTTATTAACAAATTATTAAAGATATTTTATCAAATAGTAGATAAAAAAACTTGGAATTAAAAAATTTTTTTTGTCTATTTACTTATAAGATAAAAGAATATATATGGATGATAATTTTTCTTCAAGAGTTAAAGATGTTATAACCTACAGTAAAGAAGAAGCTCTGAGACTAGGGCATGACTTTATTGGAACTGAACATCTTCTTTTGGGAATGCTTCGAGATGGAGGCGGAAAGGCAATTAACATATTAAACTCTCTTGAAATTGATTTAGATTATTTAAGAAAGAAAGTTGAGATATTAAGTCCGCCTAATCCAATCAATGATTTTAATCAAAATCATAAAAAAAATTTACATCTTACAAGACAAGCTGAAAGAGCATTAAAGACTACTTTTTTAGAAGCAAAGCTGTTTCAGGGTAAATCAATAAATACTGCACATCTACTATTATGCATCCTTAGAAACGAAAATGATCCAACAACAAAGTTGTTAATAAAACTTCAACTTGATTACGAATCTGTAAAAGAACAATTCAAATATATGCTTACCGAGCTTAATGATGATTTTACTAGTTCACCTTCTTCAGAAACTTTTCCTGATGAATCTAAAGACAATGAAGATCCGATTGAAGAAAATCCGTTTACAATTAAATCAGAATCAAAATCTAAAGTTAAATCCAAAACACCTGTTTTAGATAATTTTGGAAGAGACTTAACCTCTCTAGCTAATGCTGGAAAATTAGACCCAGTAATTGGTAGAGAAAAAGAGATTGAAAGAGTTTCTCAAATTTTAAGCAGAAGAAAGAAAAATAATCCTTTATTAATTGGTGAACCAGGTGTTGGTAAATCTGCAATTGCGGAAGGCTTGGCATTAAGAATTATACAAAAAAAAGTTTCTAGAATATTATACAATAAAAGAGTTGTTACTCTTGATTTAGCAAGTATAGTTGCAGGAACAAAATATCGAGGACAGTTTGAAGAAAGAATGAAAGCTGTAATGAATGAAATTGAAAAAAATGATAATATAATATTATTTATTGATGAAATTCATACAATTGTCGGTGCAGGTGGAGCAACAGGAAGCTTAGACGCTTCTAACATGTTTAAACCAGCATTAGCAAGAGGAGAAATTCAATGCATAGGAGCTACAACTTTAGATGAATACAGACAGTATATTGAAAAAGATGGGGCATTAGAAAGAAGATTTCAAAAAATTATAGTAGAGCCTACAACAGTGGAAGAAACACTAGAAATTTTAAGAAATATTAAAGATCAATATGAATCTCATCATAATGTTAACTACACTGACAAAGCTTTGGAAGCATGTGTTAAATTAACAGATAGGTACATTTCTGATAGGTTTTTTCCTGACAAGGCTATTGATGCAATGGATGAAGCCGGGTCAAGAGTTCATATAACAAATATGGATGTTCCAAAAAATATAGTTGATTTAGAAATTTCTCTTGAGGAAGTAAGAGATAAAAAAAATACAGTTGTTAAAAAACAAAAATATGAAGAAGCTGCAAAACTAAGAGACGATGAAAAAAGAATTGAAAAAGAATTAGTTTCTGCTCAAGAAAAATGGCAAGAAGAATTAAAACAACATAGGGAAACAGTTGATGAAAATGATATTTCAGAAGTTGTTTCTATGATAACTGGAATTCCAGTTAATAAGATTGCTAAAGCCGAATTAAAAGAGCTTAATAATTTAAATAAAATTATTTCCAGTAAAGTTGTTGGTCAAAAAGAAGCTGTAAATAAAGTTGTAAAAGCTATTCAAAGAAATAGAGCGGGGATTAAAGACCCTAATAAACCTATTGGTTCATTTATATTTTTAGGTCAAACTGGTGTAGGAAAAACACAACTTGCTAAAATCTTATCTTCAGAGTTATTTAGTGGCTCAGATTCTTTGATTAGAATTGACATGAGTGAGTACATGGAGAAATTTGCTATCTCAAGATTAATCGGGGCACCCCCTGGTTACGTCGGTTATGAAGAAGGTGGGCAATTAACAGAAAAAGTAAGAAGAAAGCCATATAGTGTCATATTACTTGATGAAGTTGAAAAAGCTCACCCTGACATCTTCAATATGCTTTTGCAGGTACTTGATGAAGGATCATTGACAGATAGTTTAGGAAGAAAAGTAGATTTCAAAAATACAGTTATAATAATGACTTCAAATCTTGGCGCAAGACAAGTAAAAGATTTTGGAAACGGAGTTGGATTCGGGACAGAATCAATGAAATCTCAAGAGACTAAAAACATAAAGAATACCATAGAAAAATCATTAAAAAAAGCATTTTCACCTGAGTTTTTAAACAGAGTTGATGAAATAGTTGTTTTTAATAGTTTAGAAAAAGATGATTTGAAAAAAATAATAACTATTGAAATAGATAAATTAAAAAACAGATTAACAGAACTAGGATATAATTTAAAAATTTCTTCAAAAGCACTAAACTTTTTGTGCGAAAAAGGATTTGATAAAAAATACGGAGCTAGGCCTTTAAAAAGAGCGATTCAAAATTACGTTGAAGACCTAATTGCTGAAGAAATAGTAAAATCCAAAATAAAAGAAGGAAGTAATATAAAAATTGACCATAACAGTAAGTCGGAAAAACTAAATATTATTAAACTTTAATCTGAAATAGTATTTTTTTTTTATTGAATAATCAATAAAAACCTTTCAAATTAAATAATTCATAAAATAGTATATTTATTTTGTTTTATTTGTAAAATAAATCTCTCTTTAACATACATTTACATCTGATATTAATTTGTCAAAAACATGAATGTTATAAAATTTGGAGGAACTTCAATATCAAATTCTGAAAACATAAATAGAGTTATTGATATTATAATTAGTTGTGATACTAATTCTGTTGTGATATTGTCAGCAATTGGAGAAACAACCAACCAACTAATAAAATGCGGAAAATTAGCAGGGAAAAAAGATCTTAATTACAAAAATGTTTTCAATCATATTAAAGAAAATCATATAGAAATATGCTCTTCATTGTTTGAATACAATAATCAAAGTGAAATATTAAGTTTTGTTCAAACTAAACTAAATAAGTTAGAAAACATATTAGAGGGAATTTATAATTTAAAAGAATTTAGTAAAAAAACATATGACAATGTTTCAGGATTTGGAGAGGTATTATCATATAATATAATTGGAAAAATCTGCCAACAAAGAGGCTTAGATATTGAAATAAAAGATTCTAGAGAAATTATAACTACCAAACTTATTAATATTGGAAGAAAACAAGTCGATTTTAAATTAACCAAATTAAAATGGGATAATTTTTTAAAATCAATTAATAAAAAAATAGTAATTATGCCTGGCTACATTGCCAGAGATAATTTTGGTAACAACATTACTCTTGGAAGGGGTGGTTCAGATTTTACAGCATCAATAATTGCATCAATATCTAATGCTAAAAAACTTGAAATATGGACTGATGTTAGCGGAATATTCACTTCAAATCCAAAACTAGTTAAACAGGCCGTTCCTATTGATTCTCTTTCTTACAAGGAAGCAATGGAATTATCACATTTTGGAGCAAAAGTTTTGTATCCTCCTACAATTCAACCAGTAATGTCTAAGAATATTCCTGTTTTTATAAAAAATACTTTTAGCAAGAATGATAAAGGAACTCTTATATCAAGTAATTCAAGTAACAATTCAATAATCAAAGGAATTACACACATAAAAAACATTTCATTATTAACAATTGAAGGAAGTGGAATGATAGGGATTCCAGGGTTTTCAAAAAAATTATTTGAAGAAATTTCAAATAATAATATTAATATAATAATGATAACACAGGCCTCATCAGAACATTCCATTTGTATAGGAATCAATGATACTGATTCTGTTAATGCAAAAAAAATTATTGATGAAGCCTTTAAATACGAAATTGAAAATTCTATACTAAGCCCTTCCAAAATTGAATCTAAACTTTCAATCATTGCACTTGTTGGTGACAACATGAGAGATCATCAAGGCATAAGTGGTAAAATGTTTAGTGCATTAGGAAAAAACAATATTAATGTAAAAGCTATTTCTCAGGGATCTTCAGAAAGAAATATTACCGCAGTAATAAGAGAAAAGGATGTCAAAAAAGCACTTAACACACTACATGAAAAGTTTTTTGAAAAAAACATAAAACAATTAAATTTATTTATTGTTGGAATTGGTAACGTTGGATCTAAATTAATTGATCAAATTGAAAAACAAACTGATTATCTAGCTAAAAAACTTAAACTTAAACTCAGAGTTATAGCTATATCTAATTCAAAAAAGATGCTCTTTAATGAATCAGGCTTAAAACTAGGTAATCTTAAGCTTGAAATAAATAATGGAAAAAATTCTAATCTGGATGAATTTTATCAAAGAATCAAGAAATTGAATTTAAGAAATAGTGTTTTTATTGACAACACTGCAAGCTCAAAAATTGCGGGATTTTACAAACATTTCCTAAAGAATAACATCAGTGTTGTTACATGTAATAAAATAGCCTGTTCAGATTCTTATTCTAATTACATTGAATTAAAAAAACTATCATCAAAATACGATACATCCTTTTTATATGAAACTAATGTAGGTGCTGGATTACCAATAATTGACACATTAAATAATTTAATTAATTCTGGTGATAAAATAAATTCTATACAAGCTGTTCTGTCAGGAAGCTTAAATTATATATTTAATAACTTTAAAAGTTCAAATACTTTTGAATATGTTGTAAAAGAGGCTATGGATAAAGGATTCACAGAGCCAGATCCAAAAATCGACTTAAGTGGAATAGACGTTGCAAGAAAAATTTTAATTTTAGCGAGAGAAAGTGGTAATGAAATTGAATTAAAAGACATATCTAATACATCTTTCTTACCCAAAGAAAGTTTAAACACAAAAAATAATAAAGAGTTTTTAAAATCATTGTCTGAAAATAAAGATCATTTTGAAAACATTTTAAATGATGCATACAGTAATGATTGTAAAATAAAATATGTAGCTGAATATAAAAATGGAAAAGCAAGTGTAGGAATTAAAAATATTCCAAAGGATCATGATTTTTACAATCTTGAAGGGAGTGATAATATTGTCTTATTTTATACAGACAGATATAAACAACAACCATTAATCGTTAAGGGAGCTGGAGCTGGAGCTGATGTCACAGCAGCTGGAATTTTTGCAGATATAATTAGAACAAGCAAAAGATAAATAAAAACTTTATTACAACTCAAATTTTCTTTTAAAATACATAGTTTAGCAGCGATGAATGAAATAAGGGTATTTTCTCCAGCAAGCATAGCAAACCTTTCATGTGGATATGATATTTTAGGAGTATGTTTAGACAAAGTAGGTGATGAAATAATTGTCAGAAAAACAAAAAAGAGAGGCGTTGTTATCACAAAAATTTCTGGACAAAAACTTAGTAAAGATATAAAACTGAATGTTGCTGGTGTATCTGCTACTGCCCTTCTAAATGAAACAGAAGTTAATTGTGGTTTTGAAATTGAAATCCATAAAGGAATAAAGCCCGGTAGTGGAATTGGAAGTAGTGCAGCAAGCTCAGCAGGCAGTGTTTTTGCAATTAATCAATTAATTGGAAAGCCATATTCAAACAAAGAGTTAGTCAAATTTGCAATGGAAGGTGAAAAAGCAGCTTCTGGATCTTTGCATGCTGATAATGTTGCCGCGGTACTGTTAGGCGGGTTTACTTTTGTAAGAAATAGCTCTAAAAATGATTATTTCAAATTAAACTCACCAATCGAACTAGCATTTACAATAATTCATCCTCAAATAGAAATTAAAACATCTGATTCGAGAGCAATTTTAAAAAAACATGTAAGTATTCAAGAAATGACTGAACAATCTGCTAATATTGGTTCATTCGTAACTGGATTGTATACTGAAAATTATGAACTAATCGGAAGATCAATTGAGGATAAAGTTATTGAACCATTAAGATCAATTTTAATCCCCAAATTTAATGAATTAAAAAAAACCAGCTTATATAATGGTGCTTTAGGATGTGGTATTTCTGGCTCAGGACCCTCTGTGTTCGCTATTTCCAAAGGGGCTAGTACAGCAAAAAAGGTCGGGGTATCTATGGGAAAAATCTATAATGAATTAGATTTAGAGTATGATATTCATATTTCTTACGTTAATGATATTGGAATAAAAATATTAGAATTAAAATAGTATGTTTTATAAAAGTTTGAAATCAAGTTCAAAATTAGTGAATTTTGAAGAAGCAGTCAAAAAAGGACTAGCAGAAGATGGAGGTTTATTTTTTCCTGAAAAAATTAAAAAATTAAACAAAGAATTTATTGAAAATTTAGAAGAGTTTTCAAATATTGAAATTGCATATGAGGTAATTAAACAATTTATTGGAGATGAAATTAATGAAAATGATTTAAAAAATATCATAAAAAACACAATTGACTTTGATTTTCCTTTAATAGATATTGAAAAAAATATAAAATCTTTAGAGCTTTTTCATGGACCTACTCTAGCATTTAAAGACGTGGGAGCAAGATTTATGGCAAATTGCCTTGGACACTTTAATAAAAAAAGTGATAAAACAAATACAGTTCTTGTTGCAACATCTGGGGACACGGGTGCCGCTGTTGCTAATGGTTTTCTTGGCGTAAAAGGAACTAATGTTGTTATTCTATATCCAAAAAATATGGTAAGTGAGATACAAGAAAAACAACTAACTACAAATGAAAAAAATATAACTGCATTTAGAGTTGATGGAACTTTTGACGACTGTCAAAAGATGGTTAAAAAAGCTTTTACAGATAAGGAATTAAATAACGAATTAAATTTAACTTCTGCTAACTCAATTAATGTAGCAAGGTGGCTGCCTCAAATGTTTTATTATTTTTTTGCAATAAAACATTTAAAAACAAATAAAAAAATAGTGTTTAGTGTACCAAGTGGTAATTTTGGAAATATTTGTGCTGGTGCAATTGCAATGAAATTAGGATTGCCAATAGATCAATTTGTTGCTAGTACAAATTCAAATGATACAATTCCTAGATATTTAAATACTAAAAACTATAACCCGAAAAAAACTATTCCTACTATTTCAAATGCAATGGATGTTTCAAATCCTAGTAATTTCATAAGAATAGAAGAAATATTTCAAGACTTTAACGAATTGAAAAATTGTTTTTCATCATACAGTTTTAACGATGACAAAACTTTAAAAGCAGTTAAAAGTGTATACAAAAACTCTAATTATATATTAGACCCTCACGGAGCAGTTGGTTATCTTGGTTTAAAAAAGTTTTTAACTAATAACTCTGATTTTATTGGTATTTTTTTAGAAACTGCTCATCCAATAAAATTTTCAAATCATATTGAAAATGAATTAGATTTAAAATTAAAAATACCTCAGTCAATAAGTAAAATTATTTCGAGAAAAAAAAGATATATTGATATTGAAAACTATAGTAATTTTAAAAGAAAAATACTTAATATGGGTTTAATTAAATGAAAAACCTTTAGGTGGTTCTAAACCTTTTAAATGTTTTACAAAATAATCCCATTTTCTTCTCATCATGTAGTTACTCATATCTCCATAACCATGTCTCTTATTTGGGAATAAAATCAAATCAAAATCTTTATTAGCTTTAATTAATTCATCAACTACAAGCATAGTATTAGATGGAGGAACATTATCATCAAGCATTCCGTGAGCAATTAATAATTTTCCTTTTAAATTTTCAACAAATAATTGATTAGCTTGGATATCATAATTAGTTTTTTTTACATCATATTCAGAACTATTATCTTTAGAGTCAATACCTAAGGGTTCTAAAAGACCATGCCATTTTTCGCCCCAATCAGCTTCATAATTTCTATTATCGTGATTTCCAGAGCTAGATACTGCTACATCATAAAAGTCAGGATATCTAAGTAAAGCAGCAGTTGAAGCAAATCCTCCACCAGAATGACCCCATATACCTACTCTAGATAAGTCCATACCGGAATATTTTTTTGACAATTGTTCAATTGCCTTAATATTATCAGGAAGACCATTATCACCCATATTTCCATAATATGCATCGTGGAAGGATTTAGATCTTCCAGGTGTGCCCATTGCATCTACTGCAACAACGATAAACCCTAGTTCAGCAAGAGCTTGAAAATCTCTTCTGGCAACCATGAATGAATAATTACCAACACTTCCCGATTGAGGACCAGGATAAATATAATTTAAAACTGGATACTTGTCATTTTTGTCGTAAAAACTAGGAATATACATAAGACCAAATAAATCTGTTTTATCATCTCTTGCTTTGACATTAAATTCTAAAGGTTCTTGCCATCCATTACTTTTTAGGTTATCAGTGTTTGAAGATGATAATTGAAATAAATTTTTTCCATCTCTATCCTTTAAAATTGATTTAGGAGCAGTTTTAGTTGTTGAATATGTTGTTACAAAATAATCCCAATTTGAAGAAGGATTTATGGAATGAGATCCCATTTCAGGTGTCAAACAAATTAAATTATTTCCATTAAAATTCACTTTATACAAATAGACATGATAAGGATTGCCTTTTTCTTTTCCTCCAGCAGTAAAAATAATTTCTCTTTTATCATAGTCAATATGCATAACTTTTCTAACTAACCAATTTCCAGAGGTTATTTTATTTTTTAATGTTTTAGTGTTCAGATCATATAAATAGATATGTCCCCAATTATTTTTTTCAGAGTACCAAATAAACTCATCAGAATCAAACAAAACTCTCCAATTTTCTGCTCTAAGTCCAGATTCATAGTATGTATCAACGTTTTCTTTAAATACTGAACGAACAATCCCGGTTTTTGAATCCGCAATTTGCAAATGTGCCTCTTTATGATCTCTTGAAGATGAAATAAATGCTAGCTTTGAAGAATCTTCACTCCACTGAGCATCAAGTAACTCACCTCCTCTTCCGGCAATATGGTCGGTAGTTGTTGATCTCTGAAAATCATTTTTCATTTTTAATTTTATGATTTTCTTTGACTTTACATCAATGATAAGCCTCTCAATTTCAAATATTTTTTCATCACCTGGAAGAGCATACTTCCAAGCCTGAAGTTTTGGATGACCAACATTTGTTGTAGTTAAGTACATTTCACCTACTCCTCTGGCATCTTGTCTAAAGGTTGCTATTTTATCTGATTTCGGACTCCATTTTAAAACGGGTCCTTTAGATTGTATCCAGCCTGCATTATTGGTAGCATAACCATAATCCTTTATACCATCAAAAGTTAGCTGAGTTCTTTTATCAGTTTTAGTATTCCTAACCCATAAATTAAAATTGTTTATGTAAGCAGCAAGGTTACCGTCTGGAGACAAGAATTCGTATAGATTCTTATTAAAATCCTTATTTATGTTTTTTGAATTAAATTCATCAATTTCTTTATAATTGCTTTTTTTTAATAAATTTAAATCTATTATAAAACTTTCTGTTTTGTCTCTAAGCTTTACCTTGTAATGAAAAAAATCGTCTTTATCCCATTTCTGAAAAGTTAAAACATTATTAAGGTATTTATTCAAACTTTTACCCATGTGAGAAGTAGCGTTTTCATAATCATTTATTGTTATTGTAGATGAATTATTAGTATCACAAGAAACAAAAACAAAAAAAATAAATCCTAAAAATAAACTAAGCTTTTTATTCATTTTATTGAATTATATATTTTGAATCAACATAATAGTTTTTATCAATTTCAATAGATCCTTTTAATTTTTTAGATTTCCATTTTTGAGTTGGAAATATTCTTATTTTTTCTTCATTCCCTGCAATATGGTCTGTAACAATTAAATCAATTGGCATTTTAAAACCTTCAATAACATTATTCCATCTAAAAGACATTTTACCATCAATCAAATTATGCTCTAAAACAGGAATCCTTATATCTCTTAAATATTGATTGAAAAATGGTTTTAAATTTATTTTCATTTTTTCAGAAATATAATTTTCAATTTCATAAGTTGTGACAGTTTTGTGATAAAAATCTTTATTTAATCCCCTCAAAACATTTCTCCACACTTTGTCGTTACCAGCTACTTGTCTAAGTGTGTGTAAAAGATTTGCACCCTTTGAATACATATCACCCGAACCACCTTTATTAACATTATATGGACCAATTATTGGTTTTTTGTTTCCAATTCCTCTTCGGGTTCCTATGACATACTCAGATGATGCTTTTTTACCGAAATGATAGTCTACAAAAAGATTTTCTGAATATGTAGTAAATCCTTCGTGAACCCACATATCAGCGATATCTTTATAAGTAATATTATTAGCAAACCACTCATGACCTGTCTCATGTATGATTATATAATCAAATTTTAGTCCCCATCCAGTACCAGACAAATCACGACCTAAATATCCTTTTCTATATTTATTTCCATAAGTTACCGAACTTTGATGCTCCATACCTAGATAAGGGGCTTCTACTAATTTAAAACTGTCTTCATAAAAAGGATATGGACCAAACCAATATTCAAAAGCTTGCATCGTTTTAATTGCATCTACAAAATGAACTTTTGCTTTTTCTAAATTATAACTCAAAACATAATAATCCATATCCAGATCTCCCTTTTCACCCTCATATATTTCTGAAAAATTAACATAATCACCAATATTAATATTTACTCCATAATTATTTATTGGATTTACTACTTCCCAATGAAATGTAGTTGAATCTGACATTTTATCAATTTTAACTAGTCTTCCGTTTGAAACATTTGTAAGTCCTTTAGGAACATTAACACTCATTAACATACTTTCAGGTTCATCGTACATGTGATCTTTGTTAGGCCACCAAACACTAGCTCCTAGGCCCTGACATGAAGATGCTATAAAATGATTTCCATTTTTATCTTTTTCCCATGAGATACCACCATCCCAAGGGGCTCTTACCGCGACTCTAGGATTACCTTCATAATAAACTATTAACTCTTCTTTCGAGCCTACATTTTGTTTCTTCTTAAGCTTTATGAAATGTGCATTACCATCATGTATAATTTCTAACTCAGAATTATCTTGAATAGCCTTAGTTAGTATAAGTGGTGTTTGAAGATCAATTTGCATTAAATCATGTGATTTAAGTACTGTGTAAGAAATCTTGTTGGAACCCGAAATGAATTTTTCTTCTGGTTTAACGCTTATATCAAGATGATAGCGGTTAAGATCCCACCAAGACCTTTCCTTCGTAATAGATCCACGCAACGTATCTTGTCTACTAAATTCAGTTTTATCATCCATTATTCCTTGAGAGAATAATATTACAGGACTTAATAATAAAAGAATTAATATTTTTTTCATGTTAATATGTGTTTTATTTTTTGTAAGGTAAAAAAAATGCTCGAAATTTGTATCATAAAATAAATTATGAAAAAAACTTCTCTATTTGATATCCACGTAAAATCCAATGCTAAAATGGTCCCTTTTGCAGGATTTAATATGCCGGTACAATTTGAAGGGGTTAATGCTGAACATCTTCAGGTTAGAAATTCCGTTGGGATATTTGATGTTTCCCATATGGGTGAGTTTTTAGTTGAGGGAGAAAATGCTACTAGTTTTTTAAACTATATATGTTCAAACGATATTTTATTAATGTCTGATGGGAAAGCTCAGTATAATTGTTTAATCAATCCTAATGGAGGTATAATTGATGATTCGATTGTTTACAAGTTTAGCTCTAATAACTATATGATTGTAGTGAATGCTTCAAATATAGAAAAAGATTGGAATTGGATTAATAAACAAAATATAAATTTCAACAATAAACTAACAAATATTTCAGACAGTACATCTTTACTAGCTGTTCAAGGTCCTAAAGCAAATGAAGTCATTCAAAAATTAGTTGATTTTGATTTAAGTCAATTAAAAAGTTATTCATTTGTTAAAAGTGATATTAAAGAAATTAAAGAAGTTATTATTTCAACTACTGGCTATACTGGTTCTGGTGGAGTTGAATTGTATGTAAACAATATTGATGCGATAAACTTATATAATTTATTAATTGAAACTGGTGAATACTTGGATATTAAACCCATTGGATTAGCAGCAAGAGATACTTTGAGGCTAGAAATGGGCTATTGTTTATATGGAAATGATATTGACGACACAATTAATCCAATAGAAGCTGGATTAAAATGGGCAACAAAAACAAATAAAGATTTTATTGGTAAAAAACATATTTTAAATTCAATTGAAAATGGAATTGAAAAAAAACTAATAGGTTTTGTTTTAAATGAAAGAGGGATCCCAAGAAAAGGCTACAAAATATTTGACTCTAAACAAAATGAGATTGGAATAGTTACATCTGGAACAATGTCACCAGTTTTAAAAAAAGGAATTGGAATGGGCTATGTGAAATTTCCTAATGAAAAGCTAGGATCTCAAATATTAATACAAATTAGAAATAAATTTGTCAAATCAGAGATAGTTAAACCCCCTTTTATAAAATAAAATGATTAGAGTTTTAATTTTTGGGGGTAGCAGCTCAGTTGGGACTGCAATTTTCAAAGAATTAAATCCTTTTTATGATTTGCATGCTACTTACTATAAACAAACTAAATTTAGATCTAACAAAAGGTACAAATATTATGACCTTGAAACTGATCCTACTTTGATTTTAAATGAATTAAATCCAGATATAATTATATCTGGATTAAAAGGTGATTTTAATTTACAAGTCAAATATTATGATAAAATCATAAAGTATTGTGAAAGTTTTGAATCTAAATTAATGTTTTTATCTTCTTCAAGTGTATTCGATTCTTTTATAAATTATCCATCATATGAGGAAGACAAAACTTTTTCTCAAAGTATATATGGAAGATTTAATATTCATATTGAAAATAAATTGTTTAGAATGAAAAATTCAAATTGGACAATTAATAGATCAGCTATGATTTACAGCTTAAAATCGAAAAGAATAAATCAAATTAAAAAAAGTATAGGCAAATCTAATCCAATAGAAATATTTCCAAATTTAATTATCAATATCAATTCTGAAATTTTATTAGCAAAACATTTACATTACATAATTAGCAGGAATATATGTGGAATATTTCACCACGGAAGCAAGGACTTAATAAACCATGAAGAGCTTATAAAAAATATTATTGAAAAATTAAATTTGAAAAAAATTAATTATAAATATGTTTATACGACTAACGACAATAGATATCTTTCATTATTATCAAACAAAAATTTATTTCCCAAACATCTTAACTTCACTATTGATTCAATTTTGAAAAAAATTCAATAAAATCATTTTATTAACTTTAGTAATAAATTATATTTGATTTTATGGGAAGAGCATTTGAATTTAGAAAAGCTAGAAAAATGAAAAGATGGTCAGCGATGGCTAAAACTTTTACTAGAATAGGAAAAGATATTGTGATGGCCGTAAAAGACGGTGGATCTTCAATAGAGACTAATTCTAAACTTAGAGCTGTTATTCAAAATGCTAAGGCAGCTAACATGCCAAAAGATAATATTGAAAGAGCTATAAAAAGAGCTTCTGACAAATCTACTGGAAATTTTAAAGAAATTTTATTTGAAGGATATGGTCCATCTGGAATAGCAATTATTGTTGAAACAGCTAGTGACAACAATAATAGAACGGTTGCTAACGTTAGAAGTTATTTTAATAAATATGGTGGTAATTTAGGTACCGCAGGGTCTGTAGAGTTCATGTTTGATCGAGTTTGTAATTTTACAATAAAAACTGATGTTGATTTAGAAGAATTGGAATTAGACTTTATTGATTTTGGAGTTGATGAAGTCATGAAAGATGATGATGGTTATGTGGTGCTTTACTCCTCTTTTGAAAATTATGGTTCAATTCAAAAAGAAATTGAAAGTAGAAAAATTGAAATAATATCATCTGAGTTTGAAAGAATTCCAAAACAAATGAAAGAACTTAATGATGAACTTAAAAAAGAGGTCAATATATTAATTGAAAAAATTGAGGAAGATGATGATGTACAAACTGTTTTTCACAATATGAACTTGAGCTAAGAATAATCGGGAACTTTACCCTTAATTCCTTTGTAAAACAATCTTAAGTAAGTTATATCCTTATCAACATCACCAGTAATTGATAAAAGGTTTAGAAATTATAATTTGTTTGTTTTCAAAATCTAAAGCGACACTATAAATAGGTACATTAGCTTTTTTTGCAATGTAATAAAACCCAGTTTTCCAATTCTCAACTTTTTTTCTAGTTCCCTCAGGTGATAATGCGAGAATAAATGATTCGTTTTGATTAAATAAGTCAGCTATTAAATCAACACTATTTGAACTGCTATTTCTATTTACAGGCATTCCTCCCAACCAATTCATTATATATTTTAAAGGAAACTTAAAAAGTTCTTTTTTACCAATAAATCTTACGTTTTTATTTTCGAATAAACTTCTTGCAAAAATTGCAAGAAAAAAATCAGACCAATGTGTGTGAGGAGCCGCTATAATAATACATTTTTTAACAAAATCAGTATCTCCAACAATATTCCATTTAAGAATACTATAAAAAATATATTCTCTTATTTTTTTCATTTAAACAAATTTCTTGCTTTAATTAAGTCTTCCATAGTATCGATGCCAATTCCATCAAAATTAGAAATTACCATTTTAATTTTTTTTCCACTTTCTAAGTACCTTAATTGTTCTAGTTTTTCAATTAACTCAAGTTTTGTTGGCTTTGAGTTATAAAAATCAACCAAACTTTTTTTTCTAAATCCATAAATTCCAATATGTTTAAAATAATTGAGTTTAGGGTTAGATACACTATTAAAAGGAATAGGAGATCTTGAAAAATATATAGCAAAATCATCTGAGTCAGTTACAACTTTAACATTATTAGGATTTTCAACCTCTTCCATATTAGAAATAACTTTCATTAAAGACACTAAATCGATTTTCTTATCCTTATCTAGTTTAAAAGTGTTAACTAGTTTCTGTAAACTTTTTTTATCAATTAAAGGTTCATCTCCTTGTACATTAACAATGATATCAACTTCCATGTTTTTTGCAAATTCAGCTATCCTATCAGAACCTGAAACGTGATTTTCTTTACTAAATAAAATATTTTTATGATGTTTTATTAAATAATTATAAATCTCTTTTGAATCCGTTACAACGTAGACTTCATCAAATAAATTTGTTTTAATTGTGTTTAATAGAGTAGATAGTATTACAGGACTTCCGTTAAGATCCATCATAAGCTTCCCAGGTAGTCTAGTGGAATCTAATCTTGCAGGAATCATTGCTATAATCTTCAATTGTATACTTTTAAATCAAAAATACACTTAAATTTTAAAAACCTATTAAATATAATCTCTTTTCAGCTCTAGTTACAGCAGTATATAGCCACCTTAAATAATCCATATCAACACCTTCTTTTAAGTATGGTTTTTCTATAAAAACTGTTGGCCATTGACCACCCTGAGCTTTATGACAAGTTAAAGCGTAAGAAAATTTAACATTTAAAGCATTAAAAAAAGGATTTTCTTTTGTTTTAATAAATCGTTTATATTTTGATTTAAGATTAATATAATCTTTTTGGACTTCGTTATATAATTTGTTTGATTGATCATATGAGAGTGCTGGTAAATCTGAATTTAACGTATCTAATAGAATAATTGTTTCTAAAATAGGTTCATCTGCGTAGTCAACTAATTTAACTTTTACTTCAGCAAATTTGAATCCATACAATTCTTTAATTGAAAAAATTTCTAAGATTTGAATTATATCACCATTTGCTAAAAAAGAAATATTTAATTTTTCAGAGGACCAGAAGTAATTGTTTTTAGTTATTATTAGTAAATCTCCAGCAGAAATTGAATTTTCATTAAATAGTATAGATTTTCTAATTTGTTGATTGTATAAATTTGCTCTTTTATTAGATCTAACTATTATCATAGTCTTTTCTGACCCATTCTCATTGTAAGATGACTCTATTTTTTCTTGAATTTCAAATCCATCATTTAAAATTTCCACATCAGGATATAACTGAAAATCAAAAGAAAATATTTCATTTAAAATATTATTTCTTATTGTAGTAGCATTAATTAAAATTCCTGATGATTTAGATTGACGAACAACATTGCTTAGAGTAAACTCCATAGATTTAAAGCCGTAAAACTCTTTTATTAAATCAGAGTTTAAAGCCGGACTAACAGTTTGTTTTACAGGGGGAAGTTGAGCTGTATCACCAAGAAAAATTAATTTTGAATTAGTTTTAAAATCTACATATTTAAATATATCTGTTAACAGAGATTTTGATTTAAATAAGTCGGAAGAAGTAGAAGAATCCGAAATCATAGATGCTTCATCAACTATAAACAAAGTATTTTTAATTTTATTAATTTTTAATTTAGTTTCAAATTTTCCAAATTTATCAACTGAGGAAAAATATATTTTTTTATGGACAGTAAATGATTTCTTTTTTGAGTAGTTAGATAGAACCTTAGCTGCCCTTCCGGTTGGTGCCATTAAACAAATATTATATTTCAAAAACTTTACATTATCAACCAAAGTTTTCATTAATGTAGTTTTTCCTGTTCCAGCATATCCTTTTAGTATAAATAGTCCAATATCATTATTTGATATTAAAAACTTGCTTAACTCATCAATTGCAGCAATTTGATCTTCTGTTGGCGAAAATGAGAATTTATTAATTAAGAGTTGAGAAAAGTCTTTAAAATCCATTGTAAATTAGAGAATGTAATGTGTTTGGTGGGTTTAAAAAAAAATGTAGTTTTGTTAAATATAATTAATTAAACAATGGAATTCATATCAAAATATAAGAGATATATAGAAACTCTACTATGGGGCTTAATAATAATTTTTGCTTATCAGGTATTTAACTCTGTTAACGCTCCTATAAAATTTAATCAGGTCAAAAACGAGAGATACCTTAAAGTTATTGATAAGCTTAAGGACATTAGAAATGCACAAATAGCGTATAAAAGTGTTAATGGTGTGTATTCTGACAGCTTTGAAGGTTTGATAAAATTTATTGATACAGCTCAATATACACTTATTCAAAAAAGAGATTCTAGTTATATGAAATATGATAGAGTTTACCGAATTGATATGTTACAAGAAGTTGTGGTTATTGACACACTTGGGTTTGCATCAGTAAAAGATTCATTATTCGGTAGCTCTGACAGATATAAATCAATGGCTGAAGTTCCAATTGATGGTGTAGATCAAATGTTTGGAATAAAAGCAGATATAATTGATAAAAACGGTTATAACGTTCCTGTTTTTGAAGTTAGAGTTTCTAAAGATGCTATTTTATATGACCAAAATAAGGATCTTTTAAAGCAAGAAAAAGCCCTAATGTCCGTCGATGGTGTTAATGGCCCTGATCTTGTATTAGGATCTATGACTGAGGTAAGCACCAATGGGAATTGGCCAACAACCTATGATGCAATCGCAAGAAATTAATAAATTAGAAAAAAGTTTATCTCTTATAATAATCATTAGTTCGAAAGAATTGAAAGTTTTATTAAGAAATTCTGTTGATTCTAAATTTATAAATCAAAGTAATTCCGTATTCCCTGACAAAATCAACATTAATGAAATTTTATCAGAACTAAAAAATATATTAAATGAATTTAATTTATTAAATATTATAAAGGTTACATTAATATTAAACAACAAACTGTCCGTTCTTGTTCCAAAAGACTTCTTTAATGAAGAAAATTGTTTAGACTACCTTAAATTCAATTCAAGATTACTTAAAAACGATACAGCATCTTTTGATTACATTGAGGAATTTGAAGCTCATAACGTATTCATAACTTACGGGAATGTCACAAATTATTTAATTGAAAAATTCGGATCATTTGAATTCTTCCACTACTCTACAGTATTATTAAAAAAATTATACTCTGATACTCCTAAGGATAAAATAGCAAGAATTTATGTTAACATTAATAAAAGCTATTTGAATATAATTGTATTTAAAGGAAAAGAATTAAATTATTATAACACTTTTGATTATGAAACTAAAGATGATATTTTATATTTCATTCTATTTGTAATAGAGCAAAACAAACTAATTAATAATGAAACTAAAATGAAATTAATTGGTGAAGAGAAAATAATTAAAAATTATTACGATTATTTATCGAAGTTTATAAAGAATTTAGAAATGAAGAATACGGAGTATGACATAGAGAATATTGTGATATGAGAATAATTTCTGGAAAAAACAGAGGTAAAAAAATTATAATTCCCAAAAACCTTCCTGTTAGACCAACCACAGATCAATCTAAAGAGGCCGTTTTTAACATAATTCATAACAGTTATTACTTTGAAGACTTAAATGTTCTTGATTTATTCTCAGGAAGCGGCAATATAAGCTATGAATTCGCTTCTAGAGGAGTTAAAAATATTAGATGTGTGGATAACAATTCAAACTGTACTATGTTTATTAATAAGATTTCAAATGAATTAAATTTTAATTTAAAAGTGACAAAAAATAGCACATTAAAATATTTAACGAGTTGTTTAGAACAATTTGATATTATATTTTTTGACCCTCCATATGTTTTTAAAATTGATGAATATTTTAAAATAATTAATTTAATTTTTGAACGAAATCTTTTAAATAAAAATGGTGTAATAATTGCAGAACATTCAAAAAAACTAAACTTAAACGAACATGTTAATTTTAATAAATCTAAAGACTATGGGGGGTGTTCGTTTAGTTTTTTCAGTAATTAAAATGCTATTTCTCAGTATTTTAATATATTAAATCTATATTAAAGCTTTATATTTTTAAAAATGAACTAATTGGCTTGTGATCAGACAATCTAACCTTGTGAATTTCATACGAATTCACTTTAATTAATTTAGAATAAAAAATATAATCAATCCTTATTGGTAAAAAACTAAATCCATATGTAGCGCCAAAATCAAAATTATTTTGACTGTAAGAATCACTATATGAATTATTAATTTCGTTATAAACAAAAGAGTCTGGGGTATTATTCAAATCAATTGCCAAGATTAAAGAATATGGCGATTTTTCCATATGATTAATTAACTCCAAACACTCATTGTTTTGAATTTCATATACTAATTTCGTTTTACCTATTACATCTTTAAAAGTTTCTTTATTAGCTTTAAAAGACAAGGGGTTAAGATTGTATGACTTAAAATGTGAGTTGTATAATCTTAAAGTATCGCTTTGCTTTATAAAATCTACATAAATAGCAATTATACGACCATCATTAGAAATCACCTCCCCTTTGTTAATCATTTTTCTTTTTCCAAATATTGCTAAACCAACATTTCCATCATTTAATCCAAAATGGCTAGAACTGAAACCGCTCATTAAATTTCTATAGTCATTATGAAATTCTTGAATCGCAATAAACTCAGGATTTTTTTCATTTACAAATAACTTTATTTTATCCCTTACAGAACTGTCTTTTATCCAATTATAATGATTAAATAGTCTTACGTTATAACTCATAACATGCAAGCCCTCTGGCTTATTAACTAGTACATCGTTTTCAAAAAATGAAATAGGTTTTTCTATATAGATCAAAAGAACTAAAAAAGAATAAACAAACCTTAGATCAAGCTTAATAATCCAATAAATAAAAAATAAAAAATTAACACAAAGGAGTACTGGTAAAAAAATTATTAAAATAGAAACCGAGGACAAAGCAGCAACATGATAATTTGCAAGTAAAAAACATATACCTATCGATAGAAGAACTGTAATATTTAATAAATATATAATTTGACTGAAAAACGTATTGTTTTTTTTATAAATCACGATTTACCTGCCTTAAATAAAGTTTCTTTTTCTTCCTTAGTTAAACTGTCGTAGCCTGATTTACTAATTTTATCCAATATTGAGTCAATTTTTTTCTGAACAATAACATCCGCTCTCGATTTAGATGTTTTTTGTCTGGGTTTTCTCTTTTTAAATTTTTCTTTTCGCTTAAAAATATAATTATATAAATAAATAATCCAATTACCATATTCTTCACCTTGAATCATTTTTTTATGATATAAATAACCCAGAAATGCTCCTCCTAAATGTGCTATATGTCCGCCAGAATTTCCGTTGGGAATCTGAATAATATCAAGAATAATTAAAAAAGAGGCTAAATAAATAATTTTAACATTAAAAGTTAAAATTCTAAATCTATAACTTGGATCATAAGATGCTAAAAAAATAAAAACAGCCATAACACCAGCTGAAGATCCAATCATTGAAGACTTTATGTTATTAAAAGCTGGAAATAGATTGTAACTGATTAAATAAGCTATAGAGCCATATAATACTCCTAAAATAAAAATTTTAATTAATCGTTCATTTCCAAACAAGTTAAGCACCACTGAACCACTCAAATACAAAATAATCATATTTCCAAATAAATGCCATAAATCTGAGTGAAAAAAACCATAAGTAATTAACGACCAAGGCTTAGACAATAAGTCAATTAAATCTGGAGAAACATCAAATAAGCTTATAATAGAAAAATCGCTTAAATTAAAAAGAAATAAAATTGTGTTTATTAAATATGGTATTACAAAAAAAACAATCATAATTAATATGATTTTCTGTAAAATATCTAAATTTATGAAGTTGTATTTTAGCTTATCTATCAATCCCATCTATTTGAATTAAATTGATTTTTTTTCCAATACAACACCATTATTAAACCAATTAATGCACCTCCAATGTGAGCAAAATGCGCTATTGAGCCAATTGAAAAAGATGAAAGTCCAAAAAATAAATCAATTAGAATTAGTAAAGGAACAAAGTACTTGGCTTTTATAGGTATTGGGGGGAATAACAGCATAAGCTTGGAATTTGGAAAAGAAAAAGCAAAAGCAACTAGAATCCCATAAATAGCACCAGAAGCACCCACCATCACGCTGTTAAAGGACGATACAGCTTGATTGTAATCGCTTTGACTCATGTAGTTTAATAATAAATCAGGATTGCTTAAACTTAAGTTGTTTAATTCAATAACATCATATAGAGTCTGAACCTGGAAATTATAAACAAACATTTGTAATGCAGCTGCGCCTAAACCAGCAGAGAAATAAAAGAATAAAAATTTTTGCTTTCCCCACATTTGCTCAAGTGGTGAACCGAACATCCAAAGTCCAAACATATTAAACAAAATATGGGATGGACTTCCGTGCATAAACATATGAGTTATAAGTTGAGAAATTAAAAATTTATCATTTTCAAAATAGTGTAATGCTAAAATATCATAACTCAAGTCACCTAAAAATTGTGATCCTAAGTAAAAAATTATATTAATTACAATAAGCTGCTTAATTGTTTCAGGAACTGATCTCATATTTTAAAATATTTTAATTATTTCTTCCAAAGAGATTAATTTAAAAATCAACTTGCCAAAAGGAGAAACATTAGGATCCTTACACGCAAACAAGTCATTTACTAAAGATTCCTGTAATTTTATATTAATAGTTTCATTTGATGAAATCGAAGAGTACTTCGATAAAAGCTTGGCAATTAGGTCATTCAATGTATGTGTAGCGTTATCTTGACCATAATCTTTATTTTTTAAAAATTCCTGAAACAACTCAAGAATATGACTTTGATCCAAAAAAGGATGAATTCCAGAAATTTCAATCCCCTCATCACCAAATGAATTAAATTTAAAACCCAAATGAATCAACGGAGCCTCTATAAGCTTAAGCATTCTAATTTCTTCTAAATTAAAATCTAAAGTAATAGGAAATAATAAAGTTTGAATTGGATTAACCTTATTAGAAAGTTCTTTTAAAAAATTTTCATATAAAATACGCTGATGAGCTCGTTTTTGATCAATAATTACAATACCTGAACTAGTTTTTGTTATGATATATTTAGATTTTATCTGAAAAGAAGGAAAGTTATTAGTTTTTAAAAGCTCAAGCTCATTATTGAATTGATCTTGGTGATTTGAATCATTAAGATTTTTTAAATCAAAATCTTTGGTCTTTACAACAACAGGATTAGTTAAGTTTTCAAAAGGATTAAAAGCCTGATTATAATCAACCTTTGGAATCGACGCCACCTTGTTCTTGTAAGAATAAGGTGTGTTTAAGTTAATATTATTATCAAAATCGATTGTAGGCGCTATATTAAATTGTCCCAAACTATGTTTAATCGAAGATTTTAAAATTGCATAAATAGACTGATCATTATCGAACTTTATTTCAGTTTTATTAGGATGAATATTAACGTCAATAGAGTTTAAAGGAACATTAATTCTTAAGAAGTAAGATGGATACAAATTATCTTGTATCAAACCTTCATATGCTGTTTTAACAGCGTGATTTAAATGACTATTTCTAATAAATCTATTATTCACAAAGAAAAATTGTGTTGATCTTGTTTTTCTAGAGAATTCAGGCTTAAAAACGAATCCACTAATTTTCGCTATTTCAGTTTCTTCATTTATCGGAATCAATTTCTGTTTAGACGATTTACCAAAAACCCTTATAATTCTTTCTTTAAAAATTGACTTAGAAAGGTTAAAAATCTCATTATTATTATTTGTAAAAATAAAATTAACGTCATGATTAATTAATGCTACTCTGTGGAATTCGTCAATAATATGTTTTAATTCCACATTATCAGATTTCAAAAAATTTCTTCTTGCTGGAATATTAAAAAAAAGGTTTTTTACTGATATTGAAGTTCCTTTGGAAGAAACAACTTCACTTAATGATTTTTCTTCACCTCCGTCTAATTTAATTTCAAATCCAAGTGAATCACTGGAGTCTTGGTTAGAAACAATACTCATATGTGAAACTGAAGCAATACTAGAAAGAGCCTCTCCTCTAAAACCCATTGTTTCAAGGGAAAATAAATCTTTTGAGCTACGTATTTTTGATGTTGTATGTCTAAAAAAACATTTTTTTAAATCATCTTCATTCATTCCTACCCCATCGTCAATCACTTGAATAAGGGTTTTTCCAGCGTCTTTTATTATTAACTTAATAGTTTTAGCTCCACTGTCAATAGAATTTTCAAGAAGTTCCTTTACAACAGATGAAGGTCTTTGCACAACTTCGCCAGCAGCGATTTGGTTAGCTACGCTATCCGGAAGAAGTTTGATTATACTCATAAATATTATTTGTAAAATATAGTAAGGTCGAAATCTATTATGAACAAAAATACAAACACCAGGCAAAAAAGGATAATTAATAATGTTTTAGAAAAAAAACTATTAGACCTATTTCTAGAAACAAATCTATCTTCTTTCCAAACAGAGGAAATATCATATGAACTTCTGTAATTTCTTTGTTTTTCATAGACAGAATCAAAATCATAAATATTCTCAATAGATTTATCTTTTAAATATCTAGGATTATAATTAAATCTTTTATTTTTATTAAGTTTAAATAGATTGACTTTCAATTCGAAACAGTTTATATCAAATGTACAAAATTGAGAATAAATTTTAATCAATTCATCTCATTCTAATTCTTATATTTGAGTTAATGAAATTTGAAAAAATTAAAAAACTTAAAGAGTTAATCAATGACAGTGAAAATATTGTTATTATTCCTCACACAAGTCCTGATGGAGATGCAATTGGAAGCTGTTTAGCTTTGTTTAACATGCTTAATTCAGTCAATAAGTCGTGTTATGTAATTAGTCCAAATAAAGCACCAGATTTTTTAAACTGGACGCCTGGTTACAACAATATAATTTATTTTGATAGTGATGAAGAAAAATGTAGGGAATCGCTATTAAATTCCGATTTAATTTTCACTTTAGATTTTAATGATCTTAATAGAATTGGAGAACTCAATGAATTTGTAAAGAAATCAGGATCTAAAATAGTTATGATTGATCACCATCAGAATCCAAAAGATTATGCAGATTTGGTTTTTTCTGAACCCAAAACAGGTTCAACATGCGAACTGCTCTACGAAATATTTGAATCCATTGGTTTTGAAGATAAATTAAACAAAGACATATCATCATGCCTTTACCTAGGTATTATGACTGATACAGGATCTTTTCAATTCCCATCTGTTACATCTAGAACTCATGAGATAATTTCTAATTTATTTAATAAAAAAATTGATCACAATCTAATTTATAACAAGGTATACAATGATTCCTCTGTGAGTAGGCTAAAAATTTTAGGTGCTGCTTTGAATAGCTTAACTCATATTAAAGAATTAAACACTGTTTATATGTCACTAAATAGAGATGAACTTGAAAGGTTTAATTATAAAAAAGGTGATTCTGAAGGTATTGTAAATTATGGGCTTTCTCTTGAAGGGGTAGTCTTTTGTGCTATTTTTATAGAAGATGTAAATAATATTAATAATGTAAAAATATCACTCAGATCAATAGGAACTTTTCCATGTAATGAATATGCTGGTAAAAATTTTTCAGGTGGAGGACACATTAATGCTTCCGGAGGAAGATTTGAAGGAAATACTAAAAATGCAATTGAAAAATTTTTAAAAACACTACCTAAATACAAAGAAAAATTAATTTAAAGAAATGAAAAAAAATATTTATTCAATAATTTTATTATCTATTTTGCTAATCTCATCATGCGTAAGTACTCATCCTGACTTAAATGATGGACTTTATGCTGATATTCAAACAAACAAAGGAGATATACTAATTAATCTTACATTTAAAGAAACTCCTGTTACAGTTGCTAATTTTGTTTCACTAAGTGAAGGAAAAAACAAAGAAGTTAATTCCGAGTTTAAAGGTAAAAAGTACTATGATGGATTAATTTTTCATAGGGTTATTGAGAATTTCATGATACAAGGGGGTGATCCGTCTGGAACTGGTCGTGGAGGACCTGGTTACAACTTCAAAGATGAGTTTAACGAAAATCTAATACATGATTCTGCTGGAATATTATCAATGGCAAACTCAGGCCCTAAAACTAACGGCAGTCAATTCTTTATCACTCATAAGGAAACACCATGGCTGAACGGAAAACATACTGTTTTTGGAAAAGTTATTAATGGAATAGAGATAGTGGATTTAATTGAACAAAATGATACAATAAAAAATGTTTCAATTATAAGAAAAGGTAGAGAAGCTAGAGCTTTTAACGCTTCTAAAGTATTCTCAAATCATTTTGAAGATGATCGAATGATGGAGGAAAAAAAAATAGCATTAATTGATGACGTAAGAACAGGTAAAAAAACTGCACATGAATCTGAAAAGTCATATTCGAAGAAAACGAATACAGGATTAGAATACACTATAACTTATAAAGCAGATAGCTCAAAAAAAGTTAATGATAGTAAAATCGTAATGACTCATTATGCAGTTTATTTCGAAGACGGTTCTCTATTAGATACTAGTATTTTAGAAATTGCAGAACAATATCAAACCGTAAATATTGTTAAAAAAAATCAAGGTGGTTATTCTCCAATTGAAGCTAAAATAGGGCCAGAAGATTCTATGATATCTGGTTTTAAAGAAGGGCTGAAACTTCTTAATGTTGGTGACAAAGCAACTCTTTTTCTCCCATATTATCTTGCTTACGGTGAAATGGGTAGAAGCCCGCAAATACCACCTAAATCAAATTTGATTTTTGAAGTTGAAATTATAGAGTTGAAATAATTAATGAAATTTTTATCTATTTTATTTAGATTAAAATCATTTTTACTTTGTGTATTAGTTTTACTATCATTTCAATTTATAATACGACATCCTCATATTATTGAAAGTTATTATTCTAATTTAGTTTACAAGAATATTTCTTATTATATAATATTGTTTTTTAATGAATTCCAATTTTCTTTTGGAGATTTTTTATACATATTTATCCCAATAGTTTTTTTCCTTAAACTTAAAAACACTAACACTAGAAGAAAAAACTTAAAGATTTGCTTTCAATTTTTGTTTGGAATTTATGTGATTTTTAATATTCAATGGGGACTAAATTACCACAGAATTTCACTAAAAGACAAACTAACAATTTCAAGAAATTACAGCCTAAATCAACTTAAAAACACTACACTTTATTTCATTAATAAAACCAATGATATTCATAGAAAAATTTCAGACAATGATTCAATTTCAGTGAAATTTGAGAATTATCTTTTTCTTGAATCTTTGCAGTCGATAAAAAACTCTAGTTATAACAAAAATCAAAAGTTAAATCCAACTATAAAAAAATCTTTATTCAGTTTACCGCTTTCTTATATGGGTTTTAGTGGATATATAAATCCTTTTACTCTAGAAGCTCATATAAACACTAATATTGCAAAATTAAATATACCCACTACAATTTGTCACGAAATCGCTCATCAACTAGGATATTCTGCTGAAAACGAAGCAAATTATATAAGTATTGAAGCTACTCTAAATTCTAAAAATGAGTACGTAAATTATAGTGGAAGTACATTTGCATTAAAATACTTGTTAAACGAAATGTATTTAAATGACAAAAAAACATATAATGAATTAATTAATAAAATTAATATAGGAGTGCTAAAGAATTATAAAGAAGTATCTGAAAATTGGAAAAGATATAAAAATCCCTTAGAGAAATACTTTAAAAAATCATATGATATTTATTTAAAAGCAAACAACCAAACTAAAGGAATAAAAACCTATAATTTGGTTGTTGATTTATTGGTTAATAAATATGTTAATTCAGAATTTTAGGAGCTCCTAATTGTTCTAAATCTTTACTTAAAACATCAACTGCTTTAATGAATTTATCAACTCTTGGTAAAATACTATCCCATTGATCTTTTGCAATATCAAAACTATCCATATGATGTTTGGTAGGTCCATATGAATTACCATAAAAACCTCTTTTTGCAATAGAAATTCTTTCAGAAACAAGAGAAATATCTTTTTCCATTATCTCTTTTTTTGATTTATTTCCATAAAGTAAAACATCAATTAAATTCATTTGATCTTTTAATTCGTTTAATTTATTTAATAAATCAGAATCAATATTTTTTACATACCTCAAAGTATTGTCGAAACTTGATTGTTTTTTCTTATGCGTAATGTAATTAGAGATCTTAACTGAATACTCAATTTCAAATTTATTTAATTCTAATATGAATTCATCAATTTTAGAATTCAAAGGATTTTTTAATACATTTTCTCTAATTCTTTTCACATCAAAAGTTTTACTCTTGGTTAATTCATTAACACCACCCTGAACTAATTCTAAAAGATGCACTGAGTATTTACCTGGTTCTACTGTAATAGATGATCTAGACCACCTAGAATTTGAATTCAGTATTGTTGGCAAAGGTTTTGAAAGATTCCATGAAACTCTATTAATACCTTTTTTAGTTGAACCATTAATTCGATCTACTAAATCTCCATTATCATCTCTAATTTCCAATATTATTTTAGATTTAGTCTCATTAATTTCTTTATCCAATTCATCCCATCCCACAAAAGGAATGTCTTTATTTAATTTGTCTAATTCTTTTTCTGTTTTAGATCTAAGGGATTTTAAGGATTTGTATGAATTAGGTAAGTTGTAAGAAAATATAGCACCATAAGGTGGATTTTTAGATGTATAATAAGATGACCCTTGACTTGAGGTTCCTGATCTAATCGGATTATATTGAAGTGCTTCTTTTACATCAAACAATACAACCTCATTGCTATTGGATTTATTAAATTTTCTTAACGAACTAAAGTCATCTAACACATAAAATCCTCTTCCAAATGTTGCCAAAACTAAATCATTTTCCCTTTTTTGAATTACTAAATCTCTTACTGATATTGTAGGTAATCCAGTTGAAAACTTAATCCACATTTCACCTTGGTTATTAGAAAAATACAACCCATATTCAGAGGCTAAAAACAATAAGTTTGGATCAATGTGATCTTGAACAATTCGCCAAACAAAAGTATCTTCTGGTAATCCATTAATAATAGGCTTCCATGACTTGCCTCCATTAGAAGTTTTGTATAAATAAGGACTATAATCTCCAAACTTGTGATTATCTAATGCTACGTATGCGACTTGATCATTATGAAGATCTGCCTTAATATCATTCACAAAAGAAGAATCAGGAACTCCTGGAAGCTTATCGACAGTAATAGATGTCCAAGAAGAACCTCCATCTTTAGTACTATGAATTAATCCATCGTCAGTTCCTGCATATAAAATATTTTGGTCTAATATAGATTCACTTAATGAGGTTATTGTGTTATAAGTTGACATGGCATAAACGTCCCAAGCAGAATCCCAGCTCTGTTGTCTTCCCATAATAGGCAATGATAACCTTTCCTCATTTTTTGTTAAATCTTTAGAAATTGGAGTCCAACTGTCTCCTCTGTCGTCTGACTTCCAAACTCTTTGAGAGCCAAAATACAAACGCTTTGGATTGTGAGAACTGACTAGAATTGGTGAATCCCAATTGAATCTCTCAAAGTCTTCATTTAGTCCAGAATAAGGTTTAATAAATACAGCTTCACCAGTTGTTCTATCTACCCTATGAAGATTCCCTTGTTGAGATTGAGCATAAACTATATTAGGATTTCCAGGCTCAGTTGCTGGTTGATGACCATCTCCTCCAAGAAGAACAAACCAATCACTATTTACTATACCATTCGATCTAAAAGTACGGCTTGGTCCACCTTGAGTATTATTATCTTGAGTTCCTCCATAAATATTATAAAATGGATAAGAGTCATCCACAGCAAGTTTGTAAAATTGAGTTAATGGTAAGTTATTTACAAACTTCCAAGATTTAGTGTCATCAAAAGATTCATAAATTCCACCATCAGTTCCGACAAGTAAATAGTTGGGATCGTTTTTCTTAAATGTCATTGAGTGATTATCGGAATGCTTATTTCCTTCACTCATTGTATAAAAAGTTTTTCCACCATCATCAGAAACTTGAACTCTTACATCCATTAGATAAATTTTATCAAAATGATGAGGAGAAGCGACTAACTCCTGATAATAATGTGGTCCTGTAGCGCCAGAAACTGTATCGGACATTTTTTTCCAACTCTCTCCTCCATTAGATGATCTATATACAGCTCCTTTTCTTCTCTCAAGTTCAATTGCTGCATATAATACATCAGGATTTATTTCAGAAATAGCCAAACCAATTTTACCCAGCTTTCCAACTGGTAAACCGTTTTTTAATTGTCTCCAGGAATCACCCCCGTCGGTGCTTTTAAATAATTTAGTTCCTGGTCCTCCACCCATGTATGCCGCAACATTTCTGTGTCTTTGCCAAGTCGCAGCATACATAATATTTTCATCTCTTGGATCTACAACTACATCGGTTACTCCTGTCCATTTGTTAACACTCAAAACTAAACTCCAACTCTCACCACCATCAACGGATTTATAAAGTCCCCTGTCACCTCCGCTTGACCAAAGAGGGCCTTGTGAGGCAACAAAAACAGTATTAGAATCATTTTTATTCACTATAATTTTTGAAATGTGCTCAGATTTATTTAAACCTTTATTTTTCCATATTTTTCCACCATCTTTCGACTGAAATACTCCTTTTCCAATACCAACATGTCTTCCACCTACATTTTCACCTGTACCTAACCATATTGTATTACTGTTATTAGGGTCAATTGTAATACTTCCGGTAGAATAAAATGGTTGATCATCTGTTAAAGCTGACCAAGTAGTTCCCGAATTAGATGTTTTCCAAACACCACCCGAACCCACTGCCACATACCATTCATTTTCATTTTTAGGATTAATAGCTATGTCTGCAATTCTTCCTGACATAAAAGCAGGTCCAACAGATCTAAATTTAAGGCCTGAATAAAGGCTTGATTCATTTTTTAAATCTTTTTTGTTTTTTTGTGAAAATGAATTTGTCATTGAAAAAACAAAAATCAAAGACAGAGTAATTTTTAGAATTTCTTTCATAATCTAATTTTTTTACGATTAACTTAAATATAATTAATAATATCTATTTTTTCATTTTAAATTTGCTGAATGTCTAAAAACAAAATATTCCTTTCGGTTAAAATTTTTGATTTAGGATCAAAGGGACAAAGTATTGCTAAATCAGATGAAGGAATAGTTTTAATGGTGAAAAACGGGGTGCCTGGTGATGTGGTAGATATAAAAACTTACAGGAAGAAAAAAAATTATTTTTTAGGAAATATTATAAAATATCACTCATATTCAAAAAACAGGATTGATCCAACATGTAAACATTTTGGTGTGTGCGGAGGGTGTAAATTACAAAACATCTCATACGATACACAGACCAAGTTAAAAGAAGATAAAATCAAACATTCAATAACAAGAATCTTTAATGATGCTAAAATAAACTCTATAGTAAAATGCGATAATCAATTTTTTTATAGAAATAAACTTGAATTCTCTTTTACTGAAAACAAATGGTTAACAGAAGCTGAAATCAAAAATAGCGATGACAAAATTGATAGAAGAGGAATAGGCTTTCACAAAGCTGGGATGTGGGATAAAATAGTAGATGTTGAAAAGTGTCACCTTCAAAACGAACCATCAAATAAAATTAGGTTATCGATAAAACAATTTGCAATTGAAAATAACCTTTCTTTCTATAATACAAGATTAAGAAAGGGATTACTCAGAACTCTTACAATACGAAACACAAGTCTGAATCAATTTATGGTTTTAGTTCAGTTTTATGAAAATGATCAAAAAAATATAAATTTAGTGATGAATTTTTTAAAAAATTCGTTTGCTGAGATTCACTCTCTGCTATACACAGTTAATGATAAAGAAAATGATAGTATATATGATAGAGATATAAAACTGTTTCATGGAAAAAACTATATAGAAGAAAAAATTAATTCATTGACATTCAAAATTTATCCTAAATCATTTTTTCAAACAAATATTCATCAAACTATAAAACTATATGAGCTAATATTAAAATATGCTGATATTAAAAAAAATGAAATTGTTTATGATCTTTATTCAGGGTTAGGGACAATCACTCAATTTGTTGCAAAAAATTCTAAAAAAGTTGTAGGAGTTGAAAGTGTGGAAGAAGCTGTAATTTCTGCAATAAATAGTGCGAAGGAAAATAAGATTGATAATGTAGTATTTGAATCTGGTGATATGAAAAATGTTTTTACAAATGATTTTATTTTAAAACACGGAAAACCTGATGTGATTATTACAGACCCTCCAAGAGAAGGAATGCATAAAGATGTAATTAATGAAATTTTAAAATTAGATACTCAACGAATTGTTTATGTAAGCTGTAACCCGTCTACTCAATGTCGAGATTTAGAATTATTAAAGGAAAAATATTCAATTAACAAGGTACAACCAGTGGATATGTTTCCTCATACTGATCATGTTGAAAATATTGTACTTTTGGAACTTAAATGAAACTATTAAAAAAAATTTTATACTATTAGGTTTATTTGTATTCTTACTTTCGTGTGAACCAGATGACATATGTCTTACATCTATTGAAGATACACCTAAACTTATAATAGGTTTTTATGACAAAACTACTGGAGAATTAAAAGAAGTAACCAATTTAAAAATTCAAGGACATAATAATGAAGAAGTATATATTTACCAAACAATTGACTCAATTGGAATTCCTTTAAAAAATTTAGAATAATCTAACGATATACAGTTTAACAAAAGATTTTAATGAAAATACCTCCAACTCTGGAAATAATGATCATTTATACATAAATTACAATTATAATTGGGAATATATAAGTCGTGCATGTGGTTTTAAAACAACATATGAACTAAAAAATTTAATTATTGAAAATGATTCGAATAATTGGATTCTAGATACTGATTTGATTAATAATAATATAATAGATGAAAAAACTATACATGTTAAAATATTTCATTAGTTTTTTAACTGTAATTTATTGTTCTAGTATTTTTTCACAAGAAAAAATCAATGATAGTCTTTATAAATCAACTTATGGGATAAAACTAGGAATTGATTTTAGTAAACAAATCAGAATGTTAACAGAGTCAGATTATAAAGGTCTAGTCATTATTGGTGATTACAGACTTTTTGAAAAAATTCATATAGCATTTGAGTTAGGAAATGAAGAAAAATTTATAAAAAATGAGGTTTTAAACTTTAATACCAAAGGAACTTTTTTTAAAGCTGGAATAAATTATAATGTATTTAAAAATTTACAAGATCTAGAAAATGAAATATACGTTGGTTTTAGGTTTGGTTCTTCAAAATTTGATCACCAATTAAATTCATTTACTATATATAATATTGATCAATACTGGAATCAAAATAATATAGAAAATCCAATTTCTTTTGATAATCTATCTGCTAATTGGTTAGAACTTATCGTTGGTTTTAAAGCTCAAGTAATAAAAAATTTTT
>CASIBD010000009.1:0-50000 GCA_949372825.1 uncultured Flavobacteriaceae bacterium | reverse complement strand
ATACAAGATGGATGATTATTCTTCAAATAACCAGGTTGCCCTATTCGGATATTTACGGATCAAAATGTGTGTGCCATTCCCCGTAACTTTTCGCAGCTTATCACGTCCTTCATCGCCTCTGAGAGCCTAGGCATTCCCCATACGCCCTTAATTAGCCTATCGTAACTTTACTTTCTCTTAAAATTGTAATTTATTTACTTTGCTCGTACAAATTATTAATCGGCTCGATCAATAATTTATACCTTTTATTTTATGTATCTTAAATATTTCAATATGTCAATGAACGTACGGTTTATATAAAAACAAAACCTTTGTGGAGAATATCGGAGTCGAACCGATGACCTCCTGCGTGCAAGGCAGGCGCTCTAGCCAGCTGAGCTAATCCCCCATTCTGAAAAAATAGAATGAAAAAAAAATAAAGATTTTCAGCCCTAGATTTCCATAAACGATCTATCAAATAGTAGTCTCGGGCAGGCTCGAACTGCCGACCTCTACATTATCAGTGTAGCGCTCTAACCAGCTGAGCTACGAGACTCTAACGATAGATTATAAAAATAAGATGGACAGCATAAGTAAAACACATTTTTTGTTGAATTTCTTCAAATTCAGTCGTCTTTCTCTAGAAAGGAGGTGTTCCAGCCGCACCTTCCGGTACGGCTACCTTGTTACGACTTAGCCCCAGTTACTAGTTTTACCCTAGGCGGCTCCTTGCGGTTACCGACTTCAGGCACCCCCAGCTTCCATGGCTTGACGGGCGGTGTGTACAAGGCCCGGGAACGTATTCACCGGATCATGGCTGATATCCGATTACTAGCGATTCCAGCTTCACGGAGTCGAGTTGCAGACTCCGATCCGAACTGAGACCGGTTTTAATAGATTCGCTCCTTCTTGCGAAGTGGCTGCTCTCTGTACCGGCCATTGTAGCACGTGTGTAGCCCAGGACGTAAGGGCCGTGATGATTTGACGTCATCCCCACCTTCCTCACAGTTTGCACTGGCAGTTTCGTTAGAGTTCCCGACATTACTCGCTGGCAACTAACGATAGGGGTTGCGCTCGTTATAGGACTTAACCTGACACCTCACGGCACGAGCTGACGACAACCATGCAGCACCTTGTAATGAGTCCGAAGAAGGGTCTATCTCTAGACCTGTCCCACTACATTTAAGCCCTGGTAAGGTTCCTCGCGTATCATCGAATTAAACCACATGCTCCACCGCTTGTGCGGGCCCCCGTCAATTCCTTTGAGTTTCAGTCTTGCGACCGTACTCCCCAGGTGGGATACTTATCACTTTCGCTTAGCCACTCATCTAACCAATGTTAGACGAACAGCTAGTATCCATCGTTTACGGCGTGGACTACCAGGGTATCTAATCCTGTTCGCTCCCCACGCTTTCGTCCATGAGCGTCAGTATATTATTAGTGATCTGCCTTCGCAATCGGTATTCTGTGTGATATCTATGCATTTCACCGCTACACCACACATTCTAACCACTTCATAATAACTCAAGTCTTTCAGTATCAAAGGCCGTTCTACAGTTGAGCTGTAGGCTTTCACCTCTGACTTAAAAGACCGCCTGCGGACCCTTTAAACCCAATGATTCCGGATAACGCTCGGACCCTCCGTATTACCGCGGCTGCTGGCACGGAGTTAGCCGGTCCTTATTCTTACAGTACCGTCAAGCTCGTACACGTACGAGTGTTTCTTCCTGTATAAAAGCAGTTTACAACCCATAGGGCTTTCATCCTGCACGCGGCATGGCTGGATCAGACTTTCGTCCATTGTCCAATATTCCTTACTGCTGCCTCCCGTAGGAGTCTGGTCCGTGTCTCAGTACCAGTGTGGGGGATCCCCCTCTCAGGGCCCCTACCTATCGTAGTCTAGGTGAGCCGTTACCTCACCTACAAACTAATAGGACGCATGCTCATCTTTTACCGTTAAAACTTTAATCTAAAAGTCATGAAACTTAAAGATATTATAGAGGATTAATCCAAATTTCTCTGGGCTATACTCTAGTAAAAGGTAGATTGCATACGCGTTACGCACCCGTGCGCCACTCGTCATCTGGTGCAAGCACCAATGTTACCGTTCGACTTGCATGTATTAGGCCTGCCGCTAGCGTTCATCCTGAGCCAGGATCAAACTCTTCATTGTAAAACTTTAAATAATTTTAACAACTTAAATCTGATGGAATTGTACTCAAAATGGTCTTACTTAATTCAATAATTATGTAAACATAATTTTTACGCTGTCTATCTCAATATTTTCAATGAACTTAGGCACTACATCTTCCGTAATGCGAGTGCAAATATACACTGCTTTTTCAATCCCACAAACTTTAATTATAAAAAATTAAAATATTTATCAAATATCATCATTCTTACTCATATAGATATTGAAAAAAAAGCTAATTATTTACTTGTTTTATGTCTAATAATATAGACTTATCGCCATAAGCTCTTTTTAAAACATCCTCAATAATAGCGTCTTCATCGTTATTAGAGGGATCGTACTCTATTTTGATTGAAATATCAAAAAGTTTAGCTAACGAACTGTAAGAGAAGGCTCTAAATCTATTTCTTAATTTTTTAATTAAATCATACACAGTTTCACCAGTTTCTCTATAAATTAATTTAATTAAAATTTGACCTTCTGTTCTTGTTAACTTTTTTAACTGCGCAGATAATTCATTTTCAATATATTTCTCAACTAACCTGGTATATTTTTTCTTTGCTGATCTTGAATCGATTAATTTTAACCTTTCATTTAACTTAGTCAATCTTTCAGAAGCTACTATTGCGTATGGATAAACTTTTAAAGTCTTTTTTTTAATTGTATAATATCTTAATTTTTCTTTGTAATTATTAAAAACCAATTTTGGAAAAATAACGATTTCTTCTAGATCAATGGAACTTGATGCAATAGAATCACCTTCTATCATTATCATTACATCATTATTATCTACTTGACAATATGACTTTAATCCTGATATAAAGATTAGAAAAAAAATTAAATTTTTCATTTTTTAAAATTACACCAATATATTTAAGTAATTATGTATTTTTGATTCAAAATATATTAAATGTCAGATAAAAAAATCTTAAATAGTAAATCTTTAAAATTTCTAGAAACGTATTTAAATAACCCTTCACCAACAGGATATGAATGGGAAGGTCAAAAAATATGGATGAATTACTTAAAGCCTTATGTTGACGAATTTATAACAGATACTTATGGAACTGCTGTTGGAGTAATTAATCCTAAAGCAAAATTCAAAGTTGTAATTGAAGGACATTCTGATGAAATATCTTGGTATGTTAACTATATAACAGACAATGGTCTTATATATGTTATAAGAAATGGAGGAAGTGATCATCAAGTTGCGCCATCAAAATGGGTTGATATTCATACTAAAAATGGATTAGTTAAAGGTGTGTTTGGGTGGCCTGCAATTCATACAAGAAAACCAGGTAAAGAAGAACAACCAAGTATGGATACGATTTTTATTGATGTGGGAGCAAAAGATAAAAAAGAAGTTGAGAAAATGGGAATACATGTAGGATGCGTTATAACTTATCCTGATAAATTTCATGTTTTAAATAAAAATAAGTTTGTTTGCAGAGCAATAGATAATAGAGCTGGAGGATTTATGATTGCAGAAGTCGCTAGGTTATTACATGAAAATAAAAAAACCTTACCATTTGGTTTATATGTAACTAATTCAGTTCAAGAAGAAATTGGTTTAAGAGGAGCAGAAATGATCACTCAAAGAATTAAGCCAAATATTGCTATAGTTACTGATGTATGTCACGATACTTCTACTCCAATGATTAATAAAAAATCTCAGGGTGATAATACTATGGGGGCTGGACCAGTTATTTCTTATGCACCTGCTATTCAAAATAAATTAAGAGAAAGAATTATAGAAACTGCAGAAAAAAACAAAATCCCTTTTCAAAGACATGCTTCATCTAGAAGCACTGGTACAGATACTGATGCTTTTGCTTACAGTAATGGAGGAGTAGCCTCTGCTTTAATATCTCTACCATTAAGATATATGCACACAACTGTTGAAATGGTTCAGAGAAACGATGTCGAAAACGTTATCAAATTAATTTACGAAACCTTACTTACAATCAAAGAAGGCGAAGACTTTAGTTATTTTAAGTAGATATATATTAATTAAGAACTTTTAACGATTTTATCAACGATTTCAGGGTTTAACAATGTGGAAATATCACCAAAATTTTCCTTTTCTCCAGAAGCTATTTTTCTTAAAATCCTTCTCATTATTTTTCCACTCCTTGTTTTAGGAAGACCTGGAACTACCTGAATTATATCTGGTTTAGCAATTGGTCCAATAGTTTTTGAAATCAAGTCCTTTATTTCTTTTGCCATATCTACATTGGAATCATTTTTCAACAGTATAACAAAAGCTCTTAACGCATTACCTTTTATTTCGTGAGGATAACCAACAACTGCACTTTCAACAACATTTTTATGGAGATTAATTGCATCCTCAATTGGTGCAGTACCTAAATTATGACCAGAAACAATTACAACATCATCAACCCTTCCAGTTATTCTAAAATTTCCTTCGCTATCTGTTAATGCTCCATCTCCAGGAAAATAATAACCTGGATAAGCTGTAAAATATACATTCTTATATCTTTCATGATTGCCATAAATAGTTCTTGCTATTGAGGGCCATGGATACTTTATAGCTAAAATCCCTTCTTTTCCATATTCTATAATTTCTTTTCCATCCTTATCCAATAAAACAGGTTGAATACCAATCATTGGTTTGGTTGCATATGTTGGCTTATCTTTTGTTACTCCAGCAAGTGAAGAAAGCATAATTCCTCCAGTTTCAGTCTGCCACCAAGTATCAACAATTGGACATTTTGATTTACCCACATTTTTGTCATACCAGTTCCAAGCTTCTTCATTTATAGGCTCACCAACTGTTCCTAGAACTTTTAAAGAAGAGAGATCATTACTTTCAACTAAAGAAATAGGATGTTTTGCTAGAGCTCTAATTGCTGTTGGAGCAGTATAAAAATGTGTTATTTTATGTTTTTCCACTATATTCCAAAACCTAGAAAAGTCCGGATAAGAAGGAACTCCTTCAAACATAACAGAGGTTGCTCCAGAAAGTAAAGGTCCATAAACTATATAACTATGGCCCGTTATCCAACCAATGTCAGCTGTACACCAATAAATATCATTAGGATTATATTGAAATACATTTAAAAAAGTATATGATGAATATACCATATATCCCCCACACGAATGAACCATACCTTTTGGTTTTCCAGTTGATCCAGATGTATACAAAATAAACAACATATCTTCGGAATCCATTTCCTCAGCAATGCAATAATCTGAAACATTTTTTATCTCTTCATGCCACCATGACTCATTAATATTAATTTTAATCTTACTACCAATCCTTTTTAAGACAATAGTAGATGTAATGGAATTACAATCAAGTAAAGCCTCATCAACTATAGATTTTAAATCTATTAACTTAGATCCTCTAAAACTTCCATCTGCAGTTAATAAAACTTTACACTGGGAATCTTTAATTCTAGCTGCTAAAGCAGTTGCTGAAAATCCGGCAAAAACCACAGAATGTACAGCACCTATTCTTGCACACGCTAGGACAGCTACAGTAAGTTCAGGGACCATTGGCATATAAATACAAACCCTATCGCCTTTTTTAATGCTTTTACTTTTTAAAACATTTGCAAAAACACACACTCTTCTGTGTAATTCTTTATATGAAATTTTTTGAGCCGCTTCGTTTGGATCATTTGGCTCGAATAATATTGCAGTTTTATTTGGATTTCTCTGAACATGTCTATCTAAACAATTTTCAGTTATATTTAACTTTCCATTTAAAAACCATTTAAATTCAGGTTTATTAAAGTCATATTCTAAAGTTTTTGTCCACTTATTTCTCCAACTAAAAGTAGAAGCAATTTCACTCCAAAAATTTTGAGGATTACTTAGACTTTCGTTGTATAAATCGTTGTATTCATTAATATTTTTAGCAATATAGTTTTCAATTTTTTTCAAAATCTTGATTTTAATCTAAATATAAAAAAAAATGACTATTGATTTAATCTAAAATCTAGTATTGTCTTGTTTATTTGCCTAACAATACTAGGTCCACTATAAACAAAGCCAGAGTATAGCTGAACAAGGGAAGCACCTGCTTTAATTTTCTCAATCGCATCATTTGGATTCATAATACCACCTACTCCTATTATAGGAATTTTACCATTGCTAGATTTATGTAAAAATCTAATAATTTCTGTTGACCTATTTGTTAATGGAGCTCCACTTAAACCTCCTTGTTCTTTTATTAAAGTTTTTGAAGATTTTAGGTTTTTCCTTTCAATAGTTGTGTTTGTGGCTATAATTCCGTCAATTGAAGTCTGATTAACAACATCGATTATACTTAACAATTGATCATTTGACAAATCAGGTGCAATTTTTAATAATATTGGTTTGGGGTTGTTTTTGGTATGATTGTTCTTTTGAATTGCACTTAATAAAGAAATAAGATTGTCTTTATTCTGTAGATCTCTTAAGTTTTCAGTGTTTGGAGAACTTACGTTTATTGCAAAATAATCTACTAAGTCAAATAAATACTCAAAAGAAATTAAATAATCTGAAACAGCATTTTCAATTGGTGTAATTTTATTCTTTCCTATATTTCCCCCAACAATAACATCACCCTTTTTCTTAAGTCTAGATGCAATTGCCTCAACTCCATCATTATTAAAACCCATTCTATTTATAATACCCTCATCACTTAAAAGTCTAAAAAGTCTTTTTTTAGGATTACCGGATTGTGATTTTGGAGTAACTGTTCCAATTTCTATAAATCCAAAACCTAAACTAGAAAATTGATTGATTAATTTAGCATTCTTATCCAAACCAGCAGCTAATCCAACAGGATTTGGAAAGTCAATGCCAAAAAGTTTTGTTTTTAAAAGTGGATGATTAATCTTGAAAAACTTTTCTAAAAAATAGAAAAGAAAAGGAATAAAACTTAAAAGTTTAAGAGATGAAAATGTAAAATCATGAATTTTTTCCGCATCAAATCGAAAAAGCAATGGTCGGATTATTGATTTATATATCAATTTAAAATTAAATTATTTTTTAGTAACCTTGGTATTCAATTTTGCACTCATTTCGTGAGATATTGCAGAAACTTCATATCTTATTTTTCCAGCCATAGTTTCTAACACACAAGAATCACTTCCTTCAACTATTTCAATAATTTTTCCATGTAAACCACTTTTGGTTATAACTCGGTCTCCTCTTTTAAGCTGTGTTATGAAATTCTTTTCTTTTTTCTGTTTTCTCATTGGACCAATAATCATTAAGAAGATAAGAGCCCCTGAAAATAATAATAATGCAATCGGATCCATGTTTTTAAGATTTAGGAATTACTATAGATTTAATATTTAGAATTTGTTTTCCTTTAGCTGTATTTGTGATTAACGTTACTGCTTTTCTTTGTAAACCAGGTCTATTTGAAGAATCAAATTTAACGTTTATTGTGCCTCCTTCTCCAGGCTTAATTGGAGTGTCTTTTGGATAATCAGGAACTGTACAACCACAACTTCCAGATGCATTGGATATAATTAAATCAGATTTACCAACATTAGTAAAAGTAAACACAGTTTCCGCCAAAACACCTTCTTGGATTTCTCCAAAATCATGACTTACTTTTTCAAATTTAATTTCAGGAAAATCTGTAGCATTGTTTAATCTATCCTTAGTTGATACAACATTCTCTTCTTTAATTTTTTTTGAGGGGTCTGATTCACAAGATGTAAAGAAAAATGAGATGGAAAAAGCTATTACAAATGAGATTAAAGACGTTTGAATTGTTTGTTTATTGAATTTCATATTTATTTATAATTAAAGTTCAAAAATAGTAAATTATTGCATACCTCTTTTATTCTTTTTCAAAGTGCCGTTCTTAGAAAGATCTTTAGACAACTTATCTAATATTCCATTAATAAAAATATTACTCTTTTTACTAGAGTATTCTTTAGCAATTTCAAGGTATTCATTTATAGACGCTTTTACTGGAATTGATTTAAAAAATAAAAATTCAGCCAAACACATTTCTAATAAAATTAAATCTATTTGTGCAATCCTATCATTGTCCCAGTTTAAAGTAATTTTAGAAATATAGTCTTGTAAAGTTTCTTTATTATTTATAACAGACTTAAGTAATTTAACACCAAATTCAGCATCTTCATCGTTCTTATAAATATCAGTCATCAAAAGGATATTTTTAGAAGATTTTTTACTGTTCTTTATAGAGCTTAAAACTAATGAATTGACAAGAGGCAAATCATTAATCCAAGATATTTCAGTGTCTTCAAAAAAATCATATAATTTTTTATTTGAAGCTATTACTTTTCTAAACAAATTAGTTAAATAAGATTTGTCTAATTCAAAACTTTTATTTTCATCATTCAAGTACTTAAAAGATATTTCACTCTCAATAATGTCATTCCAAATTGATGAAATTAGTTCAGAATGAGTATACCAATAATTAACTCCTAATTTTTCAATTTTTTTTGACAAAAAATCATTTGAATTTATGCGTTTTAATATTGAATTATTACAAAATTTTTCAAGATTAAGATCAGAATCTTTATTAATATATTTTTTTTGATTTTTTAAATGTAATTCATTTGCAAAAAGATGCAGCTCCTTAAGTAAGGAAAAACAGGTTACATATAACTTAAAAAAATTTTTATTTGATTTTAAAAAATAACTTATTTGAAAATCGATATTCTTATCCAAAGACTTGTCATATGCATAAACACTCTCCAAAGCTTTTATTCTTAATTGACGCCTGTTTAACATTTAAAAGAACTTTTATTATTTTGAGCAAAACTACTTTTATTTTTTCAAAAATCAAGATAAAGATTATAAAGAATTAAATGAACATTGATGTATATTTGAATTCAATTATAATGAGAGAATTAAAATTTCTTAATAAATTTTTATATAAATACAGAATTAAACTAATTGTTGGTTTTTTTATAACTGTAGCTGCAAGAATTTTTGCTTTAGTTGCCCCAAATCTTGTTGGTAATTCTATAACTTTGATTGAAAATTATGTTCTCTCATCTTCAATAGAACTAGATGTTTTAAAGGAAAAATTAATTATCAATATTTTACTAATTATTGGCTCAGCTATAGTGGCTGGTGTTTTTACGTTTATAATGCGTCAAATGATAATTAATGTTTCAAGATTTATTGAATTTGATTTAAAAAATATAATTTATGATAAATATCAAAATCTAGATTTTGATTTTTACAAGAATAATCGAACAGGAGATTTAATGAATAGAATAAGTGAAGATGTTAGCAAGGTAAGGATGTATGTGGGTCCAGCAATTATGTACACAATAAATACTGTAACCTTATTTATAATAGTAGTTTCTTATATGCTTAGCGTAGCTCCTAAACTTACACTTTACACTTTAATTCCGTTGCCAATTCTTTCTGTTATAATTTATAAAATCAGTAGAATCATTAATATTCGAAGTAAAATTGTTCAAGAATATCTATCGAAATTAACAACCTTTACTCAAGAAGCTTTTAGCGGCGTTAAAATAATAAAAACCTACACTATAGAGAGCTTTACAAATCAAAAACTAGAAAAATTAGCTAGCGATAGTAAAGATAAAAATATGTCTTTAGTCAAGATTCAATCTTGGTTTTTTCCATTAATGATTCTGCTTATTGGAATTAGTAATATACTGGTTATTTATATTGGTGGCAATCAATATATGAACGGGATAATAGAATTAGGTGTATTAGCAGAATTTATAATTTATGTAAACATGTTGACTTGGCCTGTAGCTACTGTAGGTTGGGTTACTTCAATAGTTCAACAAGCTGAAGCTTCCCAAAAAAGAATTAATGAATTTTTAAACATTCCGAATAAATTAATAAACAAAATAGAATCAAAATCTAAAGTTGAAGGAGATATATTATTTAACAAAGTTTCATATACTTATAAAGAGACTAATATAAAGGCTTTAGATAAAGTTTCTTTTATTGTAAATCAGGGAGATAGCATTGCTATAATGGGTGATGTTGGTTCAGGAAAAACTACAATTTTAGAATTACTTTCAAGAATTTATGAACCAGATAAAGGACACATATCTATTGGAGCTAATAATTTGACAGAAATAAGTTTAAAAAACTTAAGAGGTTCTATTGGATATGTTCCTCAATCAACATTTTTGTTTTCGGATACAATTGAGAATAATTTAAGATTTGGAAAAGAAGACGCTTCACAAAATGAGATAGAAGAAAGTATTAAGATAGCATGTCTTTCTAAAGACGTCAAAATATTTAAAGACCAGTACAAAACATTATTAGGTGAAAGAGGAGTAAATCTTTCTGGTGGGCAAAAACAAAGACTAGCAATTGCTAGAGCCGTAATTAAGAGACCTAAAATACTGATTTTAGATGATAGTCTTTCTGCAGTTGATACTCAAACCGAGGAGAGAATTATAAATAATCTAAGTACTATAACTAAAAATATAACTGTTTTTATTTCTACTCATAGAATATCAACATCAAAAAATTGTGATAAAATACTAGTAATTAATAAAGGAATTATTGAGAGTTTTGGAACTCACAAAGAATTAATGAAGCAAAAGAAAATGTATTTCGAAACTTACTCCAAACAATCTAAAGAAAAAGATATTAATTAATATTTGGTGAGTTTATTTTTTTTATTCATTTTTGAGTTAAATAATACATAAGATGGAAGAAAAAAAGTATAATGCAGCTGACGATATTTATTCTAAAATCCTTAGAGCAGGTAGAAGAACTTATTTTTTTGATGTAAGATCCACAAAAGCTGGAGATTATTATTTAACTATTTCCGAAAGTAAAAAATTCACCAATGAAGACGGTTCTTTCTATTTCAAAAAACATAAAATTTACCTTTACAAAGAAGATTTTGAAGGTTTTACAGACCTTTTAAACGAAATGACTAAATACATTTTAGATGAAAAAGGTTTAGAAGTTATTAGTGAAATTCATCAAAAAGATTTTAAGAAAGAAGAATATGTTGAATCTGATTTGACTGAAGATAAAGTTGAAAAAGAAGTAGAAAAAGAAGTAGAAAAAGAAAATTTCACTGATGTAGATTTTGATGATATTTAAAATTTAAAATAATGAGAAAAATTGTTTTTTTACTTTTATTAATAAGTACTAATATTTTTTCTCAAGACAAGCTAGATCTTTACTATTATTTTGGTGATGAATTACAACATTTTGATCCAAAAATACCTAAGCCAAGTTCATTTTTATTAGGAAAAAATGAAGTTGGTTCTTCTCATGTTAGTCATGACAGACTTGTTCAATACATGTATGCACTCGCTAACTCATCACCAAGAATATTAATTGAAGACAGAGGGAAAACATACGAGGGAAGACCATTGTTATTGTTAACTGTATCGTCAAAAGAAAATTTAAATAAAATAAATCAAATTAGAGAAAATCATATTTCTTTTACAGATGGTACTATCAAAAAACAATCACATAAAAGACCAATAATAATTTACCAAGGTTACTCAATTCATGGTAATGAACCAAGTGGAAGTAATGCTGCTTTATTATATGCTTATTATCTAGCAGCATCTAATAACCCAAAACTAATTAATCAATTAAATAATTCTATTATTTTACTTGATCCCTCTTTTAATCCTGACGGACTTCAGAGATTTGCTCATTGGGCAAATACAAATAAAAGTCTTTACTTAAATTCAGACAGTAACGATAGAGAATTTAGTGAAAATTGGCCAAAAGGAAGAACAAATCACTATTGGTTTGATATGAATAGAGATTGGTTACCAGTACAATTACCTGAGTCAAATGTTCGAATTGAAACATTTCATAAATGGTATCCAAATGTCCTAACTGATCATCATGAAATGGGAACTAATTCAACCTTTTTTTACCAACCTGGAATTCCATCAAGGGTAAATCCTTTGACACCTAAAAAAAATCAAATTCTAACGGCTAAAATTGGAGAATATCATGAAAAAAAATTAAGTGAAATTGGTTCTTTATTTTATAGTGAAGAAGATTATGATGACTTTTATTATGGAAAAGGATCTACATTTCCTGATATAAACGGAGGAATTGGAATATTGTTTGAACAAGGCAGTTCAAGAGGACACTTACAGGAAAGCATAAATGGAGAAATATCTTTTCCTTTTACAATTAAAAATCAGTTGATGACTTCACTATCAACATTAGATGCATCAATTGGATTAAAAACAGAATTACTGGATTATCAATATGATTTTTTTGTTAATTCAATCAAAATTGCAAATAAGAATAAAAATAATTATACAATTGTTGGAGATAAAAAAGATAAATCAAAATTATTTCACTTTTATGAGATATTAAAAAAACATAAAATTGAAATAAAAAAATTAAAAAAGAACCGAATTGTAAATGGAATAGAATTTGAACAAGAAAATTCATTTTTAATCCCTAAGAATCAAAAGAATTCTAGATTAATTAATGCTATGCTAGAAAATCGAACAAAATTTAAGGACAGCTTGTTTTATGACGTTTCTGCATGGTCATTTTTACATTCATTTGATTTAGAATATTCTGATTTAATTTTAAAAGAAGAAACAAACAGTTTTAATTTCAATAAACCTAAAGGTAAAATTATCTCAAAAAGTGATTATGCTTATCTTTTCTCTTGGGACGACTACTACACTCCCAAAGCTCTATATAAATTATTAAAAAATAATTTAAGAGTTAAAGTCGCAACTGAAAAGTTTGAAATTAATGATAACAAATTTGATTATGGAACAATATTAATTCCATTAAAAAATCAAACTAAAAGTATTGAGGAAATAAATAGAATACTAGATGAGATTACTAGCTTTTCTGGAATTAACTTTTACGGTATAAACTCAAGTAAAACTACAGGAATTGATTTAGGAAGTAATAGCTTTAAAAACATTAACATTCCAAAAATTGGGTTAATAGTTGGTGATGGAGTAACAAGTTATGATGCTGGAGAGATATGGCACTTATTAGACACTAGATATGAAATTCCTGTCACTAAGATTAAATCTAGTTCTTTACCAAAGATAGATTTAGAAAAATACAACACAATGATTTTTGTTAATGGAACGCATAATTATAATAAATCTACAGTAAAGAGTTTAAAAAATTGGGTCGAAAATGGAGGGAATTTAATTGGATTTAGAAACACTATTAAATGGTTAAATAAAAATAATTTCATCTCTGTTAACCTTAAAGTTAATAAGCCAGAAGTTAAAAATATTAATTATATAAATAAAAGTAAATTCTACGGAGCTCAACTTACTAGTGGCGCAATTTTTAATACTTCATTAGATTTAAGTCATCCAATTAATTATGGATTTTACAAAAACAACTTGTCTATTTTTAGAAACACAAATATTTATATTGAAAATGATTCACTAAGTTTTAATAACCCTATTAAATACACTAAAAGGAATACACTAATAAGCGGGTACATTTCAAAAGAAAATTACAAGTCAATTAAGGATTCTAGACCATTTGTTAATTTCAAAATAAAAAAAGGTAATATTAATATATTTTCTGATAATACTAATTTTAGAGGTTTTTGGTACGGAACTAACAAACTAATGATGAATGCAATATTTTTCTCGAATATTATGTAGACTAATTATTAGTTGAAGATTTATGCTTTTCAAAAGGTCGGTACAATAAACTACTAATACTTTGGTTTTCTTTTTCATCAAAGTGCGTATCAACTCCATAAATTATTTTTGAAGGATTTAAAAAAGTAAAGGTTCCAAACAACCTATCCCAAAAAGAAAAAATATTTCCATAGTTCGAATCAGTATAAGGTAAAACATAGTGATGATGAACTTTGTGCATATTTGGTGTCACAATAAAATAACTTAAAAACTTATCTAATTTTGGATTTATATTAATGTTAGCATGATTGAACTGAGACAAAACAACAGAAAGAGATTGATATAGAAATACTAGACCCATATTAGCACCGAGAATAGCGACAGCAAATAATGTAAAAACATATCTAATTATACTTTCAAATGGATGGTGCCTGTTTGCTGTTGTTGTATCAACTTTATGATCAGAATGGTGAACCAGATGTATTTTCCATAAAAACTTTACTCTATGTTGAACATAATGAGGAAGATATGCTCCGATAAAATCAAGAAATATAACTCCTAAAATAATATAAACTGATAATGGTAATAAATTTCCATAATTCAACAATCCGTAGCCATTAATAGAAACCCAATCAGATACTAATAAAAGAATAAATGCAAGAGAGAAATTTACTAGAACAGTAGTTAAAGTAAAAAAAAAGTTAGGTAGAGCATGCTTTAGTTTTGCATAATTAAATTTAAATAATGGAATTAAAGACTCAATAGACCAAAAAAAAGTTATACCTCCAACTAGAATAAATGATCTTTGTAATGATGAAATGTTTTCAAAAAAATAAATTAATTCTTGCATATCCATATTGAATTGTGTGTAATTTATACAAAATAGATTTAAATTTGAAAAAAAATAATAAATAATGGCAAGAACACCTTCAGTTATGATCCCACTAGGATTTAAAGCTCCAGCATTTGAATTATTAGATGTTAACACTGATCAAATAATTAAATCAGAAGACTTATTTGGAATAAAAGGAACTCTGATAATGTTTATATGTAATCATTGTCCTTTTGTTAAACATATAAATAAGCAAATAGTTCAAATTGCTAACGATTATAAAAACTCTGGAATTAAACTGATAGCAATTTCTAGTAATGATATAATCAATTATCCTGAAGATTCTCCTGTTGAAATGAAAAAGGTAGCAATAAAAGAAAAATTTATTTTTCCATATTTATTTGATGAGACTCAAATAGTTGCAAAAAGTTATGACGCTGCATGTACTCCAGATTTTTTTATTTTTAATAATTCTAAAAAATTAGTTTATAGAGGGCAACTTGATGATTCTAGACCTGGAAATAAAATTGATGTAACTGGAATAGATATCAGAAATGCATTAGATTCACTGATAAGTTTAAAAGAAATTAATCCAGTCCAAAAACCAAGTATCGGATGTAATATTAAGTGGAAAAACTAAAGTAATTCAACTTCAAAAACTAGTGTCGCATTTGGAGGAATAACACCACCTGCACCAGCTTCACCGTAACCTATATTTGATGGAATAATAAATTTTGCCTTTTCGCCTTTTCGTAACAACATAATTCCTTCATCCCAACCAGCAATTACTTGACCAATACCAACGTTAAATTCGATCGGTTCATTTCTTTTGTATGAAGAGTCAAATACTGTTTCGTCGGTCAGCATTCCTTTATAATGTACTTTAACCTTATCACCTTTTTCAGGAGATTCTCCATCTCCATTATTTAAAATTTTATATCTAAGTCCAGATGAAGTTACTTTAAAGTCTTTTGATAAACTTTCAATAATTTGCTGTTCTTTTAATTGTTTTTCTTTTATAATTATGTCTTTTTTAGCTTTGAAATTATTAAATAAATCAATTGAATTCCATTTTTCAGCTTCATCTCCTACTCTAATTATGGAAATAGATTCAATTACATCATCTTGTTGAATTTTATGCACAACATTTAATCCATCAACAACTTCTCCAAAAACAGTATGCTTGTCATCTAACCAATTAGTAGGAACATGAGTAATAAAAAATTGACTTCCATTTGTTGCTGCACCTGAGTTTGCCATAGATAATATACCAGGCTTGTCATGTCTAAGTTCAGGATGAAATTCATCATCAAACTTATAACCAGGGTCTCCAGTTCCAGTGCCGTTAGGACAACCTGTTTGAATCATGAAATCAGCAATAACCCTATGGAATTTCAATCCATCATAATAAGGAATATCAATTTCTTTTTGTGAGTTTTTTATTTTACCTTCGGAAAGACCTATAAAGTTAGCAACTGTACCAGGTGCTTTGTCGTGATGAAGTATTAGTAAAATATCGCCCTTATTAGTTATGATTTTAGCATATAAACCTTCTTGCATTTTATTTGATTTTAATTGAGTCGCAAGATAATTTAATCTTTATAAAGTCAAACGAATATTTTGAAATTAATTTGATAAATCATTTATAAATTTCAACCTGTATAATCTTAGGTCAGATTCCTCGTAATCATTATCAAATTCTTCAACTGCTATATTAATATCATCTGAATCAGATTCAATAAAGAAATCATATAATTCCTCTTGTTGATCTTCATCAAAAATATCATTAACCATATAATCAATATTAAGTTTTGTTCCAGAAAAAATGATTTTTTCAAGCTCCTTGATTAACTCATCTAGATCTAAACCTTTAGCATTAGCTATATCAATTGGAAGAAGTTTTCTGTCAATACTTTGAATTATGAATAATTTTAAAGAAGAATTTGTTCCTGTTGATTTAATTATTAAATCTTCAGGTCGAGTAATTTGATTTTCCTCTACATACTCAGAAATAATTTTAAGAAATGAAAAACCAAATTTTCTAGCCTTTCCGTCACCAACTCCATTTATATTTTTCAATTCATCAATTGTAATTGGATATTTGAAAGACATCTCTTCAATTGAAGATTCCTGAAAAACAACATAGGGAGGAATACTTTTAGTTTTAGCAATATTTTTTCTTTCTGAAATTAAAATCTTAAATAATTCTTTATCATTAACTGATTTATTTTTTTTATTTGAATTAGAATCTGTTTGAAAATTAAATTCATGATTTTTTGAAATATAAAAATCAAATGGATTTTTTAAATATTCTTGTGACAAATCATTTAACTTTAAAACTCCATAAGATTCAATATTCTTAATTAAAAGATTATTTACTATCAAGTATCTTAAAAGTGAATTCCAAAAAACAGAGTCATGATTTTTTCCAGATCCAAATAATTTATTTTCAATAACATTATGAGATCTTAGTAAGTTGTTTTCTTTTCCAATTAAATAAGCAACTAAATCTTTAGTTTTATATTGTTCTTTAGTACTGTTAATTAAATTTAAAACTAAAACTACCTGATCATTAACTTTTAATTTAGGTTTTGGATTTTTCATATTATCATCCATTAAAGCACCATCTCCGTTTATTTCATCAAAATCTTCTCCAAAATAATTTAATATAAATTTTCTTCTAGACATTGAAGTTTCAGCGTAAGCAGAAATTTCATCTAGTAAAGAGTAACTTTGTTCTTGCTCAGCTACTGGCTTACCAGACATGAATTTTTCAAGTTTTTCAATATCTTTATGAGTATAAAAAGCTAAACAGTGGCCTTCTCCCCCATCTCTACCAGCTCTTCCAGTTTCTTGGTAATAACTTTCTAAACTTTTTGGAATATCATGATGGATTACAAATCTAACATCTGGTTTGTCTATTCCCATTCCAAAAGCAATAGTAGCAACTATAATATCACATTCTTCCATTAAAAACATGTCTTGATTCTTTGCTCTAACTTTTGAATCTAAACCAGCATGATATGGCAAAGCATTGATGTCATTGACTTGTAAAAATTGAGATAATTCATTTACATTTTTTCTAGATAAACAATAAATAATTCCTGATTTTCCTTGTCTTTTTTTAATAAATGAAATAATATCTTTATTTAAAGTCTCTGTTTTCTGTCTGACTTCGTAAAAAAGATTTGGCCTATTAAATGAAGATTTAAATAATTTAGCATCTTTAATATCTAAATTCTTAATAATATCATCTTGCACCTTAGCAGTAGCTGTAGCAGTTAATGCAATTACTGGAATTTCATTATTAATCTTATTTAAAATAGTTTTTAAATTTCTATATTCAGGTCTAAAATCATGTCCCCATTCAGAAATACAATGCGCTTCATCAACAGCTAAAAAAGATATATTAATTTGATTTAAAAAGTCAATATTTTCTTGCTTAGCTAAAGATTCTGGAGCAACATAAAGTAACTTAGTTATTCCATTTGAAATATCATTTTTAACAACATTAATTTCGGAATTATTTAATGAAGAATTTAAAACATGTGCAATTCCATCAACAGATGATATTCCTCTAACAACGTCAACTTGATTTTTCATTAGAGCTATGAGAGGAGAAACAACTAAAGCTGTACCGTCAGATAATAAAGCTGGGAGCTGAAAACATAAGGATTTACCCGCTCCTGTAGGCATAATAACCATATTATTATTACCACCCATTAAAGATGAAATAATTTGCTCCTGATCTCCTTTAAAAACAGAAAAACCAAATAGAGACTTTAATTCCTTTTTTAAATCAATTTTTAATGACATTTTATAAAGTAGGTAGGTATTTTGTACATTTGCTTCTTAAATATAACATTTAAACCTTATTTAAAAAAACAAGATTGAAATCAAAAGACAATATTTTAGAAATTGCCATAAATAGTTTTAAAAACCAAGGAAATGCAATATTAAACTTACATAAGTTTCTTACAAAAGATTTTGAAAATGCTGTAAAAAAAATACAGGCTTCAAACGGAAGAGTGATTGTAAGTGGAATTGGCAAAAGTGCGATTATAGGTAATAAAATAGTTGCTACATTAAACTCAACTGGAACTCCTTCAATATTCATGCATGCTGCAGAAGCTATTCACGGAGATTTAGGAATTGTTCAAAATGATGATATTATAATATTATTATCAAAAAGCGGAAATACGCCCGAAATAAAAAATTTAATACCTTTTATCAAGCAAAGAAAAATAAGTATCATTTCTATAACATCAGAACCAAATTCTTATTTAGCAAAAAACTCTGACTACTTTTTGAATTCTCATATTGAGATCGAAGCTTGTATTAATAACTTAGCGCCAACAACAAGTACAACAGTCCAACTGGTAATTGGAGACGCCATTGCCATTTGTTTATCCGAATTAAATGGGTTTAATGAAAATGATTTTGCAAAACATCATCCTGGTGGAATGCTAGGAAAAAAACTTTATCTTAAAGCAATTGATATCATCAACAAAAATTTAAAACCTCAATTAATCGAGTCAGATAATTTTAAAACAATAATTGATGTAATTTCAAAAAATCTCCTTGGAGCAGCTGTTGTTATTAAAGATAATAAACCGATTGGAATAATAACTGATGGAGACATTAGGAGAGTTTTTACTTTGGAATCTGACTATAAAAACATAACAGCTAAAGACATAATGTCAAACAACCCTGTTATTATTGATTCTGAAACATTAGCATCCTCAGCTTTGTCAATTATGAATGAAAATAAAATATCTCAAATTGTAGTAACTGATAATAACAATTATTCTGGTCTTATTCATATACATAATATCTTAAACGAAGGATTATTTTAATGAAGAACAAATCAGCAGAAGAAATGTCTTTTTTAGATCATCTAGAAGACCTAAGATGGCATTTAATCAGATCCGTGTTTGCAATTTTATTGACTGGTTCAATTGCATTTATTGCCAAAGATTTTATTTTCGATAAGATTTTGTTTGGTCCAAAAAATATTAATTTTTTCACATATGAACTGCTCTGTAGTATTTCAAATAAAATTGGCTTAGATGAAAGTTTTTGCATCAGCGAAATGCCTTTCAGAATTCAAAGTAGAACAATGTCAGGTCAATTTTCCGCTCACATATGGATGTCTGTTACAGCTGGCTTCATAATGTCATTTCCATACGTAATATATCAATTTTGGAGTTTCATAAGTCCTGGACTTTATGAAAATGAAAAAAGCAATGCCAGAGGATTTATCTTTATTTCTTCATTTTTATTTTTTATTGGTGTTCTTTTTGGCTATTACATTGTCACTCCTCTTTCAATAAATTTTCTAGGTTCATATAGTGTAAGTAGTGAAATTTTTAATGACTTTGACTTGGATAGTTATGTTGGTCTTGTTAGAGCTTCAGTATTAGCATCTGGATTAATATTTGAATTACCTATTATAGTTTATTTTTTAACTAAAATTGGTCTTGTAACTCCTGAAACAATGATAAAGTATAGGAAATTTGCATTAATAATAGTCTTAACTTTATCAGCAGTAATTACGCCACCTGATATAGCTAGTCAGATAATTGTGGCAATTCCAATAATAATATTATATCAAATTAGTATTTATATTTCTAAATTTGTTTTAAGAAAAGAAAAATTAAAAAACAAAGAATGAAGTTAAAAGCTGAAGGTATATTTAAGTCTTACAAAGAAAGAAAAGTAGTTAATGAAATTTCTATTGAAGTTAATCAAGGTGAAATAGTTGGGTTATTAGGACCAAATGGAGCTGGAAAAACTACTAGCTTTTATATGATTGTTGGTTTGATTAAGCCAGACGGAGGTAAAATATCGCTTGATAGTTCAGAAATAACAACATTACCGATGTATAAAAGAGCACAGGAGGGAATTGGATATTTAGCTCAGGAAGCTTCTGTTTTTAGGAAATTATCTATAGAAGACAATATAAAAGCAGTTCTTGAGCTAACAACACTTTCAAATGAAGAACAATCCGTGAAAATGGAATCTTTATTAAATGAATTTAATTTACAGAAAATAAGAAAAAGCAGAGGAGATCTACTTTCGGGTGGTGAAAGAAGAAGGACTGAGATAGCTAGAGCATTAGCAACAGATCCTAAATTTGTATTACTTGATGAACCTTTTGCTGGAGTTGATCCAATAGCAGTAGAAGATATCCAAAAAATAATTTCTCATCTTAAAAAAAGAAATATAGGAGTTTTAATCACTGACCATAACGTTCAAGAGACATTGGCTATTACTGACAGAACTTATCTAATGTTTGAAGGAAATATATTAAAATCAGGAAAACCTGAAGATTTAGCAAAAGATGAAATGGTTAGAAAATTATATCTAGGTCAAAACTTTGAATTTAGAAAAAAAAAGCTAGACTATAGCTCTTAACAAATTCAAAACTATATATAAAACAATTATTATTGTAAAGGAAGCTAATCCAAAACTACCCAAAAGAATTAACGAAGAAAAAACTAAAGCATAGAAAGCTTTATTTTTACTAAATGTTAAATTATTAATTTTTAACGAAAACATTTTATGATTAGATATTAATAAATAAGATGATAAAAAAACTATTATTATTAAAATAATAATATTTTCAAAAACAAAATATAGTTGAAAATGTTCAATAAATTGAGGTATGAAAATTATTAAAATTGCATTGGCTGGAGTTGGAAGACCAATAAAATTATCGTTATCTGTGCTTATATTAAATTTAGCTAGTCTATAAGATGATGAAAGTGTTATCAAAAAAGCTAAAAAAGGAAATAAAGAAACCAAATAGTTAGAGGAATTTTCAATTACATAAGTAGATGAGCCTATAAGGTTTAACATTACTATTGATGAAGTAAGTCCAAATGTAACTAAATCAGATAATGAATCTAACTGAACGCCTAGTTTAGAATCAACTTTAAGTAATCTTGCGAAAAAGCCATCAAAAAAATCACAAACTAAACCAAGTGATACAAACAAAGCTAATTTTTCAAGATCTCCCATAACGCCATAAACAACAGCGATACAACCAAAAAATAAATTGGAAAGAGTTAAGAAATTAGGAACAAAATTAAATAGTTTCACACTTTAAAATTAATAATTTTATACAATATCGAATCATGAAATACTTTTATATTTAGAAATGAGTTTTTATTAACTTGTAAAAAATTACAAAAAACTAAATTTGAATAAAAAATATTTACTTCTTAGCATTTTATCAGGTTTGCTTTTTGGACTATCATGGCCAGTTAAAGGAATAGTCTTTTTGATATTCATTGCATTTGTTCCTTTACTAATTATCGAAAAAGAATTGAGAGAAAAACCAGTTGTAAAGATATATTTCTACAGCTTTTTAAGCTTTATTCTTTGGAACTCAATAACATCATGGTGGTTAATAAACTCCACTGTCTTTGGAATGTTTTTCGCTATTATTCTTTATTCTTTATTAATGGCATTAGTTTTTACATCTTACAGTCTAATATCAAGAAAACTAGGGAATAAACTTGGTGTTATTTTTTTTATTTCATCATGGATTGTATTTGAGAAATTTAATTTAAGTTGGGAATTTTCTTGGCCATCTTTAATATTGGGAAATGTTTTTTCAGAGTCTTATAAATTAATACAATGGTTTGAGTTCACTGGTACGTTTGGTGGGACATTATGGGTGCTTGTGATAAATCTTATGTTCTATAAAACCTTAGACAACTATTTAAATAATAAATATTATTTAAATAAATTATCGATTGGTTTACTTTCTATCTCGTTTCCAATTATAATCTCTCTATTTATATATCAAAAAGAAGAAAAACAAGAAAAACATTTAGACATCACAATAATACAGCCAAACATAGATCCTTATAATAAAAAATATGGAAGGACAAACTTTGAAATATTACAAGAGTTTAAAGAAACTACAAAGAGTACAAAATATAACAATCAATTAATAATCACACCTGAAACATACTTTTCAGAAAGTCCAGGCTATTCATTAAATGATTTTTTTAATACTTCGTTTTATAAAAATTTAGATAATTACTTAATTGACAAAAACTCAGAAATTTTAAGTGGAATACAATTTTATAAAATCTATAATTCATCAAAAACGAAAACTAAAAGTTCTAATTATATTAAAGATAGTATCTGGATTGATATTTACAATAGTAGCTTTCTAAATTCAAACAAAAACCAAATCTATCATAAATCAAAGTTAGTAGTAGGAGTTGAAAACTTACCATACAAAACTATTTTAGAACCTCTTTTAGGTAATTTACTTTTAGATTTTGGGGGAACTGTGATGACAAGAGCGACCCAGCCAAACAGATCTGTAATTAGAACAAAATCAAATACTATAGTTGCACCAGTAATCTGCTATGAATCTATGTATGGAGAATACATGACTGAGTATATTAGAAATGGAGCACAAATTATTGCTATAATGACAAATGATGGCTGGTGGGGGGATTCCCCAGGACACAAACAATTATTAAGTTATTCAAGGCTAAGATCAATTGAGTCAAGAAGGAGTATTGTAAGAAGTGCTAACACAGGAATTTCGGCAATAATTAATAAAAAAGGAGATATTATTGACAGTATAGACTATGAAAAAAATGGAATAATTAGTGGTCAAATAGAACTTTCAGATTATCTAACTTTTTATGTTAAGTATGGTGATTATATATTTAGAATATCACTATTTTTCTTTATCATAATATTTTTATTTTATTTTGCGAAAAAAAAATAAAATTAAATTTCTTAATAAAATATTGTAAGAGTCATATAAAAAATTATTTTTGCAAATATTATAATTTAAAAAACATGTATTGGACTCTAGAATTAGCCACCTATTTAACTGATGCCCCTTGGCCTGCAAACAAAGACGAGTTAATTGACTATTGCATTCGAACTGGTGCTCCGTTAGAAGTAATCGAAAATCTACAAGAAATTGAAGAAGAAGAAGAAGAAGTTTATGAATCAATTCTAGAAATTTGGCCAGATTATCCCACCGACGAAGATTATCTTTGGAACGAAGATGAATACTAGTAATAAAAAACTTTAATAAAAGTCTCATTTGAGGCTTTTTTTTTACTTAAATTTGATAAGAAATAAAAAATAATGAGCTTTATAAATTCCATTTTAAACGTTTTTGTAGGAAGTAAATCAAAAAAGGATTTAAAGGAAGTTGAAGAGATAGTAAAGCAAATATTGACTTTTGAGAAAGAATTTTCTTTATTAAGCCATGATGAACTTCGAGGAAAAACAAACTTTTTTAAAGATATTATAAAAGATTCAAGAAACCCATTTAATAAAAAAATTGAAAGTTTAAATTCTAAAATACAATCTTCAAATAACATTGACGAAAAAGATGAATACTACACTGAAATAGACTTAATTAATGAAGAGTCAAATAAAAATGTTGAAGAAGTTTTAAATGAAATTCTTCCGCAAGCCTTTGCCGTAGTAAAAGAAACTGCTAAAAGATTTAAAGAAAATTCGAAAATAAGAGTTAAATCAAATGAATTTGATTTAAGACTATCTTCTGAAAAAACTTATGTCAAAACAGATGGGGATAGTGTTGTTTGGTCTAATAAATGGAATGCAGCTGGAAAAGAGGTCACCTGGGATATGGTTCATTATGATGTTCAACTGATTGGTGGAATAGTTCTTCACAGAGGCAAAGTAGCTGAAATGCAAACTGGTGAAGGAAAAACATTAGTTGCAACTTTACCTGTATATCTTAATGCACTTACAGGAAACGGAGTTCATTTGGTAACTGTAAATGATTATTTAGCAAAAAGAGACAGTGCTTGGATGGCACCAATATTTGAGTTCCATGGACTAAGTATCGATTGTATAGACTATCACTCTCCAAACTCTAAAGAAAGAAGAAAAGCTTATAATGCAGATATTACATACGGAACTAATAATGAATTTGGATTTGACTATTTGAGAGATAACATGGCTCATTCCTCTAAAGATTTAGTTCAAAGAAAACATGCATATTCTATAGTTGACGAAGTTGATTCTGTACTTGTGGATGATGCAAGAACACCATTAATAATTTCAGGTCCTGTTCCAAAAGGAGATATACATGAATTTGATGAATTAAAACCAAGAATTTATGACATCGTAAAAAAACAAAAAGATTTATTAACTCAAGTCTTATCAAAAGCTAAAAAGTTAATTTCTGAAGGAAATAATGAAGAAGGAGGTTTTCATCTATTACAAGTTTTTAGAGGTCTTCCAAAAAACACAGCACTTATAAAATATTTGAGTCAAGAGGGAATTAAACAATTACTTCAAAAAACAGAGAATTTCTATATGCAAGACAACAACAGAGAAATGCCTAAAGTTGATTTAGATTTATTCTTTGTTATTGATGAAAAAAATAATCAAATTGAATTAACTGATAAAGGAATCGATACTATCTCAAATAAAAATGAAGATTCTAATTTTTTTGTTTTACCTAACCTGTCAATTGAATTAACTCAAATTGAAAATAAAAAACTCGAACTTAGCGCAGAAGTTGAAGAGAAAGAAAAAGTTTATAATGATTTTTCTACTAAAAGTGAACGAATTCATACTTTAAATCAATTACTAAAAGCATATACTCTCTTTGAAAAAAACACTGAGTATGTAGTAATGGATAATAAAGTCAAAATTGTCGATGAACAAACTGGAAGAATTATGGATGGCAGAAGGTATTCTGATGGATTGCATCAAGCAATTGAAGCTAAAGAAAATGTGAAAATTGAGGATGCTACTCAAACCTTTGCCTCAATAACTCTACAAAATTATTTCAGAATGTACAATAAACTTTCTGGAATGACTGGAACTGCAATTACAGAAGCTGGAGAATTATGGGATATTTATAAATTAGATGTTGTAGAGATTCCTACAAATAAGCCAATTTCTAGAAAAGATCAAAATGATCTTATATATAAAACCAAAAGAGAAAAATATAATGCAGTTATTGAGGATGTTACTAAAATATCGAATCAAGGAAGGCCTGTGTTAATTGGTACAACATCAGTTGAAATTTCAGAGCTTTTGGCAAGAATGTTAACAATAAGAAAAATTAATCATAATGTTTTAAATGCCAAATTACATAAGAAGGAAGCAGACATAGTTTCTCAAGCTGGTAATGCAGGAATTGTAACTATCGCTACAAATATGGCCGGAAGAGGAACAGATATTAAAATCTCAGACCAAATAAAGAATGATGGTGGATTAGCAATTGTCGGGACAGAAAGACATGATTCAAGAAGAGTTGATAGACAGCTTAGAGGAAGAGCCGGAAGACAAGGAGACCCAGGAAGCTCTCAATTCTATGTTTCATTAGAAGATAATCTAATGAGGCTTTTTGGCTCAGATAGAGTTGCTAAAATGATGGATAGAATGGGATTAGAAGAAGGTGAAGTAATTCAGCACTCAATGATGACTAAAACAATAGAAAGAGCACAAAAAAAGGTAGAAGAAAATAATTTTGGTATTAGAAAAAGACTTCTTGAGTATGATGATGTAATGAATGTCCAAAGGGAAATTATTTATAAAAGAAGAAAACATTGTCTACAAGGTGAAAGATTAAAGGTAGATATTGCTAGTATGATTTATGATACCTGTGAAATTGTAGTTAGCAATAGTAAAGGGTCTAATAACTACAAAGACTACGAATTTGATATAGCAAGATTCTTTTCAATGAACTCTACTTACAATGAGGAAGAATTTAAATCTATAGATGAAGATGAAATCTTTCAGGAAACCTATAAAAAAGCATTTGAATTTTATAATGCAAAAATGATTTCTTCTGCAACAAAAGTATTTCCAGTAATAAAAAATGTTTATGAAAGTGCATCAAATAATTTTGAAAGAATTGTTGTGCCCTTTACCGATGGCAATAAAACATTAAATGTAGTTTCAAATTTAGAAAACGCATACAATTCAGAGGGTAAAACATTAGTAAATGATTTTGAAAAAAATATATCATTGGCTATAATAGATGAAGCCTGGAAAGTTCATTTAAGAAAAATGGATGAATTAAAACAGTCTGTTCAGTTAGCTGTACACGAACAAAAAGATCCACTTGTTATATATAAGGAAGAAGCTTATGTATTGTTTGGTTCAATGATTGAAAAAGTTAATAAAGACATAATTTTGTTTTTATTTAACGGAGAACTTCCTTCAAAAGATCCTTCAAATATCAGGGAAGATAGAAGAGTCAGAAGACAACAAAAATTTAATATTTCTAAAGAAGAAGTATTGAATAGTGATGAAATTGCATCAAAAAACAGAAAAGCTGGAGAAAATGTTTCTCAGTCTAATAACTATATAGATACAGTTGTAAGAGAAGTAAAAAAAATTGGTAGAAATGAAAAAGTAACAATAAAAAATGTTACTAACGGAGAAACAAAAAGTGTCAAATATAAAGTAGCTGAAAATTTTATAAAAAAGGGCGAATGGGTAATTTTTAATGAATAATTAAAAAACATGAACATAGTTGTAATGGGACCATTATACCCATATAGAGGTGGTATTTCCGATACAAATAAAGAACTATGTGAATCATTAATATCAAGTGGCCATAAAGTAGAAGTAATAAACTTCAAACTTTTGTATCCAAGGTTTTTATTTCCTGGAAAAACACAATTTCATCAAAGCTTTGAAAATACAAATCTGAAATCACACAGGATAATAAACACTGTAAATCCGTTCAATTGGATTAGGGTTATAAAAAAAATAAACGAATTAAAACCAGATTTACTAATTTCAACATATTGGACTGGATTACTTTCACCTTGCTATTACATTATAAATAAACTTGTAAGTAATAAAATAAAAAAAATTGGGATAATACACAATGTAATTTCTCATGAAAGAAGATTCACAGAAAAAAAACTGCTAAAATTATACTTAAGTGGACTTGATAAATATTTTACACTTTCTAAAAACGTTTTTAATCAAATTAAAAAAATTTCGAAAAAACCAAAAGGAATCAACTTATTTCATCCATTGATGAACAAGTTTGGGATAAAAGAAGATAAAATAATTTCAAAAAAAACACTTGGTTTAAATAATGATAAAAAATATATATTATTTTTTGGTTTAATAAGAGAATATAAAGGGTTAGAAACTCTTATTAAAAGTATGCCTAGAGTTGTAGAAACTAATCCGAATGTAAAATTGCTAATTGTTGGTGAAAACTATATTTCAATGAAAAAATATTACCAATTAATTGAAAAATTAAATGTTTCTAAAAACATTTTAGTTAAAAACACGTTTATTGATAACGACAAAATTAAATATTGGTTCAGTTCATCTGAATTAGTTATAATTCCATATAAAACAGCATCACAAAGCGGAATTACGTCACTTTCATTTCAATTTGAAATTCCAACTGTATCATCAAATATAAATGGGCTAAATGAACTTATAAAAGATAATGAAACTGGATATTTATTTAATAGAAATCCTACTGATCTAGCCTTAAAAATTAACAATGCTTTAAAAAGTGACAGAAAAAATATTATAAACAATATTATTACACTAAAGAAAGAATTAACTTGGAAAAAGTTTATTATTCAAATTTTAAAAAACATATAGTATGTATAAATATAGCTTATTAACTTTTTTACTAATATTCAATACTTGGTCAAATGAAATTAATACTAACCAAGAATATAAAACTGCATATTTTGCTTCAGGATGTTTTTGGTGTGTAGAAAGTATTTATGAAAATTTAAAAGGAGTAAAAGAAGTTAATTCTGGATATTCAGGAGGTAGAACCAGTAACCCTACATATAGAGAGGTGATGACAGGTAGGACTGGACATGCTGAGGCAATTGAAGTGATTTACAACCCTAATGAAATAAAATTTAAAACTTTAGTTAAAGTTTTTTTTGGTTCTCATGATCCTACAACTTTAAATCAACAAGGGCCTGATAGAGGAACTCAATATAGATCTATTGCATTTTATAAAAGTTCAATGGAAAAAGAAGTTATTGAGAAAACAATAAAAGAATTATTATCTAATAAATCTTATTATAAAATAACTACAGAAGTAAAAAAATTTAAAGAATTTTATTTAGCTGAAAAGTATCATCAAGATTATAAGAAAAAAAATCCTTATAATCCATATATATTAAATGTTTCAGCTCCAAGGATTAATAAATTCAAAATTGATTATTCAGAACTGTTAAAATAATTTAACTTTCTATCTATAATTCTGTCCATATAATCCTGAATAAAAGCTTTTAGATAGATTTCCTCTTTAGAAAAATCAATACTTGTATCGTTTATATTATTATTTTCCAACCAGTAGTCTTCAATATCATAAACTCCAATAACTTCATTACCATCAAATACCAATGTATAATTATCCATAGTGAAATGATATACAGTTCCTGAGTAATTTATTGAAAATGGTTGACCCGAGTTTGAAAAAACACTCCTTCCCCACGAATTTATGTACTCTTTGTTACCTATTAAATCGACAATTGAGGGGAAAATATCCATTTGTTGCATTAAAACATTGTTTTCACCTTTAAATGAATTGTTTGGATGGTAAAATAGAATAGGAATTGCAAATCTATTTACTGGAGCAGCGTAATAAGGATACCAAAACTGATTAGTATGATCAGCTGTGATTATAAATATAGTATTATCAAACCAAGGTTCTTTTTTAGCTGATTCAAAAAACTTTCTTAATGCATTATCAGAATAACCTATAACTTGATGCATTTGAACATCACCCATAGGAAAAACTCCTTCATATTCATTAGGAACATAAAATGGCTCATGTGATGACAAACTAAAAAATGTAGAAAAAAACGGTTCTTTTAGTTTAGTAGTTGTGTTGTTAACATATTGTAAGAACGGTTCATCCCAAATTCCCCAAAAACCATCATATAATGAATTGTCATTAAACTCATTTTTTCCAAAATAATTATCAAACCCTAAAATATTGGATAATCCCAAAAAACCCATTGATCCATTAGGAGCTCCGTGAAAAAAAGAGGTTGAATATCCTTTTTTATTAAAAACAGAAACTAAGGATTGTATTTCTTGATTAGCATAAGGGGAAGAAGTAAATGGTATTTTAAATGATGGAACACTTGCTAAGATTGAAGGTAAAGCTTCAATTGACTGACGACCATTGGCATAAGCATTGGTAAAAATCAAACTATTATTAGAAAGAGAATCTAAAAAAGGAGTATAACTTATATAGTCCTTGATATTTCTATTTTTATTAAATGCACCTATATATTCGCGACCAAAGCTTTCCATAACAAGTAACATTACATTTGGTTGTGAAAAAATACTGTCATTAACCATTTTTACAGGACTTAAAACTTTATTTACCTTGGAAGAATCCATAAAGTTTTTCTTTTTAAAAAAGTTCTTATTAAAAGTTCTAATAAAACTGAATGGAGAATTTAATACAAAATCGGCATGAATACCTTTTTTAACAAACCTATGAGCATCAACCATATTTATAGGACGTGTAGCATTGCCAATACCACCTCTAACACCAATAACACAAATAAAAATTATAAAAAGAGAGGTTAATGTAGAAAAAATATAAAACTTAAAATTATAATCAGTAAGAATAGTCTTGATTTTTATTTGTTTATAAAGATAAATCCAAGCATAAACTAAAAGAAAAAAGAAAACAAAAACATGCCAATAGTTATATATAAACGAACCTGCAAGTGCCATTTTATTTGTTTCATTTTCAAGAATATCAAAAACTCTAGTAGTCAATCTACTCTGAGAAAATCGATAATAAATAAAGTCAAAAAAATTTGTAGAATAAGCAATTAAATTTGTAGAAAAATACAATATCATCATTCCTTTCTGAAACTTTTCACTATTAAAATTCTTAAAAGGAATTAAGGATATTAATATAAATAATACATTAGCATAAAGAATTGCAGAAGTATCAAAAGTTAAACCTATAAAACACAAGTAAAAAAACTCGTGAAAACTCTCTATAATAATCATATTACTATTATAAAAATAGAATAACACTCTAGCAAAAAAATAAAAAACATATGCTAATGAAATTCTAAAAAAAAGTGTTTTGTATGATTCTATTCTACTATACATTAAAACTTAACTTTAAATGAGGCAATGGAAAAAAGATAGCCTGTAATAATTCCGAAACATGAACCAATTATAACATCTCCTGGAAAATGAACACCAATATAAATTCTACTGTATGAGACTATAATTGCCCATAAAAAAAGATATTTAAAATTTGATGAAAAATTTCTAAAAGAAAAATAAAAAAAAGTAGCAAGAGCAAAAGAATTTGCAGCATGGGCTGAAAAAAAACCATATAAGCCACCACATCCATCTTTGACAATTCTTATACTATCATTTATTGATGTATCATGACAAGGTCTAAATCTTTCAAAATAATCTTTAAATAATCCACTAAATTGATCAGTGAATACAATTAATATGATTATTAAAATAAAATATTTTAGAAAATCATTATTTGATAGCTTCTTGTATATGTAATAAATTAAAAAAAAATAAAGAGGAATTGAAGATTTTTTATCAGTAACAAACATCCAAAAAGAATCAAAGAATTCTGAACCTAAAGAATTCAAAAAAATAAAAAACGACTTATCTAAATCAATTAGTGTTTCCAATATAAAGTTTATTTAATAATCCCATATTTATCAAACAAATATACTAGTGAAGCCATTGAAAAAGTTCCTAGTTCCAATTCACGTTTATTAATAGCATCAAAAGTATCTATTGATGTATGATGATAATCAAAATATCTTTGAGAATCAGGTCTTAAACCAGCTAAAACATTTTTACCATTGTTTAAAGGAGATATGTCTGCTCCACTTCCTCCTAGCTCAAAAGATTGAATTAAATAAGGTTTAAATAAATATTTCCATGATTTTATTAATTCAAAATTTTTATTATTTGTAGAAAATGAAAATCCTCTTGGTGTGAAACCTCCAGCGTCAGATTCTAGAGCAAAAATATGATTCAATTTATTTTTATTTGAAATTTCAGCATACTTTAATGCACCTCTTAAACCATTTTCCTCGTTCATAAAAAGAACAACTCTAATTGTTCTTTTTGGTTTGTAATTGATTTTATTAAAAATATTTATAATATCCATAGATTGAACAATACCTGCACCATCATCATGAGATCCGTCACCTAAATCCCATGAATCTAAATGTCCTCCAACTAATATTATTTCATCTGGAAATTCAGAGCCTTTTAGTTCAGCAATAACATTATATGATTTAACATCTTTATAAGTTTTACATTGTTGTCTGAACAAAAATTTAAGATTTGGATTGATTTTTAAAAGTTTACTCAATTTTTCAGCAGCATTAGTGCTAATAGCAGCTGCCGGAATTCGTTTACTAGATGGTAGATTTCCATAACTCATTGTACCAGTATGTGGATTATCATCTAGTCTTAAGTTCATTGATCTGACAATAACTCCAATAGCACCATATTTAATTGCTTCAGCAGCACCATTAACTCTTTGATCAACAGCTTCACCGTATGCTTGAAATGTACTAACAAGATTCGGTTGCATAGGTCTATTGAAAAAAACTATTTTACCATCAACTTCTTTTTTTCCAAGTATTTTTAATTCTTCAAAACTTTTAACTTCAACTACATTAGATTTAATACCTACAGACGGTGTAGCTACTGATCCTCCTAATGCACATACATCCACATTAAATGTTATTCCAGGTTGAGTTTCTATTAAAGCAAACTCTTTTGGACCTCTAACCCATTTTGGAACCATTACTTCTTGTAACCAGACTTTATCAAATCCTATTTTAGACAATTCACTTCTCCCCCATTCAACTGCTCTTTCTGCACCTAATGAACCTGACAATCTATGACCTATTTCGTTTGATAAAAAATCTAACAATTCATAACTTGAACTAGTAGTCATTGTTGTATCAAAAATATTTTTTATAACTGTTTCATCATCTTGAGAAAAAATAAAAACAGAAAAGAATAATAAGTATGTGGAAATAAAGAATTTCATTTAATTATTTGTTTGAATATTTAATAACATCATTTATTGTTATTTTATTTTTTTCTGAAAGAATAATTAATCTTTCTACAACATTTCTTAATTCTCTTACATTTCCAGACCAATCAAATTCTTTTAATTTATTAACTGCATCCTTATCCATAGTTTTTAAATCTTGATCTGAAAATTTAGAAATATCTTTTAAAAAATGATCAACTAAAAGTGGGATATCTGATAATCTATCATTAAGAGAAGGAACGTTAATTTCAATTACAGCTAAACGATGAAAAAGATCTTCTCTAAAATTATTATTTTCAATTTCAAAACGCAACTTTTTATTAGTTGCCGCTATAACTCTTACATCAACTACTAAATCTCTTTCGCTTCCCACTCTTTGAATTTTATGCTCTTGAAGAGCTCTTAAAACCTTAGATTGAGCAGACATACTCATGTCTCCAATTTCATCAAGAAAAATTGTTCCTCCGTTTGCAGCTTCAAATTTACCTGCTTTATCTTTTACTGCTGAAGTAAATGCACCTTTAACATGACCAAATAATTCACTCTCAATTAGTTCAGAGGGAATAGCAGCACAATTAACTTCAATAAAAGGGGCTGAATTCCTTAAACTATTCATATGAATTTGATGGGCAACTAACTCCTTTCCAGACCCATTTGGACCTTGTATTAAAACTTTTGCATTTGTCAAGGCAACTTTATCGATCATTACTTTAATTTCTTTAACTGGATCTGATTTACCTATAATATTGTATTCGTTTGATTTATTAGATTTGGTCTTTCCTTTTTTTACAAAATTATTATTTAATAAAGCAGATCTAACAGAATTTAATAGTCGATTTAAATCTGGTGGTTTAGAAATATAATCAAAAGCACCTAATCTCATGGATTCAACGGCTGTCTCAAGATCACCATGTCCTGAAATCATTATAGTAGGTGTGGATGGGCACTCCTTCAAAATATGACGCAATACTTCAATCCCATCTTTTTTAGGCATTTTAATATCACATAAAATCAAATCTAGTTTATTAGAATTAATTTTAGAAACTCCATCAACTCCATCAATTGCTTCAATAATTTCATAGTTCTTGTCTTCCTGTACTAGTACTTTTTTAAGAACTCTTCTAATTGTTTCCTCGTCTTCAATTATTAATATTTTTGACATATTTTATTTTTGTAAGTGAACAACTCTTTGTGGGAACGGTATATTTATATTGTTTTGTTTGAATTTTTTATAAACTAAAAATCTTATATCACTCTCGATTAGATTTACCCTAAAACCATTGTTATAAGTGAAAATTAATTGAAAATCTAAAGAATTATCTCCAAAATTTTTAAAAATCACATTAGGAGTTGGATTTTTCATTAGATGTGGATGAGAATCAGCAATGTCTAATAATATTTCTTTTACTTGATCTACATCTGAATTGTAATCAACTCCAACTGATACAGATCCTCTTAATACTGTACCGTTTTCTGTCCAATTAAATAATGTTGAAGTCAAATATTTATGATTAGGAATTATCAGTACTTTGTTATCAAATGTAACTGCTCGTGTAGTTCTTATCTTAATATTTTCTACTCTACCTACTTTACCGTCAATTTCAATAATATCACCAACATGTACAGTTTGATCAGCCAGAATTAAAATTCCTGAAATTATATCTTGAAAAAAAGTTTGAAGTGCTAAACCAATTCCAATAAAAAGAGCTGCTGAAGCTGCAAATATTCCAGTAAGGTTTATACCGAAATTTTGAAAGGTCATTAAAGCAATAACTACATAAACAAAGTAATTAAAAAAGGAGAAGACAGATTTAAATTTTAATTTTCTCTCTTCATCAAGTTTCTTTGTAGCTATTTTCTTGATGATTTTTAATGAAAAATAAGTAATAAGAAAAATCATTGTAACAAAAAGAATTGTTACTATAGAAAATTTAATACTATCTGTTATAAAATATTCTTTGTAAAGAAAATCAATAAGCTTATCCATAAGAAAATATTTTTTTAAATATAATCAAATTGAATATAAAAATTGGATGTAAAATTATAAAGTTAAGAGGCGTAAAAAATTAAGAAAACATGTCTTTAACCTTTTCAAAAAAAGATTTTTCACCTTTCTCAGGTGAAGGAACGAAATTTTCATTTTCTTTCATTTGCTCAAAAAACACTCTTTGTTCTTTATTTAAAGTTTTTGGAGTCCAAACATTTACATGAACAAGTAAATCACCGTTTCCATATGAATTAATACTACTTAATCCTTTACCCCTAAGTCTTAGTATTTTTCCAGATTGAATTCCTGATTCTAATTTGATTCTAACACTGCCTGTTACAGTTTCAATTTCTTTTGAAACTCCTAAAACAGCTTCTGAAATACTGATGTACAAATCAAAATGGAGATTATTGCCTTCTCTTTTTAAAGTGTCGTGTTCTTTTTCGCTAATTAAAACAATTAAATCCCCTGCTATACCATTTCCAGCTGAGTCATTGCCCTTTCCTGAAACTTTTAACTGCATACCATCTTCAACACCAGCAGGTATTTTAACTAGTACAGTCTCTTCCTTTAAAATTAGTCCGTTTGAATCAGCGTTTGAAGGTCTATTTGAAACAACTTGACCAGAACCTCCACAACTTGGACATGTGGAAGATGATTGCATTCTTCCTAAAATGGTATTTGTTATTCTAGTTACTTGACCAGAACCGTTACAAGAACTACAGTTTTTATAAGTTACTCCGTCCGCTTTAATTTTTCTTTTAACCTTAATCTTTTTTTCTACCCCTAAAACAACTTCGCTAAGTTCAAGTTGAACTCTAATTCTTAAATTACTACCTTTTGAAACCCTAGATCCTCCACCACTAAATCCTCCAAATCCTCCACCACCAAAAGAACTTCCAAATATATCACCAAATTGACTAAAGATATCATCCATGTTCATTCCACCTCCACCAAATCCTCCACTGCCATCAAAAGCAGAATGACCAAATTGATCATACTTAGATTTTTTATCTTTATTTCCTAAAACTTCATAAGCTTCAGCTGCTTTTTTAAATTTTTCTTCAGCGTGAGAATCACCAGGATTTTTATCTGGATGATATTTAATGGCTTTTTTTCTGTATGCTTTTTTGATTTCGCTTTCAGATGCTGATTTATTAATACCTAAAATTTCGTAAAAATCTTCTTTCATATTATTTTAATTAGTTTCCAACAACAACTTTAGGGTATCTAATAATCTTTTCACCGAGCTTATATCCAGACTCAATTACGTCAATAATTTTACCTTTCATTTTATCATTCTTAGCGGGAATTTGAGTTATAGCCTCATGAATTTCAGCATCAAAGTCATCTCCATTATTTACCTCAACTAAAATTAAGCCTTGAGATTTAAGAATATCAGAGAATTTATTCTTTATCAAAGACATTCCCTCAATTAAACTTTTTTCCTTTGATTTTTCAAATTCTTTAGATGCACGATTTAAATCATCAACAATTGGAAGCAATGCAGTCATTAATTCTTGAGAGGCGGTTTTATACAAATCCAGACGTTCTTTTGAAGTTCTTTTCTTATAATTCTCAAACTCAGCAAATAAACGTAAAAATTTATCTTTTTCATCTTTAACAGAAACTTCAAGTGATTCAATTTGAGACTTAAGAGTGGGCTTTTTAGGAGATTTAGATTTAGAACTGCTCATTATTAATTTTTTTAAATAGGGTGCAAAAGTACTGCCAATTTTAAATATTTTGTCAAAATGTCATCAAATTATTTTAATAAATCACTTAAAGCAGAAGAAATTGATTTGAACTGAAATTTGAATCCTTGATCAGTAATTTTTTTTGAAGAAACATTTTGACTGAATAAAAATAACTCTGACATAGAACCTGTAATTAATTTTATTAAAAATTCAGGAACCGAAGGAAGAAATATTTTTTTATTTAAAACTTTACCAATTTCTAATGTAAATAACTTACTTGAAATTGGATTTGGTGAAACAAGGTTATATACACCTAATTTATTATTCTTCAACAAAAACAAAATTGAATCAATTAAATCATCTATATGAATCCAAGAATAGATGTTTTCACCTTTACCAAACCATGTGCCTAAACAAAACTTTATGGACTGAACAATTGGTTTTAGCAGTCCCCCTCTTAATGAAAGAACTAAACCAATTCTTAATATTGTAACATTTATGTTATGTTTGATTAATTCATTACATGTTGATTCCCATTTGTTAACAGTATCACCTAAAAAAGAATTTGAAATATTAGTAGATAATTCATTATGAATGTATGCACTGTCAGACTTATAAATTCCAATTGCAGAAGCACAAAAGAAATGTTCTATTATTGATTTTTTTTCTAATATAATTTGATTTAGTAGCTGAACAGAATTAACTCTACTCAAAAGAATTGATTTTTTTGCAGATTTAGACCAAAATTGAGCAATTGGAGATCCAGCAAGGTTTATAATTATTTTTACTCCCTCAATACATTTTGAATCAATTATATTGAGTTCTGGATCCCAGTAAAATTTAGTTATATTTTTATTCGACGATTTCAAATCCTTATTAGTGGTCAAAACATTTATATCTACTTTTTGTTCTAATAATTTTTTAACTAATTTTTTTCCAATTAACCCACTAGCCCCAGTAATTAAATATTTCATTTTTAATATCAATATTAATAATTCATCAAAGTTAATTTGTAATTTTGCTAAATACAATTGATTCTTATGAAAGTTGAAAAAATTAAAATCTCTAAAATTGATCAAATAGATTTTGATGATTTAAATTTTGGTTCTGTTTTTACAGATCATATGTTTTCTTGTGATTACATTAACGGAGAATGGGTAAACGCACAAATAAGTCCTTACAAACCAATCAGCATAAGTCCCTCTGCAAGAGTGTTTCACTACGGTCAGGCATGTTTTGAAGGAATGAAAGCCTTTAAGGATAATAAAAACAAAAATTGGTTATTTAGACCATTGGACAACTATGAGCGAATATTAAAATCATCGATTAGACTAGCAATGCCTGAATTTCCAAAAGAATTATTCTTTGAAAGCTTAAAAAAATTAATAGAACTTGATAACGCTTGGATCAAACCTGGTTTAGGTAATTCATTATATATAAGACCATTTATTTTTGCTAGCGAAGACTCTATTAATGCCACTGAAGCAAACCAATATAAGTTCATGATTATATGTGCTCCAGCTGATTCATATTATTCTGGAGATGTTAGGGTTAAAATTGAAAAATCATTTAGTAGAGCGGCTAAAGGAGGTGTTGGTTACGCAAAAGCTGCTGGTAATTATGCTGCACAGTTCTACCCAACAATTCTAGCCAGAAACGAAGGATATCAACAAATAATCTGGACTGATTCATCAAATCATGAATATATAGAAGAAGCAGGGACTATGAATTTGTTTTTTAGAATTGGAGATAAATTAATAACAGCCCCAACTAGTGACAGTATTCTTGATGGAATTACTAGAAAAAGTATAATTCAAATTGCGAAAGACCAAGGAATAAATATTGAAGTAAGACCTATTAAGGTTAATGAAATTATAGAAGCAGCAAAAAACAATAGTTTAAAAGAAATATTTGGTAGTGGAACTGCAGTTGTAGTATTGCCAATTATTGGTTTTGGATACGAAAACGAAAAATTCGAATTACCAAGAATTGAAAAACCATGGAGTATATTATTAAAGAATAAACTTAATGATATTCAATATAATATTTCTGAAGATCCCTATGGATGGAGAACAGAAGCCTAATTAAAAAATTTTAAAATATCTGGTTTAAAATAATTCGGTCCTTTCATAACTTTTCCATCTTCTCTATATATTGGTTTACCATTTTCTCCTAGCTTACTTAAATTACTTTTTTGTATTTCATCAAATACTTCTTCTATTTTATCTTGCATTCCGTGTTCAATGATGGTTCCACATAAAATATATAACATATCACCCAAAGCATCTGCGACTTCAATTAAATCATTGTTTTTAGCTGCTTCAAGATATTCTTCATTTTCTTCAGCCATTAAATTAAATCTTAAATTAATTTTATCAGTACCTATATCGGTTGTTGGAGATTCTTTGTATTTAAGCTTATATATCTCATGAAAGATTTTAACTGCTTCTAATTGATGTTTCATATTATATTTAGTATTATTTTTACTTAAAAATAGTTAAATATGTTCAGCACGGGTCAATTAGTTTTTGCAATTTTATTTTTTATATCTTTTTTGGTAATCGTTACAATTAGCTATAGAAAAGATTTAAAAAAACTAAAAGGCTCCTATACAGGAATTAGATGGGTAATAATAGGGTTTATATTTTTTGTTTCATTATTAGTTGTTCTAAAAAAACTAAGTGTATCATGAAGCAATTACTACTAGTCTTTATTGGAGGAGGATTAGGAAGCATGTTTAGATATCTAATTTCTAATATTTCTATTTTAAGTAATTCTAGATTTCCATTAAATACTTTTATATCAAATGTCGGAGGATGTCTTTTAGTTGGCTTAATAATGGGTTGGGCAATAAAAAACAACCAAATGAACTCTCCACAAACAATTTTACTTGCAACTGGATTCTGTGGTGGACTAACTACTTTTTCAACATTCGCTTATGAAAATGTTGAATTACTAAAATCTGGAGATATAAGTACATTTTTATTCTACACCTTATTTTCAATAATAACAGGCTTCACTGCAATTTTTATTGGAATACAAATAGTAAAATAGGTTTTATCAATTTCAAAAATTGATCAATTTGATAAAATATACTACTCACAATTATCATTATTAGAATTTTACAATCATTAAAATATCATATTTGTAAAAATATAGGCTATTATAACTTTTTTTATAAGAATAATATTACAATATGTTAGTTTTGGTGAAATATTAATAACAAATAATCAATTTTAATAACAAAAAAACATTATCATGAATTTAAAAAAACAATTTTTATCTGTATCATCTTTATTAATTTTAACTATCACAATGCTTTCTTTTAATGAAGTAAAATCTCAAGACTTAGGAGCAGACGTAGTTAGTTCTTATGTTTGGAGAGGTACACAATTTGGATCAGGAGCTCATATTCAGCCTTGGGTATCATTAAGTACTGGGGATTTAGAAGTAGGAGCGTGGGGAAGTTTTCCAACAACCGCGAACGGTGGTGGTAACGAGCTTGATTTATATGCAAGCTATTCTTTCGGGAAATTTGGACTAACATTAACTAATTATTCATTTCCCGGAGAAGGTGGTGCTTATACTGAGGGAGAAGGACTATTTGAAGGTGATTATTTAGAAATTTCTGGTTCGGCAGAACTTGGACCAATAAATTTAATGGTAGGATACTTTACCGAAGTTGAAGCATTATATATTGAAGCTGCATTTTCAGCTGGACCAGTTGATGTTGCAATTGGATATGGTGACGACTCAGGAGATGCTTGGTATGTAAATGGTGGAAGCGGATTATGTAACATTTCACTTGGTGGTTCTAAGGATATCAAAATAACTGAAGACTATACTTTACCATTGTTTGGATCATTCGTTTATAACCCTGACTCTGAAGCAGCATTCTTAGTATTTGGAATGAGCTTTTAATTATATTATAAAAAAATTATTATGAAAAAAATTGAAGCAATTATTCGAAAATCAAAATTTTCGAAAGTCAAAGAAGCCTTACATAATGTAGAAGTTAATTTCTTCACTTATTGGGATGTAACAGGAGTTGGAAATGAAAAAGAGGGACATGTATATAGAGGAGTAACTTATAGTACAGCTGATATTCAAAGAAGATATCTATCTATTGTTGTTTCTGATGAATTTGCAGAAAGAACAATTAACGCAATACTTGAATCTGCTTACTCAGGAGAAGTTGGAGATGGTAAAATATTTGTATTTCCTGCTGAAGAAGCATACAGAATTAGAACAAAAGAAACTGGTAAAACATCATTAAACTAAAATTATTATGGAATTATTAACATCAAACAACGTATGGATGATGATCTGTACAGCATTAGTATTTTTTATGCATCTTGGATTTTCATTTCTCGAAATTGGTCTTACAAGACAAAAAAATACAATTAATATATTATTTAAAAATTTCTTTGTAATCACAATGGGACTATTAGTTTATTGTGGATTTGGCTTTAACCTAATGTATCCAGGTGACTTTGGAATAATTGATGGAGTCTTAGGGTTTGCAGGTTTTGGATTAGATCCTGGAATAGACTATGATCAATTAACATATGCCAGCGGAGGTTATACTTATTGGACTGACTTTCTTTTCCAAGGAATGTTTGCAGCAACAGCAGCTACTATAATTTCAGGATCGGTTGCTGAAAGAATTAAAATCGGTTCTTTTATGCTTATTGCTTTCTTATACGTATCATTTATTTACCCAGTTGTTGGTTCATGGCAATGGGGAGGAGGATTTTTTAGCACATTCACTGAAGAATTAGGTTTCTATGATTTTGCAGGGTCAACTTTAGTTCATTCAGTTGGTGGTTGGGGAGCCTTAGTTGTAATATATTTTTTAGGTGCTAGAAAAGGTAAATTTGATAATGATGGCAAACCACTTGCTATACCTGGATCTAATTTACCATTATCCGCAGCTGGAGTTCTTATATTATGGTTAGGATGGTTTGGTTTTAATGGAGGTTCTGTTTTATCAGCTGATCCAGCACTTACTTCACTAACACTTGTTACAACCTGTCTTGCTGCTGCTGCAGGTGGTATTGGTGCCGCAGTAATTTCTGGAATTTTATATAAAAATTTAGACTTAACAATGTTTATGAATGGTGTTTTAGGTGGGCTTGTAGGAATAACAGCTGGAGCCGATCAAATGCTACCTGGTTCAGCAATATTAATTGGTCTTATAGCTGGAGGAATTGTTGTATTCTCAGTTGCATTTCTAGATAAATGTAAACTTGATGATCCTGTTGGAGCTATTCCTGTTCACTTATTTTGTGGAATCTGGGGAACATTAGCTGTAGGTATATTTGGAGAATTAGCTGGATTTAATCAATTTATGATTCAGTTAGCTTGTGTTGGAATTACAGGACTTTTTTGTATAATCGGAGCAACAATCATAACTCTTTTAACAAAATCAATAATAGGTCTTAGAGTTGATGAAAAAGAAGAAGAAGATGGATTAGATATCGCTGAGCACGGAACAAGAGCATACGGTGATTTTTCGATAAACTAATTATTTATAACTATTTTCATGAAAAATTAGCATCATGAAAATAAAATTACTTAATAAACTGCAATGTTGTTTCTTAATAGCATTGCAGTTTTTTTATACATATGGTCAAGAAGAAATAAGTCAAGGTCCTTATGAACAACTTGTTTTAAGGGGAGTTACCCTAATTAATGGCAACGGAGCACCACCCATTGGCCCTGTGGACATAGAAATTAAAAAAAATATTATAACCCAAATTGAAGTAGTTGGCTATCCAGGGGTTTCTAAAAGAAGAAATGGTCCAAAACTTCAAGACAATGGAGTCGAATTAAACTTAAACGGAATGTATGTTCTTCCAGGATTTATTGATATGCATGGACATATTGGAGGAACTTCTCAAGGAGCAAATCCAGAATATGTTTTTAATCTTTGGATGGCTCACGGAATTACAACAATTAGAGAACCTAGTGGAAGAGGACTTGACTTTAGCTTGGATTTAAAAAGGAAAAGTGAAAATAATTCAATTATAGCACCAAGAATCTATACCTATACAGGATTTGGCAGTGGGTCAGAAATTAACTCACCTGAAGATGCTATTAAATGGGTTAGAGATAATGCGAAAAAAGGTGCAGATGGTATTAAATTTTTTGGATCTAGCCCTGAAATTTTAAAAGCAGCAATTTCCGAAAATAAAAAACTTGGTTTAAGATCAGCTTTTCATCACGCTCAAATGAGTGTTGCTAGATGGAATGTTTTAAATTCAGCAAGAGCTGGTTTAACAACAATGGAACATTGGTATGGACTCCCAGAAGCTTTATTTAATAATAAAACTGTGCAAAACTATCCTTCTAACTATAATTATCAAAATGAACAACATAGATTTGAAGAAGCAGGTAAACTATGGCAACAGTCAGCTAAGCCTTACAGTGAACATTGGAATAATGTTATGAACGAACTAATAAAACTTGATTTCACATTAGATCCTACATTTAATATTTACGAAGCTAGTAGGGATTTGCACAAAGCTAGACGTGCAGAATGGCATGAGGATTATACCCTTCCATCTTTATGGAAATTTTATGAACCAAGCAAAGTATCTCATGGTTCATATTGGCATTATTGGGGAACTGAACAAGAAGTACAATGGAAGAATAACTATAAATTATGGATGACTTTTATTAATGAATTTAAAAATCGTGGAGGAAGAGTTACTACAGGATCAGATTCAGGATTCATTTACCAACTTTATGGATTTGCATATATAAGAGAATTGGAGCTGTTAAGAGAAGCCGGATTTCATCCAATTGAAATAATACGTTCTGCAACCTTAAATGGAGCTGAAGCTCTTGGAGCTCAAAATCTAATTGGGTCTATTGAAGTTGGAAAATTAGCGGATATTGTTGTGATTGAGGAAAACCCCTTAGAAAACTTAAAAGTTCTTTATGGAACAGGTGCAATTAAATTAAATGATGATAATAAGGTTGTTAGAGTTGGAGGAGTAAAATATACCATAAAAGATGGAATTATATATAATTCGAAATTACTACTAAGCAAAGTTAAAGAAATGGTGAAAAAATCAAAAGAAAAAACAGGTTTCAAATTAAAACAACCAGGAGTTGAATAACAACTATTCAATAGTTTTTAAAAAAGAAATACTAGAGCTATTAAAAAAATTAGGTTTATCAACATTTACAACGTGACCACAATTAGGAACTACTATTAGTTTAGAAAATTTTTGTTTTTTAGTAATTAATTGAATTGATTTTAAAAACATATAATCCTGAGCCCCCATTAAATATAATGTGGGAATTTTGAGCTCAACTTGTCTAAATAGTTTTAAAAGAGGATTAAGTTCAGCTGTTAATTTATACCATCTCATAAATTCTTTTTGATATAATTTTTTAGCTTCATTAATAAATAGCAATCTTGATTTCTTGTGGTTTTTATATGGCATAATTACAAAAGCAAAAAGCTTATATATCCATATATAAGGAACAACTGACTTAAAAAAAGAACCTAACTTTATAAGAAATCTCGAACGAAAATTAAGCTTCATTATAGCTCCAGCCATTATCATACTCTTTACCATTTTGGGATAAAACTCCGCTAATTGTCTTATTAAAATAGTGCCTAATGAAATTCCAACAAAATGAGAACTTGAAATTTTTTCTTTATTTAAAACTTCAATAATATCATTTGATATTGATTTGAAAGTATACTTTTTTTCAAAAACATTCTTTAAATGGTACTTTGATTTACCATGCCCTCTTAAGTCCAAAAGAATAACATTAAAATGTTTTTTAAACTCCTTTATCTGTCTAAACCAAATAGATGAGCTCCCTCCTGCCCCGTGAACAAAAGTTACCCATTCTTTAGAATTATGATTTTTATAAATAGAATAGTTAATCATTAATATTATCTAATAAAATATTCATTTCTGCTTGAAGTCTTTTGGCTTCAATGTATGATTTTTTAATAAAATTTTTATCATTACCTGCATATATAATCGACCTTGATGAATTAACAAGAATACCTATGTTTTTATTAACTCCGTTTTTAAAAGTTTCTTCTAAATCACCTCCTTGTGCCCCTACACCTGGAATTAATAAAAAACTGTCAGGTACAATTGTTCTAACTTCTTTTAAAAAAGAAGATTTAGTGGCTCCAATCACGTACATAAGATTATTAGAGTTTTTCCAATTTTTTGATTTTAATAATACTTTTTTAAATAAGTCATTTCCATCATTAGAAATCTGAAAATCATTTGCTCCATTATTGGAAGTGAGCCCTAATAAAATTGTATGCTTATTCTTATATTCTAAAAAAGGTTCAATAGAGTCGTTTCCCATGTAGGGAGAGACAGTTATTGAATCAAAATCCATATGCTTAAAAAAAGCTTTGGCATATTTATCAGATGTATTTCCAATATCACCTCTTTTTGCATCAGCAATTGTGAAAAGGTTTGGATAGTTGATATTTATATAATCAATAGTTTTCTCTAAAGTTTTCCAACCCTTAGAACCATCTGATTCGTAAAAAGCAGTATTTATCTTAATAGCAACAATTAAATTGTTAAGCGAATCAATAAGTAATTTGTTAAATTCAAAAACAGGATCAGATTCATTTAGAAGATGTGAGGGTATTTTATTAACATCACTATCTAATCCTAAGCATAGAAATGATTTTTTAGAAATTATTTGATCTGTTAAGTGTTTGACTTTCATAATATTTAAAAGACTTCTTCAGAATTTTTCAGTAATTCGGAATTCTGAACTATTTTCAACTCATCAATTATTTTTTGTATATCACCGTTAACTATATTTTGTAAATCATATAAGGTCAATCCTATTCTATGGTCTGTAACTCTACCTTGAGGATAATTATAGGTTCTGATTTTTGCTGAACGATCTCCTGATGAAACCATGGAATTTCTTTTTAAAGAATCTGCTTCTAGTTTTTTACTAAGTTCTAACTCGTATAATCTAGATCTTAAAACTTTAAGAGCTTTATCTTTATTTTTATGTTGTGATTTTTGATCTTGGCATTGAGCAACTATTCCTGTTGGAGTATGTGTAAGTCTTACTGCTGAATAAGTTGTATTTACAGATTGCCCTCCTGGTCCAGAAGAACAAAAATAATCTACTCTTACATCGTTCATGTTTATTTGAACATCAAATTCTTCTGCTTCAGGTAATACCATAACTGTAGCGGCTGAAGTATGGACTCTTCCTTGGGTTTCAGTTTGGGGAACTCTTTGAACCCTATGAACCCCAGACTCAAATTTTAAAAGACCATATACATCGTCATTTCCAGAAACTTCGAAAATTATTTCTTTATAACCACCAGAGGTTCCAGGACTTGTATCAACTAAACTAACATTCCATTTTCTACCTTCACAATACTTAGTATACATTCTAAACAAATCTCCAGCAAAAATACTAGCTTCATCACCGCCTGTACCTGCTCTAAGTTCAATTACAACATTTTTTGAATCATCTGGATCTTTAGGTATTAACAAGAATTTAATATCCTCCTCAATAATATTGATTTTTTCTTTTAAATCTTTTAATTCATCATTAGCCATTTCTAACATCTCCTTATCACTTTCATTTCTTGAAATTTCCTCAGCTTCATTTTTATTAGAAATCAATCTTTCGTAAATAACTTTCTTTTCGATAATTAAACCTAGTTCCTTATATTCTTTGTTAAGCTTAATATATCTTTTTTGATCAGTGATAATATCAGGTTGAATTATTAAATCTGATACTTCATTAAATCTTTGTTGAACAATATTTAACTTATCTAGCATATTAAAGAATTAACTTTTTTACAAATTTATAATATTTTGAATTCATTTAGTATTCAAAAGTCCCATGCTCTGAAATTATGCTAAGTTTTTTTGAGTCATTTGACTCAACTCTTCCAATAATTTTAGCATCAACTCCAAAGGATTTAGAAATATCAATGATATTTTGAGCAATTTCTGGATCAACATATATTTCCATTCTATGACCCATATTAAACACTTTATACATTTCTTTCCAATCAGTTTTGGATTCATTTTTGATAATTTTAAATAAAGGAGGTGTAGTAAATAAATTATCCTTAATTATATGTAAATCATCAATAAAATGTAGAATTTTAGTTTGTGCTCCTCCACTACAATGAATCATTCCGTGAACAGAATTTGAATTGAAGTGATTTAAAATTTCTTTAATAATTGGAGCATAAGTTCTAGTCGGTGAAAGCACTAATTTACCAGCATCCAAATCTAAACCATCAATTTTTTCTAACAAATCAAAAGATCCTGAATAAACAAGTTCTTTAGGGACTGACGGATCAAAACTTTCGGGATATTTTTTTGCTAAGTCCTTATTGAAAACATCATGTCTTGCTGAAGTCAAACCATTACTTCCAATACCGCCATTATAGCTAGACTCGTAATTTGCTTTTCCAAAAGATTCTAATCCGATAATAACATCGCCGCTTGATATATTAGCATTGTCAATTATTTTTGATTTTTTAATTCTTGCTACAACAGTTGAATCTACTATAACTGTTCTAACCAAGTCACCAACGTCAGCTGTCTCTCCACCAGTAGACTTGATGTTAACGCCATATGACGACATTTCTTTTATTAATTCTTCAGTCCCTTCAATTATTGCTTTAATAACTTCACCGCTTATCAAATTTTTATTTCTACCAATTGTTGAAGACAACATAATATTATCAACAGCTCCTACACATAATAAATCATCAATATTCATTACCAAAGCATCTTGAGCAATTCCTTTCCAAACTGAAATATCTCCCGTTTCTTTCCAATATATGTAAGCTAGGGAAGACTTAGTGCCAGCACCGTCAGCATGCATTACTAAACAATAGTCAGGATCATTAGAAAGATAATCTGGAACTATTTTACAAAATGCTTTTGGAAAAAGACCTTTATCAACATTCTTAATAGCATTATGAACATCAGTTTTATCTGCTGAAACACCTCTCAAATTATAACGATCTGAACTATTATTTTGCATAAATTATAAAACAAATATACAAGTAATGAAATTGTTTAAATAATTTAATTTGTTATAATTAATGATTAGAATTAAATATGAAAAAATCATTTTTTTAATCAAATAATTATTAAAAAGAAAAAAAATATTATCAAAAAATACAGTATTAATAAAAATGGGTTATGTTAATATCTTTTAAATCGTTAAAACCCTTAAAATCAATAATATATTTTATTTTTAACTAATAATTAAATCTTAAATATTTATTTAAAATGAGTAAATCTAAATTAGAATACATTTGGTTAGATGGCTATAAACCAACCCAAAACATGCGAAGTAAAACTAAAGTTATTGAAGACTTTAGTGGTAAGTTAGAAGATTGTCCAATTTGGTCATTTGATGGTTCATCAACAAAACAAGCAGAAGGTGGTTCTTCTGATTGTTTGCTTAAGCCAGTTGCAATTTATACTGATCCTGACAGAGTTAACGGTTATTTAGTAATGACGGAAGTTTTAAATGCGGACGGTAGTGCTCATGAATCAAATGCTAGAGCTACCATTGATGATGATGATAATGATTTTTGGTTTGGATTTGAACAAGAATATTTCATAATGGATTGCGATACATTATTGCCATTAGGATTTCCTGTTGGAGGATACCCTGGTCCTCAAGGAATGTATTATTGTTCTGTTGGCGGTAAAAACACACATGGTCGTAACCTAGTTGAAGAGCATGCAGATCAATGTATTGAGGCTGGATTAAACTTTGAAGGAATTAATCAAGAAGTGGCAAGTGGACAATGGGAATTTCAATTGTTTGCAAAAGGAGCTAAAAAAGCTGGTGATGAAATATGGATTGCAAGATATCTTTTAGATAGAATAACTGAAAACTATGGATACTATATTGAATATCATCCAAAACCAATCAAAGGAGATTGGAACGGAAGTGGTATGCATGCTAACTTTTCTAATACTTTATTAAGAACTTGTGGTTCCCAAAAAACCTATGAAGCAGTTTGCGAAGCATTTAGACCCGTAGTAAAAGAACATATAAGTGTTTATGGTCAATTCAACGAGCAAAGGCTAACAGGTCTTCATGAGACAGCATCAATAAACGACTTCAGTTATGGTATTTCGGACAGAGGAGCATCTATAAGAATTCCTATAATTACTGTTGAACAAGGCTGGAAAGGATGGTTAGAAGATAGAAGACCAGCATCTAATGGTGACCCTTATAAAATTGCCGGTAGAATTGTTAAAACAGTTAAGTCAGCTAAAATTTAATATTTAAATTACAATTAACAAACCCTCTTAACTGAGGGTTTTTTTTTACAAAAATTTAATTAAAAAATAATTGATAAACATAAATAGTATATAATAATAATATTATCACACCCTCTTTTCTTCCGAGAACAAGTTTTTTTGGAAAAAATATTAAAGGAAGTATTATTGCTGCAAAAAATAACATAATATAAATATCATAATCAATTATATTTTGATCTATTACTGTCAGTGGGGTTACAAGTGATGTGATACCTAAAACCGCAAAAACGTTAAATATATTTGAACCCAATAAGTTACCCAATGATATGCTTTTTTCTTTATTAAAAACTGCTACTAAAGAGGTTACTAGTTCTGGTATGCTAGTACCAACAGAAACCACTGTAATTCCAATAATTCTTTCACTAATTCCAAAAGAATTAGCTAACATTATAGCTCCATCTATAAACCACTCAGAACCAAAATATAAAAACAATCCGCCAAAAAATAATATTAAAAGTGATTTCAAAAATGAATCTTCGCTATCATTCTCCAACTCAACTTCATCCTTATCACGTAATTTTATTAAAGCCGAAATAGTCATCACTAAAAAACATACTAAAATACCTCCCTCAATTTTACTAATAATACCGTCAAGAACAACAATCAAAAAATAAACTGCAGAAAACATCATGATAGGCCACTCCTTTTTATAAATACTTTTAGAAATATTAATTGGAGAAAATACTATTGTTATCCCAAGAACTAATCCAAGGTTTGCAATATTTGAACCTAATACATTTGAAATAGCCAAGTCAGGAGATCCCTTTAAGGCTGATTTAATACTAACAATAAGTTCTGGGGCAGATGTAGCTAACGAAACCACAGTCATACCTATTAATAATTTTGGAATTCCAAATCTTAGAGATATTGAAACAGCAGCTTTTAACAATAAATTTCCACCAATTACTAAGACAGTTAAACCAAAAATTAACAAGGAAATAGTATTAAAATCCATATATTTATTTTTAGTAAAGATAACATATGAATTATATTTTTAATTAAATGAAAAATATATTTAGAGTATTAGCTAAACTAAACAGAGTTTTACTTCCAAGTTTAACTAAAAAGAGATTAGATCCAATAAAAGCATCTAAGTTTCAACTGCTTTTAATAGGGTGGAGATACTATGTTACAAAAAATAGCCTTTAAAATATTTATTATAACTTTTCAAATGTCTGATTTTCTCCAATTTTTGACATCCTGGAGTTAATTGCTTGTTTGTCTTTGTCAACAACAATAGCTACTATTTCCATTTCTGACATATCAAAGCCACTAGGAATATCATAATTGAAGGATTTTTCATAAGTACTTCCACTTTGTGAGGATGAAGATTCTATATTGTCAC
>CASIBD010000008.1:0-87473 GCA_949372825.1 uncultured Flavobacteriaceae bacterium | reverse complement strand
AAGAAGAAATAACAAAATAAGTTTTATTCTTGACTGAAATCGTTTTAAAATTATAATTATTAAATCCTTTTATGTACGGAGGCTATGGATTGTGGTCTTTTAAAAACTACACCACATACTTTGATTTTTCATCAAATCAGTGGGAGCTTTTTACAACTCAATCACAAAAACAACCGCACTCGCGTTGGAAGCCAATTTTTAATTTAGTTGGCAATAAACTTTATGTTTTGGGAGGAAGATCCAGTCAAAACTACATGACAGACATTATTTTAAAAGACATGTTTGTTATTGACATGGATTTAAAAACAATAAAGATCTTATCCGAGGAAGTCAGCCCAAAAATACCCCTTCTTTTTCATTCTCACAACAACGGATTTGACTTAGACAACAAAAGAGCTTATCTGTACAATAACAGTGTTAAAGCTTTTGATTTCCCAAACAACAAGTTTTATAACTATAAACAAAACAATCTTTTTTATCAAAAACTAGAAGGCTTTCCCATACTAAGCTTTGTAGATACGTTAGCGTTCATAAAAAAAACAAACGGGATTAAAAAATTAGTTTTATTACAGACGAGCGAATTAAAAAAAGACTTAGCGGAATCGCTTCCTGTTTTCTTAAGCCCACCTGGAAGAAACCTATTTTAAGCAAACTATATTCGCTTTTTTATGTTTGTTTTTAATTGTATTTGTATATAAGCTTTTTTCGTATAAAGACTACATAGCGAACTTAATTCAATACGATAAAAACTGGCTTTATTTTTCGGACAAAAAGGTCAGAATAACTACTGAGCAAAGCCAAGTCATTAAACTTCTTGAAAGAAACGGTCAGTTTACTTCTATAGAGTTAAACAAAATTATTTCAAAAAATAAAAAATATGCAAAATCTCATCTAACCCTGCTTAGAAAGAACTTTGTTAATGACCTAAACAAGGCTTACTACGAATTACTAAACTCAGGTCTAACATTAATATCTTCATCAAAACTTCCAAAAGACAAAAGACAGTTGCTTTATAAGACTAGCAAAGAAATATATAAAAAAGAATCGTTTTTAAAGTTTGTGTTTAAAATATAGCTTCGCTAACAAGCTCACAGAGCTTATTAAAAAAAAGAAAAAAACAAACAATTAAACAGCTGATTTTAGCCTTGTATCTGCTAAGGACAATCTAACTTTAATTGAGTTTATTAATACAGTTAAAGAACGTTCGTTAATACTATCAACAACGCCCAGTTTGTTTTTAAAAAGACCAGAGAGAATTTTCACAGTATCCCCTGAGTCAACGTGTTTAGAAGCACCAAAGCCGTTAAGTGCGTTTTTTAACGTTTGAATCTCTTCATGTTTAACAGTTATAGCCTTTCCGTTTCGACGAATAACATTTTTAACAAAAGGGTTTAAATTAACACAGTTATAGTCTAGTTTATTTAATTCAAAAAAAACATAACCAGAAATAGCCGGAACTTTAACAATTTTTACCCTGTCAGACCATTCTCTTTTTTCTTTGTAACAAGGGACATATGAATTGATCCCTGTCTTTTTAAAATAATCCATAGCCTTTAATTCGCTTCGAGATTTAGAATAAGCAACAAACCAGTTCATAAAAGAATGTTTATGCAAATATAAAAAATTATAATTAACATTTTATAAAGTTCGGTATTTGCTATTATAAATATAAATTATTGGAAAACAACACTTTAAAGGTTCGTTTTTAGGTATTTTGTTTTTGACCCTCCCTTTGTTAACAGCAGTCTTTTAGGTTCGCTTAATCTCTAAACAACTAATGTATTAATATTTTAAAAATGGTTCGGTTTTTCTAATTACAATAAATAAACATTTTTTTAAGAAGAATATAAAAACTCTTAATTAAATTTGTGTAATGAATATATTAATAATTGGATCAGGAGCCAGGGAACATGCTTTTTGTTGGAAGCTTAAAGAGTCTAATAAAGCTAAAGATATTTTTGTTGCACCAGGGAATTCGGGTACTGCAAAAATTGCATCTAACTTAAGCATAGACGTATTGAACTTCGAAGAATTAAAAAAGTCTATCCTAAATTTATCAATTAATCTAGTTATTGTTGGACCAGAAATTCCTTTAATTGAAGGCGTTGTTGACTTTATTAATAACGATATTGACCTGGCCTCCGTTCTAGTTGTTGGACCCTCGAAAGCCGGAGCAATGCTTGAGGGAAGTAAAGACTTTTCGAAAGAATTTATGTTTAAACATAATATACCGACAGCTAAATATAAAAGTTTTAACTGTGAAAACTTAGACAAAGGATTAGACTATTTGGGAACTATCCCCCCACCATATGTTTTAAAAGCTGATGGTCCAGCTGCTGGAAAAGGAGTTTTAATAATAGATAATTTAAAAGACGCTAAAAACGAATTAATCAACATGCTTAAAAACAATAAGTTTGGAGCGTCTGGACACAATGTGGTTATTGAAGAGTTTTTAGATGGGATTGAACTTTCGTGTTTTGTTTTAACAGACGGAAAATCCTATAAAATAATGCCCTATGCTAAAGATTATAAACGCATAGGAGAAGGAGATAAAGGACTTAATACAGGAGGAATGGGAGCGGTATCCCCAGTCCCTTTTGCCAGCAAGGAGTTTTTGAGCAAGGTTGAAGAACGTATAATTAAACCTACCATTAAAGGTCTAAAACTAGATAATCTTCCATATAAAGGATTTGTTTTTATTGGCCTTATTATGGTTAATAACGAGCCTTATGTTATTGAATATAATGTAAGAATGGGCGATCCAGAAACTCAAGTAGTGCTTCCAAGAGTCAAGACCGATTTTTTAGAGCTTATGATAAGTACAGCAAAAGGATCTTTGAGTGAATGTAATATGGAAATTTTAGACGAAACTTATTCAAATATTGTAATGGTTGCCGGGGGATATCCAGAAAACTATGAAAAAGGAAATATCATAACAGGAATACCAGAAGACACCGAAAACACTATTATATTCCATGCAGGCACCAAGGCTGTAAACAATGATGTTTTAACTAATGGAGGAAGGGTTCTTTCGATTGTGTCTAAAGGACAAGACCATAATGAAGCCATTTCAAAATCTTACAAAGTAGTTGAGAAAGTAAATTATAAGGATAAAAACTATAGAAGAGATATAGGTTTTGATCTATAAAAAAGAGTGTGCTGAAGGATCTTTATCTTCTTCTCCGCTTTTGTCAAATCCAACTAGTTGAATCATCCAATAAACAAGCAAAGAGGCAATAATGGCTATAAAAATAAAATTAATTCCATTTGCCAAAAGCCAGCTTTTAAGCTCTACAGATCTTAAAAAATCAAGAGGAGTTAAAAGAATCTCAACAAACAAATACTCAATAAGGCTAAAAAAATCTTTCATTTCTGTGAATTATTTGCCAAAAATAATAAATACTCTAGTTTTTCAACAAGAAAACTGATAAAATATTCTTTATAGATTCATTATCTTTGATTTTTATAAATCTAGCAGATGACAAGCACACACTTCTTTGAAATTTTTGAGAAATCCATAAAGGATTACCACGTTTATGACTCTATTGAGACAGAAATTAAAAACCCGTATAACAAAGATCAATTCGAATATCTTTTATATCAAAAAAACTGGATTGATACAGTTCAGTGGCATTTGGAAGATATTATAAGGGATCCTGAAATTGAGCCGACTGAAGCTTTAAAAATAAAAAGAGTTATAGACGCTTCAAATCAAAAAAGAACAGATCTTGTTGAATTTATTGACGGCTATTTTTTAAATAAATATAAAAACATAAAGCCTAACGAAAATGCGACACTTAACTCTGAAACTGTTGCTTGGGCCTTAGACAGGTTGTCTATTTTGGCTCTGAAGATTTTCCATATGTCTGAAGAAGCAAATAGAGAAAGCGCTGAGCAATCTCACAAAACGAATTGTCAAAACAAGTTAGATGTTTTAAATGAGCAGAAAATGGATTTAAGCACGGCTATTGACCAGCTTATTGAAGATATTGAAAAAGGGAATAAATACATGAAAACTTACAAGCAAATGAAAATGTATAACGACGAGGAATTAAATCCAGTTTTATATAAGGCCAAAAAGTAACACTCATATGAACCACCTTTTAATATTACGATTTTCGTCAATGGGTGATGTTGCAATGATGATTCCTTCTCTAAGATGTTTAACTATAGCATATCCTGATATTAAAATAACAGTAGTTACAAACGGATTTTACAAGCCCTTTTTTAGCGAATTTAAAAACATTAATTTTTTTGCTACAGATTTTAAAAATTCTCATAAAGGAATAAAAGGCTTGCTTAAGCTTTTCAAAGAATTAAAAAACTTAAAACCAACACATGTTGCTGACCTGCATTCTGTTCTTCGCACACATTTTCTTGCGATTCTTTTTAAGCTAAGGTTTATAAAAATCAAAAAAATAGACAAATTAAGATCAGATAAAAAGAGACTATTTAGAAAGTCAAACAAAGTGCTTAAACCCTTAATTCCAACTCAATACAGATACAGTGAGGTGTTTTGTAGGCTGGGCTTTAATATTGATTTGACCTCCCACCAGTTCCCTTTGCCTAAAATAATAAACGACAAAGCACAAAGTTTTTTATCAGCTATAGAGAATGGAAAGAAAAAAATCGGAATCGCTCCTTTTGCTTCCTTTACTGGAAAAATATATCCATTAGACCTTATGCAAAAAGTGGTTGCTTTTCTACAAAACGAGAATTATGTTTTATTATTTGGAAACGGCAAATATGAAACAGACATTTTAAAAGTCTGGGTCAAGGCATATCCAAATGCTTTAGGATGTTATGTTTTAGACTCTCTTGAAAGTGAGCTGGAGATTATTTCAAATCTGGACGTTATGCTTTCTATGGATTCTGCAAATGGTCATTTGGCAGCAAACTATAATGTGCCTGTAATTTCATTGTGGGGACTAACCCACCCTTTTGCGGGTTACGCGCCATTTCTGTCTAAACCAGAGAACGAACTTACTTCTAATAGAGAAACATATCCTATGTTGCCAACATCAGCTTATGGAAATAAAACACCAAAAGGTTATGAAAATGTAATGAGATCAATTGATGTTAATGATGTTATTTTAGCAATCAACAAGGTTTTGTAGCGACTACACGTCGTCAAAATCAACGGTTATTTCTTTAGTTTCAGGAATTGCTTGACATGTTAAAACCAATCCTTCTTCAACTTCCGAATCTGTTAAGATATTGTTTTGAATCATCGTGGCTGAACCAGATTTGATTTTTGCAATACAAGAGGAGCAAACTCCACCTTGACAAGAATACGGCACATCAATGTTTTTTTGTAATGCGGCGTCTAGAATTGTCATTTTTTCCGGAATATCAAGATCTAAGGTTTCTTCGTCATAGATTATTTTTGCAGACGATCCGCTTCCTTTATCGTTCTTCTTTAGAGACAGGCTTAGAGTAAAACAATTCATATAAAACTTTGTCTTCAGGATAGTTGGCTTTTTTAAGGGTTTCTTTGGAGGTTTCTATCATTTTTTCTGGACCACACAATAGAATTTTTTCAAATTTAGTTTCGGAGTGTTGTTTTAAAATATAACTGATAAAATCAGAGTCAATTCTACCAAAAGTAGCTTCAGGATTATTTTCTTTACTGTAAATGTTATAGCAATAAAATCTTTTGGGATAGATAGATTTTAATTCCTCAATAGCGCCTGTAAACATTGTGCTGGCTTTAGTTTTATTCCCATACCCTAAAACAAAAACACCAGTTTCGTTTTTTGCTAAAACATCAGAAACAAGAGACATTAACGGAGTAATTCCACTTCCAGCTACAAACGCACAGTAATTAGCACTAGGATTATCTTCAAGCACAAACCTTCCTTCCGGGACAGAAACCTCAATAGAATCCCCTTCTCTTAAAGCATCGTTAACATAGTTTGAAAAAACACCATTTTCTATAGCCTTAACGCCAACTTGAAGGTCTTGGCTTTGTGGTGAGCTGCAAATAGAATAAGACCTTTTAACCTTTTCTCCTTTAATATTTGAAGAAAGCGTTAGGTATTGGCCAGCTTTGAACGCGTACTGGTTTTTTAAACTAGACGGAATTTTAAATGAAATAACTACAGAGTTTAAAGTTTCTTGCTTTATATTAGATACAGATAGGGAATGAATATTATTCAATTTTTTTCTTTCAAATATAATAAACGAAAGCCCAGAAAACTAACCATAAAACATTCTTGTAAGAATGCTTTAAAATGTCTATATTAGCACTATGTTTAAAATGATGTTCAGCCTACAATGGAAAGAATTTAACAGAGGAAAAGCTGTTGGGGGAAAGCTTGTTGCTAAAATTCTTAAATGGTTTGGTATTATATACTTTGCTTTTATGGCCTTTATGATGGGAATAATTGCATCTGCCTATGGAGGACCCTTAGCGGAGTTTCCTTTAGAAGATGGTACAACCGCTTCTTTTTTATACGTCAACAAGCAATTAATTTACGTATTTGTGTACTTAATTGTTATGCGTTATTTTGTTCAGTCACTTCCAGTGTTAAACATTAAAGCTTTACTGTTAACTCCTCTTTTAAAAATAAAAATTGTACGGTTTTCACTTTTAAAAACTGTTTTAACGTATTTTAATATTCTTCCCCTATTTTTTTTAATCCCTTTTTCATTTCTGTTAGCAAGCACAGGAGATTATGATATTGTTGGATTAATTTTTTGGAACATTAATATTATAGGACTTATATACGTCACCAATTTTTTTAATTTTCTGTTAAACAATAAAGACAAACTGCTCTATGGGGTTGGAGGAATATTGGCACTAATAAAAATACTTGAGTATTATTCTATTGTAGATTTTACAGAGTATTCTGAACAGTTTTTCTATTTATTTTATTCTCAGCCTTATGCTGTCGCTTTCACATGGCTTTTAGTCTTTTGGCTTTATAATTATGTAAACAAGTATTTGCTTCAGGGACTTTATATTGATACAGGGCTACAGGTAAAAACTAAAGAAGCCAAAATGGAAGATTTTAGCTTTCTTGATAGATTTGGAAAAACAGCAACATTTATTAAAAACGACTTACGTCTTTTAAAACGATCTAAGAGAGCGCGAACAGCTGTCTATATGGGAATTGGGATGCTTTTTTATGGAATTATTTTTGTCCCCTCCGAAGAGATCTTAGGATCTGGTTTTCTTTTTTTTGGATATCTTTTTTCCACCGGTGGATTTCTGTTCATGTTTGGATCATTTGTGCCTAGCTGGGACAGCCAGTATTACCCCCTTATGATGACTCAAAATATCGAGTACAAAGAATACCTAAACTCGAAGTGGTCGCTTATGATAATAGGAACTGTCATCTCAACTGTGCTTGCGTCATTTATTTATTCTTTTTTTGGAGTAAACGCTGTTTACGCTGTTTTGGCAGGAGCTTTTTATAACATTGGAGTGAACGGTTATTTGACACTCTGGGCAGGAGCCTACACAAAATCTCCAATTGATTTAAATTCTAGCGCAAACGCTTTTGGAGATAAAAAAGCATTTAATGCCAAAACAATGCTTGTTGGGATTCCTCAAATGCTTTTGCCTGTTTTGGTGTATTACTTTACAAGTCAATATTATGATCACTTTACAGGATGCTTGGCTGTTGCTGTTTTAGGAACGCTTGGAATACTTCTAAAACCTATTGCATTTAACTTAATTTTAAAAGCTTATAAAACAGAAAAATACTCAACACTTAAAGCCTATAAAACAAATTAGTTGTTATGATTAAAATTGAAAATCTTACTAAAAAATATTCAAAACAAACCGTTTTAGATATTCTTTCACTAGAAATCCCATCTGGACAAACTTTTGGGTTAATTGGAAATAATGGAGCTGGAAAAACAACACTTTTTAGTTGTTTACTGGATTTAATAAAACCAACAAAAGGGAAAGTCATTAATAATGACGTTGAAGTTTCTACAAGTGAGGACTGGAAATCTTTTACAACAGCGTTTTTAGATGAGACTTTTTTAATCGGTTACCTAATGCCTGAGGAATACTTTTATTTTATTGGAGAATTAAGAGGACTATCAAAAATTCAAGTCGATAATTTTGTTTTAAAATTTGAAGATTTTTTCCATGGAGAAATATTAGGAGGAAAAAAATATTTAAGAGATCTTTCAAAGGGAAATCAAAAAAAAGTAGGTGTAATAGCAGCTCTAATAGGAGAGCCAAAGGTTATAATTCTTGACGAGCCTTTCGCAAATCTCGACCCTTCAACACAAATTAGGCTAAAAGGAATAATAAAAGATTTAAGCAAATACAATGATACCACTATTCTGGTCTCAAGTCACGATATTCAAGATGTTACAGAGGTTTGTGATCGAATTGCCCTTCTTGAAAAAGGAAAGCTTATAAAAGACATCAAGACAAACAAAGAGACTCTAAAGGAATTAGAAACTTATTTTAAGGGTTAATAAAATTAAATTTCTTTATTTTGGTTAATTAAGCAAACATGAGTAAGCCTAATTATCTATTAATATAAGTTTGAGAAAAGTAATACTACTATTTTTTGTGATACTGATTTCTGGATGTTCAACCCAGAAAAACAAGACCTTAAACAAGAAGTATCATTCGGCTGTTTCTACATATAACATATTGTTTAACGGAAACGAATCAATTAAAGAAGGTCAGGATAGTTTTTTAAAATCTTACAATGAAGACTTTTGGGAAATCTTAGCCGTTGAGCCTATAGAGTCTACAAATAAAATCATAACCGTAGATGGTCTAGAAAATAAAAGTTTTCTAAAAGCTGAAGAGAAAGCAGCAAAAGCGATTCAAAGACATTCCATGCTTATTGGAGGAGTGCAATACAATCCCAAAACTCAAGAAGCTTATTTAATGCTTGGTAAAGCTAGATATCTGGATCAAAGGTATATTCCGGCACTTGATGCTTTTAATCAGGTTTATAAATTAAATATTGATAGTCAAGAATGGCAACAGTCGGTAATATGGAAAGCAAGGTGTAATATTCGTTTGGAGCAAGAGCCTACGGCTGTTGAATTATTAAAAAATCTTTTAAAGAATAAAAAAATTAAGCCAGAAACTATAGCAGAGGCTAACTCGGTATTATCTATGGCTTATCTAAAGCTAGACAAAAGAAAAGAGGCCTTGAATACACTAAAGATAGCCTCGAAAAACACTAAAGATAAAAACGATAAAGCAAGACTTCTTTACATTGAAGGTCAACTATATGAAAGAGAAAAAAACATAGATTCAGCAAAAACTGTATTTAATCAAATTTTAAATTTCAAAAGAAAAGTTTCAAGAAATATTTTTATAAATGCAAAAGTAAAAGCTCTTTTATATTCAGATTCTTTAGATTCAGAAAAAGAGTTTTCGAAACTAATTAAAAATGAAGAAAACAAACCTTATTTAGACAAAATATATTACGGCTATTCCAGCCTTCTTTTTTCTTTAGACTCCATTAATTCTGGAAAGGATTTTTTAAAAATGGCAATAAAGGAAAACTCATCTGATAAAAAGTTAAAGTCAAAAGCATACATCAAGTTTTCAGAATTAAATTTTAAGGATTCAAATTTTTTATTGGCTGGCAAATACTTGGACAGCACACTTAAAGTGTTAGACCAAAACTCTAAAGAGTTTTGGTTTTATGAAAGACAGAAAAAAGGAATTCAAAACGTTGTTATTCTTGAAGAAAATATAATTTATTATGACAGTTTAATAAGACTTTCAGAGTATGATAAAAAGAAGTTAGATGAAATTTTAAAATCAATTAATATTGAAAACCAATCAGATATTAACCCCAATATACCAAGTCAATCAAGTTTAGACAGAACATTCAAAAAAACCAATTTTTATTTTTACAATGACAGAATAGTTGCTTTTGGAATAGAATCTTTCAAATCAGTGTGGGGGAACAGAGAACGTGACACATATTGGAGAGTTGAGAAATCAATCATAAACAACAAGGGACTATCTAACGAAATAAATAAAAACGAGCAACTTGAAGAAGTCGTTTTGGAAAACGAAGCACAAATGCAGGAACTGTACAAAGACATACCATTTTCTCAATTTAAAAAAGACAGTATAAAGAATCTTTTAGACATATCTAAATTAGAATTGGCCGAGTCATATATTCTGAAATATACAAACTATAATATGGGAGAGAATATCATTACTCAATTTTTGTCCAAGAATCCAAACTCTAAAAGAGCTACTAAAGCAAAATATTTGCTTTACAAATCTTACAAGGTTCAAGGCAACTCAAAATACATTGAAATAAAAGAGGACATTATAAAAAACGACTCGCTTTCAAGATTTGCAAAAATATTATTAAAGGATCAAGATCTTTTGATGGATGAGAACAAGTCCTTGGCGCTTATAGATAGTCTAGGAAAGATGTTTAATAATCAAGATTTTGAAAAAATTATAAAATCAGTTGATTTAAATATTGATATTATAGAGAAAGAAGATTTTCAGATTGATTTAGAGCTATTAAGAGCTCGGTCCTACGGAAGGCTGGAAGGTATAAAGAAATACAACGAACTTCTTAAAGAAGTATCAAAAAAATATGCTGATAACCAAAAAGCGGAAGGCTTAAACAAAATCATTTCTAATATAAATAGAAAATGGAAGGAACCCGGCACATCAAGCCCATCAAAAGATTTCAAATTGATATTTGTTGTCGGCAATACTGATTTTAATAAAAATGACCTTTTAAAAATTGATACTGAAATTAATTTGGCCCTTAAAACTTCAAACAGGGTTTCTTTTGACGTTTACAATTATCAAAACAAACTACTGGTTATTCATGATTTTAAAAGTAAAGAAAAAGCAGAAAACACTGCTTTAAAAATAGCTAAAGAAATCCCTGAGTTACGACTAAAAAATAATTTTGTAGCTTTGTCTTCCCAGTATAAAAACATGCTGATTTACAAGACTTTAGACTTGAATTAATAATATGGCGTTTAATTTATCAAATAACAAACAGATGCAACAAAATAGAGAATCAAATAAAATTGATATTATTGAAAAAACAACAGTAATAGTTGGTAACATCACCTCACAGGCAGATTTTAGAATTGACGGAAAAGTTGAAGGGACTATCTCGACTACAGGAAAAGTTGTAATAGGTGAGGAAGGAATAGTTTCAGGAAAAATTATTTGTGAAAATTCAGATGTCGCAGGAACTATTAAAGGAAATTTAGATGTCGCAGGAATTTTGTCTTTGAAGTCTTCTGCTAGAATTGAAGGAGAGGTTGTCGCAGGCAAGTTGGCCGTTGAGTCAGGAGCAAGCGTAGATGCAAGTATTTCTATGAAAGGTGCTAAAAAAATGAAAGCACTTTCTTCAAATGAAAAAATAAATTCTGAAAAAACAGCGTAACCCTTTTATCATCTTTATTGGTCTTGTTGCCCAAATGGGTTTCACAATTTTCTGTTCAGCTTCTTTGGGAAAGTACATTGACAGTACTTATAATTACGGTAAAACCTTTACAACATACTTAACTTTATTTGGGGTAGCATTGTCGTTTTATGTCTTAATAAAACAACTAAAAAAAATAAATTAAAACTCTTAAAAAATTCTTCTTTCTTAATTTTTGTTTTTTAGTTAATAACCTTACATTTGCGCACATATTTTAATCCAACAATTAAGGCTTAAGTTGAAAAATTTTAAATATTCTATAGTCATATTATTTACCTTGATTTTTGGGCTTTCAATTTCTGCAGCACCAATTGACAACAATACTAAAGATTCAAAGAAAGGCGGAGACCTTAAAACAGAAATCAAAGAATACATTAACCATCATTTAAAAGACAGCCATTCTTATTCTATTACATCTTGGATTAATGAAGAAACCGGCAAAAAGGTATACATAGAAATCCCTTTACCAGTTATTTTATACGACAATGGGTTTCATTTTTTCATGTCCTCTGCTCTAAAGCACGGTAAAAAAGTTGTTGAAAGTAACGGGAGTTTTTTTAAGTTAAATTATCACGACAGTAAAATATATAAAACTAATAAGGAGGGTGTTTTAGATTACAACGAGGATCATCATCCACTAAACGCGCAGCCACTTGACTTTTCAATAACAAAAAATATTGCCACTATTATGCTTGTGGCAATTCTAATGTTCCTGCTGTTTTCAGGTTTGGCAAAATCGTTTACAACTAATAAAGGAATATCTAAGGGAGTAGGAAGGTTTTTCGAACCTATTATATTGTATATAAGAGATGAAATTGCTATTCCAAATATTGGAGAAAAAAAATATAAAAACTACATGAGTTATTTATTAACTGTGTTTTTCTTTGTTTGGTTTTTGAACATGTTAGGACTAACACCATTAGGTGTGAATGTAACAGGAAATATTGCAGTTACTTTTTCACTGGCACTACTAACGTTTTTAATAACAAACTTTACAGCCAATAAAAATTATTGGGGACATATATTTTGGATGCCAGGAGTTCCTGTGCTTATTAAATTAGTTTTGGCTCCAATTGAGCTTTTAGGTGTTTTTATTAAGCCGTTTTCACTGCTTATTAGATTATACGCTAATATACAAGCAGGACACATAGTGCTTTACAGTTTAATTGGGTTAATGTTTATTTTCAATAATTTAGTTGGCTCAAGTTTATCGTTTGCATTAGCTTTTTTCATCGCAATTATTGAGATTTTAGTAGCGCTATTACAAGCTTATATTTTTACAATGCTATCGGCATTATATTTTGGATTTGCAGTTGCGGAGGAGGATCATTAAAAAAGAATGTTTAATTAAAATTATATAAATATGGAAATACCAGTAATCGTAGGTGGAGGATTAGTAGTAATCGGAGTTGGAATTGGAATCGGATTGATAGGAAACGGAGCTATGGAAGCTATCGGACGTCAGCCTGATGCTAGTGGAAAAATTCAAGTTGCTGCTCTTATTTTAGCTGCCCTTGTTGAAGGTATAGGCTTTGCTGCACTTTTTGCACTATAGTCAATTATCAAAACTTTTTACAGCACAGCTAACCTTGTGAAAGCGTGCTGTAAAAAGATAATTTAAATAATTAAAAAAATGGAAAAACTTATAACTGAATTTTCGATTGGTTTGTTTTTTTGGCAAACAATTATATTCATTCTGTTAATTTTTTTACTAAAGAAATTTGCTTGGAAGCCTATTTTAGACGCAGTAAATGAAAGAGAAGAAGGGATAAAAAACGCATTGCTTTCGGCTGAAAAAGCTAAAGAAGAAATGGCCTCTTTACAGTCTGACAACGAAGAGACTTTGAAAAAGGCAAGATCTGAAAGAGATTCACTTTTAAAAGAAGCACGAGAAATCAAACAACAGCTAATTGATGAGGCTAAAAATGAAGCCAAAAATGAAGCTAAAAAAATTATTTCTCAAGCACAAGAAACTATTCAAAACGAAAAAAATGCTGCGATTGTAGATTTAAAAAATCAAGTAGCAAGCCTTTCCATTGACATAGCAGAGAAAGTTTTAAAAGAAAAATTATCCGACGATCAATCGCAAATGAATTTAGTTAAAGACCTTGTTAAAGAAGTTACATTAAAATAAATGAAAACAAATAGAGCTGCAATTCGCTATGCTAAAGCATTAATTTTAGAATCTATTGAAAAAGATAGTCTAGAATCAATGTATTCTGACATGCAGACAGTTCTAAAAACTTTTAAAGAAAATCAAAATTTACAATCCTTAACTGAAAGCAGAGTAATTAAAAACAGCGTTAAATTAAGCACTCTTAATTTAATCTTTAAAGATCTTACGAAACTTACAAATAGTTTAATCAATGTGCTTTCAGACAACAATAGAATAGCTCTTTTCGAAGTAATATCATTTAAGTTTATTGAGCTTTATAAAGAACACATGGGGATTCAATCCGCTCTTGTTACGACTGCAGTTCCATTAAACGACGAGATGAAATCTCACGTACTTGAAGTTATCTCTAAACTAACTAATAAGGAAACAATCCTAACTAATAAAACAGACAGCAGTCTTATAGGAGGGTTTGTTTTGAGGCTAGGAGATATTGAATATAACGCCAGTTTTAAAAATAAACTTAAAACTATAAAACAAGAATTTACAAAAAATACTAATTTATCAACATCATAGATTATGTCACAAATTAAACCAGCTGAAGTTTCAGCAATACTAAAAAAACAATTAATGGGATTAGACGCCTCTGCATCTTTAGATGAAGTTGGTACAGTCCTACAAGTAGGTGATGGAATTGCCAGAGTTTACGGATTGTCTAATGTTCAATATGGAGAATTAGTTTCTTTTGATTCAGGACTTGAGGGAATTGTGCTTAATCTTGAAGAAGATAATGTAGGAGTTGTTTTACTTGGTCCTTCAAAAGAAATTAGTGAAGGAGATACAGTTAAAAGAACACAAAGAATTGCTTCTATTAATGTTGGAGAGAAAATAGTAGGGAGAGTCGTGAATGCACTAGGAAAGCCTATTGATGGTAAAGGAAATATTGAAGGCAAGCTTTATGAAATGCCACTTGAAAGAAAAGCCCCTGGAGTTATCTTTAGACAACCAGTAAATGAACCTATGCAAACAGGAATAAAATCCATTGATGCAATGATACCGGTTGGGCGTGGACAAAGAGAACTAGTTATTGGAGATAGACAAACAGGGAAAACAACAGTTTGTATTGATACAATTCTTAACCAAAAAGAGTTTTATGACGCAGGCGAACCTGTTTACTGTATTTATGTTGCTATTGGTCAAAAAGCATCAACAGTTGCGGGAATTGCAAAAACTCTTGAAGACAAAGGTGCTATGGCCTACACAACTATTGTAGCGGCGAATGCCTCAGACCCTGCGCCTATGCAGGTGTATGCTCCGTTTGCAGGTGCTGCGATTGGAGAGTTTTTTAGAGATACAGGAAGACCAGCTCTAATTATTTATGATGATTTATCTAAGCAAGCTGTGGCATATCGTGAGGTTTCACTTTTATTAAGAAGACCACCGGGAAGAGAAGCTTATCCTGGGGATGTTTTCTATTTACATTCTAGATTATTGGAGAGAGCTTCTAAGGTAATTGCAGATGATGCTATCGCTAAAGACATGAATGATTTACCAGATTCTTTAAAGCCTATTGTTAAAGGAGGAGGATCTTTAACGGCATTACCAATTATTGAAACACAAGCAGGAGACGTTTCTGCATATATCCCTACAAATGTAATTTCTATTACTGATGGACAAATATTTTTAGAATCAAACCTTTTTAACTCAGGAGTAAGACCAGCTATTAATGTTGGGATTTCGGTTTCAAGAGTTGGTGGATCTGCTCAAATTAAGGCAATGAAGAAGGTTTCAGGAACACTTAAATTAGATCAAGCTCAATTTAGAGAACTTGAAGCATTTGCAAAATTTGGTTCTGATTTAGATGATGCCACATTAAATGTAATTGAAAAAGGAAAGAGAAATGTTGAAATTTTAAAGCAAGCTCAAAATGATCCATTTACAGTAGAGGATCAAGTAGCAATTATTTTTGCAGGGTCTAAAAATTTACTTAAAAAGGTGCCTGTAAATAAGGTTAAAGAATTTGAAAGAAAATATATTGACTTTTTAAATGCAAAACATAAAAAGACAATGGAGACAATTAAGTCAGGAAAATTAACAGATGATGTTATAAGTGTTTTAACTAAGGCTGCGGACGAATTAAGCTCTACATATTAAATAGATTAATTAATGGCGAATCTTAAAGAAATTAGAATTAGAATTGGGTCTGTATCTTCAACTATGCAGATAACTAGCGCTATGAAAATGGTTTCTGCAGCTAAATTGAAAAAAGCTCAAGATGCTATTACAGCAATGAGGCCATATTCTGATAAGCTTTCAGAGCTAATGCAAAGCTTTAGCGGCACTAGTGGAGGAGGAAGCAAATCATTTACTGAAAACAGAAAGCTAAATAAAGTATTGGTTGTAGCAATAAGCTCTAATCGAGGTTTGTGTGGCGCCTTTAATGCGAATATCGCTAAAGAAGCGTCAATGTTTAAGTCAAAAGAAAAATTTAGAGATTCAAAAATTGATTTTTTAACAATAGGAAAAAAAATCAATGACACGCTATCAAAAACTGAAACTATTATTGAAAACGACAGTGATGTTTTCGAAGATTTAAACTATGAAAATGTTGGTAAAATTGCTGACAATCTAATGAATCTTTTTATTTCAAACGATTACGATCATATAGAAATTATATACAACTCATTTAAAAATGCGGCCACTCAGATTATTAAATCTGAACAATTCTTGCCTATACCTATTAAAGAAAATGAAGGATCAGATAATTTAGACTATATTTTTGAGCCTTCTCTTGAAAACATTACTAATACTTTGATCCCAAAATCCTTAAAGATTCAATTGTTTAAAGCTATTAGAGATTCTTTTGCAAGCGAACATGGTGCTAGAATGACAGCAATGCATAAAGCTACTGACAATGCTTCTGAACTTAGAGATGAGCTTAAGCTTACTTACAACAAAGCAAGACAAGCTTCAATTACAAACGAAATACTCGAGATTGTTGGTGGTGCGGAAGCTTTAAATAGCTAAAATTATAATTACTATTTTATCAATTATGGTATTAAAAATAGTCAACAAGTCAAACAATAAACTTCCACAATACGAAACTGAGCTTTCAGCCGGGATGGATGTTCGAGCATTTTTAGATAGTTCAATAACTTTAGAGCCACTTGATAGAATTCTTATAAAAACAGGCCTTTTTGCAGAATTAGAAAAAGGATTTGAAATTCAGGTTAGACCAAGGAGCGGTTTGGCTCTTAAAAAAGGAATAACTGTATTAAATTCGCCAGGCACAATAGATGCTGATTATAGAGGTGAAATAGGAGTTATACTTATTAACCTTTCTAAAGATAAATTTGTTATTAGTTCCGGAGACAGAATAGCTCAGCTTGTAGTTTGTAAACACGAGCAACCAAAAATTGTATTAAGCAACTCTTTAAGTGAAACACAAAGAGGTGATAAGGGATTTGGAAGTACAGGAATAAATTAAATACTATGAAATTAATAATACCCATGGCAGGTAGAGGCTCTCGATTAAGGCCTCATACTTTTACCACAGCTAAGCCGTTAGTTAAAATAGCAGGCAAGAGTATTTTAGCTCAATTAATTAAAGATGCTGTTAAATTGTTAGATGAGCCGATTGAAGAAATGGCTTTTATTGTCGGAGACGAGTCTTTTTTTGGAATTGAAATTGTTCAAGAGTTAAAATTATTAGCACAGAAATACGGTTCAGTCGCAACTATATATAGGCAACTTAACCCGTTGGGAACTGGTCATGCAATTATGTGTGCAGATAAATCTTTAAGCGGAAAAGCATTAGTAATTTACCCAGACACTTTAATTAAGACTAATGAGAGTTTTGATAAGGAAGCAGATGCGGTTATATGGACAAAAGAAGTTGAAAACCCTGAAGCTTACGGAGTTGTTAAATTAAATGAAAAAGGAAATATAACCGCTCTAGTTGAAAAGCCGAATGAATTTGTTTCAAATCTAGCAGTGATTGGCTTGTATTATTTTAAAGAAATAGCACAATTAAAAAACCAGCTTCAACAAGTTATTGATGAAAATATAATGAATTCTGGAGAGTATCAAATAAATGACGGCTTACTAAAAATGATGAGTGACGGTAAAATATTTAAAGTCGGAAAGGTATCAGCTTGGTTAGATTGCGGAAATGTTAAAAGCTCTATTAATTCAAACAAAGAAATGCTTAATTTTCATAGTAAAGATAAATTACAATTGAAATCAGAAAATGTTAAGTTAATTAATTCAAAGATCATTGAGCCTGTATTTATTGATGACAATGTTGTAATTGAAAACTCCACTATTGGCCCCCATGTTTCTATATATAAAGACACAAAAATTTTAGATTCACATATAGAAAACTCAATAATTGGTAAGCATACTCAAGTTTTAAACGCTCAAATTAACAACTCTATGATTGGTAATAATTGCAAATATGATGGCAATTATAAATCTATAAATATTGGAGATTTCAGTGAGTTAATTTAACTTGCTGTAATGAGAAAAATAATTATTGTCTTTTTCCTGCTTATTACAAGCTGTAATTTAACCAAAAATGCGAGCTCAAACTCAGTTTTAAAAAAAATACCAACAAAAATTTTAAAAGAAAAAATAGACAACAATAAGAATAAATTCTCCTATTTAATGCTGCGTTCACAAGCAACAATTGTTAACAATGGATCAACCAATCAATTCAATCTTTCAATAAGACTGAAAAAACAAGAACAAATCTTAATTAGCGGATCACTTTTAATCCCGCTGTTTAAGGGATTACTTACTAAAAATAATTTAGCATTTTACGAGAAACTCAATAAGTCATTTTACAAAGGTAATTACGACTATATTTCAGAACTATTGAATTTCCAATTTTCATTATCATCATTTGAAAATTTAATAACAGGAAAGCCTATTGTGAATTTGAACAATCAAAAGCTTAGACAAAGTCTAGAAAACAAAAATTATTTACTGAGTTCATTTGACAGAAAAAACAAATTGAATTACAAGTATTATTTTGAGCCTATTACTTTTAATTTGATAAAACAGGTTGTTACAGATAATAAACAAAGTAGTTTAACAATCGAGTACGATAATTTTAAAGCGATAGACAAAAATATATTTCCTCAAAAAGTTATAATAATCGCCCAAAGTAAAGGAAAAGAATTGAAAATTAATCTCAATTCAAAAGTTAGAAGAATTAACGAAGAAATTTCTTTTCCATTTAAAATACCTAGTGGATATAAAAAAATTCAACTATGATTTTTTTTAGAATCTCAAAGCAAAGTTTTTTAATATTAGCATTTTTATTAAGCGCTTTATTAGTCAATGCTCAAAAATCAACTCAAAAGCAATTAGAAGATAAAAAAGCTGACATCAAAAAAGAATTGAAAGAAATAAACGCACTGCTTTTTACAAACAAACAAAAAAAAGCAGCACTTTTTAGTGATGTTGAAAACCTTAGTTACAAGATTGAAAGAAAACAAGAACTAATTAAACTTACAAATCAGCAAATAAATCTGTTAAATCAGGAAATTGAAGACAATACTAAATCCATAGAAAAACTAGAAAAGGATCTTTTTGAGGTTAAAGAGGCGTATAAGGAAATGATCTTAAAATCTTTTAAATCTAAATCAGGTAAAAACAGACTTATGTTTATCCTTTCCTCTGAAACTTTCTTTCAAGCATTTAAGCGTACTCAGTATATAAAACAGTATTCGTTATTTAGAAAAAATCAAGCAAAAAAAATAGGATTAATTTCAGAGGAGCTTAAAGAAATTAAAAAAGAATTGCTTTTTAAAAGAGATTTCAAAGAAGGCTTGCTAACAAAAAACAGATCAACTCAAAAAACTTTGGAAATAGAAAAAAAGGAAGCAAACAACATTGTTTCTAAACTTAGAAATCAAGAAAAAAAATATAAAAGAAATATTATAGCTAAAGAAAAAGAAAGTCAAAAAATTGATAAGCAAATTGATAAATTGATTAGAGAAGCTATTGCAAGATCAAACAAAAATAAATCTAGCAAAAACCCTAAAGGGTTTAATTTAACGCCAGAAGCAAAAGCATTAGCAAAAAAGTTTGAATTGAATAAAGGGAAATTACCATGGCCTGTTTCAAGAGGCGTTGTCATTCAAAAATTTGGAACTCAACCACATCCTGTTGTTAAAACAGCTAAAATCAAAAGCAACGGAATAGTTATAGCAACTGAAAAATCCCAAAAAGTAAAAACGGTTTTTGAAGGAAGTGTGTTATCCGTTCTTCAGTTTAGAGGAAGTAATCCGACTGTTTTGATTCAACACGGAAATTATATTACAGCTTATAAAAATCTATCGAGAGTGTTTGTTAGTAAAGGAGACAGGGTAAGTTCAAATCAATATATAGGTGAAGTTTTTACTAACTCTTCTACTGGAAAATCTTCCATTCAATTTAGTATATTTCAAAAAACCACTCCACTAAATCCTTTACTGTGGATTTTAAAGATGAATTAAATTATTTGTAGTTCAAAGCCATTTTAGTCAGGTATTTCCCAAGTATATCAAACTCTAAGTTGACAGCATCATCTTTTTTTAAAGTTTTAAAACTTGTATTGTGATACGTGTAAGGAATGATAGCTACCTTGAATTGAGTAGTTTTTGAATCTATGACTGTTAAACTAATTCCGTTTACAGCTATAGATCCTTTTTCAACAGTAATATTATTTGATTTTTTGTATTCAATTATAAATTCCCAACTTCCATTTTTTTCTTCAACATAAGTACATTTACCAACTTGATCAACATGCCCTTGTATCATGTGACCATCTAGTCTGTCTCCAATTTTCATGGCTCTTTCTAAATTTATAATATCACCAACCATCCAGCTGCCAATGGTAGTTTTATTTGTTGTTTCTTCAATCGCAGTTACTGTGTATGATTTGTTATTTATGCTAACTACAGTTAAACAAATTCCGTTGTGAGAGACGCTTTGATCAATTTTCAGTTCAGACGTTAGCTCGCAAGACAAGGTAATGTCAAGGTTGTTTTTAGTTTTTTTAATATCAACTATTTCTGCTTGGTGTTCAACAATTCCTGTAAACATGAGTATTAATTTATATCTTTAAGATTGGATAAAATTAATAATAATAAAAGAACAAATGACATGAAGAACGAAACTTTACCTATTGTAGGTGTTTCTTGCGGAGATCCAAACGGAATTGGAATAGAAGTCATTTTAAAATCTTTAAGTGACAGTAGAATATTAAGTTTTTTTACTCCAGTGATTTTTTGTAATTATAAATTAATTTCGGATCAAAAAAAACAGCTGAATCTTGAAATAGATCAAATAAAAATTGATTCAAGCCAAAAGCCTGTTAACGGAAAAGTTAATATTATTAATGTTTGGGAGGAAGATTTTATTACAACATTTGGTAAACCAACAAAGGATTCAGGAACAAAGTCATTTTTGTCACTTCAGTCGGCTGTAAAAGCTTTAATTAACGATAGTATTAATTTATTGGTTACTGCTCCAATTAATAAAAACAACATTCAGAGTGAAGAATTTAAATTCCCAGGTCATACAGATTACTTAGCAAAAGAACTTAGTGGTGAAAGCTTGATGTTTATGATCTGTGATGAATTAAAGGTAGGTTTGTTAACAGACCATATTCCTTTAAAAGACATTAATTCACATATTACAAAACAAAGAATTGAGCAAAAATTTTCTTTAATTAATGAATCTTTAAAAAAAGATTTTGGGATACAAAAGCCTAAAATTGCAGTTTTGTCTATTGACCCTCATGTTGGAGACGGGGGAGTTATAGGAAATGATGACCAAGATTTATTAAAGCCAGTACTTTTAGAAATTGCATCAAAAGGTAATTTGGTTTTTGGACCTTTTTCAAGTGACAGTTTTTTTGGTTCAGGGTTGCATAAAAAATATGATGCTGTTTTGGCAATTTACCATGACCAAGGCCTTATTCCTTTTAAAACCTTGTCTTTTGGTTCTGGGGTTAATTATACCGCAGGATTAAATAAAATAAGAACTTCACCTGACCATGGGACAGGCTATGATATTGCAGGTAAGGGACTTGCAGATTCTACTTCTTTTAAAAATGCTATATTTTCTGCAATCGATATTTTAAAATCAAGAAATTTGTTTGATGATCTAAATAAAAACCCGTTAACTTCGTCCAATTCGAAAACAGGAAAAAAATAGTCTGTTAAAATTATAATATTTCTTATATTCGCAGGCTCAAACTTAGCATTATGCAGTTTCTAAATCAGTTTGTAATTAGTTTTACTGGATTAAAAGAAGGAGAGCATGAGTATAAGTATGAGCTAGAAGAGAAGTTCTTTGAACATTTTGATTATAACGATTTTAATAGTTGCAAAATTGACGCAAAAGTTATTTTGAATAAAAAATCTAATTTATTAGAGTTTAATTTTTATTCAAATGGAAAGATCAACTTAAACTGTCATGTTTCTAATGAACCTTTTGAATATATTCAAAAGCATAATATGAAATTGGTAGTAAAGTTTAGTTCTGAATTATCTGACGATAATGAGGAGCTTTTGGTTTTACCTGTTGGTCAAACTCAAATAAATGTAGGGAAATACTTGTTTGAAATGATAGTATTATCTTTACCTATTAAAATTATACATCCCGGAGTAAAAGACGGTTCTTTAGAAACAGAAACCTTAAAAAGACTTAGAGAGTTTGAATCAAATGTTCTTGATAAAAAAGACAAAAGCGATCCCAGGTGGGACAAATTAAAAGATTTAATATAATAGATTATGGCACATCCTAAAAGAAAAATTTCCAAAACTAGAAGAGACAAAAGAAGAACTCACTATAAAGTTTCAGACTCTCAGATAGCAACATGTAAAACTACAGGAGAAGCTCACTTATACCATAGAGCTCACTGGCATGAAGGAAAATTATATTATAGAGGTAAAGTTTTGATTGACAATACTGTAGAAGCAGAAGCTTAATACAGTTTTTTAAAAAAATTGCATTTTTTACACTTTTTTTGCGTTTTTTTGCCATTTTTTGCCATTTTTTTGCCATTTTTGATCAAAATTCTATTAAACGATTTTGAAAAATATTAACGCTTCTATAACTGCGGTGGGTTCTTTTTTGCCTGAGAAAATTTTAAACAATAAAGATTTAGAAACAATTGTTGACACTAATGATGAGTGGATAACAACTCGTACAGGAATTAAAGAAAGAAGAATTTTAGATAAGGGCATAGGAACTTCCCATATGGCAATTAAAGCGGCTATTGCCATTATTAACAAGAAAAAACTAGATCCATTAGAAATTGATTTAGTAATTGTAGCAACTATTACACCTGACATGCAAGCAACTGCAACTGCAGCATATGTAGCTTCTGAAATTGGAGCATCTAATGCTTTTGGGTTTGATATTAGCGCTGCTTGTTCAGGATTTTTATACGGGATGTCTACAGCATCTGCGTTTATTGAATCTGGCAGGTACAAAAAAATTATTTTAATAGGAGCTGATAAAATGTCTTCAATAGTTGACTATTCCGACAGAAATACATGTATTATTTTTGGTGATGGCGCAGGCGCTGTTCTATTAGAACCAAACAGTGAAGGGTATGGTGTTCAAGACGAGTATTTGCGTTCTAATGGTTCTAATAGAGACTTATTAAGAATTGAGGCTGGAGGGTCTCAAACACCAACAACAAAACAAACAGTAGAAAATAAAAAGCATTTCATATATCAAGATGGTAAAAACGTTTTTAAGCATGCAGTTTCAAATATGTCAGATGCTTCTGAACAAATTATGAAACGCAATAATTTAACCCACCTTGATGTAAATTATTTAGTCGCTCACCAAGCGAACAAAAGAATAATAGACGCAACATCTAATAGAATGGGTATTAAAGATAAAAAGGTGCTTATGAACATACACAGGTATGGTAATACAACCGCAGCAACAATTCCTTTACTATTATTTGATTTTGAGTCTAAATTCAAAAAAGGAGATAACATTATTTTTGCCTCTTTCGGAGCTGGCTTTACTTGGGGAGCAATGTATTTAAAATGGGCCTATAACAACTAATTATTATTACTATGAACATTAAAGAAATTCAACAGTTAATTAAATTTGTCGCAAAATCTGGAGTTAGCGAAGTAAAAATCGAATCAAAAGATTTAAAACTAAGTGTTAAAACCGGAGCTTCAGGCAATATGGTAACAAATAGTGAACCTGTAATGATTAATACTCAACCTGTAGTTCAGAACGTACCATTGGTAAGTAAAACAGAACCTGTTAGTTCACAAAGTGTAGATACAGCTGAAGAAGATCATTTGATCACTATTAAATCTCCAATTATAGGAACTTTTTACAGAAAACCATCTCCAGATAAACCAAACTTTATAGAAATAGGTGATTTAATAAGTGAAGGAAGCGTTTTGTGTGTTGTTGAAGCAATGAAGCTTTTTAATGAAATAGAATCAGAATACTCTGGTAAAATTGTAAAAATTTTAGTTGACGATTCATCTCCTGTTGAGTTTGACCAACCTTTATTTGTGATAGACCCTTCTTAATCATATACCTATGTTTAAAAAAATATTAATTGCCAATAGGGGTGAAATAGCCTTGAGAATTATTAGAACTTGTAAGGAAATGGGAATACAAACAGTAGCAGTTTATTCTGTGGCTGACGAAGAAAGTTTGCATGTTAAATTTGCGGACGAAGCGGTTTGTATAGGTCCGGCTAATAGCTCGGAATCATATTTAAAAATTCCTAATATTATAGCTGCAGCAGAAATTACTAACGCTGATGCAATTCATCCTGGTTATGGTTTTTTATCTGAAAACTCTAGATTTTCAAAAATATGTGATGAACATAAAATAAAATTTATAGGAGCTTCTTCCGAAATGATTGATAGAATGGGGGACAAGGCTTCAGCAATTGCAACTATGAAAGAAGCAGGAGTTCCTACAATACCAGGCTCAGGGGGAATTATAGATTCTTTTGAAAAAGCTAAAAAAATAGCTAAAAAAATAGGTTATCCAGTTATGATAAAAGCCACTGCAGGAGGTGGCGGAAAAGGTATGAGAGCAGTTTGGAGCGAGGAGGGTTTTTTGGATTTATGGGAAAGCGCAAAACAAGAGGCATTTGCGTCATTTGGGAACGACGGAATGTATATGGAAAAACTAGTAGAGGACCCGAGACATATCGAAATACAAATCGTAGCAGATAAATTTGGTAAAGCTTCTCATTTATCTGAAAGAGATTGCTCAATTCAAAGAAGACATCAGAAGTTAACAGAAGAGACTCCTTCTCCATTTATGACAGATGAACTTAGGGAGAGGATGGGAAAAGCTGCAGTCAAAGCATCTGAGTATATTAAATACGAGGGAGCAGGAACAATAGAATTTTTAGTTGATAAAAACAGAAATTTTTATTTCATGGAAATGAATACTAGAATTCAAGTAGAACATCCAATTACTGAACAGGTTATAGACTATGATTTAATTAAAGAACAAATAAAAGTTGCATCTGGCATTAAGGTCTCAGGTGAACATTATTTTCCTAAACTTCATTCAATTGAGTGTAGAATTAATGCAGAAGATCCGTTCAAAGGATTTAGGCCTTCACCTGGAAAGATAACAAATCTACATTTACCAGGGGGCCATGGAGTTAGATTAGACACTCATGTGTATAGCGGATATACGATTCCACCTAATTACGATTCTATGATTGCTAAATTGATCGTAACAGCTCAAAACAGGAAGGATGCCATTGATAAAATGCGTAGAGCTTTAGATGAATTTATTATAGAGGGAATAAAAACAACAATTCCTTTTCACAAACAACTTATGAATCATCCTGATTATATTTCGGGGAACTATACCACAAAGTTTATGGAAGATTTTGAAATGGAAGAAAAATAAATTATAAAAAATCAGCTACTATTTTTTCTGTTATTTGAACCGCATTTGTAGCTGCACCTTTTCTAAGATTGTCGGCCACTACCCACAGATTTATAGCCTTTTCGTGAGAAAAATCTTTTCTTATTCTTCCAACAAAAACTTCATCTTTGTTTTTTGAATACAATGGCATCGGATAGTCAAGATTTAAAATATCATCTTTTACTATCACTCCATTGGTTTCTTTTAATAGTTGAGTAATTTCTGACACATCAAATGATTTTTCTAACTCTATATTTATTGATTCGCTATGCCCCCCAATTACCGGGATCCTTACAGCAGTAGCACTAACACTAATGGAAGGGTCTAGTATTTTGTGAGTTTCGTTTGACAGTTTCATTTCTTCTTTAGTATATCCGTTCTCCAAAAAATCATCACAATGAGGAATGGCATTTTGATGAATCCTATAATTATATGCCATTTCACCCTCAATATCGTTATATTCATTTTCGAGTTGTTTTAGTGCTTTAAGTCCAGTTCCTGTAATAGATTGATATGTCGAAACGATCACTCTTTTAATACCATACTTTTTGTGAATAGGGGCTAAAACCATTAACATTTGAATTGTTGAGCAATTTGGATTAGCAATTATTTTATCGTTTTTTTCAATTTCTGAGCCATTAATTTCAGGTATTATTAGCTTTTTAGACGGGTCCATTCTCCATGCTGATGAATTATCAATTACAACTGTCCCAATTTTTGCAAATTTAGGAGCCCACAATAAAGAAGTTTCGCTACCTGCTGAAAAAATAGCAATGTCAGGCTGTTTCAAAAGCGCCTCATCTAAATCTATAACTGTGTAGTCTTTACCACAATATGAAACTATTTTACCCACAGAATTTTTCGAAGCGACAAGAAGTAGTTCATCAAAATGTAAACTTCTTTCTTTTATAACATCAAGCATTACACTTCCAACCATTCCGGTAGCACCAACAATTGCAATTCTCATATTTTAATTTTTAACAAAAATAAATATTTATGATTAACGATTTGGTAGTTGACACAAATAAGTCAATTTTAAAACAAAAAGTTACAGATACAACACTATCTGGACACATTTCTTTTTATTCTTCTTGAAATAGAACTAATTAACTCATATGAAATGGTATTAGCTTTTTTTGAAAATTCTTCTGCCGTGTATGAATTATCATCAAAGAAAATAACTTCGTCTCCCTCTTCACAGTTTATTTCAGTAACATTTACCATTATCATATCCATGCATACATTTCCAATAATCTTAGCCATTTTATTTCCAATCAGCACTTCCCCATTGCCTTTGCCGTATTGCCTGCCGATTCCATCAGCGTGACCAATTGGAAGAGTGGCAATAACAGTAGGGGTTTCAGCAATAAAGCCTTTATTATATCCTACTGAACCTCCAGGTTTAAGTTCATGAATTTGAGAAATAACAGTTTTCAATGTTAATACTGGCTTTAGATCAGCTTTAAATCTAGTGTCATTTCCAAACCCATATAGCCCAATTCCCGACCTCACCATATTGAACTGAAAATCAGAATAGTTCAATATTCCAGATGTATTTAAAAGGTGTTTTTTTATGGATCTATTTAAATCTTTTTCAACAATTTCACTAATTGAAATAAACTCTTCAATTTGTTTTTTAGTGTAGTTTTTTTCATCTAAATCTTCAGAAGCTCCCAGATGTGAAAAAATATATTTTGGTAAATTTTGTTTTATTAATGGGGTTAGTTTTTGTAAATCCTTTTTTAAAAACCCAAGCCTGTTCAAACCAGTATTAAACTTTATATGATATGGATAAGTTTTTATATTTTCTTTATTTAATTTTTTTGTAAAAAACGAGAATATTCTAAATGAATAAATGCTAGGCTCTAAATGATTACTTAATATATCATCAAAATCATTTTCTTGAGGGTGTAAAACAAGAACAGGAATTTTTATCCCCACTTTTCTTAGTTCAATCCCTTCTTGTGTGTAAGCAACAGCTAGATAATCAACTCCAAGCCTTTCTAATTCTTTTGAAATAATGGTTGAGTCGCTTCCATATGAAAAGGCTTTCACTACAGCCATAAACTTTGTATTCACATTTAATTTAGACTTTAAAAAATCTAAATTACTTTTTAAGTTTTTAAGTTTAATCTCTACAGTTGTTTCTTTAACAGACATTGCTAGAATTTTCTTTTATTCATTCTTTTTATAAAAACTTCTCTTGATAAAGGCTCGTATTCTTTCTTTTCTCCTATTAAAACTAATTCTTTCATTTCCTCTTTTCTATAGCTGTAACCAGCAGGGTTTCCTGTTTCAACACATACCGCATAAACCTTCTTGACTTCTTCTGCACATGCCATTAAATTAGGTATTGGCCCAAATGGATTACCTTCATAATCCATGTCAAGTCCAGCTACAATTATCCTTTGACCGTTATTAGCAAGAGTATTGCATACTTTCACTAATGATTGATCAAAAAACTGAGCCTCATCAATTCCAACAACATCAACACCTTTACAATTGTCTAGTATTTCCTTAGGGCTAGAAATTATTGTTGCTAAAATTTCATTTTTAGCATGAGAGATTATTTTATTATTAGGATTTCTAGAATCAATTTTTGGTCTGTATACTCTATATTTATTTCCAGATAACTCAACTTTTTTAATTCTTTTTATAAGTTCTTCTGTTTTCCCAGAAAACATAGACCCGCAAATAACTTCTAATCTACCTTTAAATACATGCTTTTGCTTCATCTTAGTAATATTTATTGAAATCTCTTACAAAGTAGTTAACTTTAAAGATTCGTCAAAGGTCTTAAATTTAATTCAACATGGCAAAACTATATATAGTTCCAACACCAATAGGAAATTTAGAGGATATTACATTTAGAGCTATCAATATCTTAAAAGATGTTAATCTTATTTTATGTGAAGATACTAGAAGAAGCAAAAATTTATTAACTCATTACAATATTGAAACTCCTTTACGTTCACATCATAAGTTTAATGAACACAAGGAGGTAGGAAAAATTGTCGATAAAATTTTATCAGGCGAAAAAATTGCTTTGATTTCAGATGCCGGAACACCAGGAATTTCTGATCCTGGTTTTTTAGCAGTTAGAACCTGTCTTGAAAATAATATTGAAGTAGAATGTTTACCTGGCGCAACCGCCTTAATACCGGCGCTTGTTAATAGCGGGATTCCTTTTGACAAGTTTGTTTTTGAAGGGTTTTTGCCAGTTAAAAAAGGAAGAAAAACTAGACTTGAAAAACTTATTGACGAAAACAGAACGATGATTTTTTATGAGTCTCCTCATAAGCTTTTAAAAACATTAAGAGACTTTAGTAATTGTTTCGGACCTGAAAGAAAAGTTTCAATATCTAGAGAAATCACTAAAATATATGAAGAAACAATCCGCGGAAGCCTAGAAGATATTGTAAATTTATTTATGGAAAAACCGCCAAAAGGAGAATTCGTAATTATTGTAGAGGGTTGTAAAAACTAATAATGAATTGGGTTATAAAAAACAATACGGACAAACAATCTGTAAAAAAGCTTTCAGATGAATTAAATATTTCCCCCATCTTATCTTCAATGCTTGTCAAAAGAGAAATTAAAACTTTTGACCAGGCAAAATTTTTTTTTAGACCGAATTATGAAATGCTTCATGACCCTTTTTTAATGAAGGACATGAATCTTGCTGTCGAGAGGGTCCAAAAAGCTATATGCGACAAAGAGTCTATTATGATTTTTGGAGACTATGATGTTGACGGAACTAGTTCTGTCGCCTTATTGTCTCTTTACTTGGATTCTATTGGGTTAAAGGTCTCTACATATTTACCAGATAGAAAATCCGAAGGATACGGAATATCTATTAAAGCAATAGACAATGCTTTTGAAAATAAACAAAAACTAATTATTGCTCTAGATTGTGGTATTAAGGCGCATAAACAGGTGAATTATGCTAAAGAAAAAGGGATTGAATTTATAATATGTGACCATCACAATCCTGACGAAAACATCCCTCAAGCTTTAGCTGTTTTAAATCCAAAGAGAAAAGATTGTGTTTACCCATATAAAGAATTATGTGGATGTGGAGTTGGGTTTAAATTTGTTCAAGCCATAGAATCAAAGCAATTAGTAGACAATAAAATTATAAACTATCTAGATTTAGTTGCTCTAGCAATTGCAGCAGATGTTGTGCCTTTGACTGGAGAAAACAGGGTTTTAGCTTTTATTGGGCTACAAATTATTAATTCAAATCCTAAATTAGGGATCCACAGTCTTCTTAAAAAAAACACTAAGAAAGAATACACCATTAGCGATCTAATGTTTTATGTTGCACCTCGAATAAATGCTGCAGGACGAATTAAACATGCTTCATTGGCACTAGAATTACTAATTAGTAAAGAAAAAAAATCTGCAGAAAAATTAGCTTTAGAAATAGAAGAATTAAATACTTTAAGAAGAGAAATTGAAAGAGAGATGACTAGTCAGGCAGTTGGTCAAGTTGATAAATCAAATCAAAAATTAAACTCTATTGTTGTCTTTGATTCAGAATGGAATAAAGGGGTTGTAGGGATTGTTGCTTCAAGACTTGTCGATAAATATTACAAACCTTCAGTGGTGTTTTGTGAATCTTCTAAAGATTATTTAACAGCTTCTGCAAGATCAATCAAAGGCTTAGATCTTTACTTGATAATGAATGAGTGTAAGCAATATATTGATCAGTTTGGAGGACACAAATATGCTGCAGGACTAACAATCAAAAAAGAAAATCTAGAACCATTTAAAAAACAATTTGAGCATATTGTTTCTCATACAATTGATAGTAGTATTTTTGAACAGGAAATACAGATTGAGTCTAAGATTAACCTAAGCGAGATTACACCAAAATTTTTTAGAATATTAAAACAGTTTGAACCTTTTGGCACTGGAAATAAATCTCCTTTGTTTTTATCGGAAAATCTAAGATTAAAAGGCAAGTCTTTTGAACTAGGAAAAGAAAAAGAACATATAAAGCTTAATTTGACTCAAGACGGCATAAATTCGTACTCGTCAATTGGATTTAGGTTTTCTAATAAATTTAATGATATTGAAAACAAAGAAAATTTTTCAGCGGTTTATAATATCGACGAAAATAACTGGAAAGATATTTCAAGCATTCAATTAAAGCTAAAAGATTTAAAATAAAAAAAGCCTCTTGAAAAAGAGGCTTTTTTTTATGAACAGAAAATCTGTTTTTAGAATCTATAAGTAAATCCTAAGTTCCAAGTTCTTCCCCATCCAGGAAAAACTTTATTTCTAGTATTTACTCCTAAGTATGTGCTATCTCCAGGTCCAGCTTCATAATTTGTTTTTGATTCTGCAAAGTAATAATTGTCAAAGATGTTATTTATGTTAGCTCTTACAAAAACAGTCTCTCCAGCAATATCCAGTTTGTATGAAGCACCAAAGTCAAATAGATCATAAGAAGGGAGCATCATTGCTTGATCTTCTGGATCTGTAAAGTCTTCAACATTGAAGTCTGCATATAAATCAGAAGCATTGAACATGCTTATGTTAAACTTAAATAAGTCTGAAGGCGTAACAACTAGATTGACTCTTGACGTTTTTTGAGCAGCATCTCCTACTTTAACTCCATCTAAATAAATAGTTCCAGATCCAATTAAATTTCTGCTTGAGTCAAACACATCTGCTGTTACATCTCCTCCGTATTCGTAGTTACCTAATGAAAGCATTCCTTCTACTTTTACAAAAGGGCTAATTTCATACACACCATCAAATTCAATTCCAGTGTGCACTTGTTCTATTCCATAGTAATTAGCAGTTCCGTTTACTCCATCTACTCTAACACCATCAGAAAGGAATCTGTCTTTCCAGCTAGTTTTGTAGATGTTAACGTTAAAATTAAAGTTACTAGATCTGTATCCGTAACCAGCTTCAAGACCAACAACTTTTTCGTTTCTTAAATCAGGATTAAGATTGTTTCCATAGTTAATCCATACAGCATCAAAGTTTGGTTGCTTAGAATAAGTACCAGCGTTAACATATACATTGCTTTTAGCATCAATGTTGTAGTTGGCACCACCCTTTAAGTTACCACCGCTAATATTTTTCCAATCTGTTTTTTGATTCCCAGGAGTTTGGTTAAAAAACTCTTCTCTTTGGAAACCTTGATTAGACATCGCACCTTGAACAAATAATGAAAGTGCATCATTGCTGTATTCTAATTGTCCAAATACTCCGCTCCATCTTACAAATCCATCATTATGATAGTCAATCTTTTCTTCTTCGTCAGTATCTTTAAACACATTCCATAAATCACTAACATCTGAACCGTATGTTTTAGTTCTAACGGCACTTCCACCAGAGTAGTTTACGTTATCAAAACCTCTATATCCATCAGCACCTAAAAGATTATCTAGTCTTCTGTAATGAATACCTCTATAACTTCTTAAATCAACTCCAAAATCTAAAGTTAATTTATCGGAAAGTTCTTTCTTTAAATTAACAAGACTTCCAACAAAATTGTGAGAATTAACAGAAGCTCTTCTTACAAAACCATTTCTTTTAACCCCGTCTACTCTTTCATCTTGATCGTTAACTATATATAGTCCAGTCGCAGCGTCAACAACATTGTTGTACGAAAAACCATCATAAAAATCCGTAGCGGTTCCAGAATTAGAAGCTACAATTTTGTCCCAGTTAACTTGACCGTTCATCGGATTTCTGAAATCACCATCACTTGCATATTTTCCACCTAAACGTCCAATATCTCCAGTTCCACCACCTCTTCCTATTGAGTAGTAAGCAGAAGCGGATAAGTTAGTTGATTCGTTTATTTTATATTCCCAGTTTACAGAAGCAATTGGTTTGTGGTAGAAGTTTCTTCTCCAGTTAAACTCTTGGCCGTTCATATAACCATGGTTGTAGTTATAACGAATTCCATATTTTTCATAGTCAGCTGCATCAGCCATGTTATAATAACTACTTGTTCTTTGGTTATGAATCTGAGGAGCACCCGTTACAATTACTTGTACATTGTGCTTGTCATCGTCTGACTCCCATCCGTAACCCATAAAGTAGTTATAGCCTTCAAACATAGTTCCATCAACATAACCATCTCCTTCAACTCTTGAAAACAATAAAGAAAGTGCATGTCCACCATCCATTTCACCCGTGTTGTATGAAGCTACAGTTTTCATGTAACCATCATTACCAACAGTTGCAGCTATTTTACCACCTTGAGTTAGATCAGTAGATTTTGTTAAAACATTAATTGTTCCACCAACAGACGAGATCGCTAATTTGGAAGCTCCTAAACCTCTTTGAACCTGCATTGCAGAAACAACATCAGTTAATCCTGACCAGTTTGACCAGTAAACTCTTCCATTTTCCATATCATTAACAGGAATACCGTTAATTAATACTGCAGTGTTTTGAGAGTCAAAACCTCTTACATTTATTCTGGAATCACCAAATGCACCACCAGCTCTAGTTGCATAAACACCAGGCGTAGAGTTAAGCATTTCAGGGAGTTCTAAATTTCCAATTCTCTCTTGAATATCTGAAGCTGTTAAAGTAGATACTGCAACTGGAGTTTTTCTATCGATAGCAAAATCAACAGTCCCAAAAACAGTAATACCGTCAAGTTCATTAGCACTTGCCGAAAGAGCAATATCGCCTAAACTTAATCCTGAACTAAAAGTTATTTCTTTAGAATCATATCCTATGTAAGAAACAACTAATGTGCCTGATCCAGATGCGTTTATTGTAAATGCACCATTAAAATCAGTAGAAACTCCATTAGAAGTCCCCTTAACAAGTACCGTAGCGCCTGGAAGGCCAGAGCCTAATTCAGCATCGATAACTGTACCTGTAATAACGTTTTGAGCATAACAGAATCCTGAGATCAGGATCGCTGTAAAAAGTAAGGTTATTTTTTTCATAATTTAATTGTAGTTAATGTTCTGCAAATGTGCTGAAATTTTGTTAAATAAGAGTTAAATAAGTGTTACTTTTTTTTAACAAATTTTGTGCATAACTCAGCATATTTAATGTTTTTTAAAGAATTCTTATTTAAATCAGTAAAAACTATTGATTTGATAAATAGGTTTTTAACAACGAATTAGTAGAACTATCGTGATTAGAAATTTTTTGATCTTCGATTTCTTTTAAGACTTTAGAGGCTAGTTGTTTTCCGAGTTCGACCCCCCATTGATCATAGCTATAAATATTCCATATAATACCCTGAACAAATATTTTATGTTCATACATAGCGACTAAAGACCCTAAACTTTCAGGTGTTAGCTGATTAATAAGAAAAGTGTTTGTAGGTCTATTGCCTTTAAATACTTTGAAAGTTTTTAATAAATTGATTTCAGATTTATTTAAACCAGATTTTTTTAACTCGTCAACAACTGTTTTTTCAGTCTTGCCCGTCATTAAAGCCTCGGTTTGAGCAAAAAAATTAGACATTAACTTATTATGTTGAGTGTTTTCTTTAAAAAGAGGTTTTTTAAAACCAATGAAATCACAAGGAATTAGTTTTGTTCCCTGATGAATTAATTGAAAAAAAGCATGTTGAGAATTTGTTCCCGTATCACCCCAAATTATGTTCCCTGTTTGGTATTCTATTGCCGTTCCAGATCTATCCACACTTTTCCCATTACTTTCCATAATAGCCTGTTGAAGATAAGCAGGCAATCTGTTTAAGTATTGAGTATAAGGTATAACGGCTTCTGTTTCACATTTGAAAAAGTTGTTATACCAGATGCTTAAAAGTGCTAATATCACAGGAATATTATTCTTAAACTCAGTTTTTTGAAAATGTTTGTCCATTTTATGTGCTCCCGATAAAAGCTTACGAAAATTATCATAACCTATGGCTAGACTAATTGAAAGACCTACCGAGCTCCACAACGAAAACCTTCCCCCAACCCAGTCGTTCATCGAAAAGACCATTTTGGAATTAATTCCAAACTTTTTGATTTCACTTACGTTTGTTGAAACAGCAGCAAAATGTTTTGAAATTGCGTTTTTATCTAATTTTGAAACAAGCCATTCTTTAATCGTATTTGCGTTAGAAATAGTTTCTTGAGTCGTAAAAGTTTTAGAAACGACAATAAATAATGTAGTTTCAGGATTTAAATTTTTAATTGTTTCAAGCACATGGTCTCCATCTACATTTGAAACAAAATGAGGTTTAAGACCAGATGAATAGTGTTTTAAAGCTTCTACAATCATAACGGGCCCAAGATCTGAACCGCCAATTCCAATATTAACAATGTCAGTAAACGATTTACCAGTATGTCCTTTTAGTTTACCAGAAATTACATTATTTGTGAAAGATTTTATTTGTTCTCTTGTCTCTAAAATTGAAGGAACAACATCTAAACTATTAAAATTTATTTTTTCATTTCCATCAGTTCTAACAGCAGTGTGTAAAACTGCTCTTTTTTCAGTTTCGTTAATCGAATCTCCCTTAAATTGTTTTGAAATAGCATTTTTAAGGTCACATTCATTTGCTAATTCAATAAGTAAGTTGAGTGTTGTATTGTCAATTCTATTTTTTGAAATATCTACATTAAAATCATTCCACTTTAAATTAAAATCTTTGTTACTAGGCCTGGATGAAAGTAAGTTTTTAATTTCTTCATTTTCAATTTCTTTAAAATGAGTTTTTAATTTCTTCCAAGATTTAGTTTTAGTTGGATTTATTTTTTTTAAAGTCATTTAATGAAATTTTGTAGTTGAATTTTTTACAAAGGTAACGGATTCAATAGAATCAAGCTGATTTTTGACAGGTAACATATATGTCAAATATCTTTTCTTTAGTTCTTTCGAAATAGGTTTAGCCTCTGGAAGCTTTTGTCTTAAGGGATCAACTTGTTTTCCATTTTTCCAAAACCTATAACATACATGTGGACCAGAGGTATTTCCCGTCATTCCAACTGTTCCAATATAATCGCCTTGTTTAACAAATTGACCTACTTTAACACCTCTTTTATCCATATGAAGATATTGAGTTGAATAGGTGCCGTTGTGTTTAATTTTAACGTAGTTTCCGTTTCCTCTGGTATAACTAGACTTAACAACTGTTCCGCTTGCTGTCGCTCTTATAGGGGTTCCTCTTGGGGCTGCAAAATCAGTTCCAAAATGTGGACGAATTCTACCATAATATGCGATTTTTCTTTTTAAATTATATCTAGAAGAGATTCTACTAAATTGAACAGGAGCTCTCAAAAAAGCTCTTCTTAAATTTTTCCCATTTTCATCAAAATACTCGAACAAACCTCTTTTAGAATCTGTTTCAAATTCAATAGCATAAAAAGGTTTTCCCCTATGTTCAAAATAAGCTGAATGAATTCTGTTAAGACCTACGTAAATAGAATCGTCAACGAATTTTGCAGAATAAATAATTTTAAAATTATCTCCTTTTTCTAATCTAAAGAAATCGATTGTCCATGCGTAAATTTCAGAAAGTTCGTTGGATAAAAGCGGAGAAAGTTTTTTTTCTTCCATTGTTTCAGAAAGAGAACTTGTAATCACGCCTTCGGCCTCAAATTCTAATAACTCTACAGCTTTAGATTTTTTTTCAGCCCAAAGGGAATCAGTTAATGATACAACAACATAATCAATTAGATTAGGCTGATAAATAAAAACTTTAGGAGTTTTTAAAGAATCTTTTGAAAAAAGTATAGTATAAGGTTTTCCGATGTTAATTTTTCTAACATCAAATACCTTTTTTGCCTTTTGAACGATATTATATATTTGAGGATAAAAAAGATTGTTGTTTTCTAAAATAGAACCAAAAGAATCACCACTTTTTACTGTATCTTTTTTAACAGTGAAATTGTTTAAAGTATATCCAAATTGAGTTATAATTTTTTCTTTTATAATTTCAGAGGTTTTTTCAGGCTTTTCCTCCCCGCAGGACATTAAAAGAATAGATGTTAAGAGAATTATAAATATTTTATTCATTTAATTTTATTTTAAACGGATGTTTTAGTCCTCGAAACTCCTCCAAGTCAGCTTCTATAGATCCAATCCTAAGACCAGCTTTAATTTTGACAGGCAGTTTGTTTTTGTCATTACTAACCCATAGCGTTAAACTTTCACTATCTCTAAAAACTCTTCCAGATTCAATATAGGGTCTAAACTTTAAGCAATTTATTACGCCAAATTTTGTGTAAACATCTTCGTATCCTAAAAATTTCATTCTAAAGGGATAGTTTTCCGCATCAAAAAAAATATTTATCCTTATAAAATCATTTATTTTAAGTTTATTAACATCAAAATGATTTCTAAGATAATAGAATGTTGAAATTAAATCCTGAACATTTTTTTCAATTTTTACTGAACTTAATCTTGAGTTTTTAATATCGTTAATATTGGCTAAGTTGTTTATGTAGTCGTAATTTATTTCAACATTTTTAGTGTAACCTCCTTCGTAAATATTTCTTGTAGACTTTATCGGCTGAACTAAGTCTTTATTAAAAAATGTTTCATAAATATCATCAACCTTAAAAAACCATCTTGCTATTCCTGTTGTTCTGCCAATTGCCGTTGCTTTATAAATTTTTTCTCCCTCAACTTGATCTTCATCAAGGTTTAAGGTTGCATAACTTGCATTAAAAAACCCATAATGAAGTCTAAACTTTAAGGATTCACCAGCTTTAAAAGAATCAAAAGATTTATTGATAAATGGAGCTTTCATCCCAGAATAATTCTGAGCATTAATTTGAAAACAAATAAAAAAAACAGTTAAACTCCAATAAATTTTCAAGCGCATAGTTTGACAAAAATAATAAATACTAATTCATAGAATTTAAAAAATCTTTTAATTTTTTTGCTTTGCTTTCTCCAACTTCACTAATTAGAAGCTCTAACGAAGTTTCTTTAATGTTTTTTAAAGATTTAAATCTTTTTAATAATGCAGTTTTTGTTTTTTCTCCAATTCCTGGAATTCCATCAAAAGAAGATGTTAAGGCTTGTTTACTTCTTTTATTTCTGTGAAGAGTAATTGCAAAACGATGAGCTTCATTTCTCATTTGTTGAATGACTTTCAAAGTTTCGGATTTTTTGTTTAAATACAAAGGAATAGGATCATTTGGATAAAAAATCTCTTCTAATCTTTTTGCAATACCCAAAATAGCGATAGTATTTTCTAAGTTTAGTTTTTTTAAAGCTTTTATTGAAGAGCTTAACTGACCCTTTCCTCCATCTATAATTATTAAGCTAGGTAAAACTGATTTTTCCTCTACCATTCGTTTATAACGCCTGAAGACAACCTCTTCCATAGAGGCATAATCATCAGGCCCTTCAACAGTTTTGATATTAAAATGTCTGTAGTCTTTTTTAGAGGGTTTACAATTTTTAAAAACGATACAGGATGCTACCGGAATTGAGCCTTGAATATTAGAATTATCGAAACACTCAATATGAACAGGAACTTCATTTAATCTTAAATCAAGTTTCATTTGATTTAAAATTCGATTAGTATGCCTTTCGGGATCAACTATTTGAACTTGTTTCAATTTTTCAATCTTGAACTGAGTCCCATTTCTTAAGGAAAGATCTAATAATTTTTTATTATCCCCAGCTCTAGGGAAAATAAATTTTAAATTCAAAATTTTGTCAAACTCAATATTAGTTATAACGGTATTATTTTTGGAATTAAACTTATCTCTTAAATTCACTATTGTCATAAGTAATAGTTCTTTATCAGTTTCGTCTAATTTTTTTTTAATTTCTACATTATGAAATCTCACTATTCTGCCAAACGCAACTTGTAAATGATTTACATATGCATGTGAAGAATCTGAAATAATACTGAATACATCAATATCATTTAGCTTAGAACTAACTACGGTAGATTTAGATTGGTAATTTTCTAGACGCTCTATTTTTTCTTTTGCTGCTTGAGCCTTTTCAAAATGTAATAATTTTGAGGAAATTTTCATTTCATTTTTGAAATAGTTTATAGAACTTGATAAATTTCCCTTCAAAAAATCTCTAATATTTGAAATGTAAATGTTATAATCTTTTTCTTCTTGATGGCCTTCACATCCTCCAAGGCAATTTCCAATATGATATTCTAAACAAACTTTATATTTTTTTTCAAGCACATTTTTTTCTCTTAAATCATAATGACATGTTCTTAACGAATAAAGGTTAGAAAAAATATCCATGATCGTTCTAACTGTTTTATAACTAGTGAAAGGACCAAAATATTCCGAGCCGTCTTTTTCAACTCTTCGCGTTGTTAGAACTCTCGGGAAAGGTTCATTTTTTATTACAATCCAAGGATAAGTTTTGTCATCGCGTAATAAAATGTTGTATTTAGGCTGATATTTTTTAATTAGTGAGTTTTCTAAAAGTAGCGCATCTGACTCACTAGAAACAACAATATGTTTGATTTCAGAAATGTTTTTAACTAAATTTTTAGTTTTTCTAGAACCAATGTTTTTTTGAAAGTACGACGAGACTCTTTTTTTTAGATTTTTAGCCTTTCCAATGTAAATTATTTTGTCTTCTTTGTTAAAAAACTGGTATACCCCAGGTTCTGAGGGCATCGTAGAAAGCTCAATTTTTAAAGATGGACTAATCACAGTTTAAAATTAATTCTTTTATCTTTGTGACACTTAATAAATCTATGGAAACTGAATTTTTTATTGCAATAATTATAACAAATATTTGTTTTATTGGAGTTGCATATCTAACAAATGAAAATAATGCAGACATGTTATTAGCTGGTTATAATACCATGTCTAAGCAAGAAAAAGAGGACTTTGATTTAAAAAATTATTTAGTTTTTTTCAAAAAGTTTTTTATAAACCTTGCAATATATACCTCATTAATTTTCTTGATTTTTTATACAGCTTTTGATGAATCTACAGCAAGTATTGCATACTTTATTTCAGTTCTTTTGCCTATGCCTTATATGATTTACAAAGGCAATAAGTTTAAGACCAAGAAAAAGTGAAAAAGCAAACTCTAAGATTAAATTTTAAAAAGAAAAGGAGTGCTTTTTCAGACGATAAGGTTCAAGATCTTAGCATAGATATTGTAAACCAGGTTTTGAAACTAAACATATGGAATTATAATAATTTTCATGTGTTTTTTCCCAATAGAAAAAAATAATGAAATTGATACTAAACTAATTATTCAGATTATTCAGGGAAAAGACAAGAATGTTATTCTTCCAAGATTAAATATAGAAAACAAATCTTTTGTAAATTTTCTGTTAACTGACTCAACTTTACTAAAAGAAAACAGGCTAGGTATTGCTGAACCTCAATCAGGAATTAAAATTAATGAGAATCAAATTGAAGTTGTTTTTGTTCCTTTACTATGCTTTGACAAGACAGGTCATAGAGTGGGATACGGCGGAGGTTATTATGACAGATTTTTAAAAAAATGTTCGGCAAACACTATTAAAATCGGAATATCTTTTTTTGATCCAATAGAAAAAATAATAGATATAAATAATAACGATATTAAAATGAACTATTGTTTAACTCCAAATAAAATTTATGAATTTTGAGGATATATTTTTTTGTTAAACAATAACATTATACCAACTCCAGTCGAAATTGAAGTATCTGCGATATTAAAAACAGGTTCAAAAAAAGTAAAACTTTCTCCACCTAGATAGGGCAACCATTTTGGCCAGTCCCATGAAACCATTGGAAACTGAAGCATATCAACAACATGACCATGAAACAAAGATTCATAACCATTGCCAGGGTTAAATTGAGCTACATTGTAATAGCTTTCTGTAAATAAATATCCGTAAAAAACAGAGTCAATTATATTTCCTATAGCACCTGCTAGTATTAAAGAGAGGGATATTGTTAATAGTTTGCTAGCATTTTTTTTAATACTATCATAAAGCCAATAAAAGATGAATGTAACGGCGACAACTCTAAATAGAGTTAAAAATAATTTACCAGTTCTTTCAGAAATAAAAGGCAAAAAATCATTTATTGTAGCGCCCCAAGCCATTCCTTTGTTTTCAATAAATAATAATTTAAACCACCCTAAATCAAACAACGGGAGTTGGCCGTAAATTGTAAGCGGAAAATTTAATTTAATGTATACTTTTGAAACTTGGTCAACAATTAAAATTAACAGTACAATAAGTAAAGATTTCTTTAAACTCATAGATAGGAATCATTTAAAAACAACAAATTATTTTTGAAGATTCTTGGCTTCAATACTTAAGGTAGCATGAGGGACAAGTTCTAGCCTTTTTTTGTTAATTAATTTTCCAGTTACTCTACAAACTCCATAAGTTTTATTCTCAATCCTAATAAGAGCACTTTTTAAATCTCTTATAAATTTCTCTTGTCGAATAGCCAATTGAGTGTTAGCCTCTTTTGACATCGTTTGAGAACCTTCTTCAAAAGCTTTAAAAGTAGGAGAGGTGTCTTCGGTTCCGTTATCTCCATCATTCATATAAGCACTCTTAATTAATGCTAAATCATTTTGCGCTTTTTCTATTTTTTCTTCAATTAAAGATTTAAAATATTTTAAGTCTTTGTCTAAATATCTTGTAATTGCCATAATTAATCAATTTTGGTTAAATGTAATTTAGAGTTAATATTATCAAATTCAAGTAAAATTCCGTTATTTAAATCATCTAAAACTTCCAGTTTTTCAGCTAAAGTCTCAGTTAAAATATAATCTTGGTTCTCAAAAATAGCTTTTTCAAGGATAATATCCTTTTGAATTTTTAAATTAATTTTATCAGTAACTAGAAGTCCACTTTCTTTTCTAAAAGTTTGAATTCGATTTACTAACTCTCTACAGATGCCTTCATTTATTAATGCATCATTTAATTGTATATCAAGGGCTACTGTTACACCATTCTCAGATGCTACTAAACAGCCTTCAATATCTTCAGAAATAATTTCTAAATCACTTGGTTCTAAAATTATTTTTTCAGAATCTAAAGTTATAGAAACAGATTGATTTGCTTCAATTTTTTGAATATCAGAATCGCTAAGAGTTTTAATTTTAGCCATTACGGCAGATAATTTCTTGCCAAGTTTAGGCCCAAGTGATTTGAAATTAGGCTTAACTTTTTTAATTAATATCCCAGAGGAATTACTTATAAGCTCTACCTCTTTAACATTTACTTCTGACTTAATCAGTTCAGAAATTTCAAGGATTTCTTTTTTTTCATTTTCATTAGAAAACGGAATCATGATCTTAGAAAGAGGTTGACGAACTTTAATTTTTTCTTTCTTTCTAAGCGACAATACTAAAGAGCATATAGTCTGAGCATTTCTGATTTTTTGTTGTAGTTCAGGATATATTTCTTTGGAATTTGAAACAGGAAACTCATCGTGATGAACTGAATCTAAAGGGTTTTTTGAAGTATTAGTGACCAAATCTTTATAAAGTCTGTCCATAAAAAACGGTGCGATTGGAGACGATAATTTAGACACCACAGTCAAACATTTGTAAAGAGTCTGATATGCACTAATTTTATCTTGACCATAAGATCCTTTCCAAAATCTTCTTCGAGATAATCGTACATACCAATTACTTAAATATAATTGAACAAAGTTTGAAATAGCTCTTGCAGCTTTTGTAGGCTCATAATTATTATATTGATCGTCAACTTCAGCTATTAAAGAATTTAGTTCTGATAATATCCATTTATCAAGCTCAGGCCTGTCATTTATATTTGTTTCATTTTCACTATAATTGAAATCATCAATATTAGCGTATAAAGCAAAAAACGAGTAAACATTGTAAAGCGTCCCAAAGAATTTACGTTTACTTTCTTCAATCCCGTCTAAATCAAACTTTAGGTTATCCCATGGGTTAGCGTTACTAATCATGTACCATCTTGTAGCATCCGGGCCAAAATCAGAAATAGTTTTAAACGGATCAACGGCATTACCCAGTCTTTTGGACATTTTTTGGCCGTTTTTATCAAGAACAAGTCCATTGGAAATTACGTTTTTATAAGCTATTGATTTAAAAACTGTTGTTGCAATAGCATGAAGAGTATAAAACCAACCCCTAGTTTGGTCTACTCCCTCAGCTATATAATCAGCTGGGAATGCTTCATTATTGTCAATTTTATTTTTGTTTTCAAATGGATAATGCCATTGGGCATAAGGCATAGACCCTGAATCAAACCAAACGTCAATCAAATCAGGTTCACGATACATTTTTTCACCTTTTTTAGAACAAAGAACAATGTCATCAACTACATTTTTATGTAAATCAATTTTATCATAGTTGTCATCGCTCATATCCTTGTGATCAAAGTCTTCAAAAGGATCATTTTTCATAAACCCCTTTGAAACAGATTTTTGAATTTCTGTTTTTAATTCTTTCATTGAGCCAATAACCAACATTTCTTTAGAATCACTTGTTCTCCATATTGGTAATGGAATTCCCCAGAATCGAGATCTTGACAAATTCCAATCATTAGCATTTGCTAGCCAGTTTCCAAATCTACCTTCTCCTGTTGATTTAGGCTTCCAGTTAATTGACTTATTAAGCTCAACTAAATCCTCTTTTTTATCAGTTACTTTTATAAACCAAGAATCTAAAGGGTAGTATAATATTGGTTTATCAGTTCTCCAGCAATTTGGGTAACTGTGAACATATTTTTCAACCTTAAAAGCTTTGTTTTGTTCTTTAAGCTTTATGGCGATTTCAACATCTACAGATTTTTCTGGGATATTTTCTTTATCATAATATTCATTCTTAACAAACTTTCCTGCTAAAAGACCAAGTTCTTTTCTAAATTTTCCTTGTAAGTCAACCAGAGGAACAGGTTGTTGATTTTCGTCAAGAATTAATAATGCTGGTATCTCCGGTGAAGCCATTTTAGCAACTTTTGCATCATCTGCACCAAAAGTAGGGGCAGTATGAACAATTCCAGTACCCTCCTCCGTTGTCACAAAGTCACCATGAATAATCCTAAAAGCATTTTCAGGATTTTCATAAGGTAAAGGAGCTTCTTCCCAAAGCTGATAATATTTTATTCCAACTAATTCACTTCCGTTTATTGATTCATTAATTAAAAAAGGAATTTTTTTATCAATTTTTGAATTATACTTAAGATCATCTTTTGAATAAACTTCAAAATAACCTCCATTAAATACTTTTGATATTAGATCACTTGCTAAAACAACATTTGTAAACTCATGCGTATATTGATTAAAAGTTGATACTACGCTGTATTTTATTTTTGCACCAACAGTAAGAGCGGTGTTTGAAGGAAGAGTCCAAGGAGTAGTTGTCCAGGCTAAAAAATATAAAGTTTCGTAACTAGACAACAATGAAGGAAGTGAGTTGTTTAAAGCTTTAAATTGAGCAGTTACAGTTGTATCACTTACGTCTTGATAAGTCCCAGGTTGATTTAGCTCATGAGAGCTTAATCCTGTTCCTGCTTTTGGTGAGTAAGGTTGAATAGTATAGCCTTTATAAATTAAGTTCTTATCGAAAAGCTGTTTTAATAGCCACCAAACGGATTCAATATATTTTGACTTATAAGTAACATAAGGATTACTCATGTCTACCCAATAGCCCATTTTTTTTGTTAAATCATTCCAAACGTCTGTATATTTCATTACAGCTTTTTTACAAGCCTTATTGTAATCTTCTACAGATATTTTAGTTCCAATATCTTCTTTTGTGATCCCTAAATCTTTTTCAACACTAAGTTCAATTGGAAGGCCGTGTGTGTCCCATCCTGCTTTTCTGTCAACTTGAAACCCTTTTAAGGTTTTATATCTACAAAAAATATCTTTGATACTTCGTGCCATTACGTGATGTATCCCCGGCATGCCATTGGCAGAGGGAGGGCCTTCGTAAAAAATAAATTTAGAAGCGTTTTTTCTTAAACTAATACTTTTTTCAAAAGAGCGGTTTTTTTCCCAGTCTGCTAGAACTTCATCTGCAACTTGAGATAAATTTAAACCATTGTATTCTTTAAATGCCATTGTGAATAAATCGAAATTTACTAAAAGCGAAAGTAACTATTTTAGATCAAATTCACAGAACTTAAAACTTATAACTTAAAACTAAATTTAAGTTCCTTCCAGGCGCGGATATTCCAGAAGCAAATTCTTTGTAATGAATGTCAAAAACATTATCTAAAACAAATAATGTTTTAAATCTATTAGAAAATTTATAAGATGAAGAAAGTTTCACTACACTCCAAGAGGGCATTCCACTGTAAATAAAATCTATTCCGTCAAAAATAATTGGAGTTTCTTCCAGGCCGTCTTCTCCTCCAATGCTATATTTATCAGGATCTTTTGAGCTAGAAAACTTGTAAGACAACTCAAGATCACTTGATTTATTTATGATATACCTAAAAGAAAACTTCCCAAAAAAAGGAGAAATTGACGGTAATGGAAGGTGACTATTTACACTTCCTCCTTGAGTGTAAGTTAAATCACCTTTAATTAACCATAAATCTGGGGAATTCAGTTTAAATCCCAGGGAGGCTCCATATATATATGCATTTCCCTTGTTTACATTAGCCATTGTAATTACTTCTTCAGAATTAAATATAATAGTAGATTTCTCACTAGTTGATATATCATCTGTTATTTCAAAGTAATCTCTGGTAATATGTTTTGAAATATGAGTATAATATGCATTTATAGAAAACATATTTTGCTTATCAACAGAAAATTTAGAAAGACCAAGTTCAGAGTTGTATGCGTATTCAGGCTTTAGTTCAGCATTTGGGACTGAAAGCATACCTTTTTGCTCTCTAATTTTTCCAATATCGTCAATATTTGGAGACCTGAAGCCACTAGAAAAATTAGCACTTATTTTCCAATTATTTTTTGATCTAAAGACATAACCTAGACTACTTGTCAATGAAGAATTTTTGGAGTTAACATCAGAAATATTTGCATTTATGATATTGTCATCGTTCCACTTTGCCTTGAGCATAGTGTTAGTAAATCTCATACCTATATTAAAGTTTGATTGTTTTGAAATATCTTTCCTAAACTCATAATAAACAGCAGCTGTCGAGTAATGCCCTTTTTCGCTTGGATATCTTGTAGGGATATTATAAACTTGATCTGATTCAGCCAGCCCCGATTCTGATATGTTATAGTTTTGCAAGAAAGCTTTAGAGTTAACATTATTGTAAGTATATTCAAAACCATATACAAGAGATGAATTATTAGAATAGTTTTTGAAATAATCGTTATTTATAGAAAATACATTTAGATTTTCTGTTTGATTAATTTTAGAAAGCTCTTGAAATCTTCTAGAGTGACGTGATTCGCCTATTTTTTGATAAGCAAGAAGAAGCTTGTTTTTATCACTTAATTTTTTCTTTTTTGAAAAATTAAAAAGTGCAGAAATCATTGTTCTTTTTTGTGGACCGTAATACCATTCTGAGTATTTGTAATTTCCGTTTTTTATTTCGTTTAGTTTATCAAATCTATTTATGTCAGAGGAATTAGAGTGTTGTAAATTTATAATCATATTAGATGATTCTGAAAGCAAAAGATTAAATTTTTGCATGAAGTCATATTGCTCATAGGCCGTGTTTAGCTGAATCTTAGGATTATCATTAGTAATTTCAGAGTCATTAAATTTGTCTGAATCTAAATAATGATTGTCTAAGCCCCAATTATCAAAACCATGTTTTCTTTCACCTCCCATTATAATATTACCAAATTTTGAAAAGGAAATGTTTGTATAGCTTGCCCATTTTTTTGCACTATACTCAAAGTCTAAATTTTGAATAATATTATTTAACCTAACATTATAAGACGAAATTCCATTAGAATTCCATTTATTATTATTATTTATTTTGGGAGTCTTAGTATAAAAATGCACCACCCCGCCCAAAGCATCAGAGCCATATCCCACAGATGAAGGTCCGTAAATAATTTCTGTTCTTTCAAGGCTATTTGGATTTACAGTAATAGAGTTTTGCAAATGTCCTGAACGATATATGGCATTATTCATTCTTACACCATCTATAACAAGCAGTACGCGGTTTGCTTCAAAACCTCTTATTACTGGGCTGCCGCCACCCCCTTGAGATTTTTGAACTCTAATTCCGCTGGCATAAGTCAGTAAATCGGCCGAGGTTTGAGGCAAGTCAAGCTTTAAATCTTTTGATGTTATTAATGAAACTTGTTTTGATATTTTTTCCTTGCTTTCTTTATTTCTGGCAACAGACAAGATTACTTCAGATAATTCGTGAGTATTGGGTGTTAAATATAGATTAGAATCCTCAAGAATAGCACCTTTTATAATTTCAATAGAATAATAAGAAACGTGACCAAAAACTAAAGTATCATTTTTATCAAATTGTTTGAGATCAATAAGTCCTTTTTTATTTGAAATCAATGATTTATTACTCAATTTCCCATATACAGTAACATCTGAAATAGGTGTTTTGTCAATGTTGTCAATTAAAATTATTTTCTGAGAATAACTCATTTTAAAAAAAAACAAAAGGCAAAATGTAAAAAAGTATCTAGCTAAATAGTTCATAAAGAATATTTAGAGATGTGGGTCTTTTAAAATCTGGTAAGTGAATCTGCATATATTTAATTAAAAATTCAATTAATTCCTTTCTTTTTTTAGAAGTATTAACTTTACAATTTGAATTATCAAATTCTGTGCCTAAAAAGCTTTTAAAATTTGACACTATTTCTCCATTCACACAATATTCACTTCCGTCATATTTACAAAATATTCCATCAATCATGTTGAACCCGTTTAAATCCTGATTAGATTGATCTGGTGAAATCCCCAGAAATGACAATAGTTTAATCAAAAAGTGTATATGGAAATTACTGAATTTTTTAGATTGATCTAGCCAGACCATTGAATCTTTTAAAAAATTAAAAAGAGCATAGTTTTTTTCTTCCTCTTTAATACTTTTTGAAAGAACTTCAGAAAGAAACATAACTATAGAGTTTTTAATTATATCCAAATGAATAGTCTTATATGGATTTATTATTTTAACTGACCTAATACTCTCAAGATTTCCGTTATTTCTGTGGTTTGCATCAAGTTCCAGTTGAGTAAGAGGCTGAAAAAAACCTATATTAATTTTTTTCTTCTTTGATGTTCGTATTCCCTTTATTAAATAAGATTTTAAGCCATCAGATTTAGTAAGACATTTAACAATTATACTTGTTTCAGAATACTTAACGTAATTTAAGGAAATAGCCTGAGTTGAAATAAGCATTATTATACTACTCCTTGAGCTAACATTGCATCAGCAACTTTAATAAATCCGGCTATATTTGCGCCTTTTTCATAATTCACATAATCCTTCTCTTGACCATGAGTTAAACATGAATTATGGATATCTTTCATGATCTCTTTTAATTTTGAATCAACTTCTTCTCTTGACCAACTATATCTTAATGAATTCTGTGCCATTTCAAGGCCTGAAACAGCAACCCCACCTGCGTTTGAAGCTTTTCCAGGAGCATATAAAATTTTATTTAGCTTAAATACATTTATGGCATCAGGTTCACAAGGCATATTTGCACCTTCGCTTACACAAATACATCCATTTTTAATTAAAATTTTAGCATCATTTTCATTTAGTTCATTTTGAGTTGCACATGGAAGTGCGATATCACAAGAGATCCCCCATGGTGTTTTGTCTTTAAAAAACATAGAGTTTGGATATTGATTAACATACTCAGATATCCTTCCTCTCTTTACATTTTTTAAATTCATAATGAAATTTAGTTTTTCACTATCTATACCATCTTTATCGTAAATTGTTCCAGAGGAATCCGACATTGAAATTACTTTAGCCGATAGCTGAAGACATTTTTCTGCCGCGTATTGAGCAACATTTCCTGATCCAGAAATAACAACAGTTTTTCCTTTTATAGTATTAGAGACATGATTCAACATGTTTTCTGCAAAATATACAGTGCCATATCCAGTAGCCTCAGGTCTTATTAGAGATCCCCCCCAAGAAAGTCCTTTTCCAGTTAGAACTCCAGTAAATTCTTTTTTTAATTTTTTATATTGACCAAACATATATCCTATTTCTCTTCCTCCTACCCCAATATCTCCAGCAGGGATATCTGTATTTGGGCCAATATACCTGTGTAGTTCTGTCATAAAACTTTGACAAAATCTCATTACCTCACCATCACTTTTTCCTTTAGGGTCAAAATCAGAACCTCCTTTTCCTGCTCCCATTGGAAGAGTTGTAAGACTGTTTTTAAACACTTGTTCAAGGGCTAAAAACTTTAAAATACTAAGATTTACTGTTGGATGAAACCTTAACCCCCCTTTATACGGTCCAATTGCCGAGTTCATTTGAACTCGATACCCTCTATTAACTTGAATCTCTCCATTATCATCAACCCAATTAACTCTGAACATCAAAACTCTTTCAGGCTCAACCATTCTCATTAAAATATTTTTACCGTGATAGATATCTTTTGAAACTATGTAAGGAAGAACTGTTTCGGCTATTTCTTTAACTGCCTGCATAAATTCAGGCTCATGAGAGTTTTTTTTATCTATTTCTGAAATAAATTTTTTTATAATCTTTTTCATACTAAAAAGGATTTATTTATCTAAGTTAAACAATTAATTATAGTTCAAATTACCCGATTGCTTGTCTTAAATCCTCGATTAAATCTTCAACATCTTCGATTCCTATACTAAGCCTGACCAAGGAGTCAACAACACCTGATTTTTCTCTTTCTAATTTAGGAATTGAGGCATGTGTCATTGATGCAGGATGCCCTGCTAAACTTTCTACTCCTCCTAAAGATTCTGCTAATGTGAAAACTTTTAAAGACTCAACAATTTTTAAGGATTTACGAAGGCTGTTTCCTTTTGTTGTAAAAGAAATCATTGCTCCGTAGTTGTTCATTTGATTTTTTGCAATTTCATGATTTGGATGCGTTTTAAATCCTGGCCAATAAACCGATTCAATTTCCGGGTTGCTTTTTAAGTAATTGGCGATTTTTTCTGCATTTTCACAATGTCTCTCCATTCTTACATGTAATGTTTTAATCCCTCTTAATGTTAAAAAACTATCCATAGGTCCGCAAATTGCTCCACTTGCGTTTTGAATGAAATATAGTTGTTTAGAAAGCTCTTTATCATTTACGATAAGTGCTCCTAAAACTACATCGCTGTGCCCTGCTAAATATTTTGTTGCGGAGTGCATAACTATATCAGCACCAAGCAAAAGAGGTTGTTGCAAAAACGGAGTTGCAAAAGTATTGTCAACAGCTAAAAGAAGATTGAATTTTTTTGAAATATTACTTAGACCTTTTATGTCTATAATATTCATCATTGGATTAGTTGGCGTTTCAACCCAAATCATTTTAGTATTATTGTTTACTAAACTTTTGATTTTAGATAAATCGTCCATTTCAGTAAAATGAAAAACAAGCCCATACTTTTCAAAAATCTTAGTAAAGAGTCTATAAGAGCCTCCATACAAGTCATTAGTAGAGATGACTTCATCACCAGGACTTAACAGCTTAAGAACGGCATCAATTGCCGCTAAACCAGATCCAAATGCCAAACCAAATCCCCCACCTTCAATACTAGCCAAGGATTTTTCTAAAGCACTTCTTGTCGGATTATGTGTTCTACTGTATTCGTAACCTTTATGATCGCCTGGAGATTTTTGAGAATATGTTGATGTTTGATATATGGGTGGCATTACAGCACCGTACCCTTTTTCTTCAATTTGACCTCCGTGAATAGTTTTTGTATTAAATTTCATTTTAACTAAATTAGTTTTCCAAATATATGCCTTCTAAATTCAAACTGAAATTTTTTAAATGAATAAATTATTCTATCTCTCATCATGTTCCACATGTAAAAAAATAATTAAACAATGGTCTTTGAATCAGTCTATTAGCTTAATAGATGTAAAAAAAAATTCAATAGATGAAAAAGCATTAAAGGAACTTTTTGAAATCACTAACAGCTATGAAGTTTTATTTAATAAAAGAGCGCAATTATTGAAAAAATTGAATCTAAATTTTAGTGAGTTAAAAGAAAAGGATTTTAAAAAATTAATACTAACTCATTACAGCTTTTTAAAAAGACCGGTATTATTATTAAATAGTAAAATTTATATAGGAAACTCTAAAAAAAATGTAGGAGAAGCTGAAATTGAACTTAACAAAAAGTAGTTTAATCTATTTTTTTAAAAAAATAAAAAACAGATTTTGTATTATTGTTTAAATTTTAATTATGAGTGTTTTTAAATCAATTAGTTTAGTTTTTGTTTTTCTTTTAGTTTCTGGCTGCGGTGATTCAAAAAAACCAGAAGAAAAGTCGATCTATAAAAGGGTTAAAACTGAAAAAAGACAAGTGAAAGAGGCTAATAATGTTACTCCCATAGACCTTAATAATAAAGGTATTGGTCCAATTAAAAATTATAGTTTTAGTTCTGAGATAAATATGGATTTAGTAAGTGAAGGCAAGCAAGTTTTTAATTCAAAATGTACAGCATGTCATAATGTAAACAGAAGATTAATTGGCCCTGCTATGACAGGAATTTATGAAAGAAGAAGTGTGGAATGGGTTTTAAATATAATGCTGAATCCTGATCAAATGTTAAAAGAAGATCCCGTAGCTATTGCTCTTTTAAAAGAATATAATAACATATTGATGTTAAATCAAAACCTCACTGAACAAGAGGCTAAAAGTTTAGCAGAATACTTTAGAACTCTTTAATATGAAATCAAAATTATTTTATATTTTTTTTTTAAGTTTTTCCTTTGCCTTATCTCAAAGTAAAGCCACAGAAATATGGGAGCCAACCCCAGAAAAAATAGAATCATTTAGTTTTTCAAAAGCACCAAGTGATGCCATTATTTTATTTGATGGAACAGATTTTTCAAACTGGGTTACCTGGGGAGATAAAGAGCCACAATGGATAATCAATAATGACGGCTCCATGACTGTTGTCAACGGAAAGGGCTCGATTCAAACAAAAGAATCATTTGGGTCTGTTCAATTACATATTGAATGGAAAACGGGTGCTGAAGGATTAGACAAGCACATCAATCAAAGTAGGTCAAATAGTGGAGTTTTTTTTCAAAAAAATTATGAAATACAAATATTAGACAGTTATCAGAACCCTACTTATGTTAATGGTCAAGCAGGATCTGTTTATAAACAATATATTCCTTTAAAAAATGCAAGTAAAAAACCAGGTGACTGGCAGTCTTATGACATTATTTTTACAGCACCTGAGTTTAAAAACAAAACATTAGAAAACCCTGGTTACTTTACAGTTTTTCACAATGGAGTTTTAATTCAAAATCATGTTGAAATTAAAGGTACTACGACAAATGTTGGACAGCCAAAATACTCAGCTCACGGAAATGCTCCGATAATGCTACAAGATCATTGTTGCATTCCATTAAGTTTTAGAAATATATGGTTAAGGAAATTAGACTAAGCCTCACTTTTTTGTAAATTTACGGACATGTTACAATCAATGACTGGTTTTGGAAATGCTTCTATAGATTCAGAATTTGGAAAAATATCTTTGGATATTAAGTCCTTGAACAGTAAAAATCTCGATCTGAATTACAGTTTAAACCCAATGTTTAGAAACATTGAGAGTGATATAAGATCAATTTTAACAACCAGTTTAAAAAGAGGTAAGATTGATTTTAAAATTAATTTTAAAATTTCAGAAAATAATTTTAATTCTAACTTAAATCATGATGTTATAAAATCTTACATCAAAGATTTGAAAAAAATCACACCCGGAACTTTATTTGATCGCGCTGAATTTCTTAAAATTGCGATTACACTTCCAAACTCTATTGAAACTAATCGTCCTGATCTTAATCAAAATTTGTTGGATGCCATTATAGAATTAGTTAAAAACGCTATTAAAGAACTAATTGACTTTAGAACTCAAGAAGGAGTTTCTATGGAAAAAGATCTTCTCAGTAATTTAGAGGTAATCCAGAACAAACTGATACAAATAGAAGAGTTGATCCCAGAAAGAATGAACTCAATAAAAAAAAGATTAAAGAAAAATTTAGATAATATCAAAGTAGAGATTGACCTAAATAGATTTGAACAAGAATTGATTTATTATTTAGAAAAATTTGACATTAATGAAGAGATAGTTAGATTAAAAAATCATTTAATTTATTTTAAAACGACATTGAATGAAAGTCAAATTGAAAAAGGAAAAAAATTAACATTTATAAGTCAAGAATTAGGTAGAGAAATCAATACTATTGGTTCAAAATCTAATAACTTGCCAATGCAGCAGGCTGTGGTTGAAATGAAAAATGAGTTAGAAAAAATAAAAGAACAACTTCTTAATGTTTTATAATGTTTAAAGGAAAATGTATTATTTTTTCTGCTCCATCTGGAAGTGGTAAAACCACTCTAGTTAAGCACCTATTAAATCAAAAAGAATTGAATTTGTCTTTTTCGATTTCAGCTACAACAAGACAAAAAAGAGATGGTGAAATTGAAGGAAAAGATTATTTTTTTAAATCTAAATTAGAGTTTAATAAACTAATTAACAATGGAGATTTACTTGAATTTGAAGAAGTTTACGATAGTGTTTTTTATGGGAGTCTGAAGGATGAAGTATTGAAATTATTAGAAACACGAAACGTAATATTTGATATTGATGTACTTGGCGGCATTAAATTAAAAGAATATTTTAAAAAGAATGCACTTTCAGTTTTTGTTAAACCACCAAGTATAAAAGAACTTAAAAAAAGATTAGTTTCTAGAAACAAGGATTCTGAGAAGTCTATTGAAATAAGAATTCAAAAAGCTCAAAAAGAAATAGAAAAAGAACCAAATTTTGATATTACCGTTATCAACGACAATCTTGATTTAGCTAAAAATCAATCGCATATTGCAATTCAAAATTTTCTATATAAATGAATAAAAATGTAGGATTGTTTTTTGGAACATTTGATCCATTACATAATGGCCATATTGCAATAGCCAAATATTTTTTAAAAGAACTAAATTTAGATGAAATCTGGTTTGTGATCACTCCATTAAGTCCCTTCAAACAAGAAAATAAAGTAACGAGCTATTATGATAGATTTAAAATTATCAATAACTATTGTAAAAAAAACAGCAAGATAATTTGTTCTGATGTTGAGTTTAATCTCAAGCCTCCTTATAATACAGCTGATACTCTAACACATTTAAATTTAGAATATCCTAGTACGGTTTTTAAAATTATATTGGGCGAAGATAATTTGAACACCCTTCATTTGTGGAGTAATCACCAACTGATTTTAGAGCACAAAATATGTGTTTATCCTCGAAAAAGCCTGACAAAAGAAAAAAGTCAACTAATTAGCCATCCGAATGTAAACTTGTATAACGCTCCAATTATGGAAATATCTTCGACTCTTATTAGAAAAAATATTTTAGAAAAAATTTCAATATCTCATCTTGTTCCAAAAGAAATAGAAGAAATGTTAATTAAATAATTAACTCTTTCAACTGAGTAAAAATAAATATTTAACCAATTATTAACAATTTGAATCGTTTTTTTTATTCAAATTGCACCCCCTTAGTTTTTTAAGTAATTTTATAATAAATAAATAAAAATGAACAAAGAAATTGACATTAAAGAAATCAACGAACTAATTGAAAAGGAAAGTGCTTTTATTGACATACTTATGCTTGAAGTGAATAAAGTAATTATTGGACAAAAGCACATGATGGAAAGATTATTAATTGGTCTTTTAGGACAAGGTCATATACTTTTAGAAGGTGTACCGGGTCTTGCAAAAACATTGGCTATAAATTCTTTAAGTAAAGCTGTCAAAGGTAGTTTTAGTAGAATACAATTTACACCAGATTTATTACCAGCAGATGTAGTGGGAACTATGATTTATAATATGAAAGAAAATGATTTTTCAATTAAGAAAGGTCCGATCTTCGCCAACTTTGTGCTTGCAGATGAAATTAACAGGGCACCTGCTAAAGTTCAATCAGCTTTATTAGAATCAATGCAGGAAAGACAAGTTACTATTGGAGATTCAACATTTAAATTAGCACCTCCATTTTTAGTAATGGCAACTCAAAATCCTGTAGAACAAGAAGGAACATACCCTCTCCCTGAAGCTCAGGTTGATAGATTTATGTTAAAAACTATAATTGATTATCCAAAAATTGAAGATGAACAACTAATAGTCAGAGCTAATATTAACAATAGTTTTGGAGAAATTAAGCCTGTTGTTACGGTAAAACAAATCATTAGAGCTCAGGAATCAGTTAGAAAAGTATATATGGATGAGAAAATTGAAAAATATATTTTAGATTTAGTTTTTGCAACAAGATACCCTGAGAAATATGGCTTAGAAGATTTAAAGCCATTAATAAATTTTGGAGCTTCACCAAGAGGAAGTATTAATCTTGCTAATGCCTCAAGATGTTATGCTTTTATAAAAAGAAGAGGATATGTAGTTCCGGAGGATGTTAGAGCCGTAATTCATGATGTTTTAAGGCATAGAATAGGCCTTACATATGAGGCTGAGGCAGAGAATATTACATCTGAGGAAATAATTAATAAAATAGTTAATCAAGTTGAAGTTCCTTAGAAAACAATTAACTACACCTAATTAATCATTTGCATTATTTTGGAAACTAAAGACCTGTTAAAAAAAGTCAGAAAAATTGAGATCAAAACCAGAAGATTAAGTAATAATATTTTTGGGGGGGAATATCATAGTACATTTAAAGGAAGAGGAATGACTTTTAGCGAAGTTAGAAACTATCAGTTTGGAGATGACGTTAGAGCTATCGATTGGAATGTTACCGCCAGATATAATGAGCCTTTTGTAAAAGTTTTTGAAGAAGAAAGAGAGCTTACCCTAATGCTTATAGTTGACGTAAGTAGCTCCGCTTTATTTGGAACAGATAATGCTATAAAAAAGAATATTATTACCGAAATTTCAGCAACTTTAGCATTTTCAGCACTTCAAAATAATGATAAAGTAGGTTTAATTTTGTTTAGTGATCAAATTGAACTATTCATCCCACCTAGTAAAGGAAAAACACATGTTCTTAGAATTATTAGGGAATTAATTGAATTTAAACCAAAAAGTATAAAAACAAATATTAGTGTTGCTTTGGAATTTTTAATTAGTGTTTTGAAAAAAAAGTCTATCGCATTTATTTTGTCAGATTTTATTTCACCTGATTATGAGAAAACATTAAAAATCACATCAAAAAAACATGATTTAACTGGCATTAAAGTATTTGATAAGCTGGAAGAGTTTATTCCAGATTTAGGATTAGTTCAAATGCTTGACCAGGAAACAGAGCAAGTTCAATTAATTGACACATCATCAAAATTTGTAAGAGATAGTTATAAAAAAGAAAGCACATTAAAATTTAAAAACTTTAATGACTTATTCACTAGAAATGGAGCAGGTACCATACTTTGTAGAACAGACGAAAGTTATATTAAAAAACTATTAAATTATTTTAAAAATCGTGGTTAATAAGAAAATTATAATATCGTTTTTTTTACTCAATTTAAGTTTTGGGCTACTTTCTCAAACCCCAATCAATTTAAAGTCTAAAGCAGATACACTTTCTATTAAAATCGGAGAAGAAATAAAGTACGAATTTTCTTTTGTTGCTGATTCATTGAATGATTTTGAATTTAAATTACTAAAATTTAACCCTCCTATTGACGTGATTCAAGAATTTCAAATAGATACATTATATGAAGAGAACATGGTAAGGTTTGTTAAAAAATATTCTCTAACAAGTTTTGAGACAGGATCATTTTCTATAATTCCCCCTATCAAAATTTTAGATCAAATAATTAAATCTCGAGATTCAATTATTATCATTGTTTCAGGTGTTAAAGTCGACACTGTCAGTAAGAAATTTTTTGATATAAAAAATATAATTCAAGTTGAAAGAAATAATGAAGGTTGGTGGAAAAAATATTTTTTGATTCTTAGTATAATTTCAATTCTAATATTATCTGTTAAGCTTTACAAGGAATCTAAATACTTTAATTCATCTAAAGAAATCATTACTCCTCCACTTGAGAAAGCGATTAAAGCATTAAAATCATTAGAGCTGAATGAATCTAATAACCAATCAGATTACAAAGAATATTATTCTAAATTAACAGAAATTGTAAAAAATTATTTTGAAGAAGAAGTTAAAGTAGATGCGCTTGAAAGCACAACTAATGAATTAATAGTAAAATTAGAATTGTTAAAAGATGCAGGTCAATTAGATATCTCTAAAGAAACTTTAAAAAATTTCAAATCAGTATTGTCTACAGCCGATTTAGTAAAATTTGCAAAATCAACACCAGGCTCTAAAACAGCAATTCTAGACAAACAACTTTTAGAGACTGTTCTTGTTGACACTAAAGAAGCTATACCTAAGCCATCTGAAGAGGAGCTTTTAAAAAACGAAGAGTATCGTAAGAAAACAGAAAAAGAAAAGAAAAGAAAATTAATATTTAAGGTTGTCAAGATATTAAGTCTAATGGCTTTTGTCTCCCTAGTTGCAAGTATTTCAATTTTTGGATGGGAAGAAGTTAAAGATAATTTGTTTGGAAATTCAACAAAAGAACTTTTACAAAAAGAAGATTGGGTTGAAAGCAGTTATGGAGCATTTCCAATTAAATTATCGTCACCAGATGTGTTAAAAAGAATCGATTCTAAAATAGGTCAATTATTTAGTTTTCAGAACTTAGAAGATCCTTTTAGTTTATCAATCAGCACAAGACCAATTAATAAAGATGATGACATTCAATCCATTCTTATGGCAAAAATAAAATCTAATGGAGCATTAAACATTTTAACTAAACAGGAGGAGTTTACTCTTAACAATGGAATAACCACCACTAGATATTACGGCTCTTTTGATTATCTTAACAAGGAGGAGGTTTCAGTCAAAAAAGAATATTCTAGCTTATCATTTTTTGAAAATGGAGGAACTCAAACTTTAAATATTATTATAGACAGGAATAATAAATATGCAAAACAAATTAGAACTAGAATTGAAAACTCAATAGACTTTAATAAGAAATAAAATGTTTAATAATATTACATTTTCCAATCCTGAATTTTTATGGCTTATTATAGCCTTGGTGTTCTTTGTTGTTGTTAATCACAGAATTAAACATCTAAAAAATTCTAAACTTAAAATGTCTTCAATTGATTCGTTTAGTAAAGCATCTTTTAAAATTACTCTTTATCCCTTTCTAAATTTGTTAAGATATTTGGCGTTAGGATCTCTAATTATTGCATTAGCCAGACCACAAATAATCGACATATCTACACAAACTAAAAAAAGTAGAGGAATTGATATTGTAATAGCTGTTGACGTTTCATCAAGTATGCTTGCCCAAGATTTAAAACCTAATAGACTAGAAGCATTAAAGGAAGTGGCTAAAGAATTTATTAACGATAGGGTCAACGATAGAATTGGTCTTGTAGTGTACGCAGGTGAAAGCTATACAAAGACTCCGGTTACATCAGATAAATCAATTATAGTAAAGTCTTTGAGCGAAATTATTTTTGATGGAATAATCGAAGATGGAACAGCAATTGGCATGGGTTTGGCTACCTCAGTTAATAGACTTAAAAACAGTAAAGCTAAAAGTAAAGTAGTTATTTTACTTACTGATGGAGTGAATAACTCTGGATTTATTGACCCAAATACTTCTGCAGACTTAGCTCTTTCTTTTGGAATAAAGACATATACCATTGGATTGGGTAGTAATGGAAATGCTTTAGCACCTATAGCTTTAAATCCAGATGGATCTTTCAGATACGGTATGACAAAAGTTGAAATTGATGAAAAGCTTTTGGAATCAATAGCTTCTAAAACAGGAGGATTATATTTTAGAGCTACTGACAATAAAAAGCTTAAAGAAATATATCAAGAAATTAATAAACTTGAAAAAACCGATGTAGAAGAATTTAAATATTCAAATGCTCAGGAAATTTACAGAGGGTTTGTATTATTAGCTATTTTTTTAATAATTCTGGAGTGGATTTTAAGAACAACATTATTTAAAAGTTTTATATAAATGTACCAGTTAGAAGAAACATTTTATTTTTATTTATTAATAATAATCCCTGTGTTTATTATAGGATTTATATTCTTGAGTAGCTGGAAAAACAGAATACAAAATAAATATATCTCTGCAGATTTATTAAAGATTTTGAGTCCAAATATTTCTACCTTTAAACCAAAAATTAAATTATTGTTTTTAATTTTTTTCATTTTATTTGCAACGCTTTCCCTTGTAAATCCAAAAATAGGAACAGAGCTTAAGACTGTAAAAAGAGAGGGTGTAGATTTAGTCTTTGCTGTTGATGTTTCGAAAAGTATGTTGGCCGAGGATATAGCTCCAAACCGTTTAGAAAAAGCCAAAAGAATAGTTTCAGAAATTATCAATAAATTAAATAACGATAGAGTAGGTGTTATTGCATATGCAGCTTCTGCACTTCCAATACTTCCAATAACGGATGACTATTCAACTGCTAAAACTTTTTTACAAAGTCTGACAACAGACATGTTATCTTCTCAAGGAACTGCCGTTTTAGAATCAATAAATCTAGCTAAGGATTTTTATGATGACGATAATCAAACCAACAGAGTTTTGTGTATTCTTTCTGATGGTGAAGATCATGAAATTCAAAATCAAAATATTACAGAAATCGCTAAAAGCTCTGGTATCACAATTATTACAATTGGACTAGGTTCAGTTAAAGGGTCTCCAATTCCTTTAAAAGAAAATAATATTGTGAAGTCTTATAAAAAAGATCAAAACGGAGATGTAGTTATTACAAAACTAAATATAGAATTATTAAAAAACATAGCTAATTCATCTAATGGAATTTATATAGATGGAGCAAATACAGAGTCAGTTGTAAAAGCAATTGTTGAAAGGTTAAAAGAAATGGATAAAAAAGAATTTGAATCCAAGCAATTTGTAGCGTATAAAGATCAATTTCAGTGGTTCATTGGGTTTGCAATTCTTTTTTTAAGTTTGGAGTTAATTATTTTTGAGAAGAAAACATATTGGGTAAAAAAATTAAATTTATTTAATGAATAGAATCGCGATAATTTTTTTGTTATTTTTTATTAAAGTTAGCTCTCAAGAGACAACGATTAATAAGGAGTCTAATAATTTGACTTTAGATGGTAATATTGAATTTGCTGACAAGAATTTAATTGAGGCCGAAACCCTTTATAGAAAATCAATTTCTAAGGATTCTTTAAATATTAAAGCATCTTATAATTTAGGAAATTCGTTTTATAGAAACGAACTAAAACAGGAAGCAATAAATCAATATAAATCATCAATTAAAAAAGCAAAAAGTAAAGAAACTATACACAAGTCTTTTCATAACTTAGGTAATATTTATATGCAAAATGAAGATTATCAAAATGCCGTCAATTCATTTAAAAACGCATTGCTTAATAATCCTTCTGATGATGAAACAAGGTACAATTATGTATTAGCTAAAGAATTATTAAAAAACCAACAAAAGGATAATAAAAAGGATGATAAGAAGGACGATAAGAAGGATGAGAAGAAAAAAGATGATAAAAAGGACGATAAGAAGGATGAGAAGAAAAAAGATGATAAAAAGGACGATAAGAAAAAAGATAAGAAAAAAGATGATAAAAAGGACGATAAAAAGAATAATAAAGGAGACAATAAAAATGATAAAAAAGAAAAACCACAACCAAACAAAATATCTCCTGAACAACTTAAAAATTTATTAAAAGCAATGGATAATGAAGAGAAAAAAGTCCAGAAAAAGATTAATAAAAATAAGATTAAAGGAACTCCTGTCAAAAACAAAAAAGATTGGTAATTAAAAATGAAACTTAGATTTTATATATTTTTATTTTTTTGGATCACTTCAATTAGTAATCTAAAAGCCCAGGAAAACTCAGTTAGCTTTGAGGCTATTTTGAGTAAAAAATCTTTAGGTATTAATGAAAAATTGAGAGTTGATTTTAAAATGAATAAAGATGGAGATAATTTTACTCCTCCAAATTTTACTGGTTTTAAAGTTGTCGGAGGTCCAAACCAATCAGTAAGTAATATGTGGGTAAATGGGAAAAGAACTTTTTCTAAAATTTACTCATATTTTTTAAGTCCAATTAAAAAAGGATCAGTTACAATAGGCCAGGCAACTATTGAAATAGACAATAAAATTTACAAAACTCTTCCTGTAAAAATTAGCGTAAGTGAATCGGTTTCGATAAGCAAAGATCCAAGTGACCCCAACTATGTTGTTAATGAAAATTTACATTTAGTAGCGGAAGTTTCTAATATAAGTCCTTTTCTAAACGAAGGAATTTCTATCATATATAAATTATATTATTCTCCTCAAATTAATGTAACTAATGTAGGTGAGATAGAAACCCCTGAATTTGAAAATTTCTGGTCTCAAAATATAAAAATTCCTAGATTACAAATTGAAAGAGGATCTTACAAGGGCGATAATTATAATTTTGTAACCTGGAAAAAAATAGTTTTATATCCGCAAAAATCGGGGAAACTTGAAGTTCTTCCACTTTCGCTAGATGTTTCGGTGGATGTCCCTACAAATAGAAGAGATTTTTTTGGAAATCGTATTTATAATCAAGTATCTAAAAAAGTAACTGCAGGCAAAAGATCAATTAACGTCAAAGTATTACCATTAAATTCTCCAGAAAGTTTTAACGGAGCTGTTGGAAAATTTGATATTAAATTAAAAACAAATAAAACGGAACTAAATGCATCAGAATCTTTACAGGCAACGGTTAAAGTTTCGGGAAATGGAAATCTAAAGCTCTTTTCAACTCCATCGATTAAGGTCCCCAGCTCTCTTGAAAAGTACGATCCAGAGTATAATGAAAAAGTATCTACAAATTTGACGGGAATGAAAGGTTTTATTTCAAACACCTACACGTTAGTTCCTCAATTTCAAGGAAAGTATCCTATAAAGCCAGTAGAATTTACTTTTTTTAATCCAAAATCAAATAAATATGAAACAATTTATTCTGATGAAATAATTATTAATGTTTTAGAAGGACCACTATCGTTTCAGGAAAAAAACATTAATAGTTCGAGTACAACGAAGTCCAAGAATATATTACCCTCAATAAATCAGTTTAAATTTATTAAAACTGATTCTGATTTAGTCAAAATCAACTCCAAACCTTTCATATATTCATTAAGCTTTTATTTAATTTTAATATTTCCAGTATTAGCAATTTTGTTGTTAGTTATATTTTTTAAATCAAACAATATTACAAGTTCCAAATTAAAAGAATCGAAATCCAGAAGGGCCAACAAGCTTGCTAAAAAATATTTATCAGATGCCAGAAAAAATTTAGAAAATAAAGACATGTTTTATGTTGCTTTAGAAAAAGCACTTCACAATTTTTTAAAATCAAAACTGTTTATTGAAACTTCGGATTACAGTAAAGAAAAGATTTCAAAGTTGCTTTACAGTAAAGATATTGAAAAAGAGTCATTGGAATTGTTTATTAAATTAATTGAAAATTGTGAGTTTGCAAGGTTTACGCCGGCTTCTGAGTTTAAAATAAATAATGACTACGAAAATGCAGTAAAGGTCATTACAAAAATTGATAAAGAAATTTAAAATGAAAAAAACAATTATCCTTTGTAGTTTCTTTTTTTGTGGGATTATTTTCTCTCAAACAGAAAATGAAGTTGGCTTTAAATCTGGTATTGAGCTATACAATAAAGGAGATTATAATGAAGCAATTAATTTATTTGTTAAAATAATTAATAATGGCGAGCACTCGGATGAATTATACTTTAATTTAGGGAACAGTTATTATAAATTAAATGATATTCCTAACAGCATATATTACTTTGAAAAAGCCTTACAATTAAACCCTAACGACAAGGATATACTAAATAATTTAGCCTATTCTCAAAATATGTTAATTGATAAAATAGACCAATTACCTTCAAATCAATTATCAGATTTTATTAATTACATATCAATGTTTTTTTCTATAAAGCAGTGGCTTATTTTAGGGATTATATTTTTATATTTTTTCTTAATTCTATTTGTGATTTATTTTTTTAAAAAGGAGAGTAATGATAAAAAAAATTATTTCACATTGTCATCAGCTTTTTTTTGTCTCACCATTATTTTTATATTAACAGGAATTACAAAATTTGAAAATCAAAAATCTAATATTCAAGCTATAATCTTTGAGAAAAAAATTGATTTTAGAACAGAACCTAATTACAGAAGCGAAATCCAGTTTAATCTACACGAAGGCACCAAAGTAACCATTAAAGAAGAGCTCAATGATTGGGTCTCAGTTGAATTAATTAATGGCGCTAGTGGATGGATGGAATCAAAATCAATTAAAAAAATTGATTGAATTGCTGCTCAAATTAAAAAGGCTCAAAAGCTGATCTCCTAAGTTTAAAATAGGACGGTATAGAAAAGTTGATTCAATAATTTCATTCTCTATAAACGAAAACTCTGAATTTATATTTTCAAAAAATACAAAACAAAATGAAACTATTAGAAGATACTTGATAACTCCAAACAGTCCTCCAAATAATTTATTTAAAAATCCTAAAAAAAGAATTTTAGCAATTTTTGTTAAAGCTTTTCCTGTAATAGAAATACTAACAAGAATAATGATAAATGTAAATGCAAAGGAAAAAATCTTTATATATGAATCTTCCAATGATTCTAATTGATTAGGGAAAGTATTATTGATAAAATCAAAGGTTAGTCCAGAAAATTTTAAAGACCCATAAGCCCCAAGAATTAAAGCTAATATTGATGTCAGCTCTATTATTAAACCTTTGCTATAGCCTCTATAAAAGCCAAGGGCGGTAAGGCATACAATAAAAATGTCTAAGTAATTCAAGATTTTATTTACAAATATAAGTATATTGTTTTCATACAATTGAAATTATATTTTAAATGGAATCAAAAAAGGATTTAAGCGAGAAATGGAAAAATATTTTAAATCTTTTAAGTAATGAATTTAATAAAGGAGATGTTTTAGATATCGAAAGTGTTATTTATTTGATTGGAGTTCAGGAATTTGGGAATCCAAATATAAAATTTAATAAAGATCAAAAAATTGATATCATGCACATTGCAGTATGTCGTTTATTAGAGCCTTATGGATTTTATGAATTTGACTATGTTGATAAAGACGGTTGGCCTCATTACAAAACCATTAATAAATTACCAAACTTGAAGTCTGGTGAACAAAGTATTTTAATGAAAGAATCCATTATAAATTATTTTATTGAAAAACAACTTATTGAATAAATGAAAATGAGTATTTTTGAATCAATATTTATATCAATTCATGATTGAGGAAATACAAAAAAAAATTCGACAAGCATTAATTTTTTCTGCAAAGAATAACGATGAGCTTGAAAAATTTAGAATAGATTTTATAGGAAAAAAAGGATTTGTTAGTCATTACTTTTCTGAGTTTAAGAAGGTTGAGCCTTCAAAGAAAAAAGAATATGGATTAGCAATAAATGAGTTAAAAAACATTACTCTTAGTAAAATAGAAGAATTAAAAAAAGCAATTAATAAAGACACTGGTGATACGAATGTAGATTTAGACTTAACAAAACCAGCATCAATGATTGAGCTTGGGTCAAGACATCCTATTTCGATTATTAGAGACAAAATAATTGATATTTTTTATAAAATTGGTTTTAATGTTTCTGAAGGCCCAGAAATTGAAGATGATTGGCATAATTTTACTGCCTTAAACCTTCCATTACATCATCCTGCCAGAGACATGCAAGATACTTTTTTCATAAATAAAGATCCAGATCTTCTTCTAAGAACACATACTTCATCAGTTCAGATTAGGCATATGGAAGAAAATAATCCTCCTATTCGAACTATTTCACCAGGAAGAGTTTATAGAAATGAAGATATTTCAGCCAGATCACATTGTTTTTTTCATCAAATAGAAGGTTTATATATTGATGATAATGTTTCTTTTGCGGATTTAAAACAAACCTTACTTTATTTCACAAAGGAATTGTTTGGCAAATCTAAAATAAGACTAAGACCGTCCTATTTTCCTTTTACTGAACCTAGCGCTGAAGTGGATATATATTGGGGTTTAAACTCTGAAACTGATTATAAAATTACTAAAGGAACTGGTTGGTTGGAAATAATGGGTTGTGGAATGATTGATCCAAATGTGTTAGATAATTGTAAAATTGATTCTAGTAAATATTCAGGCTTTGCTTTTGGAATGGGCATAGAAAGAATAGCTATGCTTCTTTACCAAATTGAAGACATAAGAATATTATACGATAATGATATAAGATTTATTAATCAATTTAAAGACTCAATCTAATTGATAAGTTAATTTTTTTATTGTTGCTTTAGGATTGGAATTTTGATAAAGAATTTCATAAGCACTTGTAATTATATTAAACTCTCTAAAATCATTTTCAATTAATTCAAATGCATTTTTTGTAGCATAGTATCCTTCAGAAATCATAGACATCTCGGAAATAGCTGCTTTTAAAGTATACCCCTTCCCAATCATATTCCCAAGAGTCCTGTTTCTGCTAAACGAGGAATAGCAGGTTACTAACAAATCTCCCAAGTATTCAGAATCATTTATATCTCTATTGGTTTTATAAATTTTATAAACAAATTTATTCATCTCTCGTACACAGCTGCTAATTAAAACACTTTGGAAATTATCTCCATATCCTAATCCGTGACATATTCCTGCGACTATAGCGTATATGTTTTTTAGCATTGCTGCATATTCAACACCCATAGTATCTTTTGAAACTTTCACTTTAATATAGCTTGACATTAGAGAATTTGCCATTTCTTGTCCGTTAATTACGTTTTTACAAGCAACAGTCAAGTAGGATAATTTTTCAAGAGCAACTTCTTCAGCATGACAAGGTCCAGTAATAATTCCGATTTTGGAAAAAGGAATTTTGTAAAATTCATTTAAATGCTCACTAACAATTAAGTGGGACTCTGGAATAACTCCTTTTAATGCTGAAAAAAGAACCTTGCCCTTTAAAAGATCACTGATTTTTTTTAATTCTGTATCTAAAAAAGGAGATGGTATAGCTAAAATAATTATGTTAGATTTAGAAACTGTTTTTCTTATAGAAGAACTCGGATTTATTTTTGATTTATCAAAAACTACAGATTGTAAATATTTAGAATTTCTGCCCTTTTTTTTAACAAAAAGAACATCCTCTTCATTTCTTATATACCAGTTAACAATATTATTATTTTCACACAGCATCTTGACTATTGCGGTTCCCCAACTTCCTCCTCCAAGCACAGCATATGTATTATTCATTTTATAAAGATTAACAAAATTTTGTGAACTGACTACTTAATTTAAAATTAAATTTAAAGAATAATAAAGTTTAATGGTTTTTTGATTATTTGGTAAACGCTCTCTTATTTTAGAGGGCGTTTTTTATAGCCATTTTCCATAAGGTGTTGCCAATAAGATTAATAAAAATCCAATTAAATAAAATACCCCTATTCGAGTAAATCTTTTTTGATTAGTTTTCGCTTTTTTAAATAAAGACCAGCCTATAGTAATAGAAAGTATTGAAAAAATATTTAGAAGAGGGTGCTTTACCAAATAAAAGAAATATTCATTATTTTCAAGAATTTCTTCTAAACCATTATACCACCATTTAAATTTTGGAGACAAAAAATATAATACAATTCCTATAATAAATTGGATATGACAAAATATCAATGTAAATAAAGCAATTCTTAAATCTAGAAGTGTGAAAATTTTATTTTGTAATGCATTAAAAAAAAACCTTAAAACTGTATAAAATATAATTGTCATTGTAAGGATTGCCCATAAAGAATGTAATTGTAAAATCCATTCAAAAATTATTGTAAGGTTCATATTGTTTATTATTTAATTAGGGATTTTACAAGAAATTTAAAAATCGCTAGCTTTTAATAGAGCTTTAGTATAGGGTTTTTTAGGCTTTTCAAATAAAAGATCGGTCTCATTGAATTCTACAATTTCCCCCTTTTTCAATACAATTAATCTATCAGTAAAATACTTTATAACAGACATGTCGTGCGATATAAAAATAAAGGTAAACAGATATCTCTCTTTTAAATCACTCAGTAAATTTAAAATTTGCGCTTGAACCGAGACATCTAACGCAGACACTGATTCATCACATATTATAATTTCAGGATTTAATGCTAATGCTCTTGCTATAACAATTCTTTGTCTTTGGCCTCCAGAAAATTGGTTAGGAAATTTATTATAATCACTTTCTAATAAACCCACCTGATTTAAGAGCTCCAAAACTCTAATTTTCATTTCTTTTTTAGAACTGAAAATTTTATGTGCAATCATCGGCTCAATAATTGATCTCCCAACTGAAACTTCAGGATTCAAAGAGGAGTAGGGATCTTGAAATATTAACTGAACTTTTTTTCTAAAGACTGAATTGGATATGTTTTTAATATTTTCATCTTTAAAATAAACCTCTCCATTTTCAGTTTTAACAATCCCTAAAATAGATTTTGCAATTGTAGATTTACCAGAACCAGATTCTCCAACTATACCCAATGTTTCTCCCCTGTATAGATCAAATGAGATGTCTTTAATTATTTTGTTATATCCGTAAGAGACATTCAATTTATTTACTTTTAAAATTGGAGTTTTATTATAGATTTTTAAATGTATAAGTGTTCTTTCTTCTTTTGTTATTAGCTTGTTTTTCTTTGTTTTAGAAGTTATTAGTCTGTTTGGCCTATTGCTTGTAGGAGGTGATGAGTTTATTAAATGTTGAGTGTATTTACTTTTAGGATATTTAAAAACTTTTGAAGAAACACCTTTTTCAATAATTAAACCGTTTTTTAAAATAATTAAACTATCAACAAATTTTGCAACTAATTTTAAATCATGAGATATAAATAGAACGCTCATTTTATATTCGTCCTGTAAAGATTTAATTAAAGAAATGATGTCATTTTTTACAATACTGTCTAATGACGTGGTAGGTTCATCTGCAATTAATAGTTTAGGCTTACAGGCTATTGCTATTGCTATCATTATCCTTTGTTGTTGTCCTCCGCTTAATTGGTGAGGGTACTTTTCATAGATTAATTCAGAGTGTTTTAATTGAACCTTCTGAATAAGCTCCAAAGATTTTTTTTTGGCGTTTTTTTTGTTAATTTTTTCATGATTAAGAATGATTTCAGAAATTTGATCACCACATTTCATACTTGGGTTTAAAGAACTCATTGGTTCTTGAAAAATTATTGAAATTTCTTTTCCTCTAATTTTTTGAAACTCTCTAAATGATAAATTATTTAATTTAATTCCGTTAAAAATTATTTCGCCGTCAAAATTTAAGTTTTTAATATTTATTAAGTCTAATATAGATAGTGCAGTAAATGATTTTCCACTTCCAGATTCACCAACCAATCCTAAAACTTGATTTTTTTTAATATCTAAAGAAATATTAGATAAAATAATTTGGGCACCTATTTTGATTGTTAAATTTTTTATTGAAAGTAGGATTTTGTCAGTCATAAAATTTAAACTTTTACACTTTCAAGCATTATTAGCGCTTCTTTTAAGTAAATATCAAAATCTTTTGGTCTATCATTATTTTTCTCAAGATTTCTCTGACCAAGTCTAACTATTATAATGTTTTTTTCAGGAAGAATAATTACATATTGGCCTAATATACCTCTCATTGCAAAAAAATTATTTTCATTAATTTTTCCTAACCAAAAACCATAACCATACTCTGGACTTTTTTCAAATCTAGGCTTAATAGATTTAACGACAAAAGAGGAATCTAAAATTTGAATCCCATTCCATTTTCCGAAATCTTTATAAAGCTTTCCAAATCTTGCAAAATCTCTAGCATTAGAATTAAAACAACAATATGCTTTTATGCTTTTGTTTTTAGCCCCGTCAATTTGCCAAAGCGCATTATTTTCAAAACCCAAAGGTTCTACAAACCAATCTTGAACTAAATTAGATATTTTATTTTCAGTCGCTTTTTCAATACTCATTGCTAAAAGCTGTGTGCTAGCACTATAATATTTAAAGTTTTTTCCAGGTTCTTCTATAATAGATCTAGATTTTATTAATTCATTAAGTTCACTTGTGATGTAAGATTTTGCTGTAACTCCAAAAATATTTGTATAGCTTTCGTCCCAATCTAATCCAGACGACATACTTGACAGATCTCCTATTGTTAATTTTGCAGCAAACCCCTCAGAATATCCTTTAATATAAAACCCCACCTTATCATCAATACTTTTAAAATAGCCATCTTTTATAGCTTTGCCCATTGTAGCGGATACTATACTTTTAGCCATTGAGAAGGAATTACTATAAGAGTTCTGATTGTAGTTTTTATAATATTTTTCGTGCCAAATCGAATCGTTTTTTATTATTAAATAAGCTATTGTTCCAAGTTTAGCATGAGTCTTTTTTAAATTTTTAGTTTCTTGTATAAGATTATAGTTTTTGTGAATTGGCCAAGGCTGGGGAGAACTACTTTTAGAAATCTCTATGTTTTCAAAATATTTATAGTCTGTAATATCTGCTTTAGTTCTTTTCATTTTATAGACCGTCACACCTAACTCTGACAAATAAATAATTTCAGAACTAAAATTGAATCCACAAAAAATTAGAAACAAAGATATTATTAAGCCAATTTTACTTTTTAAATATTTCATACACTACTAATGTATGAAAATTAAGAAATTAATTTTATTGCGTCTTTAGCAAAGTATGATGCTATCATTGTTGCACCAGCTCTTTTCATTGACACAAGCTGTTCCATCATAACTTTATCGTGATTGAGCCAGCCTTGTTTGGCAGCAGCTTTAAGCATTGAGTATTCTCCACTTACTTGATAAATTGCTATTGGCGAATTTATTTCGTTCTTTAAATCTCGTAAAATATCTAAATAACTTATCCCAGGCTTTACCATTATAATATCAGCACCTTCTTCAATATCTGATTTAGCTTCGCTTATTGCTTCTGATCTATTGTGAAAATCCATTTGATAAGTTTGTTTGTCTCCAAAGCCAGGTTTTGAATCTAAAGCATCTCTAAATGGACCATAAAAACTGGATGCATATTTAACCGCGTAACTCATTATTCCAGTATCATGAAAGCTGTTGTCTTCTAGTGTTTTTCTAATAGATAAAACTCTTCCGTCCATCATATCGCTTGGAGCAACAATATCTGCTCCAGCTTTAGCATGACTTAAAGCCATTTTAGATAACACAATGTTGGTTTGATCGTTAAGGATTTTATTGTTTTTTACAATTCCATCGTGACCATAATTTGAGTATGGGTCTAAAGCGACATCAGTTATGATGGTCATTTCTGGTACACTATTTTTGACTTCTTTTATGGCTCTTTGCATAAGGCCATTGTTATTGATAGCTTCGGTTCCAAAATTATCTTTTAAAGAATCTTCTACTTTGACAAATAATAAAACAGCTTGAACTCCAATAGACCACAATTGTTTAACTTCTTTTTTTACATTATCTAAACTATATCTAAAATAATTAGGCATTGAAGGTATTTCTTCTTTTAAATTATTTCCTTCAATTATAAAAAGTGGAACAATAAAGTCATGAGGATGTATTGATGACTCTTTAATTAAATTTCTTAGAGATTGTTTTGATCGAAGCCTTCTATTTCTATTTAGTGGATACATATTTTTAATTTAAACCCAATTTTTTGGAGATTCTAATATTTTGATAAGCTTTTCTTCATTACTCCCTTTGGCAGGAGTAAAATCATAGACCCATTTAACTTTTGGAGGCATACTTATTAAAATACTTTCAATTCTGCCTTTAGTTTTTAATCCAAACAAAGTTCCTTTGTCATGCAGAAGATTAAACTCAACATATCTTCCTCTTCTAATTTGTTGCCAGTTTACGTTAAGCTCATCAAATGTTTCGTTTTTTCTTTTTTCAACAATTGGAATGTAAGAATCTAAAATACATTGCCCCATATCTTTTATGAATGAAAACCATTTATCGATTGACATTTCATTATTCTCTCTACAATAATCAAAAAACAATCCCCCAACACCTCTAGCTTCATTTCTGTGGGAATTCCAAAAGTATTCATCACATTTTTTTTTATAATTTTTATAAAAATTTAAATTATACTTGTCACAAGAACTTTTGCAATTTGTATGGAAATGAATAACATCATTTTCAAAAATATAATAAGGAGTTAGATCAAGACCCCCACCAAACCACCGGTCTTTTAAAGTACCATTATTATAGAGTTCAAAGTATCTCAAATTAGCATGAAAAGTAGGAGCCATCGGATTTTTAGGATGTAGAACAATACTTATCCCACATGCATAAAAATCAGAATCTTTAGTATTTAACATCGTTGACATTGACTCAGGAAGTTTGCCATGAACTTTAGAAACATTAACTCCGCCTTTCTCAAAAACATTGCCATTTTCAAGAACCATTGTTAGACCTCCTCCTCCTTCTACTCTAGACCAAGAATCTTTTTTAAATTTCCCTAAACCATCAACCTGTTCCAAGGAAGATATTACACTAGCTTGAAGAGAATCTATATATTTAGAAAAAACATTTTTCATTAAGCAGAATAATTTTTAATAGTTTCTACAAAAACCTTAACATTGTCAACAGGTGTATTTGGGAGTATTCCATGACCTAAATTTGCGATATATTTATCTTTTCCAAATTCATTTAACATTTGAGTCGTCTGTTTTATAAGTTCTTTTTTAGGCGAAAACAATCTGCTTGGATCTAAGTTGCCTTGAAGAGTGATATTGTTGTTTGACAAGTAACGGGCATTCCTAGCTGAACATGTCCAGTCAATTCCAAGGCCAGATGCTCCAATTTTTGAATATGCATTGATGGAGTGCCAACATCCTTTAGGATAAATTATTACAGGTTTTATTTTTTTTAAAGAATTGGTAATTTGTTCAATATATGGATAAGAGTAAATTTGATAATCAGTGTGAGATAAAACTCCTCCCCAAGAATCAAAAATTTGGACAGCATCTACACCTGCTTCAATTTTCTTTTCCAAATACTCTATAGTAATTGAAGTTATTTTACTTAAAAGCATTTTAGCTAGCTCAGGGTTTTCAAAACAAAAACTTTTTGCAATATCAAAGTTTTTTGAACCACTACCCTGAACCATATAGCACAGTATTGTCCATGGAGATCCTGCAAACCCAATTAAAGGAATATTATCGGGCAATTCTTTTTTGGTCATTTTCACCGCTTCAAAAACATAACTTAATTTTTCTTCAACATTTTGAATATTTAAATTAATTATATCTGATTTTTTTCTAATAGGATGTTCGATGTATGGTCCAAAATTGTTTTTCATTTCAACATTAATTCCCATTGCTTGAGGAATTACTAAAATATCACTAAAGATTATGGAAGCATCTAATCCAATTTGTTTAATTGGCATTAAAGTTATTTCAGTAGCTAATTCTGGCGTTTGACATCTTGTAAAAAAATCATATTTATTTTTTAAAACCATAAAATCCGGCAAATATCTTCCTGCTTGTCTCATAATCCATACAGGTGGCCTTTCCACAGTCTCTCCATTAAGAGCTCTTAAAAAAAGAGGGGTGTCATTTTTAATCATTATTAAATAATTTAATTGTTTTGCGAATTACATTTTCAATTGTTGGTACTTTACAACATAAAACTTTATCTGAATATTGGTTAACATATTTTGAAGTTGTTTTACCAATACATATACAATATGAATTGTTCAATGAATTATTTGTCATAAAGCTTTTTATTCCGCTAGGGCTATAAAACAAAATTGCATCAAAAACTTGATTATATTTTATGGGTTCTGCAATATTATTATAAACGACTAATTCTTTTAATTTTATGTTTTTTTTCTTAAAAAAAATAGAAAATTCCTCATTTTTAATGTCACTTCTGCAAAAAATGAATTCTTCATTTTTTGCTGTTTTTGATATAAAATCAGCTAAAATTGATGAATTTTGAGCCATTTTAGTTATTTTTTGTCCTTTTTTGATTAAAAGTGATTTTGTATTTTCGCCTACACAATAAATTTTCTTAAAAAATTTATCAATATTTTTATTTATTGAAAAAACTGCATCAACGGCATTTTTACTTGTGAATATCCAGCTTCCATTATGCTCGGGAAGATTAAACTTTAAAGGTTGTATTGAAATAAAATCATCCTGATAAAAATCAAATTTTAAATCATCGAAAAGATGTCTTAGATCTTTATTTAATTTTCTAGTAGAAAGAATTTTAATTTTTTTCATTTTCTTTCTTTAGTTCTTTTAGAATTTTTTCGCCTCCTTTTTTTAAAATCATTTCGAACATTTTTTCGCCGCTTTTCAAGTCATCATAATCAAATGTATCCTCAACTGTTATTATGCTTTTCGCATCTAAAGATGAAACGCTTGCCTTGAAAATAAGCTTATCCTCTTTAATTTTTGCAAATGCGGATATTGGTGCCGAACAGCCTCCATTCATTAATTTTAAAAATTCCCTTTCCTGACTAACGCAATGAAATGTTGAACTACATGAAATGGATTTTAGAAGTTTGTTTAATTCATTTTCGTTACATCTGGAAGTAACAGCAACAGCCCCCTGTGCTGCAGATGGAACCATCCAGTTTAATTTCAATTTGTTTTCTGGTAATATTGAAAGTCTGTCAAGTCCTGCTTTCGCAAATATTGCTCCATCCCAATTATTTTTTTCAAGTTTTTGTATTCTAGACTCAACGTTTCCTCTAAGAGACACAATTTTATGGTTAGGATATTTATTTAACCATTGTGTTTTCCTCCTTATACTGCTTGTTGCAATAGTAAGAGTCTTTTTGAAATCTGTATATTTTTCTTTTAATACTATAAGATCTGAAGAACTGGCTCTTTTAAAAACACAATGAATAGATAGCCCAGAGGCTAAATTTATTGGAACATCTTTAAGACTATGAACAGCTATATCAATAGTGTTATTTAAAAGGGCTTGATCCAAACTTTTAGTAAAAATTCCACTTACTCCAAAATCATATAAAGGCGTAATTTGATTAATATCTCCTTCTGATTTTATTTTAACTATTTCACAATCTAATCCAATGCTCTCAAGTTTTTGTTTTGCATAGTTTGCTTGCCAAAGAGCTAGTTTACTCTTTCTAGTGCCAATTTTTATTTTAGCAATCATTGTGATTAAGTTGAAAAATCGTTTTTATAGATTCCAATTCTTCTTCAAAATCATCGCTATCTCTTAAATGATTAGCAATTTGATTTGTGATTTTTTGAATTAAGTGTTCAGATACTTCTTTTACATTAGTGTCGTCAAAAGAGGATGTTTTTTTCTTAAGAGTATTGATTTTATTTTCTTGAATCTTTTTAAGTTTTATTTTTAAAGCATTAACTGTTGGAGCAAACTTTCTAGTTTCTACCCACAAATAATAATCCTCAGTTATTTCTTTAATAATTTTTTCAGCATTAGGAATAAATTTTTTTCTGTTTTCAAGAGTCTTGTTTGTAAGCGTAGAAAGGTAATCAAGGTCTAGTAAGTCTATATTTTTAAAAGAGTTTAACTCATCTTCAACATTTTTGGGAACGGACAAGTCTAAAATAGTAAGCGACTTGGATTTAGACACCATTTCCTTTAAAACAGTTGGTTTATTTGACGAAGTAGCAACAATTAAAATATCAGTTTTTGATATTTGATCGTTTAAATCAGAAATGTTTTTTGCTAAAACCTCAAATTTGCCAGCGATTAATCTTGCTTTTTCTTCAGATCTATTAATTAGAGTTATATGTTTGTTTGAAGTATGTTTGACTAGGTTTTCACAAGTATTTCTACCGATTTTACCAGTCCCAAACAAAAGGATTTTTTTTGATTTCAAATCCTTAATATTATCTAATATATATCTTACTGCGGCATAAGAAACTGAAGTTGCTCCTGAAGATATCTTTGTTTCATTTTTAATTCTTTTACTCGCATGTTTAACCATGTTGAACAACCTTTCAAAAGAAGGATTTATTGCTTGCAATTTTTTTGACCTTAAAAAACTATTATTGAGTTGTGTAATGATCTCAAAATCTCCTAAAATCTGGCTGTCTAATCCGGTTCCGACTTTAAAAATATGATTTATTGCTTCTGCTCCTTCAATAGTGTAACCGTATTTTTTGAAATCTCTGGTAGTTCCTCTTGAATATTTACAAAGTAACTTTATCAGTAAATTTACATCTAAAGATGAAGAGTAGATTTCAACCCTATTGCATGTTGAATTAACAATTAAATTATCTATCCCTTCATTTAATGATTCTTGAATAAGAAGTTTAGATTGATCTAGGTTTAAGCTAAACATTCCTCTAACGGATGTATTGGCATTTTTGTAACTTATTCCAATAACATTAAAAAAAGAAGCTTTCAAATAATTAATTATTTTGATGTAAAAATAATATTCAATTTAGTTAAAAAATAACGCTATAGGTTCTATAAATAACTCCACAAGTTTTTATTTAAAATAGTGGTTATAATTATGTAATTTTTTATATTTTTACAGATGTAAAAACCAAATCAAAACTATTTAATTTAGAACCCTTCTAAATTAGTAAATTTTTTTAAATGAATTCCAAAAATATCGCAAAAGGATCTACAGAAAGTTTTAAAGTTGATGAAGGAATAATTTTATTAAAACAAACTAATGAAAATGAATTTGAATCAAATTTTAATTTCAAAATTGGAAAAGACTACATTCAGTTTCATTTTTGTTTAAAAGGATCTTCAAAATTTTTATTTAATCAAGGCTCATATATTTTCAATGTAGAAAATGAAAACTCAATTTTGTTATATAATCCAAACAAAGAACTTCCGATTGATCTTTTATTAGATGCAAATAGTCAAGTGATATCAATATTAATTTCAATAAAAAAATTTCACAGTTTGTTTTCAAATGAATCAGATCAAATTTCTTTTTTAAACAATGACAACATTGAGAATAAGCTTTATAAAGAAAAAAAAATTGGCCCAATGATTGCTGTTATTCTAAATCAAATGTATCAGCAATCTCTAAACCTATCGATGTATAAATTATATTTAAGAGGAAAGGTTTTCGAACTTATGAGCTTATACTTTAATAAAGACAAAGAAATGGATATTGAGCAATGTCCTTTTTTAGCTGATGATAATAATATTAAAAAAATTAAAAAAGCAAAAGAAATTATTATTTCAAGAATGATTGAGCCACCTACTCTTGTAGAGCTTGCCAAGGAAGTTGATATAAGTTTAAAGAAATTAAAACAAGGTTTTAAACAAGTTTATGGTGCTTCTGTGTTTTCATTCTTAATTGATTATAAAATGCAAGTGTCAAAAAGATTATTATCCTCTGGAAATTATAATGTTAATGAGGTAGCTCTTAGAGTAGGGTATAGTACAGCCACTCATTTTATAAATGCTTTTAAAAAAAAATTTGGAACAACACCTAAAAAATATCTAATGTCAATTTAATAATATGAAAGGAGCTTTAATTGTTAATCTAGGTTCGCCTGATAGTACGGAAACTAAAGATGTAAAAAAATATTTGAAAGAGTTTTTAATGGACGAAAGAGTCATTGATGAGCCACTTTGGCTGAGAACAATTCTAGTAAAAGGAATTATTTTAAATTTTAGACCAAAAAAATCTGCCAAAGCATATAAAAAAATATGGTGGGATGAAGGATCTCCTCTAATTGTACTTTCCTACAGGCTTTTAGATAAAGTTAAGGAAATGATTTCTGTTCCTATAGCCCTAGCAATGAGGTATGGAAACCCGTCTATCCATTCTGGCATTAAAGAATTAGTTGATAAAGGTGTAACAGAAATTTTACTTATTCCTCTTTATCCGCAACATGCTATGGCCTCAACTGAGACTATTTTAGTTCTAGCTGAAAAAATAAAAAATGAATTTTTTCCTCAAGTCGAATTCACCAATTTACCTGCTTTTTATAATCACAAAGATTACATAAGAGTCCTTTCAAATTCTATTCAAACTCATTTAAAAAATAAAGATTGGGATCATTTGCTTTTTTCTTATCACGGTATTCCAGAAAGACATATAAGAAAAACAGACATTACTAAATCACATTGTAAAATTGATGGTAGTTGTTGTCAAGAAAAATCACCTGCACATCAATTTTGTTATAGACATCATTGTTATGAAACCACAAGGCAAGTTGCTGAATATTTGGAGCTTAAGGATGGAACATTCTCGAGTTCTTTTCAATCGAGATTAGCAGGACAGCCATGGCTTAGACCATATACGGATAAAGTTGTAGAAAATTTTGCTCAAACAGGAACAAAAAACTTAGCAATTGTAACACCTGCTTTTGTTTCAGATTGTTTAGAAACTTTAGAAGAAATTGGAATGGAGGCTAAAGATGATTTTATTGAAAAAGGAGGAGAAAAATTTCATGTAGTTCCCTGTCTAAATGATGATAAAGACTGGGTAAAAACTCTTAGTAGATGGATAGATGAATGGGCAAATATTAAATAATTTATAAATATTTTGGAATATTTTAATTACATAAAGTCTTTGCATATAATTTTTGTTATAACCTGGTTTGCGGGACTTTTTTATATTCCCAGATTATTCATTTACTATATAGAAGCATCAGTTAAACCTGATCCAGAAAAAAAATATATTAATGGACCAATTTATAATAATGATGAATCGTTTATGGTTTATAATAACTTGGCCATCATCTATTTTAGCAATCATATTTGGATTATGGATGATTGTTTTAGTTCCAAATTGGCTATTTGAAAATTGGATGATAGCCAAATTAGGGTTTGTGTTTCTATTAATTTTATATCATTTAAAAACTCACTTTATTTTAAAAGAATTACAATCGGGATTAATAAAATATTCTTCTAATTTCATGAGAATTTGGAATGAAATAACAAGTGTAATATTAGTGTCAGTAGTATTTTTAGTAGTTTTAAAAAACAATATAAGTTGGTCCAAACTTACAGTTGGCCTAATAATATTTGTGGGCTCTTTACTGATTATTATTAAATTGTATAAAAGATTTAGAAATTGAGTGATAAAACAAATTTTAACGCAAATTTATCTTTAAGAGCAAGAATTTTTTTAGCTATGACAGTAATAGTTGTAGCTACATTTGTTTTGCTTTCAGTCATTACAATTCCTCAATTTAAAACCCAATCCGAAAAGTATCATTCAAAAAGACTGGAAAGAAAAGAAGCTCAAATTCAACGTAGTATCGCCTATTTTTTTTCTCAAGAAGCAGAAACAGAATTAAATCCAAAAAAACTAGATTCAATTCTGAGCGAAAAAATTTATCAAGTTTCAGATGTGCAAAGTGTTAAGTTCAGTATATATTCTTTAAATGGAGATTTAATTAATTCTACTTTACCTAAAAATGAGATAAATTCTTTAAATCCCGAATTATTGAGTAGAATACTTGGTCAAAAAGATTCTAAAATAATTGAAATTACTCAAATAAATAATATTCAATATAGATCATCTTTTTCACTCATTTTAGATGACAATTTTAGTCCACTTTGGATTTTAAATCTTCCATATTATGACGATGATAATTTAAATTCATATGAACTTGATTCATTTCTTATAATTCTTGGAGAGGTTTATTTTTTCCTTCTGATACTTTCAATTATTATTTCATATTTTGTTTCTCAATACATGACAAAAGCAATTTCTGAAATTGCTTTAAAGATGAAACAAACACGTTTAGATAAAAGAAATTCTAAAATTAAAATAAAAGCTAGAAGTAAAGAAGTTAATAGTTTGGTGGAATCTTATAACAATATGGTCGAAATGCTTGATAAAAATGTTCAAGAATTATCAAAATCTAACAAAGAACAAGCTTGGAGGGAAATGGCCAAACAAGTTGCGCATGAGATAAAAAATCCTTTGACTCCAATGAAATTAAGCGTGCAAAGTTTTGAAAGAGACTTTATTAACGATAAAAAAAATAAAGAAAAGGTTGAAGATTTTACTCAAACAATAATTCAACAAATTGACACAATGAGTTCAATAGCTTCAGCTTTTTCAAATTTTGCTGAGATGCCTACTCAGCAAGGTGAAAAACTTAATATTGTCAAAGCGGTTAGATTGTCTTTAGAAATTTTCAAAGAAAAACACATCGTTTTTGAATCAAATATAGATAGGTTGGTTATTAATATTGACAGGCCCCAGATTGTCAGAATTATGACTAATTTAATCAAAAATGCAATTCAGGCATGTGAAAACAACGAATCACCATTAATCAAAGTTTCGATAAAAAAAATGTCAAAAACTGTTCGAATTATTGTTAAAGACAACGGTTCAGGAATACCTTTAAATATTAGAAAAAATATTTTTGAACCGAATTTCACTACAAAATCTGGCGGAATGGGTCTGGGTCTGGGAATGGTTAAAAACCTTGTTAATTCTTATGAGGGTAAAATCGATTTTGAATCTAAAATTAACATAGGGACCAGTTTTAAAATTACGTTTCCAATTTCAGATTAACAATACTGATTGTAAGCTTGCTTGAGATTATCACTTATAATTTCAGCAGATCTTCCTTCAATATGATGTCTCTCTAACATGTGAACAAGCTCACCATCCTTGAAAATTGCTATGCATGGTGATGAAGGAGGAAAAGGAATCATTAGTTTTCTTGCAGCATCTGTTGCTTCTTTATCAACTCCAGCAAAAACAGTAAATAATTTGACGGGTTTTTTTTCGTTAAGCAAAGATGATTTAACTCCAGGTCTTGCATTGGCAGCAGCACAACCACAAACGGAATTAACGATTAAAACGGCAGTTTCACTATTTGTAACTTGACTATTAACTTCATTAGAATCTGTAAGTTCAACAAATCCTGCAGAGGTTAAATCTTCTCTCATTGGCTTAACTAATTCAGCTGGATACATATTTAATAATTTAATTGTAACAAAGATAATAAAGAATGATCAAAATGTATGTATTTAATTCATCTGACATTTGTAAATTTGAATAAATTTTTTCAAATGAATAAATGGCTACTAGCTTTACTTGGATATACTTTTTTTAGATTACCAGGAGCTGTTTTAGGATTTTTCATTGGTTCTTTTTTTAAGTCGGGAGTTAGTAAAATATCTAATAAAGATTTTGAAATTAACTTACTAGCTCTAGCTTCAATGGTAATTAAAGCAGACGGAAAAGTTACTCAAAATGAACTAGATTTTGTAAGAACATATTTTGTTACTGCATATGGAAAAACTAGAGCAAATGAAGTTTTTAAAATTTTCAATCAAAATGTAAAAAACAAAGGAATATCTCTAAATAAAATATCAACACTATTTAATGTTGCTTTAAATTATGAAAGTCGTCTTCAAGTGATTCATTTTTTATTTGGAATTGCTAAGGCTGATGGTACAATAAGTAAATTAGAAATTGAGAAATTGTTAGAGTTTTCAAATTTATTTAAACTATCCTATGCAGATTTTTTAAGTATTAAAGCAATGTTTATTAAAGAAACAGACGGGGCTTATAAAATCTTAGAGTTAGAAAAATCTGCAACCAATGAACAGGTTAAAAAGTCATATAGAGACTTAGCGAAAAAACACCATCCGGATAAAGTTCAACATCTAGGAGACGTTTATGTAAAGGCTGCTCAAGATAAATTTCAGCAAATTCAAAAAGCTTATCAAAACATAAAAGATGAAAGAGGCTTTTGATTATATTTAAATTATGTACGATTTAATTTTTTATTTAGAATTAGGACTACTCCATGTGTTAGATTGGAATGCAATTGATCACATGCTTTTTCTTTGCGCTCTTACTATAGTATATAATTTTAAGGATTTTAAAACAGTTTTTTGGATAGTAACTTTTTTTACTTTTGGACATACCTTTTCATTACTGTTATCTGCGTTTGATGTATTTAAACCCCCATCTCAACTTATAGAATTTTTAATTCCAACTACCATAATAGTAACTTCTCTTTATAATATTTTAGACAATAAAAACAACAAGAATAATCTTTTTGAATATGGGTTTTCCGTGTTTTTTGGATTAATTCATGGTTTTGGTTTTGGCAATTATTTTGAGATGTTAACAGATTCATTAGATGCAAAAATCACTCCCCTTATTGGCTTTGCGTTAGGAGTTGAATTATCACAATTGGTTGTTGTTTTTGTAATTTTAATAATAAACACAATTTTAAATAAGCTTAATTTGATTTCAACAAGAAACTACATAAAAACAGTATCAGTAATTATAATACTATTATCTTTAAAGTTGATTTACGAAATGATTTAACATGAGTTCTGCCAAACAAAGAAAATACGATATTGCTTATTTAAAAATGGCTCAGGAATGGGCAAAACTATCATATTGTAAAAGAAAACAAGTTGGAGCTTTGATTGTAAAAGATAGAATGATAATTTCAGATGGATATAACGGAACTCCCACTGGTTTTGAAAACATCTGTGAAGATGAAGATAATTATACAAAGTGGTATGTTTTACATGCTGAAGCTAACGCAATAATGAAAGTGGCTTCTTCAACACAATCAAGTAAAGGATCTACTTTATACATCACAATGTCTCCTTGTAAAGAATGTAGTAAATTAATTTTCCAATCAGGCATAAAAAGATTGGTTTATAATATTGAATATAAGGACAAAACTGGTCTAGATTTTCTTAAACAATCAGGACTTGAGATTGTACATATTAAGAATCTAAATTCTTAATTTTTTTATTTTTTATTTTTTTTGATATAAATAAAATAACCATAAGAACAATTGTGCATAAGCAAGCCAATAAACCAGTTAATCCAATTTTACTATCATTTGAAAAAATATTTTCAAAATCTATTTTGGTTAAATTAAAAACTAAAAGTAAAATTGCTATTGTTATAAAGAAATAAATTTTTTTCATATTAAAATAAGCCTTGAATATTACTTGCAAATAATTTGACTGCAATTGCCATCAAAATTACACCAAATATTTTTCTTATTACTCCAATTCCAGATTTTCCAAAAATTCTTTCAATTTTTACTGAAAACTTAAGGACCAAATAAACAAACAAAATATTAACCAAAATAGCTATTATAATATTTATTAGTTGAAACTCAGCTCTAAGAGATAATAGTGTGGTCAAAGTCCCAGCACCTGCAATTAAAGGAAATGCGATTGGAACTATCGATGCGGTTTCAGGAGTTTCGTCCTTAAAAATAGAAACACCTAGCACCATTTCTAGTGAAATAAAAAATATTACAAATGCTCCAGCAACAGCAAAAGAATTAACATCAATTCCAATAAGATTTAAAATCTCTTCTCCGATGAATAAAAACGCAATCATTATTATTACTGAAAATAATGAGGCTTTTTCAGATTGAATATGTCCCACTTTTTTTCTTAATTCAATAATAATAGGAACACTACCAATAATATCAATAACAGCAAAAAGTATCATTCCAACTGTAAAAATTTCTTTTAAATTAATCATTAATTTTTTTTGTAAATATAATTTATATTCAAAAAAATTGATCAACTATTTTATTAAATTCATGAAATGTTTAGGATAGGTAAAACTTTAGTTTCAGAAGAAATAATTGAAAATAATTTTCACTGTAATATTTCAAAATGTAAAGGTGCTTGTTGTGTTGAGGGAACAGCTGGAGCTCCATTAGAAAAAAATGAAGCGGAATTGTTGAATCAAAATTTCGACAAAATTTCCAAGTATCTATCTAATAGAGCTAAAAAAATTATCAATTCTAATGGTAAGTATGTGGTTCTTGATGATGGAAAATTAGAGACTCCATTAATAGATTCTAAAGCTTGTGTTTATGTTCATTATGAAGATAACGGATCATTGTCATGTGGAATAGAAAAAGCGTATATCAATGAAGAAATAAATTTTAACAAACCAATTTCATGTCATCTTTATCCAGTAAGGGTAAAAGAATATTCGGAATTTACAGCTGTAAATTACCATAACTGGTCTATATGTTCTGACGCTTGTAGTTTGGGTAATGAATTAAAAAAACCAGTTTTTGAATTTGTAAAAGAGGCTTTGATAAAAAAGTTTGGGAAAGATTGGTTTTTAGAGCTCGAAATAATAGCCAAAAATAAAACTAAATAACTTATTAAATTAGAATAGAGTTTCTTATTAATCATAAACATTTGATAATTAGATGTATATGACTAATATTATTTTAAATAACGAAAACTAACGATTTTCGGATTGTTAAGAACTAAGCTGGTTTGTGAATAACTACTCCTTTTATTTTTGGAAACATTTTAGAATCTTTGTGTTAATAGACAACCAAAAATTTTATCAATTTTTAAAATTAAACTTAAATAACATGCTTGCTGTTGAACCAATTTTACAAAAAAACCAATTTTTAAATTCATTAGTGATAATGTATTTTGCATGGTCAGACCTGTTTGAACAGGAATTGTAACAGTAGTATTTGTTATTGAAGAATTAGTTAATAAGGCTTTAAATAATTAAAGTTAAGAACAAATAATTCTCTTTTTTTAATTGATAAATGTTTTAAAAAATAAAAAAATTTATGTTGAAAATTTTGTTAAGAACTTATAAAGTTACGATTTAAAGAAGCTGAAATAAAACAGATATTTACTAGAATGAAGAATAATAAAAAATAATTTTGAACCACATGAAGATAGATCAAATAATTAAAAGAGATTTCAATACAAAAGTTTTTCACTTAGATAAAATCACTGAAGCTATTTATAAAGCAATGGTTGCAGTAGAGGTTGGAACTTATGAAAATGCACAAGATGTTGCATTATCAGTTTACAAAACATTATTAGATCGTAAAAATGAGCACAAAGAATATATCCCAACAATTGAAGAGGTTCAAGACATTGTAGAGACACAACTAATGGAAAGTAAGTTTCCGGAAGCTGCAAAAGCATACATTTTATATCGTAACAAAAGAAGTCAAAAAAGAGAGTCTAATATTTTTGAAAAACGAATTAACTTAAAGCCATACGAATATCCTCATCTCTATGAATATGTTCCTGCTATAAGACATTCTTATTGGATCCATTCAGAATTTAATTTTACAAGTGATATTCAAGATTTTAAGTCTCGCTTATCTGAAACAGAAAGAAGTGCGATTAAAAACACAATGTTGGCAATTTCTCAAATAGAAGTGGCTGTTAAATCTTTTTGGGGAGATCTCTATCACAGAATCCCAAAACCAGAAATTGGTTCTGTAGGATCAACGTTTGCAGAAAGTGAAGTTCGCCATGCTGATGCCTATTCTCATTTATTAGAAATACTAGGACTGAACTCCGAATTCAAAGAGCTTAAAAAGAAACCAAGCATCATGAAAAGAGTGCGATACTTAGAAACAGCGCTTAAAAATTCAAAAAGCGATAATGATAAAGAATATGCTGAATCTATCCTTTTGTTTTCATTATTTATTGAACATGTTTCTTTATTTTCTCAATTTTTAATTATCATGGCTTTTAATAAGCACAAAAATATGTTGAAAGGAATTTCTAACGTGGTAGAGGCGACATCTAAAGAAGAGCAAATTCACGGAGATTTTGGTATTGATTTAATCAAAATCCTTCAGAAAGAACAACCGCAGTGGTTTACACCAGAATATCATGAAGATATTCAAAACTTGTGTAAGGAAGCTTTTGAAGCAGAGCAAGATGTCGTGGATTGGATTTTTGAAAAAGGAGAGCTAGACTTTTTACCGAAAAATGTAATTAATGAGTTTTTAAAAAATAGATTCAATAACTCTTTAGAAAGCATAGGAATTGATAAAGTATTTGAGGTCGATCAAAATTTAGTTTCAGAAACCGAATGGTTTGATGATGAGATTATAGGCACTAAACATGGAGATTTTTTTGTAAAAAGATCTATCAATTATAGCAAAAGAAGCCAAAGTATAACAAATGACGACCTATTTTAAGATATGCAGACAAAAACAACTATCGAACAGAAACAAATAAATTCATCTCAAGATTCAACTCAAGCTAGAGAAGAATCAAATCAAAGAATGAATTTGGTTTCTGAAAAACCATTTGAGTGGCTTAATGAAAATAGTAGAAAATTTCTAGCTGCTGGGTATTTAGGTGAGGGTTTATGTGCAGAAGAACGTATTGCTAATATTGCAAAAAGAGCAGAAGGAATTCTTCAAATGCCAGGCTTTGCAGATAAGTTTTATTATTATATGTCAGAAGGCTATTATTCATTGGCATCTCCTGTATGGTCAAACTTTGGAAAAGCACGCGGTTTACCGATTAGCTGTTTTGGTTCTCATATTGATGATGATATAGGTAACATTTTGTATACTCAATCTGAAGTGGGCATGATGTCTAAATTAGGAGGAGGAACTTCTGGGTATTTTGGTAAAATTAGACCACGAGGGGCTGCAATAAAAAACAATGGGGAAGCTTCTGGAGCTGTTCATATAATGAGGTTGTTTGAATCAATGGTAGATGTTGTAAGTCAAGGTTCGGTAAGACGAGGGCGTTTTTCCCCTTATTTACCAATTGATCACGCAGATATTATGGAATTCCTAGAAATAGGATCAGAAGGTAATCCTATCCAAGAATTAACTCATGGAGTCACTGTAACTGATGACTGGATGCAAGACATGATTGACGGTGATGTTGAAAAAAGAACAGTTTGGGCTAAAGTTTTACAAAGCCGTGGAGAAATGGGATACCCTTATATTTTCTTTACAGACAATGCAAACAATGGTGCTGCTGATGTGTATAAAGATAAAAAGTTGCCAATCTATGCAAGTAACTTATGTACAGAAATAATGTTGCCCTCTAATCATGACTGGTCTTTTGTTTGTGTTTTGTCAAGTATCAATTTATTGCATTACGATAAGTGGAAAGATACGGATGCCGTTCAAACTATGGTTTATTTTTTGGATGCGGTAATTACAGAATTTTTAGAAAAATTAGAATCCTATAAGAATTCCCCTGACAGAGAGGATCAACAGACATTTCTGTTCATGGAAAGAGCATATAATTTCGCAAAAGAAAACAGAGCATTGGGAATGGGAACTCTAGGATGGCACTCTTTACTACAATCTAAAATGCTACCTTTTGATAGTCAACAGGCATACGATTTAAATAGTGAGGTTTTCAAAACCCTAAAAGAGTATTCCTATAAAGCCTCTGAACACTTGGCAGAAAAGTTTGGAGAACCAGAACTACTTAAGGGATATGGCAGAAGGAATGCTACTTTAAACGCTATAGCACCAACTACATCATCTGCTTTTATATTAGGGCAAGTATCTCAAGGGATAGAACCAATTTGGTCTAATATTTATGTAAAAGATATTGCGAAAATAAAAACAACAATTAAAAATCCTTTTTTAATAAAGCTTTTGAAAGAAAAAGGAATGGATACACAAGAAGTATGGAGAGATATAAGAGACAGAGACGGCTCTGTTCAACATCTTGATTTCTTATCTGAAAACGAAAAAGAGACATTTAAAACTTACTCTGAAATTGACCAGTTAGTGATTATTTATCAAGCAGCCAATAGGCAAAATCACCTGGACCAAGGTCAGTCGCTTAATATCATTGTACACCCTGACACACCTACCAAGGAGATTAATAAGATTCATATTACTGCATGGAAATTAGGATTGAAATCGTTGTACTATCAACACAGTATGAATGCAGCACAAAAATTCAAACAAAAGAAAGAGTGCGCTAGTTGCGAGGGTTAATTCAAAATCAAATTATTAATACAAAAAAAAGCGGTTCTTATTGAACCGCTTTTTTTATATCAAGTAATCATTAATTGCTATTCATTAGCTGATGGTGGTTCAATATTTGAATCATATTGCTCATCATACAACTCTAGCATCGCCATATTTGCCTTTATAAGATCTTTAGTTTCTGTTAAAAGACTAAAGTAGAGTGTTGTGTTTTTAGGACTTGATTCTTCAGATTTAGTTCTTGAAATTTGATTATCAATTTTCTCTCTTATTGACTCTAGTAATTGTTGTTTGGAGTCTAAAATATTAGAGATCTCTTTGAAATTATTTTTTGAAAAAGCGAATTTAGTTCTCTCAAATAAAGTTTCAAGCTGAAGACTAATCTCTTTTAATTCTCTTATTTGATTAAAAGTTAAAGCTTTGTGATTATTATTAATATGCTTGAAAGTTACTTTTGAAATGTACTCTAAAGACTGAGCAATATCTTGTAACAAACTAAGAACATTTATATAAAAATTACTCGCACCTTTAATAGTAGATTCGTCCAAGTTTTTAATAAAATAAAATAGATCATTTCTTAAATCTTCAATTTCTTCAGAAAGAGACTTTACATCTTTTTTATTCTTTTTTAAAATTGACAAGTCTTGAGTTGCCAATCCGTTTATTGATGAAGCAAATATTTTTTTAAATTTCTTAGCTGCTTTTGAAACGTTACTTGAGCTTTCAATTATAACACCTTGAATAGAACTACTTTCAGCAGAACTTAAGGCATCTTCATTTTTAAGTTGAGAAGTTTCTTTTCTGTGTGCAATATAGTTTCTTGCCAAAATTAACAATGCTAGAAATAATAAGATTGCAATAGCAGTTGGGCCTCCAAGATTAATTAAAAATGCAATCGCACCACAACCTACAAAGGCTATAAATGCAGTAAAGAACCATCCTCCAATTACATTTAAAACTCCAGCGACTCTATATACGGCGCTTTCACTCCCCCAGGCTCTATCGGCAAGTGAAGTTCCCATAGCAACCATAAAAGTAACATAGGTTGTAGATAAAGGTAGTTTGAATGAAGTTGCAATAGAAATTAAAATTGCTGCAACCATCATGTTTACTGCCGCTCTTATCATATCAAATGCAGGAAGTTCAATAGATTTATTTGATGATAATTCAATAGCAGGTTTCTCAAATTGTGTATTAATATGTTTTTGAATATTTTTTGGAACAACCTTTGAAAAAACATTTGAAACATTAACTGAAAACCTTACTA
>CASIBD010000007.1:0-43782 GCA_949372825.1 uncultured Flavobacteriaceae bacterium | reverse complement strand
TTACATTAAGTCAAGAAAACAACTTGCCTATTGTAGTTTTTAACATGAACAAAACTAGTAATCTATTGAAATTGATTAATGGCACTAAAATAGGAACCTCTATAAAAAATTAATTGTGGAAGAATTAGAATTTATTATTGAAGCTTGTGAAGAATCAATGACAAATGCTGTGAAACACCTTGAAAGAGAATTATTAAATATACGAGCAGGAAAAGCAAATCCCACAATGCTTTCGAGTGTAAAACTAGATTATTATGGATCTTCTACTCAATTATCTCAAGTGGCAAATATAAATTCCCCAGATGCTCAAACACTTTCAGTACAACCTTGGGAGAAAGATAAGTTACAAGATATCGAAAAAGCTATTCAAATTGCTAATTTAGGATTCAATCCAATGAATAACGGAGAATCCATTATAATAAGTATCCCCCCCCTGACTGAAGAAAGAAGAATTGAATTAGTTAAAATAGCAAAATCTGAAATTGAAGATGCTAAAATTAGTATTAGAAACTCAAGGAAAGATGCTAATAATGAAATAAAAAAAATTGAAATTTCTACTGATCAAAAAGCTATATCTGAAAAAGAAATTCAAACTTTAACTGATAGTCATATTTCAAAAATAGACGAAATTTTCATATCTAAAGAAAAAGAAATTCTTTCCATATAAACTATATATTTTGAATAAACTAGTCAATGATTAAATCAAAAAATTCCATAAGTTGGGAAAAATTTGCTCGTTTAATTTTAAGAAATAGAATTCTTTTTTTAATACTAATTTTAATAAATACTATCTTTCTTTCTACACAGTGGAAAAACATTCGTTTTAGTTATTCAGAGGCTAATTTAATGCCTAAAGATCATCCTTTCAATATAGCATATGATAATTTTGTGGATGTATTTGGTGAAGAAGGAAATCTTTTAATAATAGCTGTAAATGATTCATTATTATTTGAAAAAACAAATTTTAATGCCTGGATAAAACTTAGCGATTCTTTTAAATCAAAAAAAGAGATTAATAATGTTCTTCATGTTGGAAATTTCCCTGTAATTAAGAAAAATAAAATAAAAAAAGAATTTATAATTGATTCCGTTAAAAACGAATCATTTTCAAGTAATAAAAAAATATCTGAATTTAAAACTTTACTATTTAATGATTTCCCTTTTTATGAAAACATATTGTTTAATAAAAAAAGTGAAACAATTCAAACAGCTATATACCTAAATAAAGAAATAGTAAATAATATTGAGAGAATTGATTTTGTAAATAATGTTTTCGTTCCTGCGATCAAAGAATTTGAAAAACAAAGCAATATAAATGTTAGGATTTCTGGTATGCCATATATCAGAACTATGAATGCTCAAAATATTATGGACGAAATAGGCAAATTTGTAATAATAGCTATTTGTGTTACAATTTGTATATTCTTTTTCTTTTTCAGATCATACAGAGCTACATTAATTACATTAAGTGTTGTAATAACTGGTGTTATGTGGGCACTAGGTGTTCTTGGACTATTACAGTTTGAAATAACTGTTCTAACTGCGCTTATTCCTCCACTAATAATTGTCATTGGAGTTCCTAATTGTATTTTTTTAATAAATAAATACCAACACGAAGTAAAAAAACACGGAAATCAAGCAAGATCATTACAAAGGGTAATCTCTAAAATTGGTAATGCTACATTAATGACAAATATCACAACAGCTTGTGGATTTGCAACATTTATTTTGACAGATAGTCAGGTTTTAAAAGAATTTGGAGTAGTTGCATCAATAAATATTATGGTGATTTTTATATTATCCATTTTATTAATTCCTATTATTTATAGTTTTTTACCACTACCTAAAAAAAAGCATTTAAAACATTTAAACAATAATTGGTTAAACTCCTTCGTTGACTTTTTGGGGAATACAGTCAAGAAGAGAAGAATTCCTGTATTTATCATTTCTATACTTTGTCTATGTATAAGCATAGTAGGAATGAATAAAATTGAAATTTCAGGGAATTTAATTGAGGACATGCCTGCAAAGTCGGAATTTGTTAAAGACATCAAGTTTTTTGAAAAAGAATTTAAAGGAGTTCTCCCTTTAGAAATAATGATAGATAGCAAAAGAAAAAATGGAATAACAAGACTTGCTAATCTTAAAAGAATCGATGATTTCCATGAACATATTTTAAGGATTCCTGAACTATCAAATCCAATATCAGTTGTTAATCTTTCAAAATATATTAAACAGTCTTTTTACAATGGAAATCCTAACTACTACCAGTTACCATCTTCTCAAGAAAATACTTTTATTTCTAACTATATAAAAAATTCCAATCTTAAACTAGGAGAAAAAAATAGTTATATAAATGAAACTGGTCAAATAGCAAGGGTAACTACTATGATAGGTGAGATTGATACTGAAAGGATGGAGGGTATTGAAGCAAGCCTGCTTAAAGGAATTGAATTATACTTTCCGGAGGATAGGTTTGACGTAACTCTCACAGGAAAAACACTAGGTTATCTAAAAGGAACTAAATTCTTGATTAAAAATTTACTGATTTCTCTATTTTTAGCGATCATGCTTATTTCATTGATGATTACATATTTATTTAGGTCATATAAGATGGTAATAATTTCATTAGTTCCAAATATTCTTCCATTACTTTTTACAGCTGGAGTAATGGGGTTTTTGAATATCCCAATAAAACCTTCTACAATTTTAGTTTTTAGTATTGCTTTTGGAATTTCAGTTGATGATACGATTCATTTTCTTGTGAAATACAGACAGGAATTAATAGCTAACAACTGGAAAATCAGAAAATCTGTTTTTTCGTCTCTCAGAGAAACTGGAATTAGCATGTTTTATACCTCTGTTGTGTTATTTTTTGGATTTTCGGTTTTCATGACTTCAAGCTACGGGGGAACAATTGCGCTAGGAGGGTTAGTTTCCACTACTTTACTATTTGCAATGTTGGCGAACTTAGTTCTATTACCCTCACTTTTAATTTCTTTGGAAAAAAATATTTCAAATAAAATTGATATGAAAGATCCTAAAATAAAATTAGACTCCGATTAAATTAATAATAAACCAATTCAAAACTTTATATTTGAAATAGATTTTCAAATATTAAATTAAACATGACAGTTAAAGATTTATTTTTAAAAACTCCTGATTTCAAAAACAATTTCTATAAAAGGATGGGTTAAGACATTTCGAGCCAATAGATTTATCTCTTTGAACGATGGATCTGGATTTCAAAGTATTCAATGTGTTGTCGATTATGAAAATACTGATAGTGAAATTTTAAACAATATTAACACTGGGGCATCTGTAAAAATTACGGGGACATTAGTTGAAAGTCAAGGAAAAGGACAAAAAATAGAAATTAAAGTTGGGAAAATAGAAATATTAGGCAAATGTGATCCCGAAGAATATCCAATACAGCCTAAAAAACATAGTTTAGAATTTTTAAGGGAAAATGCCCATTTAAGAATAAGAACTAATACATTTAGTTCAATATTTAGAATAAGGTCAAGTATATCTTATGCTATTCACAAGTATTTTAAAGAAAATGGATTTATTTATGTAAACACACCTATTATTACTGGAAGTGACGCTGAAGGTGCGGGGGAAATGTTTAAAGTAACAACTCTAGACATTAATAATGCTGATATTGATAGTAAAAAGAAAATTGATTTTTCTAAAGATTTTTTTGGTAAAGAAACCAACCTAACTGTTTCAGGACAATTAGAGGCTGAAAGTATGGCGATGGGACTTGGAAATGTGTATACTTTTGGGCCTACATTTAGAGCAGAAAATTCAAACACCTCAAGACATTTAGCTGAATTTTGGATGGTTGAGCCAGAAATGGCATTTAGTGATCTAAACGACAACATGAATCTTGCAGAAGATTTTATAAAAGAAGTTTTAAGATATGTTATTAGTGATTGTAAAGATGATTTAATGTTTTTAAACGAAAGATTAGTAAACGAAGATAAAACAAAGCCTTTGAAAGATAGAAATGAACTAAATTTAATTGAAAGGTTAAACTTTGTAGTTGATAATGATTTTAAAAGAATAAATTACACTGAAGCATTTGAAATTCTAAGAAATTCTAAGCCGAATAAGAAGAAAAAGTTTAAATATCCTGTAAATGAATGGGGAATAGATCTACAAAGCGAACACGAGCGTTTTTTAGTAGAAAAACACTTTAAAAAACCTGTAATTATATACGACTATCCTGCTAAAATTAAAGCGTTTTATATGAGAATGAATGAAGATGGCAAAACAGTTAGAGCAATGGATATTTTATTTCCAGGAATTGGTGAAATTGTAGGAGGATCCCAAAGAGAAGAAAGATTAGAGGTATTAAAAAAACGAATTGCAGAACTTAATATCGATGAAAAAGAATTGTGGTGGTATCTAGATTTAAGAAAATACGGTACAGTAAAACACAGCGGATTTGGACTAGGTCTTGAAAGGCTTATTTTATTTGCTACTGGAATGTCTAACATACGAGATGTTATTCCTTTCCCAAGAACTCCAAAAAATGCTGAATTTTAATATTAAATTAAACATTAAGTTTTTTTGTATTTTTAATACTTATTAAATTAAATGCTTAAGCAGTTTTTACAATTAAAACTTTCTCAAAAATTATCTCCCCAACAAATACAGTTGATGAAGTTAATTGAACTTCCTCTTTTGGAACTTGAAGAGCGTTTGTCAAGAGAAATAGAGGAAAACCCAGCATTACAATCAGAAAAAGAGCAAGAAGAAGATTATTATGATAATGAACCTGATCACGATCAGGAAAATAAAAATGATGATGTCGAAATTAATGTTGAAGATTACTTAAGTGACGATGATATTCCAGATTATAAATTAAAAACTAATAATTACAGCGATGATGATGAAGAAAAATCATTGCCATTTGTTTCAGGAATAAGTTTCAATCAATATTTAAAAAATCAACTAACAACTTTTTCTTTAAACGAAAATGATACTAAAATTGCAGAGTTTTTAGTTGGAAGTGTAGATCAATCTGGATATATAAGAACAGATTTAATGGATATTGTTGATGATTTAGCCTTTACAATGGGGATTTATACAGAAATAGATTCTTTAACAAAAATTTTAAATAAAATTCATCTTTTAGACCCTCCTGGCGTTGGAGCAAGAAATTTACAAGAATGTTTAGTTCTTCAATTAAGAAGAAAAAAAGATTCTATTCCAGTGAATAATGCCGTAAACATTTTAAAAAATCATTTTGAATTATTTGTAAAAAAACATTATCAAAAAATAATTCAAAAACTTAATATTTCAGAAGATCAATTAAGAGATGCAATAAAAAAAATTGAAAAATTAAATCCTAAACCAGGATCAGCATTTTCTGAACCGACTAAGATTAATTCAACTATAATACCCGATTTTAAAATTGAAATAATTGAAAATAAATTAACATTAAATTTAAATTCAAGAAATGCCCCAGAACTTTATGTTTCTAATGAATATAAAAACATGTTAACTGGATATCAGGAAAATAAAAATATTTCTAAAAGTAAAAAACAAGCCGTTACATTTATTAAACAAAAACTAGATTCGGCAAAATGGTTTATTGATGCTATAAATCAAAGAAATCAGACGTTATTGATTACTATGAAGACCATAATGGAATTTCAAAGTAAATATTTTTTAAGTGGTGACGAAAGCAACTTAAAACCAATGATATTGAAAGATATTGCTGAAAAAATTGGTATGGATATTTCTACTATTTCTAGAGTAGCAAACAGTAAGTATGTTGATACACCTTATGGAATTAAATTAATAAAAACATTTTTTTCAGAGGGAATAACAAACGATAAAGGAATTGAAGTTTCTACAATTGAGATTAAAAAAGAATTACAAAACATCATTAATGGTGAAAACAAATCAAAGCCTTTAACTGATGATGAGCTTACTAAAAAAATTAATGATAAAGGATATCCTATTGCTAGAAGAACTGTGGCAAAATATAGAGAAATGATTGGTGCTCCAGTAGCAAGATTAAGAAAGAAATTATGATGAAAAATGATCTCTCAATTATAATTGTAAATTATAAATCGTGGGATAAACTTCAATTGTGTTTAGACAGTGTTTTAAATCAAAATCAAATTAACCTACAGATTATTATAGTTGATAATTTTTCTAATGACAATAGACTTAAAGACTTTAAAAACAGATTTAAACAAATTAATTGGATTGAAAATAAAAACAATTTAGGATTTGCTAAGGCCTGTAATATTGGAGCTACACTTTCAGAATCAAAATGGTTATTATTCTTAAATCCTGATACTATTTTAGATAAAAATTCTCTTAGCTCATTAATTAAATTTTCTAACTTAAACAAAGAACATAGGCTAATTGGAATTAAACAAGTAAATAATAATAATAATAACACAAATGCTTATGGTTTATTTTTAAATACATGGACTATTACAGGTTTCTTTCGGTTTTTTTATAGAGTTTTTAGAGGTCTAACATATGAAAAATTAAATGCTGAAAATATTTCACATCCTGATTGGATTTCTGGATCATTCGTTCTCTTAAGAAAGTCTGACTTTTTAATTTTAAATGGATGGAACGAAAACTATTGGATGTATTATGAAGATATGGACTTATGTAAAAGAGCTAAAGACTTAAGCCTAAAGGTGTCTCTATTTAACAAATGGAAATGTATTCATTTTCATGGAGAATCATCTAGAAAAAACAGATCAATTTCTGTAATGACAAAATTAGAGGTCATAAAATCTTCTCATATTTATATTCAAAATCATTTTAAAAATTTAAATGCTTTAAGCCTTCACTTAGTTCTTGTGTTTTCAAAGTTTATTGACCTTGTCTTATCTTCTTTTTTTTCATCAATTAAAAGGGAAATACTTATAGAGTGTATTAAATATTGGAAGAAAGGACTTTTAAAAAGAAACTGGAGATCAGATAAAGTTACTATATCTAATTATTGACTTCAGTATAGAACAAATTTAATTTCATTCGTTTTTCAAAATTTTCTGCACTCGGACTTGGTCCGATAAGAACTGTGCCTAGTGGATTTATTGCAGAAGAAAGAGGTGTAAATAACATGTATTCTGAATCTTTAACCTCAATATTAATTGTATTATTTATGTCAGAAGAAACAACTAAACCAAGTTTTACATTTGTAGAATCTTTTCTAACAACATTTTTAATATGTTCGCTAATTCTAATTTTATACATTAAACCATTTTTATCATCATCTAATTCAATTATACCCCCATGAATTACTTTATTTTGATAGGATTTTTGTCCAGCAGAATTATCCACAAAATAATCTATAATAGGAGCTTTATTGACTAAGTCGTAAAGATATAGCCTAGAAGGTTCAATTATTCCTCCTGATGAAGACAGCATCTCTTTATCAATATAAATTGAAATGTTTGCTTCATTAACTAACCACTCCTTAGATCGAATTTCTTCAAGAACATCAACTCCATTGTCATCTTTAAATAATTCAATTTCAGCCATAATACCCTGACCTCCTTTTAAATAAACTCTTTCAGGATTTGTAACGGTATCTGCAATAGCAGAATAAACATAACCCGGGTATGGATCATGCTTGAACGAATTTAGTTTGATTCCGTTAAGCTTTAACAAGAAATCAGCTTCTTCAGTATCTACTGTGTCATCAGAGGTGTCGTCTGTAGTGTCTTGTGTATTGTACTTTTGATATTCATACACGACCTTGATTTCAGCTTCATTAAAGTTTAAAATCATTAGTAAAGGATCAGAAAAATCATAAGCTTCTAATACTAGTCCTTTGAAGTATAGCTTAAAATTATCTAAGTTCGAAATCTCTTGAGAACCTTCAATATCTAAAAATTTTGTTTGAAAAAAATCGTGGTCTAAGTCTACTCTAATCCTTGGAGATAATCTTTCTTTAACAACTTCCGATTCATCTTCTTCTTCTGTTTCTGGATCGTCCTCATTATAAAATACTAATTCATTTGAATCTATTTTTACCTCACTGTCAAATAATGTATATCCTGAAAAATTCTCTGGAAGTGTATTATTTGAATAATACTTTTGAAATTTTTCAAAGTTTGAGTCTGGATCATATGGTCTTAAAAAATAATCTAATTCACTAACTTTTAATTTAAAAGTAGCTTCAGGATTTCCTATTAACGAGTCTAGCTCGTATAGTGTTCTTCCAGCATGAGGATTAATAGATTCTGTATCCTCTCCATCTAAAATTCCATCTCCATCAGTATCTTGATCTAGGGGGTTTTGGCCTAAATTAGATTCATCTGCGTCAGAAACACCATCACCATCTGAATCACTATATGGATCTGTACTATCAACATCATAAATATTTATAACACCATCATTGTCATCATCATCAATATTTGTATAAAAAGGAATGTCTAAAAAAACATTTTTGATTGTTTCGATTTCTTGAATACGAGAAATATTACCATCTGGATTATCTTCATTAGATTGTGAATAGTCTCCAAAAACTAAATTAGGATCTTCAAAATTAACTTGGCTTAAAAAATTTACTTTCGATAATCCATATATATTATCATTGTATTCTCCAATTTGAAATGTAGTTACAGTATTTGAAACATAAGGTGGAATATTTCGCATTTTTACACTTAAAGGAATTTCCTCAAGATTAGTTCTAAAAGTATTGTTATCAATTAGATTCAGACCAACAGTTTTATAATCTTTATTGCAAGAAATAAAAACTAAGGATATGAACAGAGTAAAGTAAAAATTTTTCAAAATATTAATTTAAAATCTTGTCATTATAAAAGTCCATGTATTCTTTTTCAAAACCTTCTTTAAACCCGCATTTTAAAACTGGGATTTTAGAATTATTTGCTACATCCAAGTATGATTTATTAATATTTTCAGATGCAAACACAACACCATCTGAATTCAATATCGATAATTTATATAGATTTTCATAAGTTGGATTTTCTAATATGTTAAGAGTATCACTTTCAACTTCATCAAACTTAATTTTACTAATTATTCCAGGGTTTAAATCCCCTTTAATTTCATTATCATAAATGGAAGTTACGACCTTAGATTTTGAAAAAAGAGGTTCGTCTTTATAATACTGTTTTAGATATAATGGCATTAATGACGCTATCCATCCATGAACATGAATAATATCTGGTGTCCAATTTAGTTTTTTTATAGTTTCAACCACACCTTTAGCAAAAAATATTGCTCTTTCGTCGTTGTCTTTATACAAGTTTTTCTTTTTGTCTGAATCTAATAATCTATTTTTAAAATATTCATCGTTGTCAATAAAATAAACTTGCATTCTCTCTTTAGGAATTGATGCAACTTTAATAATTAACGGCATATCTAAGTCATCAATAATTAAATTCATTCCAGAAAGTCTAATGACTTCATGAAGCTGATGTCTTCTTTCATTAATTAAACCATATTTTGGAATAAAAATTCTAGTTTGACCACCATTTTTATTTACAACTTTAGGTAAATTGTATGTAAGTGTAGAAATATCATTGTTGGGTAAATACGGGATAACTTCAGAAGATACGTAAAGTACTTTTTTTCCAGTCATAAAATCCTTTCTTTAGACTCATTTAAATTGAAATGCAAAATTACAAAAATTATGTTAGATTTACCTCATATTTTCACACATTCAAACTGTTAAAGTTATATTAAATGTTCTTATACACTCTTAAATCTGAAGTTAAAGAAAGTATTAACTACGAAATTAATTTAAAAAAAACTATCGGTCTTGTACCAACTATGGGGGCTTTGCATAAAGGTCATTTATCATTATTAAAACATGCAATTATCACTTGTGATGTGGTTTGGGTAACTATTTTTGTTAATCCTACCCAATTTAATAATAAAAATGATCTTAATAATTATCCAAAAAATATTGACAAGGATTTAAAAATGATTTCAAAAATTTCAAAAAATATAAATGTTTTTTATCCTGAAATTTCTGAAATGTATAACAGTAAACTAAAATCAGAAGTTTATGATTTTGAAAATCTAGATAAAGAACTCGAGGGGAAGTATAGGAATAATCATTTTAATGGGGTAGGAACAATTATTGCTAAGTTATTTGAGCTATTTAAACCAAACAAAGCTTTTTTTGGAGAAAAAGATTTTCAACAAACAAGAATTATAAATAAATTAATTGAAATTAAAGGTTATAAAACAAGACTTATTGTTTGCCCAACTGTTAGAGAAAAAAACGGATTAGCTTTGAGTTCAAGAAACAACTTATTATCATTAAAAAACAAAGAAAAGGCATCGGTCATTTATAACAAACTAGTTTACGCTAAAGAAAATTATTTAAAAATTCCTTTTAAAATTATTTATGCAAATTGTAAAAAAGAAATTAACTCTATCCCTGGTTTTGAATTAGAATATTTAGAAATAGTTCATGACGAAACTCTAAAAAAAGAAAATATAATTGATTTAAATACATCTTACAGGATATTTATTTGTGTGTTAGTGAATGACGTAAGGTTGATTGATAATATTTTAGTTAATTAGTTATATTTGACACATGGAAATAGAAGTATTAAAATCTAAAATTCACAGAGTCACGGTTACTAATTGTGATTTAAATTATATTGGAAGTATCACAATTGACGAAACACTTCTTGATGCAGCTAAGATGATACCTGGAGAGAAAGTTCAAGTAGTGAACATCAATAATGGCGAAAGATTAGAAACATATATTATAAAAGGAAAAAAAGGAAGCGGAGAGGTAACTTTAAATGGGCCTGCGGCAAGAAAAGTGCAGAAAGGAGACAAGGTAATTATTATCAGTTATGCAAGGATGAGCGTAAGTGATGCTAAGATGTTTAATCCAACTTTAATATTTCCCAACAATGATAATATTTTAATGTGATAATGCCAATCTTACTTTTTCAATGGTTTAAAAAACTTTTTCCTCCTCTTTTAGGACTCCTGTTAATTTATTACTCTTACTTAAACACAACTTATTCCGATAGATTAGAAATTTATTCTTCTATGAAATCTGCAGATTATAATTACATTTTTTTATCAATTTTTCTTGGTATCTTAAGCCACCTTTCCAGATCTATTAGATGGCAATCCATGCTTAAGCCTTTGGGTTTTAAAATCAAGTTTTCAAATTCAATAATGTCTGTTTTAATAGCGTTTTTATCGAATTTAGGCATTCCTAGATCTGGTGAAATTTTAAGAGCTAGTTCAATATCTTACTATGAAAAAATTCCTTTTGAAAAAAGTTTTGGAACAATAGTTACTGAAAGAATTATTGATTTAATAATTTTAATTACATTAATTTTTTATGGACTAATTATTTCTTATAAAATTAAAATTCCTGAATTCTCAATTAATAAAGAACTAATTATAATCCTTTTATTGTTGATAATTTTTGGAAGCATATTATATTATTTTATATCAAAAACAAATTTTAAAACTAAACTTCAAAATACTATTACTGGATTTAAAACAGGTATTCTTTCCTTTTCTAAAATAAATAATAAACCTTTATTTATTTTTCATTCGATCTTTATATGGGTTTGCTATTTTTTAATGTTTTATGTTGTAAAATTTAGTCTTCCTGAAACTTTTAGTTTAGGATTTGAACCTTTGTTTTTAGCATTCCTGGCAGGTGCAATAGCGATGGCCTTAACTAACGGAGGAATTGGAGCCTATCCTTTAGCGATAGCTGCTGTAATAAGTCAATACGAGGTGTCTTACGAAAGTGCATTAGCTTTAGGCTGGATTGTATGGACCTCTCAAACGTTAATGATTGTAGTTTTTGGTTCTCTATCATTTGTTTTTTTGCCTATATTAAACAAATAATTCAATAATTAATGGCTGTATTAAAAACTTTTTACTGTTGTCAAAATTGTGGAGCGCAACATTCAAAATGGCTTGGTCAATGTAGCTCTTGTAAAGAATGGAACACATTAGTTGAGGAGGTTATTAAAAAATCTTCTAAAGTTAACTTAGGTTTAAATAGTGTTCAATTAAAATCCAAAGCTCAACTAGTTAACGAAATTGATTTCGAAAAAGATCCAAGACTATTAGTTGAAGACAAGGAATTGAATAGAGTTCTTGGAGGTGGAATTGTTCCTGGATCACTTGTTCTTATAGGCGGTGAGCCTGGAATAGGAAAATCTACTTTATTACTTCAAATTTCACTAGAAATAAAAAACAAAGTTTTATATATTACTGGGGAAGAAAGTCAACAACAAATAAGACGAAGAGCAAATAGAATTAATAACGATTCTAATCAATGCTACGTTTTAAACGAAACTAATGTTGAGACTATAATATCTCAAATTAATACTATAAAGCCAGAACTTGTAATCATAGATTCTATTCAAACACTGCAAACTGATATTATAGATAGTAGTCCTGGAAGCGTATCCCAAATTAAAGAATCAGCTTCCCAGTTTTTAAATTATTCAAAAAAAACAAATCTCCCAATTTTTCTTGTTGGGCATATAACAAAAGATGGAGGCATTGCTGGGCCTAAAATTTTAGAACATATGGTAGATGTCGTTTTACAATTTGAAGGCGACAGAAATAATATTTATAGGATTTTAAGAGCTAAAAAAAATAGATTTGGATCAACTGCTGAGATAGGTATTTATGAAATGTTAAACAGTGGTCTTCGTCAAGTAACAAATCCTAGCGAACTTTTAATTTCGAACAATAAAACTCCTTTAAGTGGAAATGCTATAGCTTCAACTATGGAGGGAATTAGAGCAATCCTGATTGAAGTTCAAGCTTTAGTAAGTTCTGCGGTCTATGGCACTCCACAAAGAAGTACCACGGGATTTAATGCAAAAAGACTAAATATGCTGCTTGCTGTTTTAGAAAAACGCGCAGGATTTAAGCTAAGCTCAAAAGATGTTTTTTTGAATATCACTGGAGGAATAAAAATAGAAGACCCTGCAATGGATTTAGCTGTAGTAGCAGCTATTCTTTCTAGTAACTTCAATATTCCTTTACAAAAAAGAATCTGCTTTGCTGCTGAAATTGGACTTTCTGGAGAACTTAGATCTGTGCCTAAAATCGATCAGCGAATAAACGAAGCAGAAAAACTTGGGTTCGAAATATTAATAGTTTCAGAAGCTGCAAAAATTTCTTTTGTTCCTAAAAAACTAAAAATAATCTCTTATTCAAGAATTGAAGATTTAATCAAAAACCTATTTAAGGAGCAGGGTTAGGAATAAGTTTATGCACTTCTTCTATATCATTCAAAACATCTTGGCTTAAAACAATATTTATACTTTCAATATTTTCTTTCAATTGATTTAGTTTAGTAGCACCTATTATATTACTTGTTACAAATGGCCTAGAGTTTACAAATGATAAAGCCATTTGACTTAACGATAAATCATGTTTTTTTGAAATATTAAAATACATGCCGGTAGCTTTCATAGAGTTTTCACCTGAAAATCTACTTAAATTTGGGAATAATTTTAGTCTGCTGTCTTCTGGCATATTACCATTTAAATATTTACCGCTTAATACTCCAAAACCAAGCGGAGAATAAGCTAGTAAGCCAACATCTTCTCTCATGCAAATCTCTGAATTTCCTATCTCAAAAAGTCTGTTTAAAAGTGAATATGGATTTTGAATAGTAATTGTTTTAGGCAGTTTATGCTTTGACAATTCTAAATATTTCATGAAAGCCCACGGGTTTTCATTTGATATTCCAATCTGCCTTACTTTTCCACTTGATATAATTTCTTTTAAATTAAGAAGTACATTTTCAAAATTTTCTTCCCATTTATCATTTGCGAAGGAATCAAAATCTCTTTTCCCAAAAAAATTAGAAGTTCTTTCGGGCCAATGAAGTTGATATAAATCAATATAATCAGTTTTTAATCTTTTTAGGCTTCCATCAACAGCTGATATCAAAGCATTTTTAGAAAATCCATTTTTTCTTATATGTTTAGTGTAATCCCCAGGTCCTGCTATTTTAGTGGCTAATACAATTTGATCTCTATTGTTTTTTTTACTCATCCATTTGCCAATTATTTTTTCAGTATCTGCATATAACTCTGCGGTGGCAGGAACAGGGTAAAGCTCTGCTGTATCAATAAAATTAACTCCCATATCAGTTGCTAAATCCATTTGATCAAAACCTTCTTTTTCAGAATTTTGATTTCCAAAAGTCATTGTGCCAAGACATATTTTACTAACCTTAATATTGGTAGAAGGCAAAAAAGTATATTTCATTTATTTATAAATTTAATTCAACAACTATTGGACAATGATCTGAATGAAAAATCTGATCTAAAATTGACGAAGATTTAATATTAGAGTTTAGTGTATCCGACACCAAATTGTAATCAATTCTCCATCCTTTATTGTTTGCTCTAGAGTTAGCTCTATAACTCCACCAGCTGTATCTGTCAGGGTCTTTATTGAGTTTTCTAAATGAATCTATAAAGCCTAAATCTATAAAATCTGATATCCATTCTCTTTCCCAAGGAAGAAAACCAGAAACTTTAGAATTTCTAATAGGATCATGTATGTCAATTGCCTTATGACAAATATTATAATCTCCACATATTACTAAATTCGGAATGTCTTCTTTTAATTTTTGAATATAATCCTTGAACTCTTTCATATACTGAAATTTATATTCAAGTCTTGCTATATTAGTTCCTGAAGGAAGATAAAGGCTCATTACTGAAATTTTTTCGAAATCTATTCTTAGATTTCTACCTTCAAAATCCATATGATCAATTCCTGTTCCATATTCAATATGCTTAGGCTTATGTTTTGACAAAATTGCAACCCCACTATATCCTTTTTTTTGTGCAGAAAACCAATAATTATACTTGTATCCTATTTCTGAAAAAAGACTTAAATCTAACTGATCTGTATTAGCTTTAATTTCTTGAATACAAATTACATCACAATTTGAATTCTTAAGCCATTCTATAAAACCTTTTTTTATGGCAGCTCTAATTCCATTGACATTATAAGAAATGATTTTCATTTTAAAATGTTAACCAAGATTTTAAATCAAGCTCTGAATCTACTTTATTTTTTATCTCTTGAACAGTTAGCCTCTGTTGGATCATTGTGTCTCTGTCTCTTATAGTTATTGTTCCATCTTTTAAAGATTGATGATCTATAGTTAAACAATATGGTGTTCCTAAGGCGTCCTGCCGTCTATATCTTCTTCCTATAGCATCTTTTTCATCGTATACAGAATTATAGTCCCATTTGAATTCTTTTAATATTTTTTTTGAAAGCTCTGGCAGACCGTCTTTTTTTAACAAAGGAAGAACTGCTATTTTTTTGGGTGCGAGAATTTTAGGAAATTTTAAAACAGTTCTAAAGGAGCCATCTTCAAGTTTTTCTTCAATTAAAGATTTTGAAAAAATAGCTAAAAACATTCTGTCTAAACCAATTGATGTTTCTAATACGTATGGGGTATAACTTTCATTAGAAGAAGTATCAAAATATTTAATTTTTTTTGATGAAAATTTTTCATGACTAGAAAGATCAAAATCAGTTCTAGAGTGAATTCCCTCTAATTCTTTGAATCCAAAAGGAAAATTAAATTCAATGTCACAAGCTGCATCTGCATAATGAGCAAGCTTATCATGATCATGAAATCTATAATTATCCTCTCCCAAACCAAGTGAAAGATGCCAAGCTAATCTATCTGCTTTCCATTTAGCGTACCACTCTTTTTGAGTTCCAGGCTTAATAAAAAACTGCATTTCCATTTGCTCAAATTCTCTCATTCTAAATATAAATTGTCTAGCAACAATTTCGTTTCTAAATGCTTTTCCAATTTGAGCTATTCCAAAGGGAATTTTTAACCTACCGGTTTTTTGAACATTTAAAAAATTTACAAAAATACCTTGAGCAGTTTCAGGCCTTAGATAAAGGTCCATTGCACTTTCTGCAGATGCACCAAGCTTAGTTCCAAACATTAAATTGAATTGTTTGACATCTGTCCAGTTTTTAGAACCCGAAACAGGACATGCGATTTCTAGATCTTCTATTAATTTTTTTAAGGCTTTTAGATCATCATTCTCAAGTGATTCACTAAAAATTTTTGTTATGTCACTAATCTTATTTTGATAATTTGTAATTCTTGAGTTTGTAGAAACAAACTGTTTTTGGTCAAAATCATCGCCAAATCTTTTTTTTGCTTTTAAAATTTCTTTTTGAACTTTATTCTCAATTTTTGTAATATGATCCTCAATTAAAACATCTGCTCTATATCTTTTTTTAGAATCTTTATTATCAATCAAAGGGTCGTTAAATGCATCAACATGACCAGAAGCTTTCCATATTTTAGGATGCATCAAAATAGCTGAATCTATATTAACTATGTTTTCATTTAATTGAACCATCGCTTTAAGCCAATAATTCTTAATGTTATTTTTAAGATCGGTCCCATTTTGACCATAGTCATAAACAGCACTTAACCCATCATATATTTCACTAGACTGAAAAACAAATCCATATTCTTTAGCGTGAGAAATTACTTTTTTAAATTTATCTTCTTTACTCATAAAACAAAAATAAGAGTAAAATTTTATATAAATTCTATTTATTCAATTAAAATAGAATTAGGGAAAATAATTGTTATTTTGCTTATCTATGAAAATGATGAAAAAAATAAAATTAATTTTTCTCGTTCTATTTTGTATTTCATTAATTAATTGTGCAAAAAGAGGAATACCTGATGGAGGTCTCAAGGATGAGGATCCTCCGATTTTATTAAATGCTGAGCCAGTTGAAAATTCAGTCAATTTTAATGAAAAAAGAATAAGACTTTACTTTGATGAATACATTAAACTTAAGGACTTTAGAAAACAACTAGTTGTTTCTCCCCCCTTAGATAAAAGTTTTTATTCAATAAGTCCTCAGTCAGGAGCAGCAAAGTATATTCAGATTGACATTAAGAAAAAACTTGGTAAAAACAATACTTATGTTTTTAATTTTGGTCAAAGTGTAGTAGATAATAATGAAGAAAATAAACTTCCGTTTTTTAAGTATGCTTTTTCGACTGGAGAATATATTGATTCGCTATCTCTTTCAGGAAATATAACAAGTTCCTTTGAAAGAAAATCTGATAATTTTATTTCAACATTTTTATATCCTATAAACGAAAAATATTTTGATTCGATAATATACAATGGATTTCCAAATTATGTTGGCAGTACTCTAGATTCTACTAATTTTAAGATGACCAACCTAAAAAAAGGTAAATATTTGTTGGTGGCACTAAAAGATGAAAATAGTAATTACAAATTTGATCCTGAATTTGAAAAAATTGGATTTATTGATAATTTCGTAAATCTACCTACAGAAGATAGTTTAAAAATAAAATTGTTTAAAGAAGAGATTTCTTTTAAAAGTTTTAAACCATTTTTAGAGTCAGAAAACAGGATAGGCTTTGGGTTTAAAGGCAATTATAATAATACTGAAATTAAATTAATCGATGATAAAAAAATAGAATCGATTATTACTAAAAACAAAGATTCAGATACTCTAAATTACTGGTTTAAAAGTAATAAATATGATTCTCTAAGATTCATTGTTAAAGCCCCAGCTTATAAAGAAAACTATACATTGAAATTTAAAGAAATGGACAAAGATTCGTTAGTAATTAATCCATCTATAAAATCAGTTTTAGAACTTAACGACAAGTTTAAAGTTTTTAGTAATATTCCTTTAAGTAATATCAACAAAAAACAAATCAATATTTTAAATAAAGATTCTCTTTTAGTTCCTTTTAAAGTTGAGATAGATAAAAATAAATTTGATTTAAATTTTGATTTTGAATTATTACCCAATGACAATTATATCATTAATCTATACCCAAATGCAATTGTAGATTTTTTTGATGCAACAAATGACACAATTAGTTATAAATTCAAAACTAAAAGCAGAACAGATTACGGAACCTTAAAACTTGGAATAAGTAATGTTAAAGCATTTCCTATTATAGTTCATTTAACTAATAATAAAGATGAAGTAATTAGAAAAAAAATATTGAACTCTTTTGATGATCCTTGTGTTTTTGAGTATTTAAAACCTGCTGATTATTTTGTAAAAGTCATTTTTGACAAAAATAAAAATCAAATGTGGGATACTGGGAGTTTTTTAAATAGAATACAGCCTGAAAAGGTGTTTCACTACGAAGAAGAAATTGTAATTAGAGCAAATTGGGTACTTGAAGAAAAAATTATTGTAAAATGAAAAAAATTTCCATCATAATTTTGGTTATTCTTGGACTATCTATATTTAATATTTTTTGGAGTACAGGTTATTTTAGAATAATTGAAAATAAGTTTGAAGGGGAAATATTAACTAAAATAAATATTGTTGGAGCTGAAGACATTACTATAAATCACATTGATAGTTTTGCTATAGTATCTTCAACAAAAAGAAAAGCTTTCCCTGCAAATGAACAAGAAAAAGGAGGCCTATATTATATCGACCTAAAGAAAATTGAATCAGAACCTATTCTTCTAACAAAAAATTTTAATAAACCATTTGCTCCTCATGGAATTTCAATTTTCAAAACAGACAGCATCACTACAATTGCTGTTGTAAACCATACCATTGAAAAAGAATACATAGAAATTTTTAAATTAATTGGAACTAAACTTACTCATTTAAAAACGCTTGATAATCCGATGATTTTAAGTCCAAACGATGTTGTTTTAATTAGTGAAAATAGTTTGTATTTCACTAACGATCACAAATATAAAGATGGAATATTACGTTTAGCTGAAGATTATTTAGGGTTACCTATTTCAAATGTTGTTTTTTTTGACGGATTTAAGTTTCAAGAAGTTGCAAACGGAATACCATTTGCTAATGGAATTAATTATAATTCACAAAAAGAATTACTTTTTGTTGCTTCTCCCAGAAAATTTTATATAAGAGTATTTAAAAAAAATAATGATAATTCTTTATCCTTTATTGAAGATATTTACTGTGGAACAGGTGTGGATAATATTGAATTTGATGTAGACAATAAGCTTTGGGTAGGAGCACATCCAAGTCTTCTACATTTTGATTCATATTCTAAAGGCAACAACGAGTTTGCACCCTCAGAAATTATATCAATAAATTACATTGAAAAGAACAATTATACTAAAGAAAATATTTATTTAGAAAAAGGACAAGCGATGTCTGGATCTACAGTTGCCGCACCTTTTGGAAACGTAATTCTAATGGGAAATGTAATGGATGATCATTTTCTTGTATTAAGAAAATGATTTAATATCTAAGATGAAATTTTAGCTTTCAAGAAATCTCTATTCATTCTAGCTATATTCTCCAATGAAATACCTTTTGGACATTCAACTTCGCAAGCACCAGTATTAGTACAATTACCAAACCCTTCTTCATCCATTTGTTTAACCATGTTTAAAACCCTTTCATTAGCCTCTATTTTACCTTGTGGAAGAAGAGAGAATTGAGAAACTTTTGCAGAAACAAATAACATTGCACTTGAATTTTTACAGGTAGCTACACATGCTCCACAACCAATACAAGTAGCCGCATCGAAAGCCTTATCAGCATTCTTTTTCTCAATTGGAATAGAATTAGCGTCTTGTGTATTACCTGATGTATTAACAGAAATATATCCTCCTGCATGCTGAATTCTGTCAAATGAAGAACGATCGACTACTAAATCTTTAATAACTGGAAATGAATTTGCTCTAAAAGGTTCAATATGAATTGTATCTCCATTCTTAAATTTTCTCATATGTAACTGACACGTAGTTACAAGTCTATCTGGACCATGAGCTTCGCCATTAATAAACATAGAACAAGATCCGCATATCCCTTCTCGACAATCATGATCAAAAGCTACAGGATCAATTCCTTTTACAGTTAACTGTTCGTTAAGGACATCCATCATTTCTAAAAATGACATATCGGGTGAAATATTTTCAATATCGTAAGAAACAATTTTACCTTTATCGTTAGAATTTTTTTGACGCCAAATTTTTAATTTAAGTTTCATCCTATTTATAAGATCTAGTTTTTAATTCTATATTTTCATAAATCAATTCCTCTTTATGTAAAATTGCCTCTGACGGTTCTCCTTTATTTTCCCATGCAGAAACAAAAGCAAAATTTTTATCGTCTCTAAGCGCCTCTCCTTCTTTAGTTTGAGATTCTTCTCTAAAATGCCCTCCACATGATTCTGTTCTTTCCAAAGCATCTTTAGCAAACAATTCCCCTAATTCTAGAAAATCGGAAACTCTAACTGCTTTGGCTAAAGGTTCGTTAAAAGAATTTTCTGTACCAGGAATAGAAATATTTTTATAAAAATCTTTTCTTAATAATTGAATTTCTTCAATTGCTTCATTTAATTCTTTAACATTTCTAGACATTCCGCATTTATTCCAGATAATTTTACCTAATTTTTTATGAAAATAATCAACAGTTTTAGTCCCTTTATTATTTACTAATAATTCGATTTTATTTTTAACAGATTTTTCAGCTTCCTCAAATTCTTTAGAATCAGTAGAAATTGATCCAGTTCTAATATCATCTGCTAAATAGTCTCCTATAGTGTAAGGAAGAACAAAATACCCGTCTGCTAATCCCTGCATAAGCGCAGAAGCACCTAAGCGGTTAGCTCCATGATCAGAAAAGTTAGCTTCTCCAACTGCAAAACATCCTGGAATAGTAGTCATTAAATTATAGTCTACCCAAACACCACCCATCGTATAATGTACTGCTGGATAAATCATCATTGGAGTTTCATACGGATTTTGATCAACAATTTTTTCATACATCTGAAACAAATTACCGTATTTTGATTTTATAACTTCTTTACCTAATTCTTTTACTAAGCTTAAATTGTTTTCGTCTAAACCTTTTAAATGAGCTTTTTCTTTACCATATCTAATTATCGCAGAAGCAAAATCTAAAAAAACAGCTTCACCTGTTTTATTTATTCCAAAACCAGAATCACATCGTTCTTTGGCAGCTCTAGAAGCTACATCTCTAGGAACTAAATTCCCAAAAGCTGGATACCTTCTTTCTAAATAATAATCTCTCTTATCTTCAGCTAAATCCACTGGTTTTAATCTTCCTTCTCTAATTGCTATAGAATCACTTTTTGATTTTGGGACCCAAATTCTACCATCATTTCGTAAAGATTCGGACATCAAAGTTAATTTTGACTGATGATCTCCTGAAACTGGGATACAAGTTGGATGAATTTGAGTAAAACAAGGATTTGCAAAATATGCACCTTTTTTATGAATTTTCCAGGAAGCAGAAACGTTACTTCCCATTGCATTAGTTGATAAATAGAATAAATTTCCATAACCTCCTGAGGCAATAACTACAGCATGAGCTGAATGTCTCTCTATTTTTCCGTTAATTAAATTTCTTGTAATAATCCCTCTAGCTTTACCGTCAACCTTAACAAGGTCCATCATTTCATGTCGATTAAACATTTGTATTTTTCCTCTAGCTATTTGCCTATTCATAGCAGAATAAGCTCCAAGTAATAATTGTTGTCCTGTTTGTCCTTTAGCATAGAAAGTTCTGGAGACTAAAACTCCTCCAAAAGATCTATTATCTAAAAGTCCTCCATAATCTCTAGCAAAAGGAACTCCTTGAGCTACACACTGATCTATAATATTTGCAGAAACTTCTGCTAATCTATATACGTTTGCTTCACGAGATCTATAATCTCCGCCCTTAACAGTATCATAAAACAGTCTATGAATGGAATCTCCATCACCTTGATAATTTTTTGCAGCATTAATTCCTCCTTGAGCGGCAATAGAATGAGCTCTTCGAGGAGAATCTTGAAAACAAAATGATTTTACGTTATACCCTAATTCAGCTAAAGTGGCTGCTGCAGAACCTCCTGCTAATCCTGTTCCAACTACGATTACATCAATTAATCTTTTATTAGCTGGACTAACTAAACGAATATTATTCTTGTGGTTTACCCATTTTTTAGAAATTGGACCTTCAGGAATTTTAGCGCTTAATTTAGTCATGTTTTAATTATTTAAATAATGAAAAATTGCTATAAAACTAAACCCAAAAGGGATCCCTAATGCATATAAGTTAGTAAAAAATTTTACTAGGTAATTATACTTATTATTTATACCCATCGACTGAAAAGCAGATGAGAACCCATGTAAAAGGTGAAGAGATAAAAATCCAAAAGAAATAACATATAATATTACTTTCACTAAATCCTCAAATTTGTGAGAAAGCTCATTATAATATCTGTTTGGATCTTCTGGCAAAAACTCCACATACTTATAATTCATCTCAGGAATCCAAAAATCATAAAAATGTAAAATTAAAAATGATAATACAACTGCTCCAGAAATAATCATATTTCTAGACATCCAGCTAGCATTGCTTGATCCTTTATATTTGACATACTTTACTTTCCTTGATGACCTATTTTGAAAGTCTAACACAAAACCCATAACAAAATGAAAAATCACACCGAAAATCAAAATTGGTTGTGCTATAAATTGTACAACAAAGTTTGAACCCATAAAATGCGAAAATTGATTAAAAACTGATTCGCTGAAAACAGAAGTTATGTTAATTATAAAGTGTTGAAGGAGGAAAATAATTAAAAATAGGCCTGAAACAGCCATAGCTATTTTTTTAATTATTGAAGCTTGAATTACGTTACTCATTACTGAATTATAAATAATTACAGTACAAAATTAACCTATGAGTAGTTATAAGACAATAAAAACATAACTTTTATTTTATATCAAACTTTTCTGACACATCACCAATTACTATTTCATATTGTCCCTTTTTTAAATAAAATTCGCCATTAGCTGATTTTTCTATTTTATTTTTTTTGGGCAACTTTTTATTTGAATATACTATTGGTAAATCTATTTTTTGAAAACCCTTTTCTAAAATTAATTTCATTTTATAAATTAAATTTTTGTCATTGTCTAAAAGCTTCATTGTAAGTTGTTGATCTTTGATGGAATATAAATTAAAGTAATGGTTAGGTAAATTAAACTCGGACCAATTATATGTTCTCCCACCCCATCTTGACGAAAAATTAATATCTTTTGGAATTATATAATGGTTTTGTTTTAAATTTCTTTTTTCAAGAAAAGAATAAATAATAGATAAATCCATTTTATAAATTGATCTTCCATGTGTGCCAATTAATAAATCTTTTGCTCTTTTTTGAATAACCAAATCATGTGTAGCTACTTTTTGTAAACCTTGATTAAAAGAATTCCAGCTCAATCCTTTATCTAGACTCATGTACACGCCATTATCAGTTCCTAGATAAAGTAAATCTTCATAATATGGATCTTCTTTTATTACATTAACAGACGAAATTGGCAGATCTGAATCTAAAGATTTCCAGTTTTCACCATTATCTTCAGTAACAAAAACATAAGGTTTAAAATCATCAAATCTATAACCGTTCAAAGTAACATAAATCCTATTTTCTTTGTGCTTTGAAAAAACAACTCTGCTAACCCACAAATTTTTAGGTAAGTCATTAGAAATAATTTTCCAATTATTTCCCCCGTCAAATGATAACTGAACTAAGCCATCATCGGATCCAGTAACTAATTTTCCGAATTTAAAAATCGATTCATCAATTGAAGACAAAGTGCCAAATGGAACATTTCCTTTTTTAATTCCATTTGTTAAATCCTCAGATTTAAATGACCATTTATCACCCTTATTATAAGAAACATGGAGTTTGTTACTGCCTAAATATAATACGTCCTGGTTATGTGAAGAAAGCAAAATTGGTGTTTGCCAGTTAAACCTAAGGGGAGACTCTCCTAATTCGTGTTTTGGCTTTATATATGTTCTTTTAGATTTATTAATTCTATAATAAACTCCAAACTGGGAACCTGTATAAATAATATTAGAATCCCTATTATCAATTTGAACTTGCATTCCATCACCTCCCATAATAGATCTCCAATTGTTTTTTCCAGTTTGATGCCATCTTAAACTTTCTTTCGATCTACTACTAGCCATCCAAACACCATTATCTTGAAGACCACCATAAACATTATATGGAACTTCATCATCAACGTTAATAGTATAAAATTGTCCAACACTTGGTTGATTTAATTTTAACCAATTTTCACCATTATCGTAACTAATATTAACTCCTCCATCATTACCGTTTATTAAATGATTAGGATTTTTTGGATTTATCCATAAATCATGATGATCTACATGAACATTAGGATAATCAATTGATTCATAAGTCATCCCACCGTCTACAGATTTTATAAAAGGAACTCCGTATATATAAATATGGTCTTTATTTACAGGTGAAACATGCACTTTTCCAAAATAATATCCATAAGTATTGTATAATCTATCTAAATAATATGAATTTTTCAAAGTCCAGTTTAATCCCCCATCATCACTTCTATAAACTTGAGCTCCAATAATTGGAGTTTCAAACATAACCGTATTAGCATCCTCTAGATAAAGTTTTAAATCTGAGGGGTTTATTAAGTCTGACTTTACTAGTTCTTTAATCTTTTTAGAATTATACTTTTTAGGAAAATTATTTGATTTGAGAAATTTATTCAATTTTAAATCATCTGTTTTTAACAATTCTTCTTTTGTAATCGTTTCAAAATAATTTTTAGACAATTCGGATTTAATCACTAAATCTTTACTTTTAGGACGTCTAAACTGATTATCAACAACCGCGTAAAGAGTGTTACTATTAAAAACTGATAATCCAATTCTTCCAACTCCACTCCCAACTGGAAATCCGCTTTTTTTCGTAGAAACTAAATTCCATGAGTTCCCTGAGTCGTTAGATTTATAAATTCCCGACTTTTCTCCATTTCCTTTAAAATCCCACGCTTTTCTAGATTTTTGCCAAGATGATGCAAATTGAATATTAAAATTATTTGGATCTATATCTAAATCAATTATGCCTGTGTTTTCATCAATAAATAAAGTATTATTCCAGGTTAATCCTCCATCAATAGTTTTAAATATTCCTCTTTCCTTATTTTTTGAATATAAATGTCCTAAAGCAGCGACAACTATTTCATCAGGATCGCTAGGGTTTATCATAACTTTACCAATATGATGAGAATCATTTAACCCAATATTTTCCCAAGTTTTACCGTTGTCATTAGATTTTAATATTCCAATACCAGCATATGAAGACCTTGATGAGTTGTTTTCTCCAGTACCTACAACTATTAATCTAGTATTCCATTCTATATCAAAATCACCAATATTTTGGGTGTTAGAATTATCCATAATGGGGCTAAATGTGTTACCGTTATTAACTGTATGCCAAAGTCCACCTGAAGCGTACGCTACATAAAATTCTAACGGATTGTTAGGGTTTACTTCAATATCAGTAACCCTCCCACTCATTACACTAGGTCCAATATTTTTAAATTCTAAATTCTTTACTAATGAATTTTTAATTAATTCATTTTGAACATTCAAACTTTGAATGATATCATTTGAACTTGTGGAAACTTGAGAAAATCCTGATGTATATAATATTGATAATAATATCGAGTATAAATATTTCATTCTGTATAATTGTGTTTAGTTGTACCTTAAATATACTATTTTTGAATTTTAAATATAAATATGAAATATTTTCCAATTACTAATACTTTATTTGTTAAAAACAGAAAACATTTTATTGAAAACATGTTAGACAATAGTGTGGCTTTTTTTAATTCTAATGATTGCTATCCTGTAAGTGCAGACACTACATTGCCTTTTGAGCAGCATCGTGATTTGTTTTATTTAAGTGGAGTAAATCAAGAGGAAACCATTTTACTTGTTTATAAAAAAAATGATTCTATTTATCAAGAAATTTTATTTCTTACAAAGCCTAATGACCTATTAACTCATTGGGAAGGCGAAAGACTAAATGAAGAAAAAGCTTTTTCTATTTCAGGTATAAAGAAAGTGTATTGGCTAGATCAACTTGATGATGTTATAAAAAAAATAATGCAAAATGTTGAAGTTTTGTATTTGAACAAAAACGAACATTATAGAGCAAAAGTAGAAACCGAAACTAGAGAAAAAAGGTTTAATGATTGGATTAAAAAACAGTATCCTTCTAAAGATATTAAAGGCAGTAATCCAATACTTCAAAAATTAAGATCTATAAAAAGTTCATTAGAAATTGAGTTAATTCAAAAAGCTTGTGATATTACTGAAAAAGGATTTAGAAGAATTTTAAATTTTGTAAAACCTGGTGTTTGGGAATATGAAATTGAAGCAGAATTTTCTCATGAGTTTTTAAGAAATAGATCTAAAAAATTTGCATATTCTCCAATTATTGCATCAGGAAAAAATTCAACAATATTACATTACATAGAAAACAATAATCAATGTCAAGAAGGAGATGTTTTGCTTTTAGACGTTGGAGCTGAGTACGCAAATTATTCTAGTGATATGACTAGAACAATCCCTGTATCTGGCAGGTTTTCTAATAGACAAAAATCAATATATAATTCTGTTTTACATGTTAAAAACGAAGCAACTAAATTATTAAAACCAGGAATTATGTGGAAAGATCATTATCATGAAGTAGGTAAAATAATGAGCTCAGAATTATTGAAATTAGGTCTTTTGTCAAAAAGTGATGTTCAAAATCAAACAAAAGAAAATCCTGCATTTAAAAAATATTTTACTCATGGAGTTTCTCATAACCTAGGTCTAGATACTCATGATTATGGGGATTTGAGTTATCCAATTGAAAAAAATATGGTTTTTACAGTAGAGCCTGGTATTTATTTGCCAAAAGAGAATTTTGGCATAAGACTTGAAGATGATGTTGTTGTTCAGAAAGATTCAGAGCCTATCAACCTTATGAAAAACATCCCAATTGAAGTTGAAGAAATTGAAAATTTAATGAATTCTTAAAACAATTATTTTGAAAATATCAAACGATTACAAAAAGTTTTTTAAAAGATATGGACCTATTATTTTTATAATGTGTTTTTTTTCAATTATTGTAATAACTTCTTTTTACTTTATACTTCAACCTAAAGTAAGTTTGCCTATTTACAGTCCCTCAATGGTTGCTGAAGAACTAGTCGAAGAAGATATTAGGTATGTTAAGAAATACCATGTCATCAACAATTTTTCTCTTACCAATCAGAATGGAAAACTTATTACCCAAGAATTTTATGAAAACAAAATATACGTAGCAGACTTTTTTTTCACCACATGTCCTGATATTTGCCCAATAATGACTGAAAACATGGGCTATTTACAAAAGAAGTTAAAAAACCAAACTGATATTTTGTTAGTTTCATTTTCGGTAACACCAGACGTAGATTCTGTTGATAAATTAAGAGTTTATGCTGATCTAAAGGGAGTTGACGATTCCAAATGGAATTTATTTACTGGAGATAAAAAAGATATTTATGAACTTGCTAGAAAATCTTTTTTAGTAGCAAAAAATGATGGGGATGGCGGTAAATACGACATGATTCACACTGAAAATTTTGTTTTAGTTGACAAAGAAAAGAGGATCAGAGGGTTTTATGATGGAACCGACACAAAACAAATGGATCAGCTTTTAAATGATATTAAAATTCTTAAAAATTCTTATTAAAATGAAAAACTATATTTTAAGCGTAGTCTCAATCTTAACTTTTACACTCTACTCAAGTGCTCAAGAACTTATAATTGGAGAAGAAAGAATTGAACCTGGACTAATCTTCATTTTTGAAGGTGCAATTAAAGATCATGTTTACCCTTCATCAATGCACTTGAAAGAAAATCAGACTAATGTTCATATTGAAGCTAGAGTAAATTGGGATACAGAAAATATTCCTAAAGGTAGTCCTGAGGGTGGTTTTATTCCTTATTTACATATTACTGCTCAAATTATAAATGAAAAAACAGGGCTTAGTACTTTTATTGATCTTATTGCCCACATAAATTTAATTGACAATTTTCATTATGCTAGAAATATTTCTCTTCCCGGAAAAATTAATGAATTATATAGTGTAAAATTTTCTGTTGTTCCTCCAACGAATATTGAACTAGCTTTTCACAATGATTGGAATAAAACATATGGAAAAGCACTTTTTAATGAATCAAATTTTACATATAAAAATGTTGACTTTGAACAAATAGCGAAAGCATCTAGAAAGTAATAACTAGTTTTATTTTAACAATTTATTGCCGAATCTAAATCTATAACCAATAAAGAATTCCATCCCATGATTTGGAGCATACGCATATGAAGTATCAAAAAAAGGACTAAAGCCTTTATCAAAATTTGGATCATTATAGCCAACTAGCGGAGACTCTTTTTGTCTAAAATTAAAAATATTAAGCATTCCAAAATAAATTTCATTTTTATTATTTAAGATGCCATTAATATTAATATTATGAATACTAAAGGGCGTACTTTTTATTGACCTTGCTGTGCTGCTTAAGCTTCCGTCATCATTCATGTCAAACACCTTAGGTAATTGCATTTTTCCTACATAATTTGAGGATGAATTAATAGACCAACCGCTTATAACTGGAATTTTAATATTTAGCCCGCCACTCCACTTTGGAGAATGTTCCATATCAAAAAAAGACTCTACGTTATTTTCAATTTCTGAATATTTAACAATTTGATGATTAAATGAAATAGAAAAGGCCATCCCATTTAAAAAAGTATGATTCCATGCCCCACTAATACCTTTGGAAAAAGAATATCCATCTAAATTTTCGTAAATAATATAGTTTTGATTATTATAATTTGGGATTATTTTGTTTGAAAAATATGTGTAAAAAATATCTAAATCTAAATTCCCTGAACCACTAAGTCCTGCATATATATAATTAGAATTAAAAATTAAGCTTTTAGATCTCTCTGGTTTTAATTCTTCTAAAATTTTAACTTCCCTTTGCCCGGTAACAAATGCATGATCCTCTGTAAATAAATTCACAAGCCTAAAACCTGTACCAGCGTTTAATCTAAAAGAAAGCCATTTTCCAGGATTATATTTTATATGAAAACTGGGAGCATAAATGAACCCGTGTTCTTTAAAGTGATCTAATCTAAGCCCACCGATTAAAGACAATTTATCAGAGGGTTTATACTGATTTTGAACTAATAATCCAGGTGTAAATTGATTAGATTCTTTATTGATAATTTCTCCTTTTGAAATTGTTTGAGTAGCAATTGTATTATCATCATATAAATTGTTTTTTATTGAAACTCCAATTAGTAAATCATGATTTTTATAATTTCTATTAAATGTAAATTGAGAAAAAAATATATCTTGATTTGCTTGGTAATAATCTGAACCATAATAACTGTTTTGATTGTGTTTGGAATAAGAATAATTTAACTCAAAACCTTCTAAAAAATCAAATTCATATTTTCCAAATAGTTCTAAACGATTGGTATAAATACTTTCTCCATAAATTTTATTATCTCCTCTGATTTTCTTATAATTATTATTTTTTAGATACTCTTCCACTCCATTTCTTCTATCCTCAAAATAATATCTTGCAGAGATGATAAATTCTTTTTCTGATTCCCTATAAATATTCCATTTATTAAAAATAGAAATCCGATCTAAATTAATGTCATCCCCAAACCCATCGTTATTATAATCATCATAATCATTTTTTCGATCCCAATTTACTCCAAAATACCCTGTTGTCTTTCCAATTTTAGGTGTCACAGCCATATTTATATAACTTTCCATATGTGAAGTTCCTTGGATGTCTAAAGAAACAAAAGGTTGATCCTCGGGATTTTTGGTTATTATATTAATTACACCTGCAACAGCTTCAGATCCGTACAAAGTACTACTTGGACCTTTAACAATTTCTAACCTGTCTATTATCATATTAGGGATTCCATTTAATCCGTAGACAGATGCTAAATTTCCATACATTGGAATACCATCCATTAAAACTGATGTGTAAGGTCCTTCCAATCCATTAATACTTATTGAGTTAGTATAACATACTCCACAAGCAATTACTTCTTGAGCACCATTTATAAGTTGAACAATTTTAGTAATATTAGTCCCAGCTGATGGTAAAAATGAATTTATTTTTTTTGCAGTTATAACATTTACCTTTACAGGAGATTCTGTTACAAATTCATCTTTTAGTGTTCCAGTAACTACAATTTCGTTTAAACCATTAATATCTTCTTCTAAATAAATAATTAAGTTATTAAAATTTAGAGTATTATTCTTTAATGAGATTTTTTTTGAAATATGGCCTAAATAAGAAACAAAAAGTTCATTATGTTTTTCTAAATCAATTTCAATTTCAAAATATCCATCTCCATCTGCAATAACTCCGTTTTCGGAATTTAAAAGACTAACACTTGCATATCCAAGATTACCAAATTCTGACTTAACTAATCCATTTATATTAGTTAATTGAGCACTTATTATAAAGGAGAAAAAGAGAAAAAAATATTTCATAAAAAAATTAAAAGAAAAGAAAGAAAAAAAGATTAACCCAAAGCAACATCTAGAACCATCATTACAATAAAACCACCAATAAATCCAAGAGTTGCTATATCGGTATTTTTATCTAATTGAGTTTCTGGAATTACTTCTTCAACTACTACAAAAATCATAGCTCCAGCAGCAAAAGCTAAAGCATATGGAAGAATTGGAGTAAAAAAGGTTACAGCTACTGCTCCTATAACTGCAGCTATTGGTTCAACTGCAGCAGAGGCTTGACCATACATGAAACTTTTCCATCTACTCATGCCTTGTCTTCGAAGCGGCATTGAAACAGCTATCCCCTCAGGAAAATTTTGAATTCCTATCCCGATTGCTAGAACAACTGCTCCGGTTATTGATGCTTCAGGAATTCCTGCAGCAACTCCTCCAAAAAGAACGCCAATTGCTAATCCTTCTGGTATATTATGCAAAGTTATTGCTAATGTTAATAATGTAGTCCTGTGCCATGGGGTCTTAATCCCTTCTGCTTCTTTAAAATTAATATGCATATGGGGAAGAACTTTATCTAGGCCAAAAATAAAAAGAGCTCCTAAACCAAATCCAACAGCAGCAGGCATAACTTTTACAAATCCTTCGCCTTCACTCATTTCAATGCCCGGCGCTAATAAACTCCAAAAACTAGCAGCAACCATTACGCCTCCTGTAAACCCTAACATTCCATCTAAAAAAACTCTATTCATTGTTTTAAATAAAAAAACAAATGAAGCTCCAAAAGCTGTCAGCCCCCACGTAAAAAGTGTAGCGTATAAAGCACCTAAAACGGGGTCAGTATTTTGAAAAAATATTATTATTTCTTGAAACATTAAAGTTAAATTTTAGTTATATATAAATTACTAGCTGTTTGAATTGAGATAGTTAAATTCGTTTCGTCTAAACCGATATGTAAAGATTGATCAAATTCCTCTTGATGCAATACCTTAATATTAGAACCTAACGAAATTTGTATTTTATCTAAGTGTTTTAAAAATGTAGATGAAGAGTCTTTTACTCCAATAAACTTCCCGGTTTCTCCAATATTTAAATCACTTAATTTTAATTTTGGGGTAAGCTTTATGAATCCTGCTGGATTAGGAATCGGATCTCCATGGGGATCTTTTGTGGGAAAGTTTAAAAATTTATCTAATTCATTTGTTAATTTTTCTGATTGAATATGCTCTAATTGTTCAGCGATTTCATGTACCTCATCCCACTTGAAATTTAATTTATCAACTAAGAAAACTTCCCAAAGCCTGTGTTTTCTTATTATGTTTAAAGCAGTTTTTCTGCCTTTATCAGTAAGCTGAGCCCCATGATATTTCTTGTAAACAATTAGAAGTTTGTCACTTAATTTTTTTAGCATCTCAGTAACTGATGAGGCTTTAGTATTTAAGTTATCTGCTATTGAATTTGTAGATACCCCAGACTCTGAATCTGTTGAAAGATGGAAAATTGATTTTAGATGATTTTCTTCAGAAAATGTTAACATTCAGCGAATGTAATATTTTTAGCCTTATAAAAAAAATATTTTAGGCTTACCTAAAATATTAATTAAAATGATAACATGAATTGGTTTAACTAAATTAAAGTTTTCTTTCGAGTAGAGAGTTAGAAAAATCTATAAATATCTGTTTACTTTCATTGGAAATGCTTAACCCATTTATAGACTGTAAAGCTAAATTTGTATAATCTTCAACTAATTCTAATGTTTTAATATCAGCTTTAGTTTCTTTAAAAATCTTTGTAGTATTAATAACTTTATTTTCAGAACTAGAATTATTAAACAGAGCAATTAAATCATTGGCTTGTTGCTTATTTGCATTTAATAAGGATAAATGGAACAAGGCTGTTTTTTTATTTTCAATAATATCGCCTCCAATAGATTTACCAACTAATTCTTCATTTCCAAATGTATCTAAATAATCATCTTGTAATTGAAATGCTATTCCTAAATTGACTCCGAATTTATATATATTAATTAAGTCTTTATCATTAGCCTCAGAAATTATGGCACCCATTTTTAAAGCAGCTCCTACTAAAACAGCCGTCTTTAGCTTTATCATATTAATATAATCCTCAAATGAAACATCAGATTTATGTTCAAAATCTAAATCTAGTTGTTGTCCTTCACAGACCTGAAGTGCAACATTATTTAATACATTATTTAATTTTTTATAAATAGTTGGTTCATAAACTTGAAGTAAATTATATGAGTAAATGAGTAGTGCATCTCCAGATAAAATTGATTGATTAGTATCCCATTTTAAATGTACCGTTTCATTTCCGCGTCTAAGATTCGCAGAGTCCATAATGTCATCATGCATCAAAGTAAAATTATGAAAACATTCAACTGAAAGAGCTGCACCCAAAGCCTTTTTGTAATCACCTCCAAAAGATTCTGCAGCCAATAATACTAAATAAGGTCGTATTCTTTTACCACCAATTTTTAAAATATAGTCTATAGGGTCATATAATGATTTAGGAGAATTTGAAAAAGTTAATTCACTTAATTCTTTATCAATTAAATCGGCATAGAATTTGATATTATCCAAAGTAAAAATATAAAAATCAAAAATACATTATTTAGTCGTTACGTAAATATTATTTATTGAAGAAACTTTGGAAACTATTTGCGTTTTTAAAGTTTCCTTGTTATATTTGCACTCCAAAAAAATAAGTTTGAAAGAATTAATTTTAGAAAAAACTCGTGAATTATTCCTAACCATTGGGTTTAAAAGTGTTACAATGGACCAAATTGCCAGTGAATTGGGAATGTCTAAAAAAACGATTTATAATTTTTTTGAAAACAAAACTGAACTTGTAAATGCCACAACTAATTACATGTTTGAAAGCATTAGCAAAGGAGTTACTGAAATAAAAAAAACGTCGGATGATCCAATTAGTGAGTTATACGCTATAAATTTGTTTTTGATTAAATATTTAAAAAATGAAAGCACATCTCCTCTTTATCAACTTGAAAAATATTACCCTTTAATTCACAAGGCTATAAATAAAAAACAATTTGAATTTATTACAAAATCAACTATACAAAGTTTAGAAAACGGAATTCAGCTTGGTTTATTTAGAAAAGACATTAAAATAGATTTCATATCCAGATTATACTTTAAGGGCATGATTGGTATTAGAGATCTTGAAACCTTCCCTTCAAAACTATATGATCCCCTAAGTCTCAAAATAGATTTTATTGAATACCACTTGAGAGCTATAGTTACAGACAAAGGATTAAGTAAATTAAATCATTTTATCAATAAATAATGAAGAAAATAAGTATCCTTATATGTTTGGTTTTATACTCATTTAGTTTAACTGGCCAAAATTCATTTACCCTAAATCAAGCAATAGAGTTTGGATTAATAAATAATAGTAACTCAAAAAATGCAGTAAACGATATAAAAATTGCTAACGCAAAAAAATGGGAAACAATAGCTACTGGCCTCCCTCAAATCAACTCTTTTATTGAATATAATAACAATATTAAACAACCTGTATCTTTAGTTCCTGCCGAATTTTTTGGAGGAAGTCCAGGTGAATTTGCTGAGTTATCGTTTGGAACAAAACAAACAATTGATGGCTCTGTTACATTGTCTCAGCTGTTATTTGACGGATCCTATTCAGTTGGTCTAGCGTCTATAAAGCTCTATATGGATATTGCCTATGGCATCAAAACCAAAACTGACCAAGAAGTGAAAAAGTCAATTATTGCTGCTTATGGGAATGCGCTAGTAAGTCAAGAAAGTGTTAAGATTTTAGAAAAAAATCTATCAAATGTCAAAAGCAATTTAGAAGAAATTAATAAAATTTATAATAGTGGTTTTACTGAACTAGAAAATGTAGAACAGCTTAAAATCACTTACGGTTCAATTAAAAATTCCCTTGACTATTCTATTAAACTAAACAAAACCTCTTTAAACTTATTAAAACTTATTATTGGGTACGATATTGAAAAAGAAATAGTTCTTAGTAATAGTTTACAGGATTTAACTCTTAAAAACATACTTGAAAAACAATCTATAGAAGATTTTGAGATAGAGAAAAATATTGACTACCAAATGGCTTTAAATAATACAAAATCTCAACAAACCCTATTAACACTTGAAAAGTCAAAAGCTCTTCCAACTGTAAGAGCATTTATAAAGGGTGGGTATGATGGCAATAATAATTCATTCAATTTTTTTAAGTCTGACCAAAAATGGTATGGCTACTCAATAGCTGGAGTTTCAATGTCAATTCCTGTTTTCAGTTCTTTAAGAAAATCTGCTAAAACACAACAAGCTAAAATAGAGTTTGAAAAATCAAAAATTGATTTATCTGAATCAAAAAATAAAATCATTATTCAATTAGATAATGCAAATAGTGAATATGAATATGCTGTGAATTCATACAATAACGCAGTTGAAAATGTTAAGCTTGCAGAAAAAATTGAAAAGAAAAATCAAATAAAATTCTTAGAAGGATTAATATCTGGTCTTGATTTAAGACAAGCTCAAATTCAGCTATACTCCATTCAAAATCAACTGCTTCAATCTATGCTTGAGGTTATAAACAAAAAAACAAATCTTGATATTATTTTAACCCAGAATTAATTTTTTAAAATGAAAAAAATATTTATACTCTTTCTAATCATTTCAATTACATCGTGTGATAATAGTTCTACACTTCAAAGCGTGTTAGACTCAAACGATGTGGACAAAATAAAACTTAAAAGAAAAGAAATAGCAGAATCGCAACAGGAATTTTTTAATAAGCTTCTGGTTATAGATAATAAGTTAGATGAATTAAATACTAATCCACAATTACCAATAGTTGAAATTCTGACAATTAGTTCAGGTGAATTTGATCACTACGTTCAAGTGCAAGGGAGTGTTAAGTCTGATGAATTAATAAATATTTTTCCTGAATTTTCTGGGATTATCAAAAATATTTATGTTAAAAGTGGAGATATAGTAAAAAAAGGACAGCGCTTAATAAAAATTGATGATGGTGGTTTAAAAGAACAATTATCTCAGCTTGAAATAGGTTTTGAATTAACTAAAACCTCCTTTGAAAGACAAAAGAGGTTATGGGATCAAAATATTGGCAGTGAAATTAAATTTTTGGAATCCAAAACTATGTATGAGACTCAAAAACAGGGAATCAAACAATTAAAAAAACAAATTAAAAAGACATTAATTGAGGCTCCTTTTAGTGGAACTATTGATAATGTTGTAGCAAAAAAAGGGGAGGTAGTATACCCTGGAAGATCTAATCTGATGATGCTATTAAATTTAGATAATTTATATGTTGAGTCAAATGTTCCTGAAAAATATATCGCTTCGATTAACCCTGGCAATAAAGCTATCGTATACTTCCCTGTACTTGACAAAACTATTTTAACAACAGTTCGTCAATCTGGGAGTTATATAAACTCTATAAATAGAACATTTAAAATAGAAATGGATATTGAAAAAAACGATTTAAAGATTAAACCTAATTTAAATTCCAAGGTAAAAATTAATGATTATTCTAATGACTCTGCATTAATGATAAATCAAAATTTTATTAGCATTGATAGCGAAAACAAAGAATACGTTTATAAAATTTATGAAAAAAACAATAAAACCTATGTATCTAAAACAATCATTTCTACAGGCAAAAATAATGGAATAAAAATAGAGGTTCTTTCTGGACTTAATGCTGGTGACAAAGTGGTTTCTGAGGGAATTAGAAAATTAGTAGATAACGCAAGAGTTCAAATAATTAATTAAAAAACAAAAAATTGAACAATAAAGAAAAAGATTTTGCACCGTCCTCTTGGGCAATAAATAATAGCACTACAATGTATGTTGTTATGGCACTAGTTCTATTGTTAGGAATTAACGCCTATTTTAATATGCCAAGAGAAGAATATCCTGAAATTAAAGAAAATATAGTATTTGTAAGCTCTATTTATCCTGGCAATACAGCTGAAGATGTTGAAAAACTTATCACAGAACCTCTTGAAGATAAACTTAAGTCTGTAAATAATATTCTGGAAATAAAATCTTCTTCCAAAGAAAATTTTTCATTAATAATAATTGAATTTGATGATGGAATTGGATACACTGAAGCTAAACTTAAAGTTAAAGACGAAGTTGAATCTGCAGTAGCTAGCGAAGATTGGCCTATGTATAACAATGTAAAAGTTGATCCTAATGTGTTCAACATGACTTTTACAGAAGAAATGCCAATTGTGAATATAAATATTTCAGGAGATTACTCTACTGAAAAACTAAAAGAATATTCTGAAATTTTACAGGATGAAATTGAAAGTTTAAATGAAATCAAGAAAGTTGATATTTCTGGTGCACTTGAGAAAGAAGTTGAAATTGCAGTAGACATTTATAAAATGATGGCTTCCAAAGTTTCCTTTTATGATATAATAAATTCAATTCAATCAGGAAACATCTCTATTTCAGCGGGTAATTTAAAAGCCAATGACCAAAGAAAAACAGTTCGAATCATTGGAGAAATAAGTTCTCCCTCAGACCTTGAAAATTTTGTTGTTAAATCATCATACAACAACTCAGTATTATTAAGAGATATAGCCGAAATAAAATTTAAGGAAAAAGAGATTACAACTTACGCTCGTGAAAAGGAAAAACCTGTTGTAATGTTAGTAGTCAAAAAAAGATCAGGAGAAAACACTTTACTGGCAGTGGAAAAGATACGTTCTATTGTAGAACAAAACATAAATAATGTATTTCCAAAAAATTTAACCGTTTCAATAGCAAATGACCAATCTGAATTGACTGAAAATCAAGTTACAGATTTAGTAAACAGTATAATTTTTGGAGTTGTCATCGTTGTTTTAGTATTATTATTTTTCTTAGGATTTAAAAATGCGCTTTTTGTAGGTATAGCTATTCCGATGTCAATGTTTATGTCTCTTGCTATTTTAGGCGCTTTGGGCAATACATTAAATACTATGATTCTATTTGGTCTAATCCTTGGATTAGGGATGTTAGTTGATAATGCTGTTGTTGTTGTTGAGAATGTCTACAGGTTGATGGAAAAAGAAGGCATGAGCAGAATAGAAGCTACAAAGAAAGGCATCTCTGAAATTGCTTTTCCTATAATAATTTCTACGGCAACTACAGTCGCTGCATTTATTCCACTTGGATTATGGCCTGGAAGAATTGGTAAGTTCATGGTTTTTTTCCCGGTTACTCTTTCAGTAGTACTATGCTCTTCACTATTTGTAGCCGTCTTTTTTAATTCGGTTTTAGTTTCGAGATTTATGAAGATTGAGGATACTAATATGCCAATAAAAAGAATTATTAGACTTACATCAATACTTGGAGCTTTTGGAATCTTATTTTTAATATTAGGTTTTACAACAGAAGGTTTAGAAACAGCTGGGTTTTATAGGTTTTTAGGATCCCTTCTGATATTTGTTTCTGTAAATTTCTGGTTTTATAGACTTTTTCTTAGAAAATTAGCAAATAACTTTCAATCTAGATTTCTACCGGTTCTTGATAATTATTACGAGATTTTGCTTAAAAAAATATTAATTGGCAAAAGACCCTATTTGATTATCCTTTCAACATTTATAAGTCTAATAGTAGCGTTTATGAGTTTTGGGGAATCAGTTGCTAGTCAAAGAACTAGTATAGAGTTTTTTCCAGACGAAGATCCAAGACAAATAATAGTTTATGTAGAATATCCTGAAGGCACGGATATTTCCAAAACTAATAAAATTGCTAAACTGATTGAAGCTGATGTAAATTCTATTATATACTCTGATAAATATTATGATGATACAGGTTATAATTTCATGATCCAAAATAATATTTCACAAGTTGGTGAGGGAACAGAAAATCCAGATAAAGAACTAGGAGGACTAGCGGAACTTCCTAATAGAGCTAAAATCACAACTTCTTTTAGAGATTTTAAATATCGTCAAGGATTAAGTTCAAGAGAGGTAAGGAAAGAGATACAGCAAGCTTTAAAAAACAAATATCCTGGAGTTTCTATAGCGGTTGAAAAAAATCAATCAGGACCGCCGGTTGGTTATCCTATAAATATCGAAATTACTGGGAAAAATTATAGCACTTTAATTGAAAAAGCTGAAAAAATTACTGAATATATTAATACAAGAAATATTCCTGGAATTGAGGAGTTAAAAATAGACGTCAATAAATCAAGAGTAACAAATCTAGTTAATATTGATAGAGAAAAAGCCGGTGAACTTGGACTTAGTGTTGGACAAATAGGTCAACAATTAAGAGCAGCTCTTTTTGGCACTAAAGCTGGTATTTATAAAGAAAAAGGAGAAGATTATGATATCAATATTAGATTTAATAAAGACAATAGATATTCTGAAGATATACTTTATGACCAAAATTTAATCTTTAGAGATCCCAATAATGGGACAATTAAAGAAATTCCTATCTCAAGTGTAACTAGTAACTCTAGAACTACCACTTTTAATGTTATCAAACACAAAGATTTTAAAAGAATCGTTACGATTTATTCTGGTTTATCTTCTGGCTATGTAGATGCTGGAGCTATTGTAAATCAAATTGTTTCCGAAATGAAAAGCTTTAACGAAGATATCAGCATGATTGATATTGATTACACTGGTCAAATTGAAGAACAAAATAAAAATCAAGCTTTTTTACTTAAGGCTTTTGGAACTGGTTTATTATTGATTTTCTTATTATTAATTCTACAATTTAACTCAATAAGTAAACCTACTATCATTATGATTGCAATAATTCTGAGTTTAATTGGTGTGTTTGGATATCTCGCTATTTCCGGAAATTCTTTTGTAATCTTAATGACTATGATGGGAATAATAGCCCTCTCTGGAATAGTTGTTAATAATGGGGTTGTATTACTTGACTACTCAGAAATTTTATTAAACAGAAAAAAACTTGACGTCTCAAATAGTAAGAAAAAATTAATTGAACTTAAATACGAGTCAATTGTAGAATCATGTAAATCGAGATTAAGACCGGTCCTGCTTACAGCTATAACTACTATTGGAGGACTTGTTCCGTTATCTGCTGGATTTAATATTAATTTTTACACTTTGTTTAGTGATTTTGATCCAAATATTTATTGGGGAGGTGATAATTTTGTTTTTTGGGGGCCATTAGCTACAACTGTAATATCAGGACTAGTTGTTGCGACATTTTTAACATTATTTGTTGTTCCTTCTTTGTTTATGATGATTGAAAAATTTAAATTGTGGATTGGTTTAAGATATAGATAATATCTTCTTAAATTTACATGATATTTAAAACAAGATGTACAGAACTCACAATTGTGGCGAGCTTAGATTAAAAAACTTAAACCAAGAAGTAACTCTTTCTGGTTGGGTACAAAAATCAAGAGATAAAGGATTTATGTTGTGGATTGATTTAAGAGACCGTTATGGAGTATCTCAATTAATTTTCGACGAGCAAAGAAGTTCCAAAGAATTGTTTAACAAAGCAAAATCTATTGGAAGAGAATTTGTAATTCAAGTTAAAGGAAAAATTATTGAGCGTTCATCTAAAAACCTAAATATACCTACAGGAGAAATTGAAATTTTAGTTTCAGAGCTGAATATCTTAAACGAATCTAAGACTCCACCTTTCACTATTGAAGATGTTAGTGATGGTGGAGAAGAATTGAAAATGAAATACAGATATTTGGATATAAGAAGAAATCCAATAAAAGAAAAACTAATATTTAGACATAAAGTCAGTTCAGAAATAAGAAATTATTTAACTAAACTAGATTTTATCGATGTTGAAACTCCTTATCTAATAAAATCCACGCCTGAGGGTGCTCGAGATTTTGTTGTACCATCAAGAATGAATCAAGGTGAGTTTTATGCTCTTCCACAATCTCCACAAACTTTTAAACAGCTTTTAATGGTTGGCGGAATAGATAAATATTTTCAAATTGTAAAATGTTTTAGAGATGAAGATTTAAGAGCCGACAGACAGCCAGAATTTACCCAAATTGATTGCGAAATGTCTTTTGTCAATCAAGAGGATATCTTAAACACTTTTGAAGGATTAATCATTCACCTATTAAAATCAATAAAAAATGTAGAGGTTGCTCAATTTCCAAGGATGACCTATGAACAGGCGATGTCTAAATATGGATGTGATAAACCTGATATACGCTTTGGAATGGAGTTTGGCTGTTTAAATGAAGTTTCTCAAAATAAAGAATTTAATGTTTTTAATTCTGCCGAAATGGTTTTAGGGATTTCTGTTCCTAAAGGAAATGATTTTACAAGAAAAGAAATTGACAACTATACCAACTGGATAAAAAGACCTCAAATCGGTGCTAAAGGATTAGTTTATGTAAGATGCAATGAAGATGGGAGTTACAAGTCCTCAGTTGACAAGTTTTATGATCAAGAAGATTTAAGTAACTGGGCTAAAAAAACAAATGCCAGTAAAGGTGACCTTATAATTGTTTTATCTGGTGAGACAACAAAAGTAAGGGTTCAACTAAGCGCACTTAGACTAGAGCTTGCTAAAAATTTGAATTTAAGAAATCCTAATGAGTTTGCTCCTCTATGGATAACAGATTTTCCACTGCTTGAATGGGATGATGAGTCTCAAAAATATCATGCTATGCATCACCCTTTTACATCTCCTAAGTTAGATGAAATAAAGCTTTTAGAATCAAGTCCAGAACAAGTTAAGGCAAATGCATATGATTTAGTTTTAAATGGAAATGAAATTGGAGGAGGATCTATAAGGATTCATGATAAAGAGATCCAAGCATTAATGTTTAAACATCTAGGTTTTTCAGAAACAGAAGCAAAAGAGCAATTTGGATTTTTAATGAATGCTTTTGAATACGGTGCACCTCCTCATGGAGGAATTGCATTAGGGCTTGATAGACTAGTTGCTATTCTTCACGGAGAAGAAAGTATAAAGGATTATATAGCTTTTCCAAAAAACAATAGTGGAAAAGATGTCATGATAGATGCTCCATCAAAACTGAATGAGGCACAATTAAACGAATTATCATTAAGGCTTAATAGCAGTGAATAAAGCTTAAATTTAAATGAAAAATATTATTTCCTTTTTCTTTTTCTTGTCAATTTTAGGAATATCTACAGGTTTTTACTTTAAATCTGGAGATGAAATCTTAGGAAATAAGATAATAGGGACAAGTGTAACTTTTATGGTTTTCGTATTTATGCCTCTTTTTATTTATGACCGTTGGAAAGATAAAAAACTAAGTGACTATACTTTTAGCGATGAAAATCTTAAAAAAATGAAGGCAAAATCCTCAAAATCAAATAAATAAAATTTGTTTTTTATATTAAGTTTTAACACTTAATTATAAATCCCTACATTTGCGTCTTATAAATAATTAATAATTAATGACAGGTACAGTAAAATTTTTTAATGGATCCAAAGGTTTTGGGTTTATTACAAACGACGAAACGAGCGAAGATATCTTCGTTCATGTAACTTCTTTAGATGGTTTACAACTAAACGAAGGAGACAAAGTAGAATATTCTGAAGAGGATGGTAGAAAAGGAAAAGTTGCCGGAAACGTAAGTCTAATTGACTAATAATATTTTATTTTAAGAACAAATTAAACCCTCAGTTTTCTGGGGGTTTTTTATTTTCCCTCTCTTTTTTGTTTAAAAAAGTCGTCTATTAATTCTTTAGATTCTTTTGCCATTATTCCATCAATAATTTTTGTTTTAGGATGAAGTTTAGTTTTCATAACTCTAAAACCCCTATGCGCATCACTAGCCCCAATTACAATTTTAGATATTTGTGACCAATATAAAGCTCCAGCACACATTTGACATGGTTCAAGCGTAACGTAAAGTGTACAGTTTTTTAAATATTTTCCTCCAATATGATTTGCAGCTGATGTTATAGATTGCATTTCAGCATGTGCGGTAACATCGGTTAATGTTTCCGTCAAGTTATGTGATCTTGCTATAATTTGATTGTTACTTACAATTACAGCTCCAACAGGGACTTCATCTTTTTGAAGAGCAATTTTTGCCTCATCCAATGCTCTTCGCATAAAATAATTATCATCGAAAAGATTTATCATTTTTAACTGATTTTATTATACCATTCTAAAGCATTTCCATCTGTTAGACTTGCAACAAAACAGCTGACATCTAAAAGTTGATTATATAAATTTCCGTCTTTATGAATATATGTTTCAGGCAAAGAAGCAAGGACCAAATCATCTAGTGCAGTGGTCTTGTCTGACTGATTGTTTACAGTTGCTTTTATAAAAACACTTAAAAGCTTATGAATGACTTGATATCCTTTTAATTCTTTTTCAATAACTTCTTTAGACTGGTATACTTTTTTAACGCTAATATCTATTATATCTTTCATTTGAGCCTTAAAAATACTTTCCGAAAGTAAAGTACTTGAGAATTCTCCATTTAGAATTTTTTCTTCGTTTTTTAAAAATATTTTTACAGTATCATTAATAAGAGTATTTACTGAAAGTGCTCTTAAATAAGCAACTCTATCTGTTTTGTGTTTTAAAGAATTATATTTTTTAGTATCAATACTATCTTTAACTAAACGAATTAGAAACTCTAAAGCGTACTCTTCTGAAATCCATCCTAAATTAATTCCATCTTCAAAATCAATTAAAGTATAACAAATGTCATCTGCTGCCTCTACTAAAAAAGCCAAAGGGTGTCGCATATATTCACCATTAGAATCTACCATCCCTAGCTCTGTTGCAACTTCATCAAAAAAAGAGTTTTGAGAATTAAAAAAACCAAATTTTTTATCTTTTACATGAGAAGATTTTTTGGATATAATTGAAGGTCTTGGATACTTTGTAAAAGCACCAAGGGTAGAATAACTTAATCTAAGCCCTCCTTTAATCCCTGCTTTGTTTTCTGAAATTATTTTAAATCCATTAGCGTTTCCTTCAAATTCACATAAATCAGTGTATTGTTGTTCAGTAAGGCTTTCTTTAAAATTAATACCATCTCCATTTTTGAAAAAATCACCTATTGCCATTTCACCACTATGTCCAAAGGGAGGATTTCCTATATCATGAGCTAAACTAGCTGCGGCAACAATAGCTCCAAAGTCATTACTTTGAAAGCCATAAGTTTGTTTTAAATATGGATATTTTTCAATTAATTTCTTGCCTACAACTCTTCCTAAACTTCTCCCTACAACTGAAACTTCTAGACTGTGAGTAAGTCTAGTATGGACAAAACTTGTTTTAGAAAAAGGAATTACCTGAGTCTTATCTTGTAACGATCTAAAGGAAGATGAAAAAATTATTC
>CASIBD010000006.1:0-43546 GCA_949372825.1 uncultured Flavobacteriaceae bacterium | reverse complement strand
AAGCTCATGAAATTGAAATATAAATCCAATTTGAGTATTTCTGAATTTAGAAAGGTTTTTATCATTTAAACTTAACACATCAACATCATTAATTTTAATTATTGAATCATTGTTCTTGTCAGGTGAATCTAGTGTGCTTATAAGATTTAAAAGAGTAGTTTTTCCAGCACCAGATGGACCTATTATTGAAATAATTTCACCCTTTTTTACATTAAGGTCAATTTTATTTACAACTTTTTTGTTATTGTAAGTTTTAGAGATGTTCTTAACTAAAATCATTTTAAACTTTTTTCTTTTTTAATAGATTAAAATCAATAAAGTAATTAATTCTTAATGAAAGTTGGTGGTTTATTGGTTTTTCAAATAATTCTTTTGTGCTATTATAGTATGAAATACCAGATAAATTATTTTCATTAAAAATATTATTTCTGTAAAGTAATGTAATTTTACTTCCTGGTGCAAACTCCCAATTGTAACTTAAATCAAGATTCCAAAGATTAAAATTTGTATTTGGATTATAATCAGAAATGTTTTTTTCTGAAACAGATCTATTTCCATCAGATTTTAATAGAAAAAAATCCTCTTTATATAGTGCTGAACTCCAAAATTGTCTAAATTTTAAATTCAGTGATTTATAAGAGTTGAAATTATAATTTAATGAGATATTGTTTTCAGTAAATTTTACTTTACGATTACCAAAATATAAATTATCATTTTCGTCGAATACATATCCAATTTCATTCTTGCTTATTCCATTTGAAATACCTAGTTCAACTTTAAATTGATTAGACAATCTGTACCCAGAGTAAAATTCAATTTCAGTCTCACTGCTATTCTCATTAAATTGCTCATTCACTCCATAAGAATGTTCTATGCCTGATCCATAAACTAGTTTCTTTCTAGTATCAGATCTGTAATTAAATTCTAATTCGTATTCAGCAGGTTGATAAATAAAAAAGTCTTCTTTTCTAGTTTCTTCAAAATCTTTGTACTTAGAAGTATAATCAAAACTTGCTCTAATTTCTTCTAGTTTAAGAGAAGTCAATGTTAAACCAATTCTTCCACCCTGTGATTTTAATATTTTTGGGTAAAATCTACTTCTTTCACTCATCCACAGATAAGCTTCAATTTTTTCATAAAGTTTTGTTGGCTTAAAAGTCATGTACCCAACTTTAGCCCAAAGTCTTTGATCATTTCTTAAGTTATAATAACCAAGATCATTTTGATAATAATTCGCATCAACTCCATTCCATCCAATGTCAAATCTTAAACTTCCAGTTAGCTCACTCAAACTTATCCCTCCTCTAAAACCTTTAGTATCAGAAAAAGATTTAGAGTTACTTTGAAACACATTAGCGTTAATGTTAAACTTTCTATCGTTATCGTATAAGTCAACTACTAACGCACTGTTATTAGAACCTTTAAAATCATCTCCTCTATTTACATTAGTGTTTAAAAAAGAAAATGTAGAGTATTTGTTTAAAGCCGTTTGACTGAGCGACACAACGTTGTAATTTGTAAGTGGTGCTATTAGTTTGTTTTTTATTTCTTGAGTGTTTAAGTCTTTTACATTAGCATAAGCTTTTTCAGTAATGGAATTAATTATTCCAATGCTAAGTCCTGAATTTGTAGTTCCAGTCAATTTAATTGAATTAACAAGGTTTGCTTTAGTCTCGTAACTCATTAATTCTTCATTGTCTTCAATTAATTCATCCGTGTTTAAATTAATATCATCTCCAATTCTTCTGCTGTAGAAAAAGTTTCCTCCACTTCTTCCTCCAGTATCCGCTTTTTTAAACAACTGAGATCCTTCAGTAAAAAACGCTCTATTTTCATCAAACTTTTGTTCGAATGGACTCAGGTTTAATTCTTTTTCATCAAAAGCAACTTGTCCAAAATCAGGAATCAGTGTAGCATCCAAAGTAAAATTATTACTGATTCCGTATTTTAAATCCATTCCTGCAGAATATCCACTTAATGGTCGATTGTTTTTATTTAGATCTACAGAAGATTGTAAGTAAGGATAAAAGAATAGTCGAGTAGGAGGAGATATGTTTTTTAGTCCATTTAATAAGCCTAAAGACTCTCTAAATGTAGATGTTTTGGTGTCAATGTAATTCCATGTATAAAATTCACCAAATTCAATTATTCTTCTTGAAAATTGTATTCCCCACGATTGAATATCAGATGAAGGAAATCTAAGAGCACTGTAAGGAATTTTCATTTCCATATTCCACCCGTTTTCATCAATTGAAACTTTAGCTTCAAAAACAGTATCAAAATTCCAATCATCTTCAGAAAATTCGCCAGATGTGTAAGTGTCACCTAAAGTACCAGCACTAGTTACTTGAAAACCTTGATCGTTTAAATTATCATCATTAGTATTTATACTTAACCAAAACGAATCAGCATTTACCTCCCAGATATTATCTCTTTGACTAAATTCTAAAGGAATTAAAGATGGATTTGGGTCATTAAATTTGCCAGCTATATATATACCTGTATCATCATAACCTAAATAAATAAAAGATTCATAGCCCTCTCTTTCATTCTGCCCATTATTTGGCATCCATCTTTCAAATTCTGTTGCAGGCTCTAAGCCATTCCATTGAGAATCATTAATTATTCCATCGATTTTTGGGGGATTATTAAATCTAGTAATTTTAATTTCTTTTCTATTTTGAGAATAATTAAATGTTATAAATAACACAAAAAATAAAACACAAAATCTTTTCATTAATTTTTATTAAATAATTTAAAACGAATACAAATTTAAACTAATTTTATACATCAAAATAATTAAATAATATGATTAAAACTTCAATTTTTGGTGGTGGCTGTTTTTGGTGTACTGAAGCAATATTTAAGAAAATTAATGGAGTTGTTTCTATTTCCCCTGGTTATATAGGTGGTCATGTCTTGAATCCAACTTATGAGCAAATTTGTACTGGTAAAACAGGACATGCTGAAGTTATTAAAATTGAGTATAATTCATCTCTAATTTCGTTTAAAGACTTATTAGTCGTTTTTTTTTCTACTCATGATCCAACAACTTTAAATAGACAGGGAAATGATGTCGGAACTCAATACAGATCATCGATATTTACTGATAATAAAGATGAGATTAAAATAATAGAAAATTATATTTTAGAGATTGGTGAAAATGGAGTGAATGGAAACAAGATAGTTACAAAAATAGAAGATGATACTGTTTTTTATTTAGCTGAAAATTATCATCACGATTACTTTAGTTTGAACAGTAATGCACCTTATTGTTCGTTTATAATTGCACCAAAAGTCAAAAAATTATTAGATTCTAAAAATTCTTTTGTAAAGAAAGATTAATCCCTAAACAAGATTCCGAAAGAAAGGAATTTTATCATTTTTTTTGAAAAGATAATTGACATTTTCAAAAAGAAATTATAATAATATTTATTTATCTGAAAGGTTAAAATACTTACAATTATACTTCCAAGGAGTCCAAACAACACTAGCATTAATTGATATGCAGGAAATACAATTAATAATCTTATTGGCCAATATAATAAAACATGAACATCATCTAATTCAAAATATGCAGTAATTGGACCAGATATTTTGGCAGCAGAAGAGCCAGTGATAGCAAAAACAATTAAAATTATAATAACTTGAAAATTTGATTCAATTCCCCATTTATTCTTTAATTTTTCGAACATTTAATTTAAAATTTCTGCAATTTGTTGGGCTAATTCAACGCCAATTCTGTCTTGTGCTTCATTAGTTGCAGCTCCTATATGGGGAGTTAAAGAAATCCTAGGATGCATTAACAATTTGATTTCAGGTTTTGGTTCGTTTTCAAATGTATCTAATCCTGCAAACGAAACTTTTCCAGAGTCTAATGCATTAACTAATTCAACTTCGTTAACAACACCTCCTCTGGCGGCATTTATTAAACCTACGCCATCTTTCATCAATTCAAATTGTTTTTTATCAATAACATAACTTTTTTGAGCCGGAACGTGTAAACTAATAAAATCTGAGTTTTTTAGAAGGTCGTTAAATTTCGAAATTTTAATATCAAAATCAAGTGATTTATCACCCATGAATTCTAATTTTAAAGTAGTATCAGAAAGAATTTATCATAAGCTAGAATATTCATTCCTGCGCCAATAGCAATTTTAGCAGTTTCTCTACCAATTCTTCCAAATCCAATAATCCCTAGAGTTTTTCCTCTTAATTCAACTCCTTTTGCGTAAGCTTTTTTTAATTTTTTAAAATTAGAATCTCCGTCTAACGGCATAGAACGGTTAGATTCATGGAGAAATCTTACCCCACTATAAAGATGAGCGAATACTAATTCTGCAACTGAAGATGAAGATGCAGCTGGGGTGTTAATTACGTTGATATTTTTGCTTCTAGCATATTCTACATCAATGTTATCCATTCCAACACCACCTCGTCCAATAATTTTTAAACCTGGACATTTGTCTATCAATTCTTTTCTTACTGTAGTTGCACTTCTAACGAGTATTACACTAATATCTTCTTTGTTAATGTAATTCTCTAATTGCTCCTGAGCAACATTTGTAGTAATAATATTGAAACCTGATTTTTTTAATTCTTCAACTCCGGAATTAGAAATACCATCGTTTGCTAAAACATTTATCATTTTTTTTTTTTTTAAACTAGTTTATTAAGTTGATTCATTGCCTCAATTAATACTTTAACCGATCCAATATCTAATGCATTATAAATTGAAGCTCTATAACCACCAACAGATCTGTGTCCATTGACTCCACTTATATTAGCTTCCAAACATAAACTATCGAAATGTTCCTTATGGTTTTGATCATTAAGATTAAAGGTTACATTCATTAAACTTCTATCTTCTTTTTTTGCAAACCCATTAAAAAGATCATTTGAGTCAATTGCATTGTAAAGTAAATTTGCTTTCTCAATGTTTTTTTCTTCTATAGATTTAATCCCTCCAATTTTTGTCAGCCACTCTAAAGTTAACATTGAAGTGTAAACAGCAAATACAGGAGGTGTATTAAACATGCTGTCCTTATCAATGTGTACTTTATAATCCAACATTGAAGGAATAGTTCTTGAAACCTTTCCAAGTATTTCTTCTTTAACTATAACTAAAGTTGTTCCTGCAGGACCCATGTTTTTCTGAGCACCAGCATAGATTAAGGAAAACTTAGAAAAGTCAATATTTCTAGAAAAAATATCAGATGACATATCACATATCAAATTTGTATTGGTTTTTGGAATGTCGTGAAACTGAGTACCGAAAATTGTATTATTGGTAGTGATGTGCAAATAATCTAAATCTGAATCTAAGTTGTAATTTTTAGGAATATAATTAAAGTTAGCATCTTTCGATGTTGCGACTTCAATTGCATTACCAAAGTTTTTAGCTTCTTTTAAGGCTTTAGTTGACCAAGCTCCAGTATTAATATAACCAGCTTTATTTTCGAGCAAGTTGTAGGCTGTCATTAAAAACTGCATACTTGCACCGCCTTGAAGAAATAAAGCTTTGTAACCCTTATTGTTTAGATTTAATAAATCTAAGGATAGAGTTGTTGCTCTATCCATAATTTCAACAAAATCTTTGCTTCTATGAGAAATCTCGATTAGAGACAGATTAGAATTGTTAATATTCAAAATCCCATTTGAAGCTTGTTCAATAACAGATCTTGGCAAGATACTTGGGCCAGCACTAAAATTGTGTATTTTCATATATTTTAAAAAATCGAAATTAATTAATTTAATATTATCAAATATGATACCTGAATTAAGATATCATCATATTTTCAACAAAAATTTAATTGTATCGTTGTTATCTGCATAATCACTAATATTTGGACATTGTGCTTGGCCAAATTTTATATTAGTATCAAAATTCATATTACTTGCTACACACTGGATACTTTCAGAGTTGTTTTTTATAAGTTCAGTTATTTCTTCATTATTATCATAGAACTCATAAAACAAACATCCTATTGGGGAGCCTAACTTTGGATCTTCTTTTAAAATTATAAACCCATTTTCAATAAACTTTTGTTTACTCATTAAATAAACCGCCTTGTTGTAATCAAAATTATTAACGTATTTATTATGATTTACAACACCTTTATGTCTAAAAAACGCATTAAATAATAAATCCAAGTCGTATCCTCTAGGAATAAAAACTTTTGAAACACTTCTACATCCTAATCCGAAATAGTTGAAAATATCATTAGAAAGTTCTGAAAGATCTGTATCAGATTCGTTTCCGTCCAAAACTGCAATGGAGTGTCTAGTCTTTCTAAGTATGGTAGGATATTTACTGAAATAATAATCAAAATACCTGTGAGAATTATTGTTTCCAGTTGCAATTACACCATCAAAATTTTTAAGTGTTTCACTTTCAAAAATGACTTTACTTTTTAAATTGTTATTTCTTGACTCTAAAAACTTAACAATAAATGGAATCAACAATTTATCATCAGATGATAGCTTTACAATACAATTAAAATTTAGTAATAATGAACATAATAAATCATGAAATCCAACAGCGGGAATGTTTCCTGCCATTATAATAGCAATTTTTTTAGAAGATTTGTCTTCAATTTGGTATTTTGATAACCAGTCAAAAATTATATTTTCTTTTAATGTATTTGACCAGTTTTTTAATGAAAGTCTAAGGTAGTTTATAGTAAACCAAGAGTTGTAACTGTGTGATTCAACAAGAACTTCATCTAAAAGTATATCCCATTTTGGAAATTTTTTATTTTCTTTCTTGTCAAGGTTCTCTCTAAAAAGGGTGCCTAATTCTGAAAAAGCTTTTATTCTTTGTTTAAAATCTGTTGTCAAACTTGTTTGTGATTTTAATTGGTATTATTTTTGCGCAAATCTAAGTAAAGATTCAATAATTTACAATGGCTATAATAATAACTGAAGAATGCATTAATTGTGGGGCCTGTGAGCCAGAGTGTCCTAATACTGCAATTTACGAAGCTGCATACGAATGGAAATTTGCAGATGGCACAAGCTTGGATGGAGATGTTATTTTGCCAAATGGAAAAAACGTCAATGCTGAGGCAGATCAGGAACCTATTTCTGATGAGTTTTATTTTATTTCACCAGACAAATGCACTGAATGTAAAGGTTTTCATGAGGAGCCTCAATGTGCTGCTGTATGTCCAGTTGATTGTTGTGTACCTGATGACGATAATATCGAAACAGAAAAAGAGTTATTGTCAAAACAAAAATTCATGCACCCTGACAATTAATATATGAAAGCTGGAATAGTAGGACTACCTAACGTTGGAAAATCAACTTTATTTAATTGTTTGTCTAGCACAAAAGCCCAAAGTGCTAATTTTCCTTTTTGCACAATTGAGCCAAATATTGGAATAATTAACGTTCCTGACAAGAGATTAACAGAACTTGAATCTTATGTTAATCCAGAAAAAGTAGTTCCAGCAAATGTAGAAATAGTTGATATTGCTGGTCTAGTCAAGGGAGCGAGTAAAGGTGAAGGGTTAGGTAATCAATTTTTAGCCAATATTAGAGAAACTGATGCTATAATTCATGTTTTAAGATGTTTTGATGACAACAATATAATTCATGTAGAAAATACAATTGACCCTGTCAGAGATAAAGAGATAATAGATTTAGAGCTGCAGTTAAAAGATCTAGAAACTTTAGAAAAAAGAAAAGAAAAGTTATCACGTTTAATAAAAACAGGAAATAAAGATGCCGCTTTTCAAAATGATGTTTTGGTTAAAATGATTAATCATTTACAAACATTTAATCCTATAAGAAGTATTGAGTTAAGTGTGAAAGAACAGGAATTTTCCAATACTTTAGATCTTATTACGAATAAACCCGTTTTATATGTGTGTAACGTTGACGAATCTTCGGCAATTAACGGAAATGAATATGTAAATCAAGTTAAAGAAGCTGTTAAAAACGAAAATTCTGACCTTTTAGTGTTAGCTGTTGCAACTGAAGCAGACATTAATGAATTAGATAATTATGATGATAGGAAAGCTTTTTTAGATGACATAGGATTGAGTGAAGCAGGTTCTTCAAAACTTATTAAGAAATCATACGATTTGCTTAATCTTCAAACTTATTTTACTGCTGGTGAAAAAGAAGTTAGAGCATGGACTATTGATAAAGGTATGACTGCTCCTCAAGCTGCTGGAGTAATACATACTGACTTTGAAAAAGGTTTTATTAGGGCGGAGGTTATTTCGTTTAATGACTATTCTAAGTATAAAAACGAAACTAAAGTAAAAGAAGCTGGAAAGTTAAATATTGAAGGGAAGGATTATGTCGTTAATGACGGAGACGTAATGCATTTTAGATTTAATGTTTAAAAAAGATTTCAACAACTGATTAATTCTATTGTTAATTAATTTATTAAAACACCATTTTATTTCTTTTTAATCCACACCTATATTAGCTATTTTCGTAGCTATGTCAGTTTCATCAAATTACACTGAAGACAATATAAGGTCGTTAGACTGGAAAGAGCATATTAGAATGCGTCCAGGGATGTACATCGGTAAATTAGGCGATGGTTCTTCACCTGATGATGGTATTTATATTCTTTTAAAAGAAGTCTTAGATAATTCTATTGATGAATTTGTAATGGGAGCTGGAAAAACAATTGAAATTTCAATTTCTGATTCTGGTGTTTCTGTCAGGGACTATGGAAGAGGAATTCCACTTGGAAAAGTTGTAGATGTTGTTTCTAAAATGAACACAGGAGGAAAGTATGATTCTAGGGCATTTAAAAAATCAGTTGGATTAAATGGAGTAGGTACTAAAGCTGTTAATGCACTTTCTTCCAGTTTTAAAGTAGACTCATGCAGAGACGGAAAAATTAAGTCAGTATATTTTGAACAAGGTAATTTAACTTTAGACAAGGATATTGAAGAATCATCTAAAAGAAAAGGAACTAAAGTAACTTTTATCCCTGATGATTTAATTTTTAAAAAATATAAATATAGAGCAGAATATGTATCTAAAATGCTTAGATATTATGTTTATTTAAATCCAGGATTAACAATCTTGTTTAATGGAGAAAAATATGTTTCAAAAAATGGTCTTAAAGATCTTTTAGAAGACAATAATGATATAGATAAATTATTATATCCTATAATTCATTTAAAAGGAAATGATATTGAGGTTGCTTTGACTCATAGTAGAATCCAGTATAGTGAAGAATATTATTCATTTGTTAATGGTCAACATACTACTCAAGGAGGTACTCATCAGTCTGCTTTTAGAGAAGCTATCGTTAAGGTTGTAAGAGATTTTTATGGAAAACCTTATGATGCTAGTGATATAAGAAAATCTATTATTTCAGCTGTTAGTATAAAGGTTATGGAACCTGTTTTTGAATCTCAAACTAAAACAAAACTAGGTTCAACAGATATGGGCGGAGGTCTTCCTACTGTTAGATCTTATATAAATGATTTTATTGGTAAATATTTAGATAATTATCTTCATAAAAATCCAAATACTGCTGAGAAGATTCAAAAGAAAATTGTTCAAGCAGAAAAAGAAAGAAAAGAGCTTTCAGGTATTAGAAAGTTAGCAAGAGAAAGAGCTAAAAAGTCAAATCTTCACAATAAGAAATTAAGAGATTGTAGGGTTCATCTTGGAGATATGAATAAAGAAAATAGACTTGATTCAACTTTGTTTATAACTGAAGGCGATTCTGCCAGTGGTTCTATAACAAAATCTAGAAACGTGAATACTCAAGCAGTTTTTAGTTTAAGAGGTAAACCTCTTAATTGCTATTCTATGACAAAAAAGATTGTTTATGAAAATGAAGAATTCAACTTGCTTCAGGCTGCTTTAAATATTGAGGATAGTATAGAGTATTTGAGATATAATAATATTGTAATTGCAACAGATGCTGATGTTGATGGAATGCATATTAGATTACTTTTAATTACATTTTTTTTACAATTCTTTCCTGAACTAATTAAGGAAGGGCATTTATACATTCTTCAAACACCACTTTTTAGAGTTAGAAATAAAAAAGAAACTATTTATTGTTACTCTGAAAATGAAAGATTAGATGCGGTTAATAAATTGGGTGCTAAACCAGAAATTACTAGATTTAAAGGCTTAGGAGAAATTTCACCAAACGAGTTCAAGCATTTCATTGGTGATAGTATAAAACTAGATCCTGTCATGTTAGATGAAAATTTCAGTATTGAAGAGCTTCTTTCTTTTTATATGGGTAAAAACACCCCTGACAGACAGAAGTTTATAATAGATAACCTCAAAGTTGAATTGGATAGAATAGATTCTTAGTATGGAAGAAGATTACATTGAGCCAAGCCTGCCGAATTCGGATAATGAGTTAGAAGATTCATTGGTCAGGGTTTCAGGAATGTATAAAGATTGGTTTCTTGATTACGCATCGTATGTTATTTTAGAAAGGGCAGTGCCATCAATTGAAGATGGTTTCAAACCTGTTCAAAGAAGGATACTTCATTCAATGAAGGATTTAGATGATGGTCGTTTTAATAAAGTTGCTAATGTTGTGGGGCATACTATGCAATATCATCCTCACGGAGATGCAAGTATCGCTGATGCAATGGTTCAAATTGGTCAAAAAGATTTATTGATTGAAACTCAAGGAAATTGGGGAAATATATTAACGGGAGATAGGTCTGCAGCATCTAGATATATTGAAGCAAGATTATCAAAATTCGCATTAGAAGTTGTTTTTAGCCCTAAAATTACTAAATGGCAATCGTCTTACGATGGTAGAAGGAAAGAACCAATAAATTTACCTGTCAAATTTCCATTGCTTTTGGCTCAAGGAGGGGAAGGAATAGCGGTTGGTTTATCTACAAAAATTTTACCTCACAACTTTATTGAATTAATAGATTCATCTATAAAATGTTTAAAAGATAAAAAGTTTACAATATTTCCAGATTTCCCAACATCTGGTATTATGGATATTAGTAATTATAATGATGGTTTAAGAGGAGGACGAATTAAGATAAGGGCTAGAATAAACCAATTAAACAAAAACACTTTGGTGATTAGTGAAATTCCTTTTTCAACTACAACTTCTTCTTTGATTGATTCAATATTAAAAGCTAATGATAACGGAAAAATTAAAATTAAAAAAATTGAAGATAATACAGCTAACGATGTTGAGGTTTTAGTTCATTTACCATCCAATGTTTCCCCTGATAAAACAATAGACGGGTTATTTGCTTTTACTTCTTGTGAGACATCTATTTCCCCTTTAGGTTGTGTTATTGAAGATAATAAACCTTTGTTTATTGGTGTTTCAGAAATTTTAAAACGATCCACTCAAAACACAAAAGAGCTTTTAAAGTTAGAGTTGGAATATAAAAAGGGTGACTACGAGAGTCAATGGCATTATGCTTCTTTAGAGAGGATTTTTATTGAAAACAGGATTTATCGTGATATAGAAAATGTAGAAACTTGGAAAGGAGTTATTTCTGCAATTTCAAGTGGATTAAGACCCTTTACAACTCATTTAAAAAGAGAAGTCGTTGAAGATGATATAGTTAGGTTGACAGATATTAAAATCAAAAGAATATCAAAATTTGATATTGATAAAGCTCAAATTAAAATTGAAGCTATAGAAGCTGAGTTAGAGAAGATTGCTTTTAATCTTAAAAACTTAACTGATTTTGCAATTAATTATTTTAAAAACCTTAAATCAGTTTATGGAAAAGAAAAAAAGAGAAAAACTGAAATAAAAATATTTGCAGATGTTGATGCAAAAAAAGTAGTTGTTAAAAACTGTAAGCTATACGTGAATAGAGAAGAAGGGTTTATTGGAACTTCGATTAAGAGAGACGAGTTTGTTGAGGAATGTTCTGACATTGATGACGTTATCACCTTTACTGAAGATGGTAAAATGATGGTAACGAAAGTTGAATCTAAAAAATTTATTTCAAAAAACATTAAGCATGTGGCTGTTTTTAAGAAGAAAGATAAAAGAACTGTTTATAACATGATATACAGAGATGGTAAAGGTGGGACCTCATATATAAAAAGATTTAGTGTTACTGGTGTAACAAGAGACAAAGTATATGATTTGACTAATGGAAAAGAGGATTCTAAATTGCTTTATTTTTCTGCCAATCCTAATGGAGAAGCAGAAATTGTAAATATTATATTGAGACAAACCGGCTCCATTAAAAAATTAAAATGGGAATTAGATTTTGCAGATCTTGATATTAAAGGTAGATCATCTAAAGGAAATATAGTTTCTAAATACAGTATCAACAAAATAGAGTTTAAAGAAAAAGGTCTCTCTACTTTAAAGCCAAGAAAAATTTGGTTTGATGAAACTATACAGAGATTGAATGTTGATGAAAGGGGTGAATTGTTAGGTGAATTTAAGAGTGATGATAGTTTGATAATTATTCAGCAAAATGGATCTCTAAAAACTGTTAAACCAGATGTAAATATGCATTTTCCTGAGGATATGATTACCCTTGAAAAATGGATTCCAGAAAAACCTGTTTCGGTTATTTATTTTAATGGGCAAAAAGATTGTTATTTTGTGAAAAGATTTTTAGCAGGAAATCAGAATAATGATCAGAAATTTATTCCAGATGAATCTAAAATTCAACTTGAACTAGTTTCAACTGAGTGGAAGCCAGTGATTGAGTTATCCTTCTCTAAGAATTCAAAAGGAGTTAAGGATAATGAAATCAAGGTTATTGATGAATTGATTTTAGTCAAAGGGATAAAAGCAATTGGTAATAAATTAAGTTCTTTTAAGGTTAAAAATATAAACCAACTTGACCCGATTGAATATTCTCCTCCAGAGAAAAAAATACTAAATGAATTGGATGTAAAATCAGAAGAGGTTAATACAATTGACAAGGATATAAAAGATGATAAAGGTCAAACTGAATTAGAATTTTAATCCTTTAGTTTTTTAACAAAGCCTCTTTGTTTGTTTTTAATATCACCAACAAAAGAATATTCAAAAGTATAAGAATCTTTATTAGTGCTCAAGATTTTCATTTGGACAGGTTTTGTTTCGTTTAAAGACTTAGGATTTACTTTTTTATAAATACACTCGCAATCTGAAACCCAGCTCACAGTATTTGAATCAATCTTTCCATTGAAATATCCGATTTCCAGATCTTTTGTTCTTTTAAATTTAGTGATTAGCTTTTTTCCATCGTCTGAAACTGATTCAAATTCAAATGTTCCTGTTTGGAAATCCAAACAATTTCTTTCTGGAAAGTCACATGACGAAAGTAATAGTAGTAGTAAGATAATTCTTGTGTTCATGTATGTAAATTTATTAATTTTTATACATTTTAAATGAACCATCTTTAAAAAATAATATAATTTTTTCTAATTCATTTTTAACATCACTATTATTGACTGTATCGTTTTTCAAAATAGGAGCAGGGGGATCTATTATTTTATGAGTGTCATTATCTAACAACCAGTCTAGATTTATATTATCTATAGATTTATTTATTTTTAATATAAAATCTAAGCTTGGTTTGTTTCTTCCACTTAACACATGTGACACGCTAGATCTTTGAACACCAATTTTTTCAGCGAACTTTGATGCGGTTAAACCTTCGTCTTCAATTATTTTTTTTAACTTTTCTGTGAAATTATTCATGTATACAATTGTAAATTTATAAAAAATTAATTAAATATCTTAACTATAAACACGATAATTTATTAACTAATTATTTAAAGCTTTGAATTAATTAAAGATCGTAAAACTCTTAAAACAAGATAATTACATATATTAATAAAATTTGTGTTTACAAATGTCATAAATAGTAATAATAATATCTGTTTTTAGAATTAATGTAGTTTACAATTGTATTCATTTGTATTGTTAACTTTGTAAAAAAAACTAATGGATATTGAAGTTGATAATTATGTAAACTATAAAGAATCAGAAATTTCGGGTAGATACATTACAAATGATTCAATAGCTAGCTTAAATTCAAAATATAATTCCCGAATTTGTGGTTACAGTGTAAATAACTTACCAATTAATCATTTTAAAATTGGTTCTGGCCCCATAAAAATATTGATTTGGTCACAAATGCACGGTAATGAGTCTACCTCAACCAAAGCTCTTTTTGATTCAATTTCTTTTTTTAATTTACATGAGCCAATTATGCTTAAAGAGTTGACACTTTTGGTAATTCCTATTTTAAACCCTGATGGAGCATTAAAATACACTAGAGCAAATTACAATAATATAGATCTTAACAGAGATGCTGTTGATTTATCTCAACCAGAAAGCGTTGTTTTAAAAGACATGTACAATAGCTTTAAACCTGACTTTTGTTTTAATCTTCACGATCAAAGATCTATTTACTCGACAAGTAATTTTAACTCATCTATACTTTCTTTTTTATCTCCCTCTGCTGACTTAGAAAGAAGAGAAACTGTTTCTAGAATAACTTCTATGAAGATAATTTTAGATGTATTTGATAATATTAAAAAAATTATTCCAGAAAACATAGGTCGATATAATGATGAGTATAATATTAACTGCGTTGGAGATACTTTTCAATCACTAAATACACCTACTATATTATTTGAATCAGGTCATTATTCTCAAGATTATAATAGAGAGGTTTCCAGGTATTACATGTCATTATCTATAACTTATGCTATTAGATCAATTTACACTAAAAGTTATAGTTTATTAAACCATAAAAATTATTATAAAATTACAGAGAACTCAACATGTCTTTGTGATATTTATATCAAAAACATTAAAATAAAACAATCTTCTTTCCAGTTTAATGATTTGTCAATAATGTTTAATGAAAAATTAAATTCAGATTTAAAGCAGATAGAGTTTATTGCTGAAATTAGTGAATTCGGAAAGTTAGTTAAAATGTCTGGTCACCTGATAGTCGATTTCATTTCAATTGATGAAATTTATGATATTTCTGTTGAAAACGACTTAAATAAAATAATGCTCAATGTTAATAAATTGCGAATTATTCAGTGATTATTAAATTTATATAAAAATAATTCAATATATTTGCAATTATTCAAAATAAAATTCAATAAAAATGGCTAAAATTAAACTTGATGAAATTGATCATCAAATTCTTGACCTTCTAATCGATAACACTAGAACTGCTTTCACTGATATAGCAAAAAAATTATTGATTTCTGCAGGAACTGTTCATGTGCGTGTTAAGAAAATGGAAGACGCAGGAATTATAAAAGGATCTTCACTAACTCTAGATTATAAAAAATTAGGATATACTTTTATTGCTTATATCGGAATTTTTCTTGAAAAAACTCATCAAACTAAATTTGTTCTTCAGAGATTAGAAGCAATTCCATTTGTAACTGTTGCTCATATTACAACTGGGAAATTCAATATTTTCTGTAAAGTTCGTGCTAAAAGCACTGATCATGCAAAGGAGATTATATTTTTAATAGATGATGTAGAAGGAGTTTCAAGAACAGAAACTATGATATCATTAGAAGAAAGTATTAATGACAAAAAGAGACTTATGCACAGAATTTTTAATGAATTACAATAGTTTTAGTGAGAGAATTAACAAAAAAAGAAAGATTTAACGATAAAGTTCTTTCTAGATTTAACCTATACAATAGTATCTTTTCAACCTTGCCTTATGAAAGTATCGCCAAAACAGGTGTAATGCTTCCATTGTTTGAAAGAATTTGTATTGAAGGTTATAAAAAAAGTAATAATCCAACAGAAATTGTTAATGATTTTTTTGACACTTATATGGTTGGTACTAATGAGACAGAAAAAGTTTCTCTATTATTTCGTTTTATTCAATACATTGAACGTCAAGTTGTTTTATTTGATGCAGTTGAGGATGCATCATTTTCTCAAATTAATAACTTGGACGGACGAGGAACTTTAAGAAGTCTCAAGGAAGAGGTAGAGTCGAAAAACAAAAAATCTGAACTTAAAAAATATTTATCTAAATTTAAAATCAGACCTGTTTTAACAGCTCATCCGACTCAATTTTATCCTGGTTCTGTCCTCGGCATAATTACAGACTTAACAAATGCTGTAAAAAACAATAATTTAGCTGACATCAAAGTTTTACTATCACAGTTAGGTAAAACACCTTTTTTTAAAAATAAAAAACCTACTCCTTATGATGAAGCTGTAAGTTTGACATGGTATTTAGAGAATGTTTTTTATAACTCAATAAGTAATATTTATAAGTACATAAAAATAAATGTTTTTGATGGAGAAGATTTCGATAACGACATAATTAATTTAGGGTTTTGGCCAGGCGGTGACAGAGATGGAAATCCATTTGTAACTACTAAAATCACTTTAAAAACTGCAAATAAGTTAAGAAGTGATATTATTAAAAATTATTATCGAGATATAAGAAGTCTAAGAAGAAGGTTGACTTTTAAAAATATTGAATCAAAAGTTATTGATATCGAGAACAGATTGTATAAAAGTATTTTCAACGAAAGTAAAACTCCTAAAATTAGTTTAGTTGAACTCAAAACTGAGTTACATGATATAAAAAGTATTTTGATTTCTCAACATAATTCATTGTTTTTAGAAGAATTAGACGAAATAATTGATAAGGTTAAAATATTTGGATACCATTTTGCTAGTCTTGATATTAGACAGGATTCTAGAATTCATAGCAGTGTTTTTCATTCTGTATTTAGAATTGCACAGAAAAATTTAAAAAAGTTATTTCCTAAAAATTATTTAGAATTAAGTGAAGAAAAAAAGATTAAAATTTTATCTAAAATTAAAGGTGATATTTCACCTGATCTTTTTACTGATGAATTATCAATCTCTACGCTTAGCTCAATTAGGGCTATGAAAGAAATACAATTAAGCAATGGAGAAAAAGCATGCAATAGATATATAATTAGCAATAACCAGTCTGCACTAAACATATTGGAAGTTTTTACAATGTTTAGGCTTAGTGATTGGGATAATCCAACTGTTGATATTGTTCCGTTGTTTGAAACTGTTTCTGACTTAAAAGTTGCTTCTAAAGTGATGGAATCAGTTTACACTAATCCTATTTATAAAAAACATCTTTCACAAAGAAATAATCAACAAACAATCATGTTAGGGTTTTCAGATGGTACCAAAGATGGTGGTTACTTAATGGCTAATTGGAGTATTTTAAAAGCTAAAGAAGCGCTTACATCTATTTCTAGGAAATATGGAATTAAGGTAATTTTCTTTGATGGAAGAGGTGGACCGCCAGCCAGGGGTGGCGGTAATACACACCAGTTTTATTCTTCAATGGGTGAGTTTGTTGAATCTGATGAAATTCAACTTACTATTCAGGGTCAAACTATAAGCTCTAATTTTGGTACTGTTCAGTCTTGTCAATACAATTTAGAGCAATTATTAAGTTCTGGGATTCAAAATCGAGTTTTAAACGATGTAAACCAATCTTCTAGCAAAGAGGATAAGTTAATACTTGACAAACTAGCTAACATCAGTTACAAGTCTTATACAGATTTTAAAAATCATCCAATGTTTGTACCGTATCTTGAACATGTTAGTACAATAAAGTATTATGCAAAAACAAATATTGGCAGCAGACCATCAAAACGTGGTAATGTAAATTCAAAATTTGATTTCTCATCTCTAAGAGCAATTCCATTTGTTGGTAGTTGGAGTCAGTTAAAGCAAAATGTGCCTGGCTTTTATGGAGTTGGTACAGCTTTAAAATATTATAGCGACAGAAAAGAATTCTCTAAGGTCAAAAATCTTTATAAAAACTCACCTTTTTTTAGAACATTAATTTCTAATAGCATGATGAGTTTAACAAAATCATTTTTCAAATTAACGGCTTACATGAAAAACGATCCAAAATACGGAGAATTTTGGCTGTTAATTTACAATGAGTATCTGTTATCAAAAAAATTAATTTTAAGGTTATCAGGATATGAAAGTTTAATGCAAAATGAGCCTGCAAATAAAGCATCGATACAAACTAGAGAAAAAATTGTTTTACCATTAATCACTATTCAGCAATATGCTTTAAAAAAGATAAAGGATATTGAAAATGGAGATCATCCAAAAAAAGATTTAAGTTTATTTGAGAAAATGGTTACAAGATCATTATTTGGTAATATTAATGCGAGTAGAAATTCAGCTTAAATAGTATTTAAAAGATTCTTTAATCAAGTTTGTTTTAACTTGAACATCGTAGATAGGTTTAGCAATATCTTCAAGTAAAACAAAGTTTATTTTTCCATGACTATTTTTTTTATCATGTATTAACAAACCTATAATACTTTCAATCTCACTTTCATTTATTTCAATTTTACTGTAAATTAAATCAATATGTTTTTTTATTGATATAACATAATCAAAAGAAAAGTCAAATAATTTATTTGAGATAAAGCTCGCTAGAACTATTCCTATAGCAATTGCCTCACCATGAAGAAGTTTTTTTTCGGTATTCAAAAAATAAGATTCAATTGCATGACCTAAAGTATGACCATAGTTAAGTGATTTTCTTTCTTTTTTTTCTTTCTTATCAATTAAAACTATACTATTTTTTGTACAAACAGAATCGTATATAGTGTTTATATCATGGGTAGTTTTACCATTCTTAATTAAAAGGTTAAAAGTTTTTAAATCGTAAATTAATGAATGTTTTAAAATTTCAGCATATCCACTTGAAATTTGTTCTTTTTGTAACGTTTTTAAAAAATCAGGTTCAATAATTACCATTTGAGGATCATAAAAAGTACCTATTTGATTTTTGAGAATTCCAAAATCTATTCCAGTTTTCCCTCCTATTGATGCATCAACCATTGATAATAGAGTAGTAGGTATGTTTATATAATTAATTCCTCTTTTATAGGTGCTAGCTATAAAACCACCCATATCACTTACAACTCCACCTCCAAGATTAATAATCAAACTGTTTCTGTCCCCATTTTTATCAGATATTATTTCCCACAGTTTTAAACAAGAATAAATATTTTTATTTTCTTCACCATCCTTTGATTCAATAAGCTCATATTTTTCTAAATTAATTTTATTTAAAAATAAATCAAGGCAATTTTTTTTGGTGTTGTTATCAACGTGGACAAAAATTTTAGAATAATTAATATTATTTAGATGATCTGATAAATAATCAAATCCTTTTTGCTTGAATAAAACAGAGTAGGTTCCAGAGCTAATTTCTTTGTTCATACTAAAATTGTACTCTACAAAATAACATATTTTTTTTTTAAAAAAACTATGTAAATTAGTTTTAAATATAAATCCTTTGAATAATTTTTTTTCAGATACTAAAGAGGCTTTTTCCTTAAAAAGTAATTTTGAGTTAAACAGAGCTTATTTTCTATTTAATGTTATTGGAAATAGTACTATTGTTAAGATTGCTACATCTCTAACTAAGTTTGCTTTAAGATTTCATCTTCCTGTAACTCCTATTATCAAAGCTACTGTATTTGATCATTTTTGTGGAGGTGTCTCTGAGGAGGATTGTATTCCTGTAATCAACAGAATGTTTGATAAAAATGTTTCGTCTGTATTAGATTTTTCAACTGAAGGTTTTGATTCCGAAAAAGAATTTGATGAATGTTTGAAAAAAAAGATATCAATTATTGAATTTATAAAGGACAGAAAAGAAATTCCTTTTGCTGTTTTTAAACCTACTTGTTTAGGTAGTACAGATTTATTTAAAAAAGTTTCTAATCTTGAAAAATTAGATGATTTAGAGACTGATTCATGGAATAGAGTAATTCATAGATTTGATCAGGTTTGTTCAAAAGCTTTTAAAGAAAATATTAAAATTTTAATTGATGCTGAAGAAGTAGACGTTCAGAATGCGATTGATGACCTTGCAATTAAAATGATGCGAAAATACAATGTCAGTTCTCCGATTGTTTACAATACTGTTCAGATGTACAGAAAAGACAGATTGGTTTACCTCAATGAAATGATTTCTAATGAATTGAATAAAGATCTAACATTTGGTTTTAAGCTTGTTAGGGGGGCTTATATGGAAAAAGAAAGAAACTTGGCTGATTTAATGAATGTCGAATCACCAATTTGTGATTCTAAGTTAGATACAGATAAAAACTTCAATTCTGGTTTAGATTTTGTTTTTAATAATTTAAAAAGAATTTCTTTTGTTTGTGCATCCCATAACGAAGATTCTATTCTTAAAGTTATGGAAATGATGAAACTTAGTAGATTAAATAATAATGATAATAAGATATGGTTTGGTCAGCTTTATGGTATGAGCGACAACATTTCTTTTAATTTAGCTTCTAATAGTTACAATACTTTTAAAATATTGCCTTTTGGTTCGGTTAAAAACTTGATGCCTTATTTAATCAGAAGAGCTGAAGAAAACACATCAGTCCAGGGCCAAACTGGAAGGGAATTACAATTAATACTAAAAGAGAAAAAAAGAAGGTCTTTATTGTAATTTTATTTTTTTGAAAAATATGCGTTTTTGCTACAATTTTTAACACTAAACTCTAACTTTTCACTCTCAATGTAATAAACTTTACATGTGTCAATTTTAGTGTTACTTTTTGAAAAATTGACGTCAAATTCAGAGAAAAACTTGTCTTTAGAAAAAGCATTGCTTTGATTGTTGAAAACCCAGTTCTTTTTATAAATATCATTTAAAACTCTCTTGTTGGGAGAATAATTGAATCTAGTGTCTTTTTTATTAATAACAAATATTAAAATCATAATCCCAATACTTAGTCCAAATAGGAAGAAATACAGTCGCTTTAAAAAACTCATACAGTTATATTTTTCAAATTAATTTTACGTTTATTATTTTTTAAGTAATCAATTGTAATTATTGAGTGATTAGAATCTAAATCATTAATAATAATTTCAGGCCATTCAATTATTACGAAATGTTTATCAATATATTCAAATAGACCTAAATGGTTGATATCTTCTATGTTTTCAATTCTGTACAAATCCATGTGTATTACAAGATCATTATTACTTTTATATTCGTTGATAACGGTATATGTAGGGCTACTAACTGTTTCTTCAACTTTTAGCTTTTTACACAATTCCTTAATTAGGGTTGTTTTTCCTGCTCCAACTTCTCCACAAACTAGCAATGTTTTACTTGTAACATTTTTTAATATAAAATCGCCTACTTCTTTAATTTGGTCTAAACCATACTTTAATTCCAAAATAATTTTATTTAATATTCAAAAATAAGATACTTATTTATTGTTTTAATCATATTAATCCAAATTTAATTGATTTTTCATACTTTTACGTCGATGAATTTAAAAGCATATCAAATAGCTGAAATTGTTAGTGGAAATGTAGTAGGGGATGATCAGGTTTTAGTTAACAGTCTAGCGAAGATTGAAAACGGGAAAGCAGGTTCTTTGTCTTTCCTTGGAAATTCTAAATACAATAAGTTTTTAAAATCATCTAAATCCTCAGTATTTATCGTTAAAAATGATCTTGTTTTGGATCAACCATTGAATAAAACTTTAATTAGAGTTAATGATCCAAATGAAGCATTTTCTAAATTATTAAATCTATTTGGAAATCAAAATTTAAACAGAACAGGTATAGATAAGTTATCTTCTATTGACTTAAGTGTTTCAATTGGAAAAGATGTTTATTTAGGAGCGTTTTCTGTATGTGAAAAAGATTCGGTTATTGGAGATAATTCCAAGATTTATTCTCAAGTTTTTTTAGGAGAAAATGTAAGTATTGGTAAAAATACTGTTATTTATCCAGGCGTAAGAATTTATAATAACTCAGTTATAGGAAATAATTGTATAATTCATTCAGGAACTGTTATTGGATCTGATGGATTTGGATTTAATCTTGACAAAAATGGTAATCAATTAAAGGTTGTGCATAACGGCAATGTAATCATTGAAGACAATGTTGAAATTGGAGCTAATTGTACTATTGACAAAGCTACTTTAGGTTCTACTATTGTTAAAAAAGGTGTAAAAATCGATAACTTAGTTCAAGTAGCGCATAATGTTGAAATTGGAGAAAATACAGTAATAGCGGCTTGTGTTGGAATTGCTGGATCATCATCGATTGGAAAAAATTGTATGATAGGTGGTCAAGCGGGTATTTCAGGTCATATAAAAATTGGAGATAGAGTAATGGTTCAGGCTCAGTCTGGAGTTATGAGAAGTATTCCATCTGACACTACTGTAATGGGAATGCCTGCTATCAATTATTTAGATTACAATAAATCATATGTTCATTTTAAAAATTTACCAAAAATAATGAACAAATTAAATGACCTTTTCAAAAAAAAATAAAATGAGTAAACAACGTACGATTTTAAAGTCTGTTTCACTTAAAGGGGTTGGTATTCACTCTGGTAATGAAGTTAATTTAACTTTCAAGCCTGCCGCGGAAGATTTTGGTTATGCTTTTTGTAGAACTGACCTTCCAAGCAAGCCAATTATTGAAGCTGACGTAAATTATGTCGTTAGTACTAAAAGAGGAACTACACTTGAAAAAGATGGAATAACTATTCAAACATCTGAACACGTTTTAGCAGCATTAGTTGGAATGGAAGTTGATAATGTATTAATTGAAATTGATGCTTCAGAACCTCCAATTATGGATGGATCCTCTAAATATTTTGTTGAAGCAATTATTAATGCAGGAATCAAAGAACAAACTAAAGAAAGGAATGAATATATTGTAAAGGATGTAATCTCATATTATGATGAAGAAAGTGGAAGTGATATAACAATTATTCCTTCTAAATATTATGAAGTTACAGCAATGGTTGATTTTGGTACTAAAATTCTAGGTACTCAAAATGCAACGATGAAAAGATTAACACAATTTAAAGATGAATTTGCAGATTCTAGAACCTTTAGTTTTTTACATGAAATTGAGATGCTCCTAGAAAACGGTCTTATTAAAGGAGGTGATTTAAATAATGCTATTGTTTATGTTGATAAAGAATTATCATCTAAGACTATGGAAAAATTAAAAAAAGCATTTAATAAAGATAAAATTTCTGTTAAATCAAACGGTATCCTAGACAATCTTACGTTACATTATCCAAACGAAGCTGCTAGACACAAATTATTAGATATTATTGGTGATTTAGCTTTAGTGGGAACTAGAATTAAAGGAAAGATAATTGCTAATAAGCCTGGACATTATGTTAATACAATGTTTGGTAAAAAACTTTCTTCTATTATTAAAAATGAGAAAAGAAATATAGCTCCACAAGTTAATTTGAATAAGCCTCCAGCTATGGATGTTAATCAAATCATGAAACTCCTTCCTCATAGACCTCCGTTTTTATTCGTAGATAAAATTATTGAGATTTCAGAATCACATATAATTGGGTTAAAAAATGTAACCATGAATGAAGATTTTTTCAAGGGTCATTTTCCTGGTCAACCTATTTTTCCAGGAGTTTTGCAAATTGAAGCAATGGCTCAGGCTGGAGGAGTTTTAATTTTAAATACTATTCCTGACCCAGAGAATTATCTTACTTTTTTTGCTAAAATTACTGATGCAAAATTTAAATACCCTGTTGTTCCTGGTGATACTTTAATATTTAAATTAGAATTATTATCTCCTTTAAGAAGAGGAATAATTCATATGAAAGGACAAGCATTTGTTGACGGCAAACTAACGAGTGAAGCAGAATTACTAGCTAAAATAATTAGAAAAACAGAATCTTAATGTATCAACCACTTTCACATATTCATCCTGGTGCTAAAATTGCTAAAAATGTAGTTATAGAACCTTTTACATCTATTGATAAAAATGTTATTATTGGAGATGGAACCTGGATAGGCTCTAATGTAACAATAATGAGTGGAGCTAGAATTGGAAAAAATGTTTCAATTTTCCCTGGTTCAGTGATTTCGGCTGTTCCACAAGATTTAAAATTTAAGGGTGAAGAAACTACTGTTGAAATAGGAAATAACACCACTATTAGAGAATGTGTAACAATAAATAGAGGGACATCTGATAGAAATAAAACTAAAATCGGCAAAAACTGTTTAATAATGGCTTATTCTCATGTAGCTCATGATTGCTTTATTGGAGATAATTGTATTTTTTCAAATAATTCAACTTTAGCCGGTCATGTAACTGTAGGGTCTCATGTTATTCTAGCGGGGATGGTTGCTGTTCATCAGTTTTGTTCAATTGGAAATCATGCTTTTGTTGCAGGTGGCTCTTTAGTTAGAAAAGATGTGCCACCTTTTGTAAAAGCAGCAAGAGAACCACTTTCATATGTTGGAATAAATTCAGTTGGTTTAAGAAGAAGAGGATTTGACAATAAGGTAATAATGGAAATTCAGTCCATGTATAGGACACTTTACCAAAAAAGATATAATAACACTCAAGCAGTAGCTATTATGGAAGGTGAAATGGAAGCTACAAAGGAAAGAGATGAAATTCTTCAATTCATCAAAAGCTCTCAAAGAGGAATAATGAAAGGTTATTTTAAAAATTAATTATGGCATCATCATCTGACATTAGAAAAGGTCTTTGTATAAAATACAATAATGACATCTATAAGATTATTGAATTTCTACACGTAAAACCTGGGAAAGGTCCTGCATTTGTAAGAACAAAATTAAAAAGTGTAACCAATGGAAAAGTAATTGATAATACTTTCTCTGCAGGTCACAAAATTGAAGATGTAAGAGTTGAAACTAAAAAATATCAATATCTGTATAAAGATGCAGAAACCTATCATTTTATGAATGTTGATGATTATAATCAAATAACAGTTCAAGAAATTATACTTGATTCTTCTCAGTTTTTAAAAGAAGGAGAAATAGTAACTGTTTTAATAAATACAGAGGATGGAACTACACTTTCTGTTGAAATGCCTCAAAACGTAATATTAGAGATTTCATCAACTGAACCTGGTATTAAAGGAAATACAGCTACTAATGCAACAAAGCCTGCTATTTTAGAAACAGGTGCAAAAATAAATGTTCCTTTATTTATCAATGAAGGAGATAAAATAAAAATAGATCCAGAAAAAGGCTCTTACATAGAAAGAGTTAAAATTTAAATTAATTTATGAGTATAATAGTAAACAAGAATTCTAAGATTGTTGTTCAAGGATTCACGGGAAGTGAAGGTACGTTTCATGCAGAGCAAATGATAAGTTATGGAACAAATGTTGTTGCAGGTGTAACACCTGGAAAAGGTGGTCAAACACATTTAGGAAAACCAGTGTTTAATACTGTTTCTGAAGCTGTAGAAAAAGTAGAAGCTAATACGTCAATAATATTTGTGCCAGCTGGTTTTGCTGCGGATGCAATCATGGAAGCTGCTGATGCAGGTATTCAAACCATTATAGCCATAACTGAGGGTATCCCAGTTTCAGACATGACAAGAGTTAATCAATATTTAGAAAACAAAACTTGTACATTAATTGGTCCGAATTGTCCTGGTGTAATTACGCCTAATGAAGCTAAAGTTGGAATAATGCCTGGGTTTGTTTTTAAAAAGGGTAGAATTGGTCTAGTTTCAAAATCAGGTACATTAACTTATGAGGCAGCAGATCAAATTGTAAAACAAGGTCTTGGTATATCAACAGCTGTTGGAATTGGAGGAGATCCAATCATTGGAACTACAACCAAAGATGCTATCGAGTTGTTTATGAACGATGACGAAACAGACTGTATAGTAATGATTGGCGAAATTGGCGGTCAATTAGAAACTGATGCAGCTAAGTGGGTTGTAGAAAATGGAAATAAAAAACCAATAGTTGGATTCATTGCTGGTGAAACAGCTCCAAAGGGTAGAACAATGGGTCATGCCGGTGCTATAGTTGGTGGTGCAGAAGATACGGCCGAAGCAAAGAAAAAAATTATGAGAGAATGTGGTATTCATGTAGTGGATTCTCCTGCTGAAATAGGCAAAAGAGTAGCAGAGATTTTATAATATAAATTTACAATATGAAATTATTAGAAAACAAAACTGTAATAATTACTGGCGCTAGTAGAGGGATTGGGAGAGGTATAGCTTTAGTTTTAGCTTCCCATGGAGCAAATATTGCTTTTACTTATTCTAAATCTGTAGATTCTGCTAATGATTTGATTAATGAGATGTCAGAATTTGATATTAATTGTAAGGCATACCAAAGTGATGCAGCAAGTTTTGATGATTCTCAAAAATTTGTTGATAAGGTAATCGAAGATTTTGGAACTATTGATGTTTTAATTAACAATGCAGGTATAACTAAAGATAATCTGTTGATGAGAATGAATGAAGACGATTTTGATAAGGTTATTGAAGTGAATTTAAAATCTGTATTTAATATGGTTAAAGCAACCCAAAGAACATTTTTAAAAAATAGATCAGGAAGTATAATAAATATAAGTTCAATAGTTGGAATTAAAGGTAATGCTGGACAATCCAATTATGCAGCATCAAAAGCTGGTATTATTGGATTCTCAAAATCAATTGCTCTAGAACTTGGTTCTAGAAATATAAGATCAAATGTTGTTGCTCCTGGATTTATTCGAACAGAAATGACAGATAAGTTAAACCAAGAGGTTGTTGATCAATGGATTAATGGAATTCCATTAAAAAGAGGCGGAACACCACAAGATGTTGCAAATCTTTGCTTATTTTTGTCATCTGACCTTTCGACTTTTATAACGGGTCAAGTAATTAATGTCGATGGCGGCATGCTAACATAATAATTTAAATAAATAATAAAATGGATAGAATTAATAAAATCGGATTACCAGTTGTATTACTAATAATGTTTTCTGTTATAGGACTAATGAAGTCTGCTGTTAACATAGGATATGGTGAAGCAGGTGTATTGTTTAAAACTTTTGGAGAGGGTACTGTGGTTGATGAACCTGCCCTTAGTGAAGGTTTTCACTTGATATTGCCTTGGAATAAGGTATACTTATACAATGTAAAACAACAAGAAGTTTTTGAAAGTCAAATGCAAGTACTTTCTTCAAATGGATTAGAGATTTCTCTAGATGTTTCAGTATTATATCAGCCAAAAGCTGACGAATTAGGACTTTTACATCAGACTAAAGGTTCAAACTATTTAGATATAGTAATAGTTCCTAATATTAGAGCAGTAGCAAGAAGTGTTGTAGGTAGATATACACCTGAACAGCTTTATTCAACAAAAAGAGATGCTATTGAAAGTGAAATTTATGATGAACTTAAAAAAGGTGTTGAAGAGCAACATGTTCAAATTAATGATGTTTTAGTTAGAGATGTTACTCTACCTAATACAATTAAGCAAGCAATTGAAAGAAAGCTTAGTCAAGAACAAATGTCTCTTGAATATGAATTTAAACTTGAATCAGCTAGAAAGGAAGCAGATAAAGTTAGAATTGATGCTCAAGGTAAAGCTGATGCAAATAGAATTTTAAATTCTTCATTAACAACTAATATTTTAAGAGATAAGGGTATTGAAGCTACTACTAAACTTGCTGAGTCTCCTAACTCTAAAGTAATTGTAATTGGAAGTGGAAAAGATGGTTTACCAATTATTCTAGGAAATCAATAATTTTTTTATAATATTTGCAATTCAAATTTAAACAATGAAATTTAACCGTAACAATCATCATCATTTTAATATCCTCAAACGAGTGATGTGATGATATTGTTATATTATTATACATGCCCGTTTGTTAATTCAAACGGGCATTTTTTTTATAAAAAAAATCAATAAATGAAAAAACTAAAAATTGCAATTCAGAAATCAGGAAGACTCAATACGGATTCTTTAAACCTTTTGAATAAATGTGGAATTAAAATAGACAACTATAAGGATCAATTAATGGCCTCGGCTAGAAATTTTCCTATTGAGGTTTATTTTTTAAGAAACAGTGATATTCCAAAATATATTAACGATGGGGTAGTTGATTTAGCAATAATTGGCGAAAATTTATTAATCGAAAAAGATTTTAAAATTGATGTTATAGAAAATTTAGGATTTTCTAAATGCAAGGTCTCAATTGCAGTTCCAAAAGAAGTTGAATTTAATTCTATTTCTTATTTAAACAATCTTAAAATTGCTACATCCTATCCAAATACACTTAAAAAGTTTTTAAATAAAAACAATATTAGTGCGGATATTCATGTTATTAACGGATCGGTTGAGATAGCTCCAAACATTGGATTGTCAGATGCTATATGTGATATAGTTTCAAGTGGCAGTACACTTTATAAAAATAACTTAAAAGAAGTATTTGTAATTCATGAATCACAAGCTGTATTGGCTGGAAACAAACATGTGTTAGAATCTAACAAATATTTGCTAGACAAGTTTTTGTTTAGAGTTAGAGCTGTTTTAAAAGCCAAAGAGTCTAAGTATATTCTTTTAAACGCTCCAAATGATAAAATAAATGCTATTTCAGAAATACTTCCTGTTTTAAAGAGTCCAACTGTTCTTCCTTTAAATAAAGAGGGTTGGAGCTCTTTGCATTCAGTTATCAATGAAGATACTTTTTGGGAAGTGATCGATAAAATTAAAGCTGCTGGAGCTGAAGATATATTAGTGTGTCCAATTGAAAAAATGGTTTTATAATGAATAAAATATTTAACCCAAATAAAAGCACATGGACTTCGTTGGTTAAACGACCAGTTTATAGTCTTGATTCTGTAAAAGACGTTGTGGATGAAATTTTTACAAATGTTGAATTATATGGAGATAAATCTTTAATAGAATACACAAAAAAATTCGACAATGTTGAATTGAATAATTTAAAGGTTAGCTCTGAAAAAATTAATAATTCAGAAAATGATATTGACAAGGATTTAAAAGAGTCAATCAATGTAGCTTTTAATAACATTTATAAATTTCACAAGAATCAGGTTATTGATTTCAATAAAATTGAAACTACACCTGGGGTTTTATGTTGGCAAGAAAAAAGAGCTATAGAAAACGTTGGCTTGTATATCCCAGGTGGTACAGCTCCTTTGTTTTCATCAGTTTTAATGTTAGCTATTCCTGCTATGATAGCTAAATGTAAAAACATTGTACTTTGTTCACCACCTGATAAAAATGGCGAACTTCATCCTGCTATCTTGTATTGTGCTAAACTTTGTAAAGTGGATACAGTCATTTGTGTTGGTGGAGCTCAATCAATAGCGGCTATGAGTATAGGAACAGAGACTGTTCCTAAAGTAAATAAGATATTTGGACCAGGAAATCAGTTTGTTACCTATGCTAAATTAAAATCGATCAATTTTAATACAGCAATTGATATGCCTGCAGGTCCAAGTGAATTATTAGTGTTAGCTGATAAGTATGCTAACCCTAGTTATATAGCATCAGATTTACTCTCTCAAGCAGAGCATGGACCTGATAGTCAGGTTATATTTGTAAGTCTTTCAAAATCCTTAATAAATGAAGTTGAAAAATGTATAAATGATCAAGTCAAAAGCTTAGATAGAATAGATTTTATTAATAAATCAATTTCAAATTCTAAACTTATATTTTTTGATGATAAGACTAAGGCAATTGATTTCATTAATTTATATGCACCAGAGCATTATATAATTAATGTTCAAGACGAATCTTTCTTTATTGATAATATAGTAAGTGCTGGATCTGTATTTATTGGTAATTACACACCTGAAAGCGCTGGTGATTACGCATCAGGAACAAATCACACTCTGCCAACAAATGGAAATGCTAAACAGTATAGTGGTGTTAATTTAGATAGTTTTCAAAAGACAATCACTTTTCAGAAAATATCAAAAACTGGTTTATTGAATATTTCAAAAACAGTAGAGACTATGGCTAAAGCAGAAGGTTTACAGGCTCATAAAAATGCGGTATCAATAAGGGTTAAAGATTTAAAAAGTTAATATGAAAATAGATGCTCTAGTAAGAGATAATGTTAAAAATATGTCTTCGTATTCATCTGCTAGAGATGAGTACAAGAACGGATGTGATGAAAATTTAATTTATTTAGACGCAAATGAATCTCCTTTTGATAATGGAATTAATAGATATCCTGATAATAAGCATAATGATTTAAAAACAGTTGTTTCTAAAATTAAAAATGTAAATGTAAATCAAGTTGTTTTTGGTAACGGGACTGACGAAATTCTCGATTTAATTGTTAGGGTTTTTTGTAATCCAAACCAAGATCAGATAATTACTCTTCCTCCAACTTATGGCATGTATGATGTGATAGCTAAGACTAATAGTGTTGAAAACATTGAAATTCCATTAAAAAGCGATTTTTCAATTGATACAGATAAAATACTAGGTTTAAAACCATCTAATACTAAGATTTTGTTCTTGTGCTCTCCAAATAATCCCACAGGAAATTCATTTGATATTAATATTTTAAGTGATTTAATTAAAGACTTCAAGGGTATTGTTGTTATTGATGAGGCTTATATAGATTTTTCATCTCAAAAATCTTTAATTAATCTTATTGGCAAGTATGAAAATTTAATAATTACTCAAACTATGTCTAAGGCTTATGGAATGGCAGGTATCAGATTAGGGATGGGATTTTCAAACGAAAAAATTATTAGTTACATAAATAAAATCAAACCTCCATATAATATAAATATACTTACTGAAAATAAAGCTTTAGAGGAGCTGAAAAAGGTTAGTGAAATTAAAAGTAATGTCAATTCTATTTTAAATCAGAAAGAGAAGTTGATTTCCTTTTTAGAAAAACTTGATTTTGTTGAAAAAATATACGAATCTGACGCAAACTTTATACTTGTTAAAGTGGATAATGCTGATTTAAGATACAATCAGTTATTGAAAAAGGGTATTGTAGTTAGAAACAGAACGAATCAATATTTGTGTCAAAACTGTTTAAGAATTACAGTTGGTACAAAAGATGAAAATAAAATATTAATAAAAACATTAAATGAATTATGAAAAAGATTCTTTTTATAGATAGAGATGGAACTTTGGTTGAAGAACCTAAACTGGATAAGCAATTAGATAGTTTTGAGAAATTAAGTTTTCTTCCTGGAGTGTTTAAGTATTTAAATAAAATTAGTGAAGAGTTAGATTTTGAACTTGTAATGGTTACAAATCAAGATGGTCTAGGAACAGACTCGTTTCCAGAAACAACCTTTTGGCCTGTTCAAAATTTTATTATTAGCTCTTTTAAAAATGAAAAAATTAATTTTTTTAAAACACATATTGACAAGAGTTTTGAAAAAGAAAATTCAAATTACAGAAAGCCAAGAACAGGAATGTTAACAGAATATATAGAGGATAGTAACATTGATATGGCTAATTCTTTTGTTATTGGAGATAGATCGTCTGATATGCAACTTGCTAATAACTTAAAATGTTCTGGAATTTTTTACAATGGCTCAGATTTAGACAAGTCGTTAAGCGATGTTGTAAAACTTAAAACAGATTCTTGGAAATCAGTTTATGAGTATCTAAGTGGGTTAAGCAGGTATTCTAATTTTGAGAGAATTACAAATGAAACTAAAATTGAGATTGAGCTTGATTTAGACGGAACAGGAAAAAGTAATATTGATACTGGCCTTTCGTTTTTTGATCACATGTTAGATCAGCTTTCTAGGCACTCGCTAATAGATTTAAATATTAAAGTTGACGGTGATTTAAATGTTGACGAGCATCATACTATTGAAGATACTGCAATTGCACTTGGGGAATCTTTTTCCACTCTGCTAGGAAAGAAAATAGGAATCGAAAGATATGCTTTTTCACTACCGATGGACGACTGTTTAGCTCAAGTAGCAATAGATTTTGGAGGAAGAAGTTGGCTGGTTTGGGACGCTGAATTTAAAAGAGAGAAAATAGGGGATGTGCCAACTGAAATGTTTTACCACTTTTTTAAATCGTTCTGTGACGCAGCTAAACTAAATGCTAATATTAAAGTTGAAGGAACTAACGAGCATCATAAAATTGAATCTATATTCAAGGCTTTTGCTAAGTGTATTAAAAGTGCTGTAAGTAAAAATCAAGATAAATTAATATTACCATCCACTAAAGGAGTTTTGTAATGAGAATAGCTATAATTGATTATGGAGCTGGAAATACTCAAAGTGTGAAATACGCTTTGAAAAGACTTGGTTGTGAAGGAATTTTGACTTCAGACAAAGAAGTGATTTCAAATTCAGATAAAGTTATTTTTCCTGGTGTAGGGCAGGCTAGTAGTGCAATGAAAAAACTTCAGTCTGAAGGATTGGATTTGCTTATACCTAATTTAAAACAACCAGTATTAGGTATATGTTTAGGCATGCAGTTAATGTGTAATTTCTCTGAAGAAGGAAATACCGAGTGTCTTAAAATATTTAATTCTAAGGTCAAAAAGTTCGACAACTCTCTAAAGGTTCCTCAAATTGGATGGAATACTATTTTTGATTTAAAGACTAGTCTGTTTAATTCAATCAGTGAAAAGGAGTACATGTATTTAGTACATAGTTATTTTGTCCCCGTTATTTCAGAAACTATATCAACTACTAAATACGGAATTGATTATAGTACGGCAATTAAAAAAAATAATTTTACTGGAGTTCAGTTTCACCCTGAAAAGAGTGGAGGCAAAGGTGAAATTATACTTAAAAATTTTATAACTAATCCATAATGAGAATAATTCCAGCCATTGATATTATTGAAGGAAAGTGTGTAAGGCTATCACAAGGTGATTACAGTAAAAAAACTATATATAGCTCTAGTCCATTTGAAATGGCTCAGAGGTTTGAAGATCATGGGATTAATTATCTTCATTTAGTTGATTTAGACGGCGCCAAGTCAAGTAAGATTATAAATCATAAGATTCTAGAGCAAATTGCTCTAAAAACAGCTTTAAATGTTGATTTTGGTGGTGGATTGAAATCAATTGAAGATGTTAGAGTTGCATTTGAATCAGGCGCATCTCAGGTTACTCTAGGTAGTATTGCCGTTTCAAGCCCTGAAACGTTTATTGAATTGTTTGATAAATACGGAGCAGATAAGATAATTTTAGGTGCTGATTTTTTAGATAATAAGATTAAAACCAATGGATGGCTTAATGATTCTGGGAATGATCTTATGGATTTTTTAAATTATCACATCTCAAAAGGGGTAAAGTATGTTATTCCAACTGATATTTCCAAAGACGGAATGCTTAAAGGTCCTTCAATAGAAACTTATAAAAACATCTTGAAGTCATATAAGGATATTTGTTTAATTGCATCAGGGGGAATCTCAAGTATTAAGGATTTAGAAGATTTAAAAGAGATTGGTTGTGAAGGAGCTATTCTTGGAAAAGCGATTTATGAAAACAAGATAGAATTGAAAAGTTTAATGAATTTTATAAACACATAATGCTAGCAAAAAGAATAATACCGTGTCTTGATATTAAAGACTCAAGAACAGTAAAGGGTGTTAACTTTGTAGACCTTATTGATGCTGGTGATCCAGTTGAGCTTGCTAAATATTACTCTGAAAACGGAGCAGATGAGCTTGTTTTTTTAGATATAACAGCTACTAAAGAAGATAGAAGGACATTTGCTAAGCTTGCTGACCAGATTTCAGAGAATATTAATATTCCGTTCACTGTTGGTGGTGGAATTAAAACAGTAGAAGGATGTAGATATCCTTCTTAGAAGTGGAGCAGACAAGGTTTCTATAAACAGTTATGCTGTAAAAAACCCTGATTTTATTAATGAGTTAGCGACAAATTTCGGAACTCAATGTGTTGTAGTTGCTATAGATGCTAAGTATGTTGATAATGATTGGTTTGTTTACTTGGTTGGAGGAAGGGTTAAAACAGATATCAGGTTATTTGACTGGGCTAAAGAAGTAGAGGATAGAGGAGCAGGAGAAATTCTTTTTACCTCGATGGATCATGACGGAACTAAAAATGGATTTGCTTGTAATGCACTTGAAGAATTATCTCAAATAGTTAATATCCCTATAATTGCATCTGGTGGAGCAGGTAAGATTGAACATTTTAATGAAGTGTTTAAATCAGGGAATATAGACGCCGCTCTTGCAGCAAGCGTATTTCATTTTAATGAAATTAGCTTACAAGAGCTCAAAATAGAATTAAAAAACAATAATATACCTATACGATTATGAATTTAGATTTTAATAAAAATAAAGACGGATTAGTGCCTGCAATTATTCAAGATTATAACACTCATAAAGTGTTGATGCTAGGTTATTTAAACAAAGAGTCTTTAAGTTTAACTTTAAGTACAGATGTGGTTCATTTTTATAGTAGAACTAAACAAAGAATTTGGAAAAAAGGTGAGGAAAGTGGTAACGAACTTAAGGTTGTTTCATTAAAAGAAGATTGTGATAATGATACATTACTTATAAAGGTTAATCCCGTTGGTCCAGTTTGTCATAAAGGAGATGACACATGTTTTGAAGATTCAAATATGTCGGATGATTTTATAATAACTCTTGAGAATATTATACAAGACAGGAAGAATAATCCTTCTGATTCTAGCTACGTATCTAGTTTATTTAAGAAAGGAACTAATAAAATCGCTCAAAAGGTAGGAGAAGAAGCGGTAGAGCTTGTAATAGAAGCCAAGGATGATAATGATGACTTGTTTTTAAATGAATCTGCTGATCTTATGTTTCATTATTTAATACTTCTTCAAGAAAAAGGCTTTAAAATGAAAGATGTCGTTAAAATACTAAGGGAAAGATCTTTGTAATTTATCAAATCGAACAATTTTTATAGAGTTTTTATTTTATCAAACTATGTATTTATAAAATAATTTATTCAATAAACATTTTTATTTGAATGTTTTTTTTAATTATTGTAATGATTTTTTATATTTATTAAAAATTTAAAAAATCGTTATGAAAAAAAGTATTTTATTTACACTGTTTATGTTTGTTTCAGTTTCAATGTTTTCTCAGGAAAAGGGCTATTGGGCTTGTTTTAATTTTTCCGTTGAAAAAGAATCTGACGCAAAAGAATTAGTAACTGCAATGGATGGTTTATTTGCTGCTGATGAAATGTCACAAATGCCATTTACTGTATTTATATTTGATTTAGAGTTTTCAAGTTCAACTAATAATTTTACTCACCAAATATGTTTTTTAGCTCCTAATGCTGACTATTTTAAAGGATGGGGTAGTGGACCAGGAGATTTTGCTGAAAACAATTTAGTTCAGAAAATTTTTGAATCTGTAGCAAAACCATATTCGAGTATTTTAGCTTCACCATTAATTTTTGATCCTTCGAAAGCTGGAGCTTATAATTACTCTAACGTATGGAGTTATAAAGTTAATGATGTACCTAAGTTTGCAGCATTAGCTTCTGATTTTATTAAAGCCAACTCAAACAATTTTGATGGTGTAATAGAACTTCATGAAGCAATAAGTGGAGCTGAAGATGGAGTAACACATATTATGGTAGCTAGATCTAATAATTTAGGTGACTGGTTAAGAGGAAGAGAAGCTGTTTTTGCTAACCCAGATTCGCAAGATTTTCTTTTAAAATCTTCCAAATATAGTGACATGATAAGTTCTTTTTCTGGAACTACTATAAGAGTGTATCCTGGATCAAATTAACCTCAATTTATAGAACATTTTTATTTAAAAAAACCCTTTTTATTAAGGGTTTTTTTTGTTTCCACTAATATCAATATTGAATAAGTTATAATAAACCTTTTAATTCAAATTTTAATATGAATCAGAAAAGAATTACTTTTACATTTTTAAAAACTTAATATTTAATATGGCTAAATCACAACAAACATTTAATAAACTAGAAAAAGAGAAAAAACGTAAGAAAAAGAAGGAAGATAAGAGGAAAAAAATGTTGGCTCGTAAAGAAGCTAGAGAAAATGGTGAACTAGTTACAAATGAGTTTGTTTATGTTGATTATAATGGAAACTTTACTGAAACTCCACCAGATCCAGCAGATAAAGAGAAAATAAGTGCTGAGAGTATTATAATCGGTATTCCAAAAAGCGATAATGTTAAAAAAGACGGGTATACTGGAAAAGTAAGTTTCTTTGATCATTCTAAAGGATTCGGGTTTATTGTTGATCCAGAAACTCAAGAACAGTTCTTTGTACATATTTCTGAATGTATTGATGAAATAAAAGAAGGAAACAAAGTTTCTTTTGATACAGTTAAAGGAACTAAAGGTTTAAATGCTGTTAAGGTTAAAGTTATAGGTTAATTGAACTATAATTTATATTATGTTAAATCGATTTTATTAATTCAAAAAATTATATTACTATGAAAAAGTTTTTAAAATATACTCTTATTACAATAGCAGTTTTATTAGCTGCAGGATATTTATATATAACACTTACACCTCCAGCAAGCCCATTAGATACATCAGTATTTAAAGAGAATGACAAAGAAGTAACTATAACTTATAGTAAGCCTTTTAAAAAGGATCGTTTGATTTTTGGAAATGAATCTGACGGAGCTTTAGTTCCATATAATCAGTACTGGAGAACTGGAGCAAACAGACACACAATTATTAATACTAATTCTGACTTGAATTTCAATGATAATATATTATTGGCTGGTGAATATTCGCTTTATACCGTTCCTGGAGAAAATTCCTGGAAAGTAGTTATTAACTCTGATAATGGTTATTTTGGAATAGTTCAACCTGATCCTGCAGATGATTTATTTTCATTTGATGCCTCTGCTTCTAAATTAGATGATTCTATTGAGCAATTAACAATTGATTTTGTTACTGATTCAATTGGTTCCTCAATAAGATTAAGATGGGATCTAACACAGGTATTAATGCCTTTTAAATAAAATGAAGCTTTTTTCATTTAAAAATTTTTTAAAAGCTCTCCTTTTTCTTTTTTCAATTCTAGTATTAGTCCTTGTAGTTACTGGTATTTCTTATTGGTCTATTGATAATATTCAAAAGAAAAACAACTTAATGGATATTGAAGAATATTCACCAATAGCTTCTTTAGTAGTTGATAAAAATAAAAGAAAAAGAGCAAAATACCCTTTTGTAGATGTTCATAGTCATCAATGGGACATGTCCTATACTAATTTAAAGAAATTAGTTTCCGAAATGGACAGCCTTAATATGGGTTTCATGATAAATTTAAGTGGCTCTGGTTTAGCTACTTTTGTTGGAAATCAATCTCTGATGGATTTAAATCTTGAAAAATCTTTGACTAATGTAAAAGAAAATTTTCCAGATAGATTTGGAGTTTTTGTTAATATTGATTTCAAAAAAATTGATAATAGGGATTTTGCAAAAAATTCTGTTAAAATTATAAGAGATGCTGTTTCAAATGGAGCTATTGGTTTAAAAGTGTACAAAGACTTGGGTTTATCATTAAAAGATGGCTCTGGTAAAAGAGTAAAAGTTGACGATTCACGATTGTCTCCAATATGGGAAATTTGTGGAGAGTTAAACATTCCTGTCCTAATTCATTCTGGAGAGCCCTCCCCTTTCTTTGATCCAATAGATAAGTATAATGAAAGATGGTTACATGCAAGACAAAAACCAGGAAGTTTTAGACCTTCAGATAAATATCCATCATTTAAAACAGTTATGGATGAGCAGTTTATAATGTTTAAAAATCATCCAAATACTATTTTTATTAATGCTCATATGGGATGGATGGCAAATGATTTAGATAAATTAGAAGATCATTTAGATAAATTACCAAATGTTTACACTGAGATTGGTGCTGTTATTGGAGAACTTGGAAGACAACCTAGAAGAGCAAGAAAGTTTTTTATAGACTATCAAGACAGGATTATGTTTGGGAAAGACACGTATAAAAAATCTGAATTTGATGTTTACTTCAGAGTGTTAGAGACTTCAGATGAATATTTTGATTATTACAGGAAAAGACATGGATTATGGAAAATGTATGGTTTAAATCTTCCTGATGAAGTTTTGAAAAAATTATATTATAAAAATGCTCTAAAATTATTCCCTTCAATAGATAAGAAATTGTTCGAGTAATTATTAATTCTTCATTTATCATCAATTTATTTACTAATATTTTAACAAAACTGATATTTTATGCTTTGTAATTAATAATTTTGTAATTATCTATGCATAATAAAACATGATACAATGATAGTAGGTGTACCAAAAGAAATAAAAAATAATGAATTTAGGGTTGGAATGACTCCATCTGGAGCTAATTCGTTTATTAACAACGGTCATACTGTTTTAATTCAGAAAGATGCTGGTTTAGGAAGTGGATATAAAGACTCAGATTATTCATGTATTGGAGCTGTAATTTGCGATACAATTGAAGAGGTTTATTCAAAGTCTGAAATGATTGTTAAAGTAAAAGAACCCTTAAAATCAGAATATCCTTTAATTAAGGAAAATCAGATCGTTTATACTTATTTTCACTTTGCTTCATCTAAAGAATTAACTAATGCAATGATTGAGTCTAATAGCATATGTATTGCTTACGAGACAGTTCAAAATAAAGATTTATCATTACCTCTACTTACTCCAATGTCAGAAGTAGCTGGAAGAATGGCAGCTCAACAGGGTGCTAAATTTTTAGAAAAACCTCAAAATGGTTTTGGTATTTTACTAGGTGGTGTTCCTGGAGTTAAGCCAGCAAACGTAATTGTTTTAGGTGGTGGTGTTGTTGGATCTGAAGCTGCTAAAATGGCTGCAGGTTTAGGAGCTAATGTTACCATTTTTGATATAAACTTAGATAGACTAAGATATTTAGATGATGTTATGCCTAAAAACGTTTACACTCAATTTTCTAGTCATTACAACATTGTACAAGCAATAAAGTCAGCGCATTTAATTATTGGTGCTGTTTTAATTCCTGGTGCAAAGGCTCCTAATTTAATAACAAAAGATATGTTAAAGGATTTACAGCCTGGAACAGTGTTAGTTGATGTTGCAGTTGATCAAGGAGGATGCTTTGAAACTACTCACCCTACTACACATCAAGATCCAACTTATATAATAGATAATGTATTGCATTACAGTGTAGCTAATATGCCCGGAGCAGTTCCAGCAACATCAACAGAAGCTTTAACTAACGCAACTGTAAGGCAAGGTTTAGATTTAGCAAATAACGGATGGAAAGAAGCTTGTAAAAAAGATAATTCTCTTAAATTAGGCCTTAATATAATAAACGGTAAGGTTGTGTATAAAGCAATAGCAGACGCATTCAATCTTAAATATTCAAATCTTAACGAATTAATTTAAAAATGAGTAATATTCCTTCTTTAGATTTAAATGATTTCTTGTCTAATGACAAAAATAAAAAAGATAATTTTGTTAAATCTGTTGGGAAAGCCTATCAGGAAATAGGTTTTTTATCTCTAAAAAATCATTTTTTATCAAAAGATAATGTTGAAGATTTGTACAATCAAATCAAATGTTTTTTTGATATGTCATCTGAAGTTAAATCAAACTATGAATTTGAGGGTTTTAAAGGACAAAGAGGCTATACCTCATTTGGGAAAGAACATGCAAAAGGTAAAAAAGAAGGAGATTTAAAGGAGTTTTGGCATTTTGGTCAATACTTATCTGAAAGTGATAAATTAAAGTTTAATTACCCTGATAATCCTTATGTAGATGAAGTTCCAGAGTTCAACAAAGCTGGTGAAACCACATATAAAGCATTAGAAAAAACAGGAGTTTATGTTTTAAGAGCCATTGCATTATTCTTAGAATTAGAAGAAGATCATTTTGATAAGTATGTATTAAATGGAAATAGCATTTTAAGGCCAATCCACTACCCTCCTATTACCAAGGAGCCTGACAACGCAGTAAGAGCAGCAGCTCATGGAGATATTAACTTAATTACTTTACTTATGGGAGCTCACGGTAAAGGATTACAGGTTAGAAATAATAAAGGTGAATGGATAGACGCTATTGCAGGTGAAGATGAAATAGTTGTTAATGTTGGAGATATGTTGTCTAGATATACCAATAACAAGCTTAAATCAACTATACATAGAGTTGTTAACCCTCCAAAAGAATATTGGAGTAAGTCTAGATATTCAATTCCTTTTTTCTTGCATCCGATTGGAACAATGAATTTAAATGTCCTTGAAAATTGTATTGATAATCAAAATCCAAAAGGTTTTGAAGATATCACTGCTCATGACTTTTTAATTAACAGACTAATTGATATTGGAGTTATGAAAAAAGAATGAAAAAACTAGGTTCTCTTTCTGATCTTAAATCTTTGATTAACCCTGATGATGTTATTAAATCAGTTGAGGTTAAGGTAAAACACAATAATATTAAACCACAGAATCTTGAAGCACATTATAGTGTAAAAGGTCGTGCAGGTAAACCTGTGACAATTGTTAAAGGTTTTAAAGGAACAAAGGATCAGATTAAAGAATTAGCAAAACTACTTAAGAATAAATGTGGCGTCGGAGGTTCTATTAAAAACGATGAGATTATTATTCAAGGGAAATACAGAGATAAAATCACATCTATACTAACAGATCAAGGCCATAAAGTAAAAAGAGTTGGTGGTTAACCTTCGTGGTCTTCAGGTTGTATTCCAGAATCTTTTATTAGCATAAATAAAAATATTAATAATGATCCTATCATAAAGACGGTGTTTAGCCAATTGTCAAATTTTATTACTATAAAATCTGCTGCAATTTCAAAAACTAACAATCCGAAAAATACGTTTAATCTGTTTTCATAAAACAAGGCAGATACTCTTTTGTAGTATGTTGCAATTCCAAACCAAATAACAGGGATTATTGTTAATATAAAACCAACTATCCAAAACGGTGTAAAGGCATTTTTAAATAAAGTGACTAATTCCTCTGGATTATCTTTAAATCTTTCTTCCATTTTTTCTTCAAGTTCAGCTTGATCAAAAGTTCCTGTTTCTTGTATATTACTAATATCAATTCCTGCTGAGTCTAATAGTTCAAAACCAACAATAGCAGCAAAAGCTATGGCAACAACAATAAGGGGAATTGAAAGAACTATTGTAAACAGCATTCTCAAAAAATATGTAGTTCCGTTAATTGTTCCGTTAAATTGAAAGTATTTTTTCATTATTTAATTTATTGATTTAGGATTAGACCCCCATTTATTATCTTCTTTTTTTCCATCAGAACAAAGTAAAATCAACATCCATAAAATACCTATTATGGGAATTAGTACTATAAAATAAAACCAACCTGATTTACCCACATCGTGAAGCCTTCTTACAACTACCGCTAATCCCGGTATCAAATGAGCAATTCCAGCAATCAAATAAATCCAGCCATAGCCTAAGTCCTGACCCATTAATTCAAAATTTAAACCTAATAAATTATCCAAGATCATTGCAAATATGAATATAATGGTAACAGACAATGTCCACATCCAATACTCTTTTCGTCTTGCTCTTCCATTAAAATTTGAATATTTATTGGTAAGTACGTCTAAGTAATATTTTTTCATAATATTTTAAATATACAAAATTTTAATAAACATTCACACTAGAATGTGTGTTGAATTAAATTTTGGGATTTGAACCATATTTGTTATCTCCTCTATCTCCATCAATTAATGTAAAAATAAAAATAACGAAATTACCAAGGTATGGAACTAATACGATTAAATACCACCATCCGCTTTTCCCTGTGTCATGCAACCTTCTTACTGTTAAAGCTATAGTGGGAATAAAATGTGCAAATAGAAAAACAATGACTAGAATAACTGTTAAATACACACCTGGTCCTGTTTCAATTCCGGTTTCATCACTAAAAGATAAAACAGAAAACATAATTGTCATTAATGCGATTAATAAAACTGTAAAAATTAGAGTGTACATCCAATACTCCTTTCTCCTAGCTCTTCCTTTAAAGTTGGCATAGTTATCTCTCATTACCTTTAAATACCATTCCATAATATTAAGTTTTAATTATCTCTGTCTTCAAACTTTTCCTCTTTAGATTTATTATACCTGTTGACTATGGCAAACACTATTAGAATAGCACATGCTCCATAAAATAATGTGATAAACATATTATTTAATTTTTACACTTGTTCCATATGCAAGCACCTCTGCAGCACCCTGAGAAATAACTGATGTCATAAATCTTACATTAACAACAGCATCTGCTCCTACCCTTTTGGCATCTTCTATCATCCTTGAAAGAGCTTGTTCTCTTGATTGCGCTTGAAGCTTAGTGTATTCTTCAATTTCACCACCGATTAGATTTTTAATCCCTGCAAATAAATCTCTAGCTACATTTCTTGCTCTTACCGTTGAACCTCTAGCAATTCCTAGTGCTTCTGTTATTTGTTTATTTGGTATTGTTTCAGTGGTAGTAATTATCATAAATTTTTTTACTAAAGTTAATAATTATAATTTAATGTTACCATTTAATTGGTGAAAAACCTTGTCTAATTAAGAAGGAATTACATTTACTAAAATGTTTATTTCCGAACCAATATCCTCTGTTAGCACTTAATGGAGATGGATGTCCTGTTTTTAAAATTAAATGTTTATTTAGATCTATTAGTTTTTTTTTCTTTTTAGCATATCCTCCCCATAACATAAATACAATTTTCGATTTATTATTTGAAATCAGCTGTATTATATTATCTGTGAATATTTCCCAACCTATTTTTGAATGACTACCAGGTTTTCCTTTTTCAACTGAAAGAACAGAATTTAATAACAAAACTCCTTGATTAGCCCAGTCTGTAAGATCACTATTAGTTCTAATAGGTGTATTAATATCATTATTAATTTCAACAAAAATATTTTTTAATGACGGTGGTGTTTTTTCATTAGAATTTACTGAAAAAGACAATCCATTTGCTTGATTAACATTATGATAAGGATCTTGTCCTAATATTACAACCTTTAGATTTTCATATGAACAATGGTTTAGCGCTGAGAAAATCTTATTCTTCTCTGGAAAACATTTTTTTTTACTGTAATTATAATCGGTAGTTTTTAATAGTGAAATGAAATAATCTTTTTTTAATTCTTTTTCTAAAATTTTATTCCAAGATTTATTGATATTTGTCTTCAATTAAATTCATTAATTTTACATTTTTAATATACAATTACTTTGGCAATTCCCAAGAAAACTTTAGAGGACTTAGAATTTGATGTTGTTGTAGAAAACATACTCTCTTATTGTGTTACAAGTCATGGAAAAGAAAAATTAAAGTCCTTAAACCCCTCAATAGACTTTGATCAAATTAATTTCTCTTTAGACTTGGTTTCTGAGTATTTATCGTCTTTAGAGAATGACAATAATTTTCCAAATCATTTTTATGAATCTATTTCTAAGGAAATTAAAATAATACAAATACTCAATAGTCAACTTGATATTGACTCATTTAGAAAAATAAAAACGGTTGTCGAGCTAACTATATTACATATTAAATTTCTTAAAAAATTTAAAACTTATTATGTAAACATATATGAGCTAACTAAAGATTTAGAAATTGTAAAAGAAATAATTACTGAAATAAATTCAATTATTGATAAATATGGTTTTATTAAAGATAATGCTACAAATGATTTGTTAAACATTAGAACTAGCATTAATTCAACAAAATCAAAAATTAGACAATCATTTTCCAGCGCCTTAAATTCAAATAATTCACTAGGCTACCTCGATGAAATAAAAGAATCTTTAATTGATAACAGAAGGGTCCTGGCGGT